>NZ_BCQV01000021.1 GCF_001552255.1 Alicyclobacillus shizuokensis NBRC 103103
TAAATACGGCGCGTATCCTCGGATACTGGGACAGTGTTGGCGAGCAGGTCTCGTTACTCGAGGCGATGAACCACGAGGGCTCGGGCCCGGACAAAAGGGGGATGACGTCATGAGCTTTCTCTCTCGTCTCAATGCGTATCGGGCCGAAGAAGAGGAGTTGCGCTGGGAAGGAACCTTTCTTGATTACCTGGAGATTGTCCGCCAAAACCCCGACGTGGCGAAGACGGCCCATAACCGGATTTACGATATGATTGCGGACGCCGGCATTGAGACCGACGCGGACGGACGCCGCCACTATCGGTTTTTTGAACGCGAACTGTTCGGCCTGGACGCCACGATAGAGCGGTTGGTTGAGGAGTATTTTCACGCTGCGGCCCGTAGGCTCGAGGTGCGCAAGCGCATCCTGTTGCTCATGGGACCGGTCAGCGGCGGAAAATCCACCATTGTCGCCATGCTCAAGCGCGGCCTGGAGCGGTACAGCCGCACCCCGCAGGGCGTCCTGTACGGCATAAAAGGCTGCCCGATGCACGAAGAGCCGTTGCATCTGATTCCGGAGGCGCTGCGCGATGAGTTTGCGGCCGAGTACGGTGTCCGCATTGAGGGCAACCTCTGCCCTGCCTGCCAGCTGCGCTTGGAACTGGACTTTGGCGGGGACATCGAGAAGGTACCCGTGGAGCGCGTCATTCTGTCGGAAACCAAGCGCGTGGGCATCGGCACCTTCAGCCCGTCTGACCCCAAGTCCCAGGATATCGCGGACCTGACCGGCAGCATCGACTTTTCCACCATCACGGAGTACGGATCGGAATCCGATCCGCGCGCATACCGTTTTGACGGCGAATTGAACAAGGCAAACCGCGGGCTGATGGAGTTTCAAGAGATGCTCAAGTGCGACGAGAAGTTCCTGTGGCATTTGCTGAGTCTGACCCAAGAAGGCAACTTCAAGGCTGGTCGGTTTGCTCTGATATCCGCGGACGAGATGATTGTCGCCCACACTAACGAGGCGGAATACCGGGCGTTCATCGCCAACAAGAAGAACGAAGCGCTGCAGTCGCGCATGATTGTCATGCCCATCCCGTACAACCTGCGAGTGGACGACGAGGTCAAGATCTACGAGAAGCTGGTCAAGCAAAGCGATTTGCGAGGCATTCACATTGCCCCGCACGCTCTGCGCACGGCGGCCATCTTTTCGATCTTGACCCGCCTGCGCGAGTCCAAGAAGCAGGGCATCGATCTGCTGAAGAAGCTGTATGTGTACAACGGCCAAGTTGTGGAGGGCATCAAGGACGCGGATGTGAAGGAGCTCAAGGAAGAGTTCCCGGACGAGGGCATGTTCGGGCTGGACCCGCGTTACATCATCAACCGCATCTCGACCGCCCTGGTCCGCCAGGACACCACCTGCATCAACGCCTTGGACGTGCTGCGGGCCATTAAGGACGGGCTGGATCAACACGCGTCGATTTCGAAAGAGGATAAACAGCGCTTGCTCAATTTCATTGCGACGGCCCGCAAGGAGTATGACGAGATGGCGAAGACCGAGGTGCAGAAGGCGTTCGTCTACTCCTTTGAGGAATCGGCCAAAACCCTGCTGGAGAACTACCTGGACAATGTCGAGGCGTACTGCAGTTGGCAGAAGATCAAGGACCCGTTGACCGGCGAGGAGATGGACCCGGACGAGAAGTTGATGCGTTCGATTGAAGAGCAGATTGGCATCTCCGAGAACGCGAAGCGCAGCTTTCGCGAGGAGATCCTCATTCGCATTTCGACCTACGCGCGGCGTGGCAAGAAGTTCGACTACCGCTCGCATGAACGGCTGCGCGAGGCGATAGAGAAGAAGTTGTTTGCTGATTTGAAGGACATTGTGAAGATCACGACATCGACCAAGACCCCGGATGAATCGCAGCTGAAGAAGGTCAACGAGGTCGTGGCCCGGTTGATTGATGAACACGGCTACTGCGCGGTCTGCGCGAACGAGCTTTTGCGCTACACCGGCAGCCTGCTCAACCGATGAGCGGTTTTCGAGCACCCTGGTGTGAGAGGAGGGAGCGTGATGGCGGCCTCGCAGTTCACCCTCAGCAAGGAAGACTGGTCCCTGCACCGAAAAGGGTACCAGGACCAGGAACGGCATCGAGAAAAGGTCAAGCAGGCCATCAAGGAGAATCTGGCAGACCTTATCAGCGACGAAGGCATCATCATGAGCGATGGGCGGCAGATTGTCCGGATTCCAATCCGTTCCCTGGAGGAATACCGGTTTCGCTACAACTTCAACAAGAGCAAGCAGGCCGGCACGGGCAAGGGGGACTCCCAGGTGGGTGACGTGATTGCCTCCGATGGGCCGCCGCAGCCCGGACAGGGGCAGGGAGCCGGCAACCTGCCCGGCGTGGATTATGTGGAGGCGGAGGTGGCGCTGGAGGACATCGAAGCGGAGCTGTTTTCCGAGTTGACCCTGCCCAACCTCAAGCCCAAGTCGCCGGATGACGTGGTGGCGCGCGACATCGACTTCCGCGATGTGCGAAAAACCGGCCTGGCCAGCAATATCGACAAGAAGCGCACGCTGCTGGAATCGCTTCGTCGCAGCCAGCGGGAATCCGCTCGCCAGGATGGACTAAACTGGCGGATACGCCCGGACGACTTGCGCTACAAGACCTGGGAGGACGTGGAGGAGCCTGATTCCCAAGCTGTGGTGCTCGCCATGATGGACACGTCAGGCAGTATGGGGCTGTTCGAGAAGTACTGCGCGCGCACATTTTTCTTCTGGATGACGAGGTTTTTGCGGACCAAGTACGAGACGGTGCAAATCCGCTATATCGCCCACCACACGGAGGCGCGCGAGGTCAGCGAGGAGCACTTCTTCACCCGCGGGGAGAGCGGCGGCACCATCTGCTCATCGGCTTACGAGTACGCGTTGACGCTCATCGAGAAAGAGTATCCGCCGCAGCGGTACAACATCTACCCGATACACTTCTCGGACGGGGATAATCTGACTTCGGACAATGAGCGGTGTGTGCGGCTGGTGGAAAAACTGTGCGAACAATCGCAAATGTTTGGCTACGCGGAAGTCAATCAGTACGGTCGCGGGTCCACTCTGATGAACGCCTTCGGGAAGATCAATCACCCGTATTTCCGGACCGTCGTGATCCGCGAGAAGGCTGGAATCTACCAAGCCCTGAAGGCGTTTTTCAGCGTCCGCGACGACACCTCGCGGCCGGCGTGACGGCGATGGGGAGGGGCTTGGATGAACGACGCGGAGCTGAAGGAACTGGAGCGCTCGATAGAGTGGATCATGGAGATTGCGGACGGGTTCGGCCTCGATTACTTTCCGATGCGGTACGAGGTGTGCCCGTCCGATGTCATCTATACGTTCGGCGCGTACGGCATGCCGACACGGTTCAGCCACTGGAGTTTCGGGAAGGCGTTCCATCGCCTCAAGCTTGAGTACGATTTCGGCCTCAGCCGCATCTACGAGCTGGTCATCAATTCGAACCCGTCGTACGCGTTTTTGCTGGACGGAAACACGCTGCTGCAGAACAAGACGGTCTGTGCGCACGTGCTCGGCCACTCCGATTTCTTTAAGAACAATATCGCCTTTGCCCAAACCTCGCGGGACATGGTGGAGAGGATGGCGGCGAACGCGGAGCGGGTGCGCCGGTACGAGCTGGAGTACGGGCGGCAGCGGGTGGAACAGGTGTTGGACGCCGGTATCGCCCTGCAGCAGCATGTGGACGCCTCGTGGCACGCGGATACGGTGCGGCGCGAGCGGATGCGACGCCTGTGCGAGGACAAGTGGCAGCGGGCGCGCCCGCGCACGGGACCTTACGACGATTTGTGGCAGATTGGCGAGGAGAACGGATGGAACGGGACGGATGGGCAAGCGAAACATGGGGGCGACGAGGCGGGGGCGGACGCTTATGCCCGACGCTCAGCGCAACGGATGCTGGTCCCGGAACGTGACCTGATGCTGTTCCTCATCGACTACAGCCGGGTGCTCGAGGAGTGGGAACGGGATATCCTCTCCCTGCTCCGGGAAGAGATGCTGTACTTTTGGCCGCAGCTGGAAACCAAGATCATGAACGAGGGCTGGGCGACCTATTGGCACCTGCGCATCATGCGCGAGATGGATTTGACGGACGCGGAGGCCGTCGATTTCGCGCAGATGCACGCCGGTGTCGTGCTTCCTTCGCGCACCACCATCAACCCGTATCAACTGGGACTGGCCATCTGGGAGGATATTGAGAAGCGTTGGAATGACCCTACAGAGGAGGAGCGGGAACGGTTTGGTCGGGAACCGGGCCAGGGTCGGGACAAAATGTTTGAGGTGCGCGAGACGGAGACGGACGTTTCTTTCCTGCGCAACTACTTGACCAAGGAACTGATTGAAGACCTGGATCTGTACCTGTACCAGAAGATAGGAAATGAATGGAAGGTTGTGGAGACCGATTGGGAAAAGGTGCGCGATCACCTCTGCGCCTCGCGGGTCAATGGCGGCATTCCGGTGATTTGGGTGGCGGACGGGGATTACCACAACAACGGTGAGTTGTACCTGAAGCACGGTTATGAAGGGGTGGAACTGGACCTCAAGCACGTCGAGAAGACGCTGCCGTACGTGCACCGGCTGTGGGGACGCGGCTGCCACCTGGAGACGGTGGTGGACGACCGGGCGGTCCTGTTCAGTTACGACGGTAGGCGGGTGCAGCGCAAGTTTTTGTAACCCCATATCGCCGGCGAGTCGAGTGGATGGACCGTCCATTAAATTCGGTTGATTCCCGTGCTTTCATGTTATACTGCAAACAACGATAGAAATGGAAGGCAGGGTATGCATTGCGCATCCAATCACGGGGAGCATTGGCGGTAGCGGCGGCGGTGCTGGGGATTGCGGGTTTGCTGGTGCAGGCGGGATTGGGCAACCGCGGCGGTGTGGTGACGGTGGCGGCTTGGATCATCAACATCCTCCTGCTTGTGCTGCTGTTTTGGGCGGGGCGACTGGCGAAACAGCACGCCTGGCGGCCGGTGTGGACAGGCGCGTGGGTGGGGGCGGTGTATGGGGTGTTTCGCGGCTTGGCCGGTTTTTTCACCCATGTAACGGCGGAGCAGTTGCAGAAGAGTTCCCATGGGCAATTGTCTCAGGATGCTATCGAGAAAGCGGTGGCCTTGGCCAACTCGACGACCACCCACTTCATTTCCCTTGTGACCATGATTGTGGTGTGGGCCATTGTCGGACTGATTGTGGCGTGGCTGGGCGGATCGACCACACGGCGGATGGTCGACGAGGACCGCGAGTAGGCAGGCCTGGGCGCCGGATTCATAAGCCATCCAATACGAATGTCACCGTGGGGCGGTGGGAGATCGGAACTAACTCAGTGGTTCAGCGCTTGGTGGATGCTGCGCCAAGCCGCACCGCCGACATCAAGGCGCGCGCGGCTTAGCGGCTGGCATCCGCTTGTGCGGCAGGCATCACCCGTTTCCGGATACGTCGCGGCGGGTGAAGGTCAACCATGAAACCACATGGAAGATGACAAAGTACACCGCCAGCACGATGATGGAGAAGGTCAGAGTCATCCCCTTCACCACCGGTGTCCCTTCCATGTACTGGGTGAGGTCGGTGTTGGCAAAGAGAATGAATTTGACCCAGGTGTGGTTGCTCAGAACTTCCACCAGCGTACTGCCGACGAACAGGAGCAGGAGCGAGATGGCAATGGCCAAGCTGCTGCTGCGCAACAGGACGGAAATCATGAACGAAATGGTGACAATCATCAGCAGGTTCACGCACTTGAGCCCGTAGGTCGAAAGGACATGCGCGAACATCGGCATCTGATGAATGTGGCCGGACGTGTCCGCGTACAGGTACGGGGTGGCAAAGCCATCAAAGCCAAACACGATGCCGCCGACCAGCCATGCGGCGACGGCCAGTTCCACAATCAAGGCGAGTGCGAACAAGAGACTGGCGGCGTACTTGGCCATGAGGATTTTGCTGCGACGAACCGGCCGGATGAGCAGCAGTTTGATAGCCCCGGACGAGAATTCGCTGGCGATGATGTCCGCCGCCACGACCGCGGCGAACAAGGTGACCAGCACCATCAACGAAGCGGCGCTATTGGTGAAATCCCAGGCCGAGTTCTTGGCCGGAGGGATGTCGTGGTCGAGCCGGTACTGGTTTTCGTTGATCTGAGTCTGCAATTGGGTTCTGGTGCTGGCTGGGAGCTTGTCCCCGGAACGGTCGAGGGTCTGCTGCAATTGCTGGTTCTCCTGTTTCAACTCCTGCCGCCAGCTCGTATGCGTGGCTTGCGAGTGGGACGCCTTGTCGGTCAGCGCAGCCATCGCGATGACCGCGAGCAACAGGAGGGCGCCGAAAATCCAGGTGCGCAGCCGGCGGTAGATTTTCACGTTTTCATTGTGAATGAGCTGCAGCATGCTGCCCACCTCCTGTCACTTCGAGGAATTGGTCCTCCAGGCTCTTGGTCCGACTCTGGATGGCGTACACCGCGACACCGTGCTCGACCAACCGGCGGTTGATCTCCGGGATATCGTCGCGCGCGGCGGCAAGACGCAGCGTTTGCCCGCTCACCTCGACTTCGGTCTGCCCACAATCCGCCAACACCTGTCTGGCGATGTCGGCCGCATCCACCTCAAACTCCACCAACTGGGCCTCCTGATGGGCCTGCTCCCGCACCGTCTGCACCTGCACCAAGCGGCCGTTCTGGATGATGGCGACGCGGTCGCACATCAGTTCCATCTCGGTCAATAAGTGGCTGGACACGATAACGGCCACCCCTTGATCCTCGGCCAGGTGGCGAAGGTGATCACGCAGTTCGCGGATACCGGCCGGATCGAGCCCGTTGGTGGGTTCATCGAGGATGAGGACAGACGGGTTGTGCAGCAACGCTTGCGCCAGACCGAGACGTTGACGCATGCCGAGCGAGTAGGTCTTCACCTTTTTGTGTATGGCCGATTCCAATCCGACAAAACGTACAATCTCGTCAATCCTGTCCTTGCCTATCCCTTTGTGCATGCGCGCGTACAAACGCAGGTTGTCGTAGCCGGACAGGAATTTGTACATTTCAGGATTTTCTACTATTGCGCCGACGTGGCGGATTGCCTCTTCAAACTCGGTGCGAATATCGTGGCCGTGGATGCGCACATGTCCGTGGGTGATAGAGATGAGTCCCACCATCATGCGGATGGTCGTGGTCTTGCCCGCCCCGTTGGGGCCCAGCAGACCAAACACTTCGCCGGGTTGGATGTCCAGCGAGAGGTGGTCCACCACAGGCCTGCGGCCGAGGGTCTTGGTCAATTCCCGGATTTCGACTGCCGCCGGCATGCTTCAACCTCCTTGCGTATCGGGATTTGTTTGGATGCAGGGTCCATCATAGCATAGTTCTGTATGTTATGGTTGAGAACTTTGTCGAAGGGGCGAGGAAGATTGGCTGCGGACATGGGTTCTGGGGTCAGGAATTCCTGAAACGCGGCTGTTTCGGTTATGCTATCTTATATTAGGGGATTTGGGTGTTCGTGGGGAGGTGTCCCATCACGACCGGGAAGGCCGCGTCAAACGAAGGTGGTAGCGCCCAATCGCAGAAAGTCGGCCGTGGGCGCGCCGAGGCATGGACAGCAACAGCTGGCCGCCAGTCTGGGGGTTCTGGGGCCGCGGATGGGCGTCATTTGGCTGTACCCCGGCCCAAGGTAGTCGGGTTACGCGAAATTGCGGTGACGGTTGTCTTGTTTGCGGTAGGTGTGGCCTGCGTTGTGGCGTTTTTTCACTACGACCAATCGGATAGGCTGTCCAGGCTGATCATCGCCTCTGGTCCGCTTGCCAGCGTCATCGGGATCATCCTGATGACCATCTTTTGTATCATTCCGGTGCCCTCGGAGTTTCTCATCGTCATCTTAATGAAAATCTTCGGACCGTGGCTGGGTAGCCTGTACAGTTGGGCGGGCTCCATGCTGGGAGCCATGACGACGTTTTGGCTGGCCCGCCGTTACGGGGGAAAGATGCTGCGCCGCTTCATCACCGAGGAGCGGTTTCAGCAGGTGAATGAGTGGATTGGCCGCGGCGGGCCGCTCGGCCTGTTGTTGGCGCGCGTGGTTCCGCTGCCATTCATCGTCGTCAATTATACCGCCGGCGTCATGAAGTCGGTCCGTACATGGGATTACTTCTGGACATCGGCGGTGGGTGGCATTCCCTATTACGTGGGAGCGGCTCTGGTGTTTCTCGGCGTCTCCAAGCGCCGCTACCTGATCTGGCTCGTCATCGGCGGGATTGTCATCGTCCTGATTTGGATAGGCGGATATTTGCTCAACCGCCATGTGCGCAAACTGAAACGGTGGGCTCATTGAGCCAGGCCGAGGTAGCCCCGCGAGGACGTTATGCTCCTGCTCCAACAGGCCAGCCATCGCTCCTGCCAGGATAGGCGCTTGGCTCCGTCTTGAAGATCATGGAGTCCGCTTCTGAACTGGACTGCATGGGGGTGCCCTGTACGCCTAACGTGTGCTCGGCTTCCGTCCGACCGGCGTACACTAACTATTTGTTCATGGGCATTCTCCTCTTCCATGTCTGCGGCCAGTCTCTCTCGTTCTGTCGCTGGCCGCCTGTTCCGCCCGGCTGTCAGCGAACTGTTCGGCCGGCAGCGGTTTCAGTCTGCGATGCGCGCATCGGTCGCTTTCGGGAGGGCGTACTGAAGCCGCAGCAGATGGTATTCGAACAACCACTCCAGCGCCTCCAGGTGCCGCTTGGCGTCAGATGGGGTCCGTCCCCACGCGTAGATGCCGTGGTTGCGCACCAGCACACCCGGGACATCGGGGTGGGCGACGGCGGCGACCGCGCCGGCCAGCCGGTTGAGGTCCGCGTGGTTCTCGACAATCGGCACCTCAATCCGCGCGTTTTCCTCCCAGTGGCCGAGCGCTTTGAGCAGTTCGTAGCCTTGCAACGGGACCGCCCCGGCCGAGAAATACAGGTCGGACGCCAAGTTGTTGTAGAGCGTGTGAACGTGCAGCACCGCGCCACAGCCCATACGGGTGTACAGCTGCGTGTGAACCGCCGTCTCGGCCGAGGGCTTTTCTGTGCTGGCTTCGACGAGTTGGCCGTGCTCGTCCACCAAAATCACGCCGTCCTCCGACAGGTGCTGTTTATCCCAACCGCTCGCCGTGATGGCGATGACCAGCGGGGCGTCGGTGACCCTCACCGACAGGTTGCCGCTGGTGGCCGGAAGCCAACCGCGCGCGGCCAGCTCGCCGGCCAGTTGGCAGACCTTCTGCCGCGCCGCGCGCACCGCAGGCGCGGCCGGATCGACCGAAAATGCCATGCCCCGATTACTCCTTCCATACAAGGTCCGTCGTCAAGTGGCCGATTATGTCGTAAAACGTCTCAAAGGCGGCATGCCTCAGGCCGAGGCTGCGGCACGCCTGCAGGAGTTTGTCCCTGGCGAACACGAAGTCGGCCAGTTGCGCCTGCTTCAGGTCCGTCACGCCGTCGCCAATCACCACCACGCGCTCGCCAGGGCGGCGGGTGCGGCGAATCACGGTGGGTTTACACAACCCGCAGCCGCCGTCGCACGCCTCATCGCAGGGCACACTCCAGACCACCCGCAGGTAGGGCCCCGCATCATCCAGACGATTGCAGTAGACGGACACCACATCCTGGTACGGCTTCAGCGCCGGATGAACAAAAAAGTCGAAACCGCCGCTGACCACCGTCAGCCGCCAACCGCGCTGGCGGCATGTCGCCACGAATTCCGCGAAGCCTGGGCGGACGCGCGTCTCCTGGCGGGCAAACGCCTGGATCTGGGGCAACAGGTGGGACGGGATCTCGGCAAACATCGCTTCAACCCCCTGCCGCACGGACCACTCGCCAGCGGTGACCTTGTCCACAATCGCCTGCCCGGTCTCGGGCAGGAAGTGGCGGACGATGGCACCAATCATGTCCTGTTGGGCGATGGTGCCGTCAAAGTCGCAGTAAAAGGCGAGGCTTGGGGCGCCCCTCATGCCGGCAACCCCCACCGCTCAAGCGCCAGGCGCAGGGGCTCGCTGGCCTCCGCCGCCTCTGCCAGCGGCACCCCTTGGGCCACGGCCTCCGCCGCGGCGAGAAACGCGCGACCGCCGCCTGTGGCGCCTTGGGGATGGCCGTGGATGGCCCCGCCGGCGTTGAGAATGACGTTGTGCCCGAAGTCGCGCACGATGTTCGGTACCAGTCCCGGGTGCACGCCGGCCGACGGAGCCGGCAACACCGTCCGCAGACCGTTGGTTTCGCGCAGGGCCGCGACCAGCGCCTGTCCCTCCTCGACCGGCAGCGTGACCGATCCGTACGGTGACGGGAAGATGGCGACATCGGCGCCGGCAAGGCGCATCAGCTGACCGAGCACGATGTGCGAGGCGATACCGTGGTGGGGAGCGCCGTAGAGGGCCCCGGAGATGGCGGGGTGGGCCAGGATGGGCACCGCCACTTCGGGGTCTGCCGCCAGGTGCTGCAGCGCATCGTAGCCGAAGGCCACGACGTTCAGCAAGAGGGCGCTGGCTCCCAGCTCGACCAAACGTCGGGCCCTGTCCCGCAGGTCGAAGATGGGGCCGCTCAGATTGACCGCGTACAACACCGGTTTGCCCAGTTCATCTTCAATTTCAGCGGCTGCCTCGCGGAAACGTTGCACCCGGGCCTCCGGTGCCGCCAGGGTTTCGCTGAAGAAAATCTCGTCGTCTTTGATGAGGTCCACGCCGCCCAAGGCTTGCTCGCGAAAATGCCCGGTCAGCTCTTCAAGGGTCTGGCCGATGCAGGACTTGAAGATGCTCATGACCAGCGGGCGCTCGCCGACGCCGAGGCGTTCGCGCACACCCTGGACGCCGAGTTTAGGACCGGGGAATTGGCGTACGTAGGCCGTAGGCAATCGCAGGTCCACGAGCCGGATGACGCCGTCCATCGACAGCTTGCCGAAGACCGTGGTCAATAGCGCGGCGATGCTCGGCACCAGGTTGGCGACGGGGTAGCCGATGGTGATGCGGGCGCGGACCCGGTCTGCCGTGAGTTCCTCCTGTATTTCAATTCCTTCCACCACACCACGATACGGTTGCATGGAGGCCTGTTTCGCGGCGGGCAGGTCGGTCCAAGACCCGACGGTCAGGCCGACTGCGATGCCTTCGGCCCGCTTTTCCAAGGCGCTCGGCTTGTCCTCCAATTCGTAGGTTGCCAGCACATACGGGGCCGTATGGTTGTCCATATGGAGCCTCCTCTCCGGTATATCGGGCCGCCTGCGTGCAAATGGGCTGCGGACAACGGTTGGATAGGTTGGATCAAGTGGCAAACCCAGCAAAAAAGCGCCCCTTTCCGTCAGAAAGAGACGCACCCGCGGCGGTCATCCTTATCCTCCAAGAAAGTCTGCAAGGAATCCGCCCCGCACCCATGGCAGGGCCGGTTGCCGAGCACATCGGCCGGTCCCTTCACGACTCCGGATAGGGTGATGGAATGGTCACTGGCGGCTTATCTGTCCAAGGCGAGATATCCATAATATATAGACGCGTCCCGGGGCTGTCAATGGACTTTGTGTGCGGCGTGTTCTATGATGAGGGCAACCTGCAAGGCTGATGCTGTGCATCCATCGGGAGGTTGAGCAGATGGCGAAGATTCGTGTGAGAAACACGGGAGAAACGATTTCTGAAGAGGCGGCGGTGCGTCGGTTTTTGGACGCCAATCAGGTCTATTACGATCATTGGCAGGCGGAGAAGCTGCCGGCTTCACTGCGGGGCCGGTTTGTATTGAACGAGGCGGAGCAGGAGCAGGTGCTCGCCGCTTTTCAACAGGACATCGAGCAGTTGGCCAAAGCCCGCGGTTATGTGAAGTGGGACGTGATCTCCTTGTCCGAATCCACTCCGAACCTGGAGGAGCTGCTCAAGAAATTCGAGCAGGTGCACACCCACACCGAGGACGAGGTGCGGGCCATCGTGGCGGGCAGCGGCGTGTTCGTCATCAAGGGACAGGGCGACACGGGCTATTTCGATGTCGAACTGGAGGCGGGAGACGTCATCTCCGTTCCCGAGAATAACCCGCACTTTTTCACCCTGACTGATGAGCGCAAGGTTGTCGCCATCCGGCTGTTTATCGATCCGTCTGGGTGGGTGGCGCACCCTTACGAAGACCCGGAGTTTCAGTCGGCGTGAACCGTGAACAAAGACAGGCCGCCTGGGGCAGGCGGCCTTTTCCCATTCGGGCGGGGACGGGAGCCTGTGCGCCAAGTCGAGTTCAGGCGAAGCCCCGCAGGTCCGGCAGCAGCGTCATCAAGGCAAGCAGCGCGAGGAAGACGGTGATGAACACCAGGTCCCGTCTTTGTTCCGGGGTGCGCGCGTCGCGGCGCTTGTATCGCCGCCATCGGCGGGCGGGCACGTGTACCACGCGGCCGAACGGTTTTGGCGCAGCTGATTCGGATGCCGCGAGTCTAAACTTGCGAACCCTATCCGAGCGCTCTTCCGGCAGCATATCCATTCCTCCTTAAGCGTTGACCAGGAGACGGAGCGCCATTCAGGTTGCGCAAAGTCGGAATCGTCCGTCAATATTCAGTATACGCGGTTTGTCACAGATATGCCACAGTTTTGATGAAAAAATGTCATCAATTTGTGCGGGAACAGTGCGAAAGATCACACTCCCGCAGTCAGCGGATCACGGGGGTGTCGAAGTACAAAGGGGCATGCCGGGCGCAGCCTGGATTGAAGCGAGTGCGGCAGTAGGGGCAGCGGCTGGCGCACGCCAGGTACTCTTCTATGGTGAGTTCGGACCCACAGGCGCCACACAGGATGGCCTTTTCATGAAAGTGGTCGGCCGGCCAAGTCTGCGCTGGATGATCTGCCACAGCCTCGTGGCAGAGATGGCAGGGATAATACATTTGGCAGCAGAAAAACTTGATGGCGATGATGTCAAGCACGCTGTGGTAGTGGGCGCAGCGTGTCTCTGCGTCCACGCTGCACCCGTGCACCGAAATGCCATGCACACGGACCATCTGCTTGCCCCCTAGGTTTGGGTTCAGGCTGCTCTCAGTGTATCGCATCCCCGCCCTTTACTTAATAGCCCCTTTGGTCACGTTGCTGACAATCCAACGTTGGAACAACAGGTAGACGATGATCATCGGCAACAGCGCCAGCAGGTAGGATGCAAACGCCAGGTCATAGTTGGTGCTGTACTGCGATTGGAACGCGTATTGCACCAAGGGCAGCGTGTATTGGTTCGGATCGGACAGCATGACCAGGGGCAGCATGAAGTCGTTCCATGCCCACAGGCCGGTCAGAATGGCGACGGTGGCATTCATGGGTCCCAACAGGGGAAACACGATTTGCCAGAAGATCCGCCAGCGACTGGCGCCGTCCACCAGCGCCGCTTCTTCCAGTTCGAGCGGAATGGACTTCAGGTAACCGATGTAGACAAACACGTTGAACGAGATGCCGTACACGATGTAGAGAATGATCAGCCCCACCCGATTGGCCAGTCCGATACTGCTCATTTGGTGAACCAGCGGCAGCATCAGGATGGGAAACGGGACAAACATGGCGGCGAAAAAGTAGTAATAGATGCCCTTGAACAGCGGTGTGTGCATGTTGCGGGCGATGGCGTATGCAACCATCGAGTTGCTCAGCACGGTCAGGACGACCGCGAAAAAGGTGATGAGCAGGCTGTTGCCAAAGGTGTGCCAGTAGTGCGTGATGCTCATCGCCTGCCGGAAGTTATCCCAGTGAATGTGGCTGGGGAACCCTAGCACCGACTGGGCCAACTCCTGTGGCGATTTGACGGCGACGGCGATGGCCATGTAGATCGGAAACAGGATGAACAAGGCTCCAACGATCAGAAAGATCATGGCTGGCCAATTGGTGCGCGTTCTCACAGTTGCACCTCCCGTCCCTGCATGAGGCGGACCTGCGCCAGTGCCACGATGACGAGCACAATCAGGAACACGACCGCGTTCGCCGACTGGTAGGACAGCTCGCCGCCACCCAGGCCGTTAGTGTAGATGACGAACGAGACGGACTGTGTGGCCGTGCCCGGCCCGCCATTGGTCATGCCCACCACCTGGTCGAACACCTGCAGGTAGTTTTTCGCCGCCAGTACCATGTTTATCGTCAGGAAGGGTGCGATGAGCGGCAGGGTGATGCGCCAGAATGTCATCCACGGGGACGCCCCGTCGATGCTGGAAGCCTCATAGACGTCATCCGGTATGGTCTGCAGACCTGCCAAGTATAGCAGCGTGTTGAATGCAGCCCCTTGCCACACGGAGACGATGACGATGCCCACCCAAGCCCAACGAGTGCCCAACAGATTTTGCGACAGGGCGGTCAGGTGCAATTGAGTCGCCACGTCGGGGATAACATTCGAAAACAGGTAGTTGAAAATGAACGAGACAATCAGCGTGCTGAGCACGTATGGCAGGAAAAAGATGGCCTTGAACGTGTTCGGCAGCTTGATGCGTGCATTGAGCGCCAGGGCAATCAGCAGGCTCACTACGTTCACGAGTACAGTGGTGACAAACGCAAACAGGAACGTAAAACCGTATGCGTGCAGCACCTGATGGTCGTGGAACAGGTCGACGTAATTCTTCAGCCCGATGAAATGATAGGGGCCAAACCCATTCCAGTTGGTGAAGCTGAGAAATATCCCGTGCAGGGCAGGCCAGGTATGGAAGTAGAAAAACAGCACCAGCGCGGGAATGGTCATCAACAGATACGGCCAGGACCGGCGCACTGACTTGAGCAACCTCAACACTTCCTCATCTGGCGCCCGGGGCGGTTGACTCGCTCCGCCCCGGACTCGTCGATTTTACTGGTGAGACGCGCTCTGCTGATAGAGGCTGTCGAGCTGTTGCAACAACTGCTGCACCGATTGCTTCTTCGACAGGGCTCCCTGCAGCACCGATTCGTACTGGTTGCCGGCAGCCATGGCGGGCGGGTAGTAGTGGTCGTCGAAATCGACCACCTTGCCCTGGTCAATGTACGGCTGCAGCGGCTTCAAGGCTTCATCCGAATTTTTGACGCCGTTCACGGTTGAGAACAGACCTGCCGCATTGGCGTACTGCGCGGCGTTCTTTTTCTCCAGAAGGAAATCGATGAATTTCATGGCGGCCTGTTCCTTGGCCGTGTTGCCGCTGTTGGTGACGGTCAGCAGCGAGTCGACACCAGAGACCATCTTCAATTTGCTGGGGTCGTTGGTCGCCGGCACCACAAACGTGCTGAGTTTGATGTTCGGGTTGGCCTGGCGAATGACCGGAAGAGTCCAGATGCCCTGCGCGTAAAACACCGACTTCCCTTTGGCGAAACCGACATTGGCGTCATTGTAATCAACGCCGAACTGGTTCGACTGCCCATATTTCACGAATTCCTGCATCGACTTGGCGGCCGTCAGATCGCTCTTGGCGAACGTGGTCTTACCGGCCTTCAGATCTTGGATGAACGAACTTCCCTCCGTGTTGGCGGCCAGTGCGTTCCAGATGGGGGCGAGGGTCCACGCATCCTTAAACCCGTTGTAGAATGGTGTGCCGCCAGCAGCCTGGATTTGCTTGGCCTCGTTCATCAACTCGTCCCAGGTTTTCGGGACTTTGAGGTGATACTTGTTGAACAGGTCCACGTTGTAGATGATAGGCACCGCGTTGACCGTGTAGGGCAGGGCGTACGGTGTGTCTTTGCCCACTTCCTGCTCCAGCATCTTTAAGTACACGGGAGACACCTTGTCTAACTCTGGAGCGTTGGAGAGGTCCTTGAAGACCCCGTTCTTCGCCATCTGGATGAACGTCGCGTCGGCGCCCATCGCCACGATATCCGGCATCTGCCCCTTTGCCAGGTCTGACTGCAGCGTCGTATCCGTGTTGGGCGGATTGATCTGCTTGATCTTGATGTTCGGGTTCTGCTTCTCAAAAGCTTTGATCAACTGATTCCATTGGTCGACGACTTCCGGCTTGTTTTGCAGAAAGTTCAGGCTCACCGTGCCCGTCGATCCGCCCGTATTCGAAGTATTCGATGTTCCCGAGCTGCCGCAACCCGTCACGGCTGCAGCCAAGACCAGGGCACTGCCTGCGGCCAGAGACAATTTTTTCATCATCGCTCCCCCTCGTGTTCTCTCCTCAATAGCTGCTCAATACCAGTCTATACGGTTGCTTCCTGTGCAGGGCGTCTGTGGCGCAGGTAGGCCTCACCACCTTTCAGTTGACGGCCGAAGATGACCAATGAGTGGTTGTTTTTGATTATTTTTTGCATCAAATTCTGATGTACGTACGTCAAAATGGACTACTACTTCCCGCTTGCGGTTTCTCCGGTCGGGAACCGCGTTCTGACCACGCAAGCGCTGAGCCGGGTGGCTGAATTCGCTGGAAGCGCAGGGAACGCGCTGTCTCTGCGCCCAAAAGTCAGCCCTTCCCATTGGATCAAATGAAGAAGCGCGCGTTCTCTTTGACAACAACGTCCAGTCTGGTGATGTGCTCGGGACCGTCCGCATCTTCGCTCAGGGCTATGCGGTGGAACAACTTGGTCACCGTAAGGTACCCCTGCGCCTCTGGGTCTTGGCAGATGACCGCGGTTATGGCCCCAGACTGCAGGTGCGTGTAGATCTCCGGGTTCATGTCGTGGCCAATCAGAACGGCCTCCGGGTTGATCTCCTGCTTGAGGTCGGCTACGCGCACCAACTCGGCACTTGAGACATAGATGCCGTCGACGTTTCGCAGGTCATCGGCAAGCGCCTGAATGGTATTGGCCGCATCCGCCAATTCGAACTTGAGCGGACCCACCATGCGGACGTGCGGGTATTCCGCAAGGGCTTCGCGAAACCCCTGGATTTTTTGGTGCGACTGAAACGACGTCCAGGAATCGGTGATCAGGGTGACTTTCCCTTTCCGGCCGACAAACTTACACAGCAGTTCTGCTGCCAGCCGGCCGGCTCGAGTGTAGTTGCATCCGACATAAAACAATCGTTTGCTCGCAGGAGCGTCTGTGTTCAGTGTCACCACCGGGAAGCCCGTGTCGATACAGCGGTCAATGATACCGATGAACTGATCGTCGCTGGCTACCAGCGCCAGTCCGGCAAAGCGGCCGGAATCAATGACCTCCCGCACCCTGTCCACATCCACGTCGGGGGTGTTGTCAATCCTCATCACCTCGACTTGCAGCCCGTAGTCGCGTAGCTCCTGATAAGCCTTCTGGACGCCTCTCTCTACTTGATCCCAGAAAAATGTCGGATAGGTGAACAAGACGATGCCAATCATGATATCGCGCTTGCGCGAGAGCAGGCTGGCTGAACGGTTGACCTGGTAGTTCAACTCCCTGCAAGCTTCCATGACCCGGCGATACGTCTCCGGTTTCACGTGCCCGCGGTTGTTGAGCACCCGGTCGATGGTCGACAGGGAGAGTCCTGTTTGCTCGGCAATCTGTTTCTTTGTCACCCTTGAATCGGCTTTCATCGAGCACAGGTCCTTTCGTGTGGTAACTTTGTTATAATCCATGGGTCTCGTGCTTGTCAATCAAAAATGATGGATAGGGTTCATAATTTTGATGTACGTATGTCAAAGTGCTTCGAGTCCAAGGGCAAGACGCGCCGCGATTGTCGCTCGGCGCGAAGACGTATGCAGTGAACTGGCCCATGCGCTTACAACTGCGGAGCGAACACGCGGGCTGCCCGGTCGAGTGCGCGCTGCCACAACGGTCGCTGGCGCAGGTCCGCCAGGTGGAGCGGCGTCGACGATTCGAGGTCGCGTTCAAACTGGTTGCGCAGGTGCTCGTTTACAGCCTGGCTGTAGATCACTTCCGAGACTTCGAAGTTCATGCGGAAGCTGCGCGGGTCGTAGTTGGCCGCGCCGACCACCGCCACGCTTTCGTCCACGGTCATCACCTTGGCGTGCAGAATTCCGGGCTCGTATTGGTAGATCTCAATCCCCGACTCCAGCAGGCTGCCATAATAGGTTTGGCTGGCGAGTTCCACCAAACGGTGGTCGGGATGTTTCGGGACCAGCAGGCGCACGCGCACTCCGCGCGCCACGGCGGTTTTCATCGCCATGATCAGATCCGCATCGGGGGCGAAGTATGGTGTCGTGATTTCTACCCGCCGCTCGGCCAGCGTGATGCACAGAAAGAACAGCTCCTTCTGTGTCGGGGACGGGCTGTCCGGCCCGCTCGCAATCAATTGCACCAGGGCTTCCGAGCCTTGGCCGGCCAATCCGGCTGCCGCTGGCCCCTGAGCGCCTTCGCGGTGTTCCGAGCCGGCTGGGCCTGGGTCCCGGCTCTGCGTCAAGTCCCCACCGTCAAGGTCTGCGAACTCAACCGAGAGAGCCGGCCGGGTGCGGCGGATGGCGCGCATTCCAGCAAAGCGCCCACGCCAGCGCCAGCGGGCTTGACGCCGGTGATTTGTGTCCGATACGGCCGCACGGTCTTCCGGGGTTGCCGAGTCAGCGGTGGCAATGGACCAGTTCATCTCGAACACCTCGGTCAGCGCGGATACGCCTTCGCCGGTCAAACACAGGTGCGTGTCTCGCCAGTGGCCGATTCCAGGCTTGAGTCCGGTGTACTCGTCGCCGATGTTGATGCCGCCCAAAAACGCGATCTCATCGTCCACCACAACGATCTTGCAATGGTCTCGGTAATTCAGTCGGGGACCAATCCACGGAAAACGCAGTGGAAACAGCGTTCGGCACGCAATGCCGACCGCGGCCATTTCTGCCACAGTTTCTTTGGGGAATTGCCGGCTGCCGACTCCATCGCGGACAAATCGTATCTTGACGCCGGCTTGGGCTCGCTCCATGAGCGTAGCCGTGACCAGGCGCCCCACATGATCCGCGCGGTATATGTAATATTCCATGTCGATGCGGCGCTGGGCAGATTTCAGCGCGTCGACCAGCGCCTCGTAGGTCTCTGGGCCGTTGGTGAGCACGCGCACACGACCAGGCCGCGGCGGTTGCCCCGTAATGCGGGTTAAAGCTGCGGACAACGGTCCGGTCGAGGACGGATTTTCGGTCGCTGCCCATGCAGAGACCAAGCTGTCCGCAGGTGCGTCAGGCGCGGGTGTGTCGTTGCCTCGTTGTTCCGAACTTGTGCGCTGGCGAGCGGATCGACCGACACCCTGGCGGTGGATGCGGACAGGCCAGCTCAAAGCCAGGTACAACAGGGGACCAATCACGGGTGCGACGATGCCGATGACCAGCCAACTGAGGGCGCGCTGAGGTCGAGTGGCCTCCCGCAGGGCAATCGCCATGAGAGCCACAGTTTCAAGAATGTACACCAAAATGAGCACGAGCAATGTGATTCCTCCCCAGCTTGCACCTAGCATGGGTCGGATGTCTGCGGTTTATACCCAACGGGCATAGATATCTGAGCAGTTGGACAGACTACGCCGCGGGCAGGCTCGGGCAGGAAGGAGGTCGGCATGATGCGAACCACACGCGCCTTGCTGCGAGAGATTCATCCTGCGTTTGACGTGGTGGTTCGACCTGTTCCCCCCGCTCACCTGGACGTGGTCTACATTGGCAGCATTGTGGATCACAACCGGGTGGAAGAACGGCTGTTGCGGCCATTGTTGCTCCAGGGCCGGCGACACCACGGTCGGGAAGCTCACCTCTGGCTACAAAACACCTTGGAACTAGGGCAAATTCAGATAGAGAAGGACGCAGTGGCAGCCATGTGCGCTCTGTTGGACAGCAAGGCGGTTCTGTGTCTGGAGCGCGACTATGTGGTCGTGGACGTGACGGCCACGGATCGGCGGCTTCCGCAAGAACCGGAGGCCGAAGTCTCTGTCCGCGGGCCGCGCGACGGATTCACCGAATCTATCGAAACGAACATGTCACTGATCCGTTCGCGCCTTCGGGATCCCGATTTGGCCATGCGCGAGTTCATACTCGGGACCCGTACGCGGACGAAGACGGTGCTCCTCTATCTAGAGGGTGTGGCCAATGGCGAAATCGTGGAGGAGGTGGCCCGGCGCATTCAGCGGATCCATGTCGATGGCGTGTTGGACAGCGGCTTGGTGGAGCAATGGATTGAGGACATGCCGTGGTCGCCGTATCCGCAGGTGCAGGCGACGGAACGCCCGGACAAGGCGGTGTCCGCCCTGCTGGAGGGACGTGTGGTCGTGCTTGTGGACGGAACACCGTTTGTGCTGTTGGCGCCTGCCGTGATGATTACCTTCTTTCACACCGCCGATGACCATGATCACCGTTGGCTGTCCGGGTCTGCCCTTCGCCTCATTCGTCTCTTTGCGCTCATTGTATCCATCTTCGGACCTTCCATGTACGTGGCCTTCACCATGTACAACCCGGAACTCATCCCGCTCAATCTGTTGTTGCAACTGGCCGCCAGTCGCGAAGGCATCCCGTTTCCCATCGTCTTTGAAGCCGCCTTTATGGAGTTGATGGTGGAGCTGGTGCGGGAGGCCGCCAATCGGATGCCGCAGCAGGTGGGGCAATCGTTCACCATTGTCGGCGGCGTGGTGCTCGGAGACATCGCTGTCACGGCGGGCATCGTCAGTCCCATCATGGTTGTTGTCGTCGGCGTGACTGCGCTCGGCGCTTTCGCCATCCCGAATTACGAGGCAGCGTTTATCACCCGCATGATTCGTTTTCCCATGCTTCTCGTCACAGCTGTTTTCGGCATTGTGGGCACGCTTTGGTTCGCCCTCATGGTGGCCGCCCATTTGTGCACCCTGAAATCGTTCGGTGTCCCGTATCTGACGCCGTTCGCCCAAGGAATATCCCGCGAATGGAGGGACACGTTTGTGCGCCTTCCGTTGATTGGCAAAGTGACGGTTCCGGCCACCTACCAGAGTCCATTGGGAGGCGTCGCGGTCGGCTGGCGTCCCCAGCGGGGAAGGAAACGCCGTCCGTCATGATGCGCGGAAGAAATGCACAGACGTATGGCATATTGGTGTTCATCCCGTTGCTCGGCCCGGCCACCTTCGACTGGTTTCCCGATTGGTTGGAGGGCGCGGGCACAAATGTGTGGTGGCTGCTCATGGCCTGGTGGCTCTTGGCGGTGGTCTTGGGCCGGTTGACTGTGGCCGTAATGGCGATAAATCGCGACCACGGCCCACCCCAGCTCCATACCGCCTCCATGCTGGAAACCATGCTGGGCAGATGGGGCGGCCGCCTAGCGAACTTCCTGTGGGCGTTCGTTCTTTGCCTGTACGGGGCACGGGTGCTGCAATCGGGTATCGAGCTGATTCATTACGATGTCCTGCCTTACACCCCGACGTCGGTGTTGATTGTGTTGGGCCTGCTCATTCCGCTTCAATTGTTGGTGGGGGGGGTTGACGCCCTGTTGCGTTACTGTGCGGTTTTGTTTTGGCCTGCTCTGCTGCTCGGCCTGGCCATGTCGATGTTGTGCTTTCGCCGGGCGGATTTCGCCAACTTATTCCCCTTGGCAAATCCAATGCAGGCAGGACAATGGCTGGGCGCCTTGCCGCACGTACTGCAGTTGCTTCCCGGATGGTCGCTGGTTATGCTGTATACGCCGTTGTTCCAAGCGTGGCTGTCCCCCGGAACAGCCTTCCGTGCCTACTTGTTCGGTGGTGGGGGAGTGTTGCTTCTTATGGCCCTGGACTTTTGCATGGTTTTGGCGAACTTTGGCGCTTTCGAAGGCGCCGCCTTGCAGTGGCCCGTCATTGAGGCCATGCGGATGCAACTGGGCATACGCCTGGACGTCATCAACCTCATTCCCATCTTGATTGCCGTCTCCGGTTTGTTAAACTTGTGTGTTTTCGGGGCCTATATGCTGATCCGTCCGTACATTCGGATGCCAAGCGTCGCGCGCGGTTGCCTTGTCCTGGGGACCTGCGGCAGCCTGGCGTGGATTGCGGATGTTTACGTAGGCACATCGAAACTCTATGAGGCCAGCAGCATCGGTTTTGGGTGTGTGCTCGTGGTCGCTTTGAGTGTGTGGTTAACGGTCCGTCACGAGCGGAGCGGCGCGGGGAGCCTGGTCAGGCGGTGAGGCAGAGGGTCTTGTTTATCGCTGTGTTGTTGGCTCTGGTTTTGCCGTTGTCTGGCTGTTGGGACGGTGTGGAATTGCAAAAGCGCGCCATTGTCCTCTTGCTCGGCATCGATCCGGCAGAGCATGGGGGGGTGACGGTATCGGTGCAAATCGCGTTGCCGCACAAGTTGGGAACCATCACCAGCGGTGAGGGGGGCGCCAATCAGGGCAAGACCATCACCGTCAGTCAATCTGGGGCCAGTGTCGGAGAGGCGGTGCATCGAATTCAACTTTCGGTGGACCGGAGGTTGTTCTTTGGCCATCTGCAGGCCGTGATTGTGAATCAGCAGTTGGCCCGGCAAGGGATTAGTCCGGTTCTCAATCCTCTGGTCCAATCGCGGATTGTGCCGCGCAATGCGTGGTTGTGCATATCGTTCGCTTCTGCGGAGCAGATAACGAAGTTCAATCCGCCAACGGACCCGATTCCTGCCCGCTACTTGACCAATTTTTTTACTAACGACATCCTCCTTGACCGCCCCTATGAAGGATCTGTGGGCGGTTTTCACCAGCGTTTGGTCACTCCCGGCGTGGAGCCGTATTCTTTCGCGGTCTTTGCGGATGACCCGTCCTCGTCGCCGCGAATCCACGGGCTCGCCGTGTTTCAAGGGAACCGACTGGTTGGCACCCTGTCCCACAAGCTTGTTTTGGGCTGGACATTTGTCGAGAATCAGTGTTCACGGACGGTTACCGATTTCCGGTGCCCGGAGGGAGACGGAAGGTTTACGGTGAACATCAAATCGGTACACACCGACATTCGCTTTCCCACGGCGGCATCCGGGTTTCAGAAGGTGCAGATTCGCACCCGCCTCGTCGGCGACATCGAAGGGGGCATCTGCGCCAGGCTGCAATCGACGTCGCGTCGCAAGCAATTGGAGCGCGCCGTGTCCAAACAAGTGCAAACCTTCGTTCGAGAGAGCCTCGCGACCAGTCAACGGCGATGGGGAACGGACATCTTCGGACTCGGGCTCACCCTGTACAGGCAACACCCAGATCAGTGGCCTGGCGACAAACAGTGGCGCAAACAGTTCCGGAGCTTGAAGTTCGACATCAAGGCTGATGCGCGACTCCACTACGTACAGACGTACAACGTATAGGGCGCGACTGTAACCCGACGCGTCGTTTGGCGTCTGGTCCCGTCCGCGGTGAGCGGACCTGAGCCTTTGTTCGGAAATCCGGTGCGTGACGAGGCTAGATGAGCGGCAATTTTGTGATGCGGGCGACGTCCGCGTTCCATGCCACAAGGTCGCTTTCGCAGACGTCGTGCACCGACTTCTTCCCTAACGCGCGAACACCCGTTTTCATCTCTTCCGCGCAACTGTTGAGGAATCTTGCCAGGCTTTGCGCGCCCTCCTCTTCATCAAATTGCTGGCGATGGGCGCCAGTGGCCCAGGCCAGGGAGGTCGGAGGCTCAAACGGGATCGCCTTGACAATCTGCGTGTGGGTCGTCGCAAACAGGGCGGCGGTCCCAATGTAGACCGCGTCGGCACCCAAAGCCAGGGCTTTCAGCATATCCCCGGGGGTGCGCAGGCCGCCGGAGATGATGAGGTCGACCTTGTCGCGCCAACCCTTGGATCGCAAGAATTGAACCGCCCGGCACAAAGCGGATAGGGTCGGCAGGCCAAAATCATCGACGAGAATGGCCGCTGCGGATTGGGTTCCACCCTGCGCCCCATCCAGCACCGCTACGTCAACGCCTGCACGGACAGCCATCAGCAGGTCCTGCTCCAGTTCATGGTTGGCGGCTAGCTTGACGGCAATCGGGACTCCTCCGCTCAGCTGGCGTAGGGACTGTACCAACCGGCGCAGCCTGCGCTCGTTCTTGGCTTCGGGAACGCCCGCGGGAATGTAACCGCCTTGTCGCCGAGTCCCCGACAATCCCATGTCGGCGGCCATTTCCGGCGTCAGGTGGTCGGGGGGGATGAAGGTTCCGCAGCCGGCGTTGGCCCCTTGGCCGATGCGAATCTCAATCATGTCGGCTTGCCGCAGGGTGTCTGGGGTGGGCCGCCAGGGAGAGGCGTGGTATTGCACCACCAGGTGCTTGGCCAGCTGGCGAAACTCCGGCAGGCACGGCCCCTGTCCCGTGTTGCTGGCGGTGTCGGCCAAGGCGGCGCCTTTCATGAGGGCGCGGGTGAAGGGCTTGCTCAGGGCCACACCGTATCCCATGGCGGTCACCAGAATGGGGATGGACAGCACGAGCGGTTTTTTCGTGTTTCTCCCGATTATGGTGGTGGTGGAGACCGGGATGTGGTTGTCGAGAGCGTGCCGCCGCAGCTGTGCGGGTGAGAACAGCAGCCCGTCGAAGTGGGGAAACGCGCGCGCGGTGCCGATGGGCTTGCCCAGCGGCATGCCTTCCTGCGCGCGCAGTTCGCTTTCGATGGTCCACTGCACCCCGAATTTGCGCAGCGCGGTGAGCCCCTCCGCAAGGTTTTGCGTGTAAGGCTCCGCGAACACCTTGGTCACCGCGTCGCGAAAGACGCGCCCAAACACCACGCGCCCCCACCAAGGCATTGTGAATACGGAGAGCAGGCCAAGGCCAAGCAACACGACGGATTGTACCAAGGCCATCCAAGCGACAAGCCACGGCGCATGTGGTCCCATGGGACATCCCTTCCTCGACGCACAACACATCGCTCTGCATCCCGAGTTTCCCCCTATACCGAGCGTGTATTCCCATGACGGCGGGGGCAGGGATTTCTTTCACACAGGCCGCGCGTCGCTATCGGGACTGTCGTTGGCAGCGGCAGCGGTTGCATACGCAGCCGAACGGTTCCAGGCTTCGCGCAGGCGTTCGATGGCCGGCTGATAGCGGGCGCGATCCCAGGAGTTATACGACGGGTGGGGCACGTCCCAAATCACCAGCCAGTGCTCGCTCTGTACGCCGGCCAGGCGGAAAAACTTCTGGGCAAACCGTCCGCAGGGTACGAACACGCACGAGCGGGCGGTAAGCTGGTGCAACTTTTCGCGCAGGGACTCAACCAAGACGTCCTGCACCGCCTGGGCCATCGGTTGGTCGAACTGCTCCCTGTGGTTGTTGGCGCGCACAAACTCGAGGGCCTGCAGCCATTGGCCGTACCGCTTGTGGACGTCGCGGTTGCGGTAGGCGCTTGCCTGCATGGGGATGTTGGACACGTTCATGAGGCCGATTCGGTCAAGGCTCGGCCTGTGTTTTTCCTCGTCCGCGTTTTTCTTGACCAGCCATCCGAGTGGAAAGCGTGCGTAGCGTTCGCCAAACAGGTGTCGGCTCATGGTGGCGCCCGAAGACCCGGAGACAGGGGCTCGGTAGCGAAGCTCCTGCACATGCGGAGATTCGAGCAGGAACACAAAGCGCGAACTGGGACGCACGATGTCCGGAACCTCATAGTGTTTACCGAGTTCCGCCCGCACGGCCGCAAAGGCTTCACGGTAGTCCAGGTCCGCTTCGTTCATCGCATAACCTCCCAATTGTATTCTATCATGTTTCGTTCAAGTCGCGAGAGGGTATGACGACTCCGATCGATTGCAAGTTCAGTTAGGAATGTCATTAAACATAACAAAAATCATTGAAAGTACCAGCCAGGGAGGATACATTGTGAGCAGAAACCAGAGAGGGGTGTAAAGTATTATGCCAAAGATCGATCCGGGGGATACGGCATGGGTACTGGCGTCGGCCGCACTCGTCCTCATCATGACGCCCGGCGTCGCCTTTTTCTACGGCGGCCTGGTTCGCAAGAAGAACGTCATCACCACGATGTTTCAGGCGTTTGCCGTCATCCTACTGGTCTCAGTCCAATGGGTGGTCTTCGGCTACAGCCTGGCGTTTGGTCCCGACGCCGGCCACGTGGTCGGTAATCTCAGTTGGTTCCTGATGCACGGGGTAGGCGCTGCTCCCAACAGCGACTATGCGGCCACCGTACCAGCCGGGGCGTTCAGTATGTTCCAGCTTATGTTTGCCATCATCACGCCCGCGCTGATTGTCGGCGGCCTGGCCGAGCGGGTCAAGTTCTCTTCGTTTCTCGTCTTTATCTTGCTTTGGTCCACTTTCATTTACGATCCGCTCGCACACTGGGTCTGGGGCGTCGGCGGCTGGTTGCGCGACCTCGGTGTGCTGGATTTCGCCGGCGGCACGGTGGTTCACATCAGCTCCGGCGTGGCCGGTTTGGTGGCCGCGATTTACCTCGGGAAGCGTGTGGGCTACGGATCGGACAGCATCCGCGCGCACAATGTGCCGTTCGTTCTGCTCGGCACGGCCCTGCTTTGGTTTGGCTGGTTTGGGTTCAATGCCGGCAGCGCCTTGGCGGCAAACGGGTTGGCGGCCAGCGCATTCGTGACGACCAACACGGCGACCGCGGCGGCGGCTTTGGGTTGGATGTTGACCGAGCGTTTACGGACGGGTCACTTCACGTTGGTCGGCGCCTGCGCAGGTGCAGTGGCGGGGTTGGTGGCCATCACCCCAGCGGCCGGATTTGTCACTCCGGGGGCGTCGCTGGTCATCGGTTTCGTTGGGGGCATTGTGTGCTATCTAGCCTGCACGTTCATGAAGGGGCGGCTGGGCTACGATGATGCCCTGGATGCCTTTGGCGGCCACGGCATCGGCGGCACTTGGGGCGCCTTGGCCACTGGTTTGTTCGCCACCACGGCTGTCAATTCGGCAGGGGCCAACGGTGTCCTCCATGGGAATCCGCACCAGCTGCTGCTGCAGTTGTGCGGCGTGGTGGCCACCTGGCTGTTCTCGGGCATCGGTACGCTGATTCTGATTTGGATAGTGGATAAGGTGATGGGCTTCCGCGTCACCGCGGAGGAAGAAGAGCTGGGGTTGGACGCGGTGCTCCACAACGAGTCGGCCTATCCCGATCTTCTGTCTCCAGACGAGTGGGCGAAACACCTGGCGGAGAGCCCTGTCGAGAGCGCGGAGACGCCTGTGGCGGCGAAGGCCAGCCCGTAGCCGCGGCTGCGCTTGCAGCCTTATCATGAGCAGGCTGTGCGGGCGCGGACGGACCGTTCAAGGGTCCCGACTGGGTGGGCCGGCAGTGGATTGAAATGAAACCCGGGAGGGGGTGTGACCCTCCCGGGTTTCGCTGTCGGTTGCCTTCATTTGTGCGAGTGGCGCAGCCTGGGGACCTGCGGCAGGGGCTGTTTGCCGAGGTTAAACCAGACCCAGGCCGCATTGATGAACAACAAGGCCGCGGTGACAAAGAACACGTCGGAGATTCCGAACGCTGCGGCGAGCTGGCCGCCGAGCAGGGGCCCGCAGAGGTTGCCCAAATACTGGGCGGACTGATTGTAGCCGAACATGCGTCCCGCGATGTCGTCCGGAACCAGACGGCGTACCAACGAGTTGACCGACGGCAGCAGTCCCGCCATGAACAAACCCAAAACGAAGCGCAGGACCAGCAGTTCCCATGCGTTCTGGACGAACGCCTGCGGCACGAACACGACCGCCGAGGCGGCCAGGCAGGTCACAAGGACGCGCTGCTGACCCACCTTGTCGGCCAGTTTGCCAATCGTGGGCGCAGCGAGTACGTTGGCCAATCCCGCGGCTGCCACCACCGCTCCGGCCATGAGCGCGATGTGGCGGCTGTGCGGACTGAGTTGTTGCACATAGACGGTGACAATCGGGTTGATGGACATGATTGCCAATTGCAGCATGAATGTGGTTACAAACATGGCCCACACTGTGCGCGGGTTGCTCAACCGGGCAAACACCTCGCGCCGCGTGAGCTTCGGTCTGTTTTTCAGTTCCTCGGCGCTGGGCCGCACAAAGCTTTCTTTTACAAACAGTACGGTGACCACAAAGGCCATAAACATAAAGGCGCCCGTCACAAAAAAGACGTGGCGCAAACCGAGGGCATCGGCCAGCAGGCCGCCAAACAGCGGACCCAACAGAGAGCCCCCTACCGTTCCGGTGTTCAGCGTGCCCATCGCCCATCCCGACTTCTCCTTGGGGGCTTGGGTGGCCACCAGGGTAATGGCAGCCGAGATGTATCCGGATACCCCGCCCATCAGCAGGCGCAGGCCAACCAATTCCCAGACGTTCTGGACAAACCCCATCAGGGTCATGATGACGGCCATGCCCAGACTCGCCCTCAGCAGCATCACCTTGCGTCCGTAGGTATCGGCCATACGGCCCCACACCGGCGCGACGATGGCCGCCAGCAGGAACGTGGCGCCAAAAGCGACACCGGACCACTGTTCCACTGCGGCCGTGTTATGGACGCCCAGTTCC
This sequence comes from Alicyclobacillus shizuokensis NBRC 103103, assembly GCF_001552255.1. Lineage (GTDB taxonomy): Bacteria > Bacillota > Bacilli > Alicyclobacillales > Alicyclobacillaceae > Alicyclobacillus_G > Alicyclobacillus_G shizuokensis. The sequence continues at coordinate 28,151 of NZ_BCQV01000021.1, forward strand.
CCAATGTAAAGAGGGAGGAACGGCACGACCAGACTCATGCCAGCGGTGGTGGCGAAACAACCAAACCAAACGACAAACAGGTTTCGTTTCCAGACAGCCATGGGTATCCCTTCGATTCCAAAAAGTTTTTGCTCCTGAATCAATCCTCGGATTTATTATACGCTCAACCGAAAGGCGTGAAAATGGGATAAATATGAAGAGCCCGGACGCATGGGGTCCGGGTTCTGTTCAAGCTGGGAGATGGGGCTGTGGCTGTCTCATTCAGGCAGCCACTGCGAGGGAACGCGTTCCGGTGGACCCTGCCCGGGTGTGTCGGCTTGTGGCTGGACAGACCGGAAGGGCCAACCGTGTCCTGCGCCAATCACCCGTGCGCAGGCCGGGACCAAGAAGGCCAGAACGATCAGGGCATACAAGACCAGCCCCAGCATCACGGCAGTGGCGATTTCTACCAGGGAGGCCACGCCGGTGGCAATCATCGATCCGAAGGTGCCACCCATGATGGCGGCGGCGGAGAAGACGACGCCCCCCATGTGTTTCATCGCGGTGTGCATCGCCTCGCCTATGCTGCGCGTCTGCCGTTGTTCTTCCTCAAAACGAGTCATCAAGAAGATGCTGTAGTCCACTCCCAATGCCACGAGGATGAGGAAGACGAAGAACGGCACGACCCAGTTGAGCCCGGTTCTGCCCAGAATGCCGACAAAGATGAGCTGCAAGCCGGCCATGGTGACAAAGTACGTGGCGGCCAGCGAGACGATGATGTACAGCGGCGCCAGGATGGAGCGGAGCATCAGCACCAGCAGCAGGAAGATGACGCCGAGGATGAGCACCACCGTGCGGGTAAAGTCCTGGCTCGAGATGCGGTTCAACTCCGCCTGCTGGGCGGTGGTCCCATAGGACAGGATCTGCCCTTGCTGAATCGGACTGGCCGCCAGGGCGGTCCGCGCCGCCTGTTCCACGTTCGGCACAAGGCGGATGGCAGCGTTGGAATACGGGTTGTCTCGCAGGATCACGGAGAACTTTGCCGTATGGCCGTCGGGCGAGATATACGCGTCCATCGCTTTCGCCAACTGCCGGTCGTTCTCGACGGTGCTCTCCGGCACGTAAAATCCCGGGCTGCCATGGCCGCTGCCGGCCTCGGCCGAGCCGTGCAGGAAACTCTGCACCTGGGAGACGCCGGAGGAGAGTTTGTTCGCCCCTGTGCTGGCCTGGCTCAGCCCGCCAGGCGCCGCTTGAAGGCTATTGGCCAGGGAATCCACCCCGTCTGCCAACTGGGCGCTGCCGCTGGACAGGGACTTGGCGCCGCTTCTCAGTTGCGACAGACCATCCGCCAAGGCCTGGCTGCCGCCTGCCAGCTGCTGCGCGCCCTGGTGCAGTTTCAGAGTCGCGTTGGCCAAGGGGCCGGCTGCTGCGGACAGTTGGTCGAGGCCGCTGGCTACCTGCTGCGCCCCTTGGTCCACCTGCGTGGCCGCCTTTGCTGCCGCCTGCGTCCCGTCCGCCAGCTGTTTGCTCGCGCTGGCCGCCTGCTGCTCGCCGTTTGCGGCCGCATTCGCCAACTGCAGCATCTGCTGCACGGACGGATCGGCCGCTTCCGTCGGGTGCGCCTTGACCCAATCGTTCAGCGTCTCGGCGAGCTGGCTGTTCAGGCCAGCCAGCTGCTGTTGACTTTCGGCCAGCTTCGCGCTGCCTTGGGCCAACCCGTCCGGTCCGTTCAACCCGGCGCTGAGCTGCCGCGTGCCCGCGGCCAGCTTCTTGGCGCCTGCATTCAATTGGCTAGCCCCTTGTTGCCACTGCTCCACACCGTGCTTTAGCCCCAAGGTGCCCGCCGCCAGTTGATTGGCCCCGTCAGCCAGCTTCTTGGTCTGGCTGGCGGCTGTGGACAGGCCGCTGTCCAGCTGGCTGGCGCCGGACTGCACCTGCCGCGCTCCCTGTTCCAACTGGGTACTGCCCGTCACGCCTTGTTGGAGACCGCCAGCGGCTGTCTGCAATTGGCTGGCCAGTTGCCCGAGCCCCTTCTGCACCGACCTGAGACCCGAGGCCGCCTGCTGGTTTTGGTTCGCCAATTGAAAATCGCGGATGACGCGCCCCTCCGGCCGGGTGGCGCTGTCGACCTTTTGCACCCCGGACAGGGCGGCGACGCTTTCGGACACCTGTTCAATCGTCGCAAGTCCGGCCGATGTGCGCAGGTTTCGATCCGTATGCAGGACAATGTTGAGCGGCATCACCGTACCGGGGCCGAACGCCTGCGAGACGACGCGAAACCCCTGCGCAGAGTTGGCCCCCGGGATGTCCCCGAGTGGATCAAACGAGCGGGGATCCGTGAACAAGAGTCCCAACGGGGTGAGCACGACCAGCAGGCACAAAAGCGTCCACCAAGGCCGCCGCACCGCCACGCCGCCTGTAAATCCCCACACGCGGGAAGGGCGATGGGCGTTGGCGGCGCCGATGCGGCGCGGCCAGAACAGCCATGGCCCGAGGATGCCAATCAACGCCGGAATGAAGGTGAAGCACAGCACAATCAACACTGCCATGCCGACCGCCACACCGACGCCGCTGCGGTACAGCCCGAAGTGGGCCAGGTAGAGGACGGCGAACGAGGTGAGCACCGTCAGTCCGCTGAACAGGACCGTCTTGCCAATCGCCGCCACGGCGTGCGCAAGGGCGGCCGCGGGGTCGTCCGGCTTTCGCCCCAGTTCCTCTCGGTAGCGGTTCATGATGATGATGGAGTAGTCGGTGCCGGCGCCGAACAAGACGGCGATTAAGAAGGTCTGGGTAAAACTCGAAACGGGCAGGCCAAACCCGGCCAACCAGGCGACCAATCCGGTCGTGATGAGATACGTCAGGCCCACCGCCAACAGCGTCACCAGGGGCGCCACAATCGACCGAAAAACCAACAACAGGATGATGAGCACCAGCGCCACCGTGATGTACGCGGTCTTTTCGACGCCGGCCATGGAGACCGCGATTTCGTCCTGCTGCAGCGGCGCGTCGCCGGTAAAATAGACCCTGGCGTCGCTGGGCGGGTGGGTGAACACCTGATGCAGACTGTTCAGAGCTCCCTTGATGGCGTCGCTGGCGACGTCGTAGCGCAGGCCCACCATGGCGATTTCGGTGCTTCCGTCCCGGCTGAGGAATACCCCTTTGCTGTCCGATCCGCTGTTCTCCAGGTCCTGCACGTACGTCACGCCGTAGTGCTGTTTGTTGTTTTCAATCTGTTTCAGCTGCCTGTCAAAGTACGCCTTGTCAGCGGCTGTCAGTCCGTGGGGATTGTGGACGGCAATCACCGCTGTACTCTGGGCCTGATGCTTGGGGTCTACATGTTTGGCCAGGTTGCTCGCTGTGATGACGGACGAGTCTTGCGGGATGTAGTCGGTCTTGGTATGGGACACCACCGTGTTCAGGTTGGGCAGCCCTATCAACGATGCGGCGGTGATGACGAGCCAGGCTGCCACAATCCACCAGCGAAACCGGTGGATGAACGGGCCTAATCGCGCATACATCTGTCTGCCTCCTTTGTCCGCACAGGGTCCGCATGAGGTCTGCTCATGAAACGGCCGTGTCCGTCAAGCCGGCCAGGACGGTGGATAGGTCCTTGAGCAGCGGCACCGCCTGTGCCACCAGCCGCGCATCCATGGCGGCGATGACGCGCCGCCACAGCTCCTCATTGGCCGCTATGAACCGTTGCGCCAAAAGGCGTCCAGATTCGGTCAGCGTGAACCAACTGATGCGTTTGTCCGCTTCATCCGGCCTGCGTTCAATCCATCCGCGGCGCACGAAGCGGGCGGTCAGATTGGTGACCGGTCCCGAAGTGATGCCCATCCACTCGGCAATCGTACTGGCCGTGGCCGGCCCGTGCTGATAGAGATGGGTCAAGAGGAACGACTGAGCTGGGGTGAGGTCAAACTGCTCGTGCAAGGGGGCCATGAAACGGACGACTTGCCGCACCAGGTCCGGTCCCAAGCCGCACAGCTCCTTGGCAATCTCCAGCTGGCTCGTGGTTTCAGCGCACAATGGTATCACCTGGGGTTCAGTATATCGGAAATTATCTTTATCATGAAGATAAATGCTTGGCAGAGTATGACAAAAGTCGTAACAACTCCTGGAAGGAACCTTTACACGCCCTTTACAAATCGTTCATCGATCCGATGTACAATCTTTATACTAGGTACGGTCACGATACGGGAGGCGGGTAGCTGGTGGGCCATTCACCCTTGCAGGCGCAGAAGTTGTTGATCGTCGATGACGAGCCGGCGATTGTCAAACTGGTGGAGTTTAATTGTCAGCGGGCAGGTTTTGAAACCGAGACGGTGACGGACGGCCGGACGGCGTACGAACGCGTCATGGCCGATCCGACTCACTATGACCTGGTGATTCTGGACGTCATGCTGCCGGGCATGGACGGGATGGAGGTCTGCCGGCGCCTGCGGCAGCAGCAGGTGGTGGTGCCGATTATTTTGTTGACAGCGCGGGATGAGGAACTGGACAGAGTGCTGGGACTGGAAATCGGCGCGGATGACTACGTGACCAAGCCATTCAGCCCGCGTGAACTGGTGGCCCGCATCAAGGCCGTACTGCGGCGCGGGGAATTGGCGGCGGAGGCCGGCCGGTCCGACGAAGCGCCGCGGCTGTCGGCGGACGGATTGGTGGTGGATGTGGTTCGCCATGAGGCGACGCTGGACGGCGAGGGGCTGGCCCTGACCCCGAAGGAGTTTGAACTGCTGCGGTACCTCATGGAGCATCGGGATCGGGTGCTGACGCGCGATCAACTGTTGGATCAGGTGTGGGGCTACTGGGCCAGTGCGGACACGCGCATTGTGGATGTGCACGTGTCCCATCTGCGCGAAAAGATTGAGCGGGACCCCAAGCACCCTCGCTTCATTCACACGGTCCGCGGCGTCGGCTACAAGTTCAGCCCAAAGGAGGCTTGAGTGAGTGGTCTGGTGGATAGGTTTGCCGCTGGCGGTGTGGCTGGTCACGTGCGCGCTGTGGCGCCTGGATGTGGCGCGCAGGAATCGCTTTCTCCGTCACATTGCGGACGTCGCCAGGCAGCTTGCGCACGGCCAGTTTGACGCCAAGCTGTCCAGCCACCAGGGCCGCGTCGAGGTGGTGGTGTTCGACGCGGTCAACCACATGATTCACATGCTCGCCGAGCACCAGGAGCGACTGCGCGCGGAGCGGGACCTGCTGGAACACATCCTGCAGCACCTGACCAGCGGCGTCGTCTTTGTCAGCCACCTGGGGCGCATCGAACGCATGAACGAGGCGGGTGCGCGCCTCCTGCGGCGGCCGCGCGCCCAGTGCCTGGGTTTGGAGTATTGGACCGTGTTTCGCGGCCACCCGGAAGTTGCCGCCGCCTTGACGCGCGCCCTGTTTCACGGGGAGCCGTGGCAGGACGCGCTGGTGGTCGAAGGCGGCGTCACGGTGGAGGTGCGGGTGGTGCCCCTGCCGCTGGCGATGACGCCTCGCTTTGCCGAACAGCGCCCGTTTGAAGCCCTGATTTTGCTCCACGACATCTCGCAGTGGCAGCGCCTGGAGCGGATGCGCAGCGACTTTGTGGCCAATGTCTCCCATGAGCTGAAGACCCCCATCACCTCCATCCGCGGTTTTGCCGAGACGCTCCTGGCAGACGGTGTCACACCGGACGTGCAGAGTGACTTCCTGCGGGTGATTGTCGACGAGGCCAAGCGTATGGAGAATTTGGTCGCCGACCTGTTGACCCTGTCCCGTCTGGAAACCGCCGACGCGGCGCTGGAATTGGCGCCTGTGGCCATGGACGAGGTTATCGACAAGGCGCTCACTCGGGTGCAGAGTGAGGCTGCCCGTCACGGTATTCGCCTGGAGACGGCCCCTGCCTGTGACGTGTTGGTGTGGGCAGACGCCGACCGCATTCTGCAGGTGCTGCTCAATCTGTTGACCAACGCCATTCACTACACCCCCGCCGGCGGCCAGGTCCAGGTCCGCTGCGAGGTTTCTCTCGACCGCGTGCGCGTGCACGTTCAGGATACCGGCATCGGAATTCCCGAGGACCAGCAGCAGCGGGTATTTGAGCGGTTTTACCGGGTGGACAAGGACCGCAGCCGAGCGACCGGGGGCACCGGATTGGGGCTGGCCATTGTCAAGCACATTGTCGGACTGCATGGCGGAGATCTGGGTCTCACCAGCGCTCCCGGCCAAGGCAGCGACTTCTGGTTCACGCTGGCGCGGCTGACGGGAGGTCGCGTGCCAGGGGCGCCGGTGCCGCCAAAGCCCTGAAGGGGCCGCCGCTCCCGCCTCTTTACACCTTCTTAACAAAATCCCAACAACCCCTTCATATCCCCCTGCTACCCTGAGCGTGGATGTCCGTTGGCGTTGATTCGGAACCTGATTGCGACAGAAACGGGGTGGCGTGATGGGCAAGTCCATATCCGTGGCCGGGTTGTCGGCCTGGTATGGAGATCAACAGACGCTCCAATCCATCGACATAGAGCTAAAGGCCAACACCGCTACGGCTGTCATTGGTCCGTCCGGGTGCGGCAAGTCCACGTTTGTTCGCTGTCTCAACCGCCTGCACGAGACCGTGCCGGGCGCCCGCATGGAGGGGCGAATTGAGCTGGAGGAGGGAGACCTCTGCCGGATGCATCCGGTCGATGTACGGCGCATCGTCGGCATGGTGTTTCAAAAACCCAACCCGTTCCCGACGCTCTCCGTCTTTGACAACATCGCCTTGGCGCTGCGCCTCTCCGGCGTGCGTCGGCGGTCGGAGTTGGCCGAGCGGGTGGAGCGCAGCCTGCGCATGGCCGCGTTGTGGGACGAGGTCAAAGACAGGCTGCGCCACCCGGCGACGGCGCTCTCCGGCGGGCAGCAGCAGCGGCTGTGCATCGCCCGCGCCCTGGCGGTGGAGCCGGAGGTGCTGCTGATGGATGAGCCCGCCTCGGCGCTCGATCCCGTGTCCACCCTGCGCATTGAAGAATTGATTCGCGAGTTGAAGAGCCGCTACACGATAGTCATCGTCACCCACAACCTGCAGCAGGCGATCCGGGTGGCCGACCGCACCGCCTTCTTCCTCAACGGGGAGCTGATTGAGTTCGGGGACACCTCAGAGGTGTTCGAGCATCCCCGAGACAGGCGGACGGAAGACTACATCTCCGGCCGTTTTGGCTGAAGCCTTGGGGCCTGGCGCAGGCCTGCCGGGCCCCGGGGGCGGGGGTGCTCGTGCCGGCAGCGCGTTCTGGCGTCCCGGCGCCCGTGCGCCCCATGCGGCGGAGCAGGCGCTGGCGAGTTGACCGGCGACAAAGGAGATACGTCCATGGAGTCTTCACCGTGCCTTTACAAACTCTTGAACCTGGCTTCGCGGTGTGTTTACATTCCAGCCCTATCATGACAATCGACAGGAGTTACAAATATGTGAAGACATGGAGGGACAAGGTGATGCGCATGGACATTCGGACGCGGACTTGGATGGGGGGCGCGGCGGCGGCCGCGCTGGTGTTGACGGTGGCTGGCTGCGGCACGAACTCGGGCGGATCGAACAACGGAGCCAACCAGACGACAAGCGGCGCCGAGCACACGAGCAACTCGAGCAATCAGACGGGCGCATCCGGCGGCGGATCGAAGACGGTGAAACTGGATGAGACGGGATCCTCCCTGTTGTACCCGCTGTTCAACGGGCAGTGGATTCCCGCCTACCAGGGCGAGCACCCGAACGTACAGCTGTCTGCGGCGTCCACGGGAAGCGGGGAAGGGATTTCCGATTCCATGCAGGGCCTGGTGGAAATCGGCGGGTCGGACGCCTATCTGTCGGATGCGCAGATGCAGCAGGATTCCTCGATGCTCAACATTCCGCTGGCGGTCTCGGCGCAGCAGGTGATGTACAATCTGCCGGAGGCGAGCGGGAAACACCTGCACTTGGACGGGGACGTGCTCGCCAAGATTTACATGGGCCAAATCACCTATTGGGATGACGCGGCGATTAAGCGCTTGAACCCGGGTATCCACCTGCCACACCAGAAGATCGTTGTGGTCAGGCGATCCGACAGCAGCGGAGACACGTTCTTGTTCACGCAGTACCTTTCGGACAACAATGCGCAGTGGAAATCGAAGTACGGGTTCGGCACGGATGTGTCCTGGCCGGCGGTCAGCGGAGAGATTGGCGCCAAGGGCAACGACGGCATCGTCACGGCGCTGGAAAAGAACAAGTACAGCATCAGCTATGTCGGCATCAGCTGGTTGAGTCAAGCGACGCGGGGCGGATTGGGCTATGCGGCGCTCAAGAACAAGGCTGGACAGTTTGCCTTACCAACCGCCAGTTCCATCGAGAGCGCGGCTGCGGCCATGGTGGGAAAGGTGCCGGATGACGAGCGGATCTCGCTGATTGACGCACCGGGGGATAACTCGTATCCGATTATCAACTTTGAGTACGCGATTGTCCGCAGCCACCAGTCGGATGCTGCCACCGCCAAGGCGCTGAAGAACTTCCTGCAATGGGCGATAGACCCACAGGGTGGCAACGACACCAAGTACCTCTCGCCGGTGCACTTCCAGCCGCTTCCGCAGGACTTGGAAGGCAAGACGAAGGCGCAGATTGACAAGATTGAAGGCTGACTCCGGGGACGGGTGTCCTGCCGGAAGGCGGGCCGCCTGTTCTCGACATGACGCAGATACAGAAAGGATCCATGAGACGGGGAGGAGATGGATGTGATGTCGCGGGGGCGCGCCTCGCGCTGGGTAGATATCGGTTTTCGGGGCACGGCGGCAGTTTGTTCGGCCATGCCGCTGGTGCTGTTGGCCGCCATTTTGGCGGTGGTGGTGGCGGGATCTCTGCCCAGCATCCGCTACATGGGCTGGCAGTTCATCACCGGCATCACCTGGAATCTGGGCAATCTGTATGGAGCGATATCGGTGCACGGTGGCGTGCGGGCGCCGGCAGGGGCTAGTTACGGGGCCCTGGTCTTTTTGGTGGGTACCCTGGCGTCGTCGGCGATTGCCCTCGTGATTGCGGTCCCCGTCTCGGTGTTGACGGCGGCGGTGCTGGCCTACCAAGTCCGCGGCCCCTTGCAGTCTTTGCTTTCACTCCTGGTGGAGCTGCTGGCCGGGATTCCATCGGTCGTGTTTGGATTGTGGGGCATCCTCGTGCTTGCGCCCTGGGTGGGGCGCCAGTTGGGGCCTGGTATTGCCCATGTGTTGGGTTGGGTGCCGTTCTTGGGCGGAGCTGCCGGCACCGGTCTGGGCCTGTTGAGCAGCGGGCTTGTGCTGGCATTGATGATTATTCCCATCATCACGGCGGCGGTCCGCGACCTGCTGATGCAGGTACCGCGGCTGTACCGTGAAGGCGGGTTTGGGCTCGGCTTGACCAGCTGGGAAGTGCTGCGCCACGTCTGTCTGCCCATCGTCCGTGAAGGTCTCATTGGCGCTGTTGCCCTGGGTTGGGGTCGCGCCATGGGCGAGACGATGGCGGTGCTGATGGTGGGGGGCAGTGCGCTCAATCAGCTGCCGGAGAACCTGTACAGCCCCATCTCCACGATGGCGGCCGTGATTGCCAACCAGTTGGACAGCGCGCTCACCGACGCCTCGCACATGGCGGTGCACGCGTTGGCGGAGCTGGCGGCGCTCTTGTTGGTGCTCACGGTGGCGACCAACCTGGTGGCTCGTCTGCTGGTCAACCGGGTAGGGCGGTCGACCACTGTTCCGGGGGTGAGGGTGTGATGTCGGTAAAATCTCCGGAGACGGCGGTGGTCTTTTCGACTGGAAAGGAACAGAGCGTGGGGCTGGCAAGGCGCCGGCGCCTATCTTCCTTTTTCGGCTGGGGGCTGGCTTGGGCCTGCGCCGGACTGGTGGTGGGTGCCCTGGTCGACCTGCTGGTGACCATCATCATCAAAGGGGTCACCTCTTTCCGCTGGGATATGCTGACCACAGTCACCCACGGCGTCGCCGGCGGTCTCCAGAACGCCATTTTGGGGACGTTGTGGCTGGTATGCATTGCCATCGTCATCGCGGCTCCTGTCGGAATCCTGGGCGGCGTTTACCTGGCCGAATTCGCCCGGACGAGTTGGGCGCGTGCAGTACGTTTTTGGACGGAAGTGCTCTCCGGGGTACCGTCCATTGTCGTCGGCTATTTTGTCTACCTGCTGCTGGTATTGGGGCTGGGTTGGGGTTTCTCGGCCCTCGCGGCGGGCATTGCTCTGGTCATCATCATGCTTCCCTATATTGTGACCAGCACCGACTCCACTTTGCGGCAGGTGCCCTGGAGCTTGCGCGAAGGGGCCTGGGCCCTCGGGTTAACCCGGTTTCAGGCCGTCAGCCGCGTCGTCTGGCGCCCGGCCGCCGGGGGCATTGCGACCGGATTGCTGACATCGATTGCGGTGGCATTGGGCGAGACCGCTCCGCTTCTCTACACCGCCGGCTGGTCCGCCTACAACCCGGATTGGCGCTTGACGCACAGCCAGGTTGGCTACCTGACGTATGTGGTCTGGACGTACATCGAGCAGCCGTACCCGGAGGCGCATGCGCTGGCGTACAGCGCCGCTTTCCTCTTGCTGGTGGTCATCGTGTGCATCCACGTCCTCGTGCGGATACTGGTGCGCCGCTGGGGAGGCGGGGCGCCAGCCCACTAGGGTTCCGTTCACATCGCCGGGCAGGGGCCCATGTCTGCGAAACAGGGCAACAGGGCCCCTTGTTGCACCCATATTCCTAGCTTCGATATCCATCTCTCGCCACGGGCCACGCGCCTTCTAAGCGCAGTAGCGCTTCTTTCATCGCAAGACCGCCTCCATAGCCGACCAGGCTGCCGTCGGCGCCAATGACGCGGTGGCAGGGAATGACAAGCGGCAGGGGATTGGCGTGATTGGCCATCCCCACCGCCCGCACCGCCTTGGGTTTGCCGACGGCGGCCGCCAAATCTCGATACGAACAGGTGCGCCCGTAGGGGATGTCGGCCAGACGACGCCACACCCGGCGTTGAAAATCGGTGCCGATGAGGTCCAGTGGCAGGAAGAACGCCCGTCGTTGGCCCTGTAGGTATTCAACAATCTGCTGGCGGAAATCCTGAAGCCGGTCATCGTCCCGTTCTAGGACGGCCCCCGGAACGCGCCGGGTCACCCAGGCCTCCAGGTCGGCCAACGTCTCATTGGGCAGTGTGATGCAGCACAACCCTCGCGGCGTTGCGGCCAGGTGGAACGTCCACTGCCCGTGGGTGAGCCGTGTCCAGTGCACAATCGCTGGCCCTGGCATCTTGTTCGTCTCCCTTCTTCCGCACCGGGGCGAACCGGCGCTGTGAAGATTTGGTATACTAGGTTTGCAGCCTCATGCCACAGCCGAAAGGGGCGTGACACGGATGCGCAAGCTCGCTGTTGTGGGCAGCATTAACATGGACGTGGTCAACCGGGTGGAGCGCCATCCCCAGCCGGGCGAAACCATACACGGCTTGGGCACCGCCTACAGTCCCGGCGGAAAGGGAGCCAATCAGGCGGTGGCGGCCGCCCGCGCCGGCGCCCAGGTATGCATGGTGGGCGCGGTCGGAGACGACGCCTTTGGCCCGGAATTGCGCAGCGCGCTGCAGGGCTTCGGGGTAGACACGCGCTGGGTGGCGCACAAGCCTGGGTCTTCCGGCTTGGCGTTCATCACGGTCGCAAGCAGCGGCGAAAACAACATCATCCTCTCTGCCGGGGCCAACGGGAGGTTGACGGCGGCCGATGTGGAAGCCGCTGCGCCCGGTCTGCGGGATGTCGACGCCGTGCTGTTGCAAAACGAAATTCCGTGGTCCGTGACCCAGTCCGCGCTGCAGTGGGCGCACCAATTCGGCAAGCGGGTGTTCTTGAACCCGGCGCCCGCCCGCAGGGTGGGGCGGGAGACCCTGAGCATGGTGGATGTCCTCGTGCTCAACGAGACTGAGGCCCAGGTCATCACGGGTATCCAGGTCGACACTCCGCATAGGGCCGAAACCGCGTGCCAGCGCCTGCTCGGCGAAGGCTGCCAGGGCGTCGTGTTGACACTCGGATCGAATGGGCTCGTGTATCAGGACAAAGCCGGCCGCAGCCTGCGGGTGCCCGCGTTTTCGGTCGAGGTGGTGGATACCACCGCGGCCGGGGACACGTTCATTGGCGCCCTGGCTGCCATTTGGGAGGCCGATGCCGACCTGCCGCGGGCGCTGCGCTTTGCCAGTGCCGCCGCTGCCTTGACGGTGACCCGCGCGGGGGCGCAGGAATCCATCCCGGAGCGGGGCGAAATCGAATCGTTTCTCAGCCAGGTCAGCGATGCTGAGCATACACATTTGCCCGGGTGATCCGCTGCAGCGCGTTCACTTGCTCGCGTGTCAGGGGCGGCGCCGTCTGCGCGGACAGATTCTCCGTCAGCTGCTCCATGCGGCTGGCTCCTGGGATGACCGTTGCCACTGCCGGGTGGGCCAGCGGGTAGCGCAGAGCCAACGCAGTGAGCGACAGGCCGCTGGCGTCAGCGTAGTCGGCCAGCCGCTGCAATGCGTCGGCCAGTTCCGGGGCCGGCCAGTCGAGGTAGCCCTCGCTCGGGATGTTTCGTACGCCGTTCTGGGTCAGCAGGCCCCGCGCCAGTGGACCGCGCGCGATGACGCTGATGTTGTGCTGTTGGAGCAGCGACAGGACCGACTCCTCAGGGCGGCGGTCGAGCAGGCTGTACTGCATCATCACGCTGACCATGTTCGATCGCCGGACATATTCACGAATCACGTTGGGACGGATGGACGAGATACCATAATAACGGATGACCCCTTCTTGGCGGAGCTGTTCGAACGCCTCGATGGTGTCGTCGATAGGGTCATCGATGGTGCCGCCGTGCAGTTGATAGAGGTCGATGTAGTCGGTGCCAAGGCGGCGCAGGCTGTCTTTGACCGCCTGTAGAATGTACGTTTTCGAGGGGTCCCAGAACCATCCCGGTTGACCCGGATGCCAGTGGTTGCCGACCTTGGTTGCAAGGATGACCTGTTGACGGCGGCCGGCAATCGCCTTGCCGACCAGCTCCTCATTCAGTCCCTGGTCGTACAAATCGGCCGTATCGAGAAAGTTGACTCCACGCTCGAGGGCTGCGTGAATCAGCCGGATGGCCTGCGCAGGTTCCGTTCCTAAGGACATGCAGCCCAGGCCGATTATGCTGATGAACAGGTCGCTCTGGCCGAGTCGGTTTTGGCGCAAGACGCGCACCTCCTTTTGCGTTCACTTGCCAGGAAAACATGACAGGAGAACACCGTTCGTTGGCGAATTCATCCCTGCTGGAAGCGCTTTGTTTCGATGGTTGCGTCGCCTGAACCGAGTATACCGTAGATTGTGGCCGTTGCGTGCGGTCGTGTGGGAGGGATAGTCCATGAACGATGTCCAACAGTTTGTCCAGCACTGGTGGAGCCATCGGCAGGTGTTGTCGGAATTATTGCAGGCGATCCCGGAGGACAAGGCGGATTTTCGCCCGTGGGAGAAAGCGATGAGCGTCACAGAGCTAGCCATGCATATCGCCAGTAGTGCGTACAAGTTTGTGGACAGCGTCGCCAACGGGCGCTTTGAGCCTGGTTGGGACAGGCCCCAGGCGGAGACCCTGGCCGATGCGAGGCGCATCCTGGACGAGTACACCACCAAAACCCGGGCGCGCCTTGAGAGTCTGACCCCGGCCAACCTTACCGACATCGTTGACGGGCAGGCCGTGTTCGGTTTCTCGGCCCCTGGCTCGGTATTTTTGGCGAGCGCCTTGGATCACGAGATCCACCACAAGGGCCAGTTGTTTGTCTACGCCCGCATGGCCGGCGCGGAATCGGTACCGTTCTTCAGCAAACGTTGATGTGTTACGTGCTCTCATGCAATACAGCAACCACAGAGTGAAAAAGAGCGAGGAGGGGGAGGGTCTGCCGTGCGGCGCTGGCTCGGATGGACGGCTCCTGTCGCACTCGCTTGGTTGTGTGCGGCCTGCAGCCATCCGCCAAGTCCAAACGATGTGTTGAAACAGTATCTGACAGATTGGGAAAAGCAGGACTATCGGGGCATGTACAACCTGCTGTCTGCCAAAGCCAAGAAACAGGTATCTGAAAAAGATTTCGTCAGTCGCTACCGGGCCATCGAGCAGGGAATCGGCACCACCGGGCTGTCCTTGAAGGCCGCCCAGACCTATCAGGACAGCGGCCAACAACCGGTGACCCTCCGGGTGACCGGCAGGTGGTCGACGACGACGGCCGGATCGTTTCAAGAGACATATCATGTGCGCTTGGTCAAGGAGGATGACGGCTGGCGCGTCGACTGGACGCCGCGGCTGATCTTCCCACAACTCCGGTCGGGATGGAAGGTGCGGGCGGAGAGCGAGCCGGCCCAGCGCGGAGAAATTCTGGACCGCGACGGACAGCCGCTGGCGGCCAACGAAGCAGCCAAACAGGTGGGACTGGTGCCGGGCAAGACACAGCACGATTCGGCCGAGCGGCTGGCCAAGGTGCTCGGCATTGACACCACGACGGTGAACCAGGACCTGAAGCAGTCTTGGGTCAAGCCGGGGCTGTTTGTGCCAGTGCGGACGCTGCCCGATTCGAAGGAGCGGGGTCTGGAAAAGCAGCTGTTGGCCATCCCGGGAGTGGAGATTGTCGATGCGTCGACGCCGGTGCGCGTCTACCCGCTGGGTGAGGCCGCGGCGCACCTGACCGGGTATGTCGGGCCGATTACAGCTCAGCAGCTCACCGCGGCAAAGAAGCGGGCCGGCTACACCGCCTCTGACGTTATTGGGCAGCAGGGACTGGAGCGCTCTCTGGAGGAGGAACTGCGCGGGCAACCGGGAGGGCGCATCTGGGTCACCGATGCGTCCGGCAAGGAGCGGGCGGTGATTGCCGAGCGCCAACCGGTCAAAGGCGATACCGTGCGCCTGACGATTGACGCGAAGGTGCAAAAGGCGTTGGACTCGGCCCTGTCTGGCCAGGTCGGGAGTGCGGTGGTGCTGGACCCGACGACGGGCGCGGTGTTGGCCATGGTGAGTCGGCCCGGCTTTGATCCCAACGACTTGGCTCTTGGGGTGTCGAGCGAACAGTGGAACAAACTGACGAACGCCAAGGACCCGCCGTTCGTCGACCGCGCGCTGTCCGCAATACCGCCCGGATCGACCCTGAAGCCGCTGGTCGCCGCGGTTGCCCTGGACGCCGGGGCCATTCAGCCGAGCACCACGTTTCCAGGCACCAATCACCTGACTTGGCAGAAGGACAAATCCTGGGGGAATCACTACGTCCGCCGGGTCCCGCACCCGAACGGCACGGTCAACCTGGAGCGGGCGCTGGTCTGGTCGGATAACATCTACTTTGCGCAGGTTGGACTGGCGCTTGGTGAGAAGCGGTTCACCAGCGGCCTGGAGCGATTTGGTTTCGGTAAATCGTTCAGTTTCCCCCTGGCCGTAGAGGCGTCGCAGGTGGCCGACAAAGAGCGGATCAAGAACGAGGAGCAGTTGGCGGACAGCGCTTATGGGCAGGGGCAAGTTTTGGTCAGCCCGCTGCAGCTGGCCAGCATGTATACCTCGTTTTGGAACCAGGGCAACGTCCTGCGCCCGTACCTGATTCAGCAGGTCAAGAACGCGGCGGGTGGAGCGGTCAGCCAAGGAAAGCCGGAAGTATTGGCGAACCAGGTCATGAGTGACAAAACGCGGGAAATCCTCCTACAGGACCTGGGTCAAGTGGTGGCGGACAGCACGGGCACCGCTCACGCGGCCGCCGGGCTTACGGATTGGACTGTGGCGGGGAAAACCGGCACAGCCGAAAAGCAGGCGGGCGGCGACGAATGGGGCTGGTTCGCAGCCGCCGCCACACGCAAGGGAGAGACCAAGCCGAGCTACCTCATCGTCATGGCGCTGGATCATACGCAGCATGAGCAGGGTAGTCACGAGGCGGTGCATAAGGTGGCAGATTTCCTGCAAGCGCTGGGTGAGAGATAGCATCGGTCTCAGTCGGCGACGGTGACCAACGTGCCATAGTGCATGTGTTCCCAGGCCGTTTTGGCTGCGTCGACGGGCAGCTCGACGCAGCCAACGCTCTGCGGCCAGCCGTAATCGTGGCGGACAAAGCCGTGCACGGCGTCGCCTTTGTAGAAGTAGCTGATGTAAGGGACACCCGGGTCCCTGTAGACGCTGCCGTCCGGGTTGCGGCCGGTCATGGTTTGCGAACGCAGGCGCAGATAGACGGGCCAGGTGCCGGTCGGCGTCGGGGCAGCTGCGACACCCGTGTTGGCCTTGGTGTGCAGGACGGTTTGCCCGTTCTCCCATAAAGTCAGCTGTTCCGGCAGGTCCTTGCTGACGTACACGTAGCTGTACGGGTATGGACACTTCTCGTTATTCATATCCGCCTCAATCAACGTCTGCCAAAACTGCGGGCCGGCGATGCCGTCGATGGTCAGATTATGCACCTCTTGAAAGGTCATTACGGCTCCTTGCATCATGACATTGTACTGGCCAGGCGCCCACAGGCTGCGCAGGGCTGACGGGGTGTCCGAATATCGCCAAGCCCATGTCCCTTTAGGCGGGTTTTTGAGCGCCAGGAGTTCGTCCCCGTAGGCGTCGTTGGCTGTGTCTTTTCCGTTCCAGACAACCGGTAGATAGCCGAGCCGCGCCAAAATCTGCTGCAGACGGACGACCGCGTTCGACGCATCACCCAGGTGCAGGGTTGGGTACTGGATTTCCGCCGGGCGGACGGTCAACGCGTCGTCGGTCGCGGTCTCCCCTTTCGAGGTGTCACCAGCCGTATTCTTGATGTCAGTTCCTTGGGCCACTGCTTGGCGGTCTTGAGTTTTCTCAGCCGTTGGTTTCGTCGCCAGGTGCCATGAGGCGGAACCACAGCCGGTCAGCAGGATGCAGATAGCCAATGCTGCCCAAAGCTTGGACCCGTGCACGCCTTTCACCCTTCCCACTCGCTGTCTCGATGCACACCGACCGGACACTGTGTCTCGACAACATGAGATCCCGTATGCTGTGGTTCGCCCAATTATGTCGAAGCCCGATGATCATGTTGTACCTGATTTTCAGAGATGTTGGCAAATCGGTCATCAATCGACATCTTTATCGCCATGTCGCGCCGGACCCGCTTGCCCGCAGAGCACCGAGTCGTCGTGCGGGTGTCCGCGGTCTTCCGTCTGAATCGTCACGTGGCCGATTCCCAGGTGCACCAAGCGGTCTTCCATTTCCCGCAGGATGGCCTGACTTTGTTCAATCGTCAAGCCGCCGTCCACAACCGCATGGCAGGAGAGCGCGTTGCGTCCGTCGGAAATGCTCCACACGTGTACGTCGTGAACGTCGTACACTCCGTCGACATCCCGCATCTCGGCCACCACCTGACGCAAGTCGACGTCATTGGGCGTCCCTTCCATCAGGATGCTGCTGGATTGCCGAATGAGCCGCCAAGCGCCAAAGCCAATGAATAGCGCGATGAGGATGCTCAGAACCGCATCCACCCAGTACCAGCCGGTGCCGAGGATGAGGAGCCCGCCCACGATGACGCCGGCGGACGCCACCGCGTCACCGAGCATGTGCAGGGCAACTGCGCGCAGGTTGAGACTCGCCGGACGGCCCAATCCGAGTCCCAGATACAGGTTGACCGCCAATCCGACGGCGGCGCTGATGAACATGAACGTGCCGCGAACCGGTGCTGGGTGGAGCAGCCTTGTGTATGCCTCCCATAGTATGACGACGGCGATCCCCAAGAGTGTGACACCGTTGATCATCGCCGCCAGGATGCCGGCGCGGTGATAACCGAAGGTCATCGCTTCGTTGGCCGGCTTTCGTGACTGATTGAGGGCGTACCAACTCAGGGAAATCGCCCCCAAATCAGTCAGCACGTGTCCAGCGTCTGAGAGCAGGGCGAGCGAATGGGAGGCGATTCCGCCGGCGACCTCCACGACCAAAATCAAAACCGTCCACCAGAACGCGGCCTTCAACCGGTCGACCGGCGCGTGCGTATGCACCAGGCCGGGCCCGTGCTGGTGGTCATGGTTGTGAGCATGTGCGTGAATGCAGTCTGAACGCGACAGATGGGACATGATGGGTACCCTCGTGCTTCGTGTTTTCCTCATTATACCCGTTGTGTACGCCTCTTGCTTCTCTCTGTCCCAGGCGGACGACCATATTTGAAGATTTCGGGCTCCGGCAAGATGGCGTATTATGAGTCTATACTCTGCTTGGGTGATCTGAGGAGAGGATGCGCATGAACCTACAAGAAGCACTGATGTCCATCATCCCGGACCCCGAACGGGTCAGCTCCAGTCCTTCGGTCCGTGAGCAGCACGGGCGCGATCTGAGCTATCACCACCCGCACCTGCCGGACGTGGTGGTGTTTGCCACATCGACGCGGGAAGTGTCAGAGGTTCTGAAGTTCGCCAATACCCATCGCGTACCGGTTGTCCCCTTCGCGGTCGCTTCGAGCCTCGAAGGCCACATCATTCCCGTCCACGGCGGCATCAGCCTAGACCTGAATCGGATGAACCAGATTGTGGAGGTTTGTCCAAACGATTTCCTGGTCCGCGTCCAGCCGGGTGTGACCCGGGAGCAGTTGAACGCCACCTTGAAGACTTACGGCCTGTTTTTCCCGGTCGATCCGGGCGCCAACGCCTCCCTGGGCGGCATGGCGGCCACCAACGCCAGCGGCACGACCGCGGTGCGCTACGGTGCCATGCGCACCCAGGTGCTGGGGCTGGAGGTGGTCCTGGCGGATGGACGCGTGGTGCGCACCGGCGGTATGACCATGAAAACGTCGGCTGGCTACAACTTCACACACCTGTTCATCGGATCGGAGGGAACCCTGGGCGTCATCACTGAGTTGACCCTGCGCGTTTACGGCATCCCGGAGCAGACCGTCGCCGCCCGGGCCGTGTTTGCCAATCTGGACGCTGCCTGTCAGGCCGCCTATGGCATCATCGGCGCCGGCATCTCAGTGGGGAGGGTGGAGTTGGTCGATGAGCGGACGGTGGCTGCAGTCAACCGGTTCAAGCAAACCGCCTATGAGGAAACCCCCACCCTGTTTCTTGAGTTCTCCGGCAGCCGCGCTGCCGTCCAAGCGGAGGTTCAATTGGCTCAGGAGATCTGCGAGGAAGAAGGATGCCGGGCGTTTGTGTTCGAGACGGAGGGGGACGCTCGGGCTCGCCTCTGGGAAGCTCGCCACGCCGCCGCCCTGGCTATCATGCAGACAGCTCCCGGCAAACGGCACAAAGCGACCGACGTCTGCGTGCCACTCTCTAAAATGCCAGAGGCGATACGATTCGCTCAGCAGACGATTGACCGTCATGGCATCTACGGCGCCATCCTGGGCCATGTCGGGGACGGCAACTATCACGTCAGCTTCATGGTGGATCCGGACGACGAGCGGGAGGTGGCGGTGGCCGAACAGGTGAACGATGAGATTGTCGAGTACGCGCTGGCGGTCGGCGGCACGTGCACCGGCGAACACGGGGTGGGTTTGGGCAAGATCAAACACCTCGCCCGCGAACACGCTGATCTTTTGCCGCTGATGAAGGCCATGAAAGCGGTTTTGGACCCCAACGGCATTCTCAACCCGGGCAAGGTGTTTATCTGAGCTGTGCAAAGCCACCGGGCACCGCGAAAGTGGGCATGGTCCACAGCGGATCCTATGTATCCGCCGAAAACCGTCTGCAGTTCTGGGAGTAAGCGGGGAGAGGCGGCGACAGACTATGCCCATCTGGAGCCGGAGGTGAACCACAGCCCCATGGAGCCCAAGATGGACGACCATCCGTATGCAGAGCCACCTTGGTTTTCGCGTCTCGCCGCCTACTTTCCCGAACATGAGCTGAAGGACCCGCGCCAGATGCAGGACCTGCTCAGTCACCATACAGCCTACCGGAAGTTGGAGACCCCGGAGTATCTGGCGACCTACGCTGAATTCCCGGATTTCATTTTCATCGACTACCTGCTCGTCGATGCGGCCGCCCGTAGCAGGGGAATCGGCAGCAAACTGCTGTCCTGGTTCAAACGCAAGGGAAAACCCATCATCCTCGAGGTGGAACCACCGGACGCCGAGGACCAGGACAACAGGCGGCGCATTCGCTTCTATGAAAAGAACGGGTTTCACCGGGCGGACAACATCGTCTACACCCGCAGAGACGAGGATGGTGAATCCTATGCGATGGACATCTACTATTGGCACCCGGACCTGGTTTCCGAACGCCAGGTGATGTTTGACATGGCAAAGGTTTGCCGGGAAATCCACAACTTTAGGGCGATGAAGTACTACGGCCGTCTCCTGGCCGATCCGGAGGATGTGCTGGATTGGGAGCCGTGAGCCGGGGCCGCGGATTCTCTGTCGGTTGCTGGACGCATGGAGTCGGTGGACGGGTGTCCACCGGCTCATCGTGGGACTTTCGCGTCATGTCATGAAACCAGCTAGATCAATCCTTGCTGCTGCAGCCACGCCCGCGCAACCTGCATCGCCGGTTTGTGCTCCACGTCCACTTGCATGTTGAGCTTCTGCATCTCCTCGTCCGAAATCCGACCGGCCAGCTTGTTGAGCACTCCCTTGAGCTCCGGGTGCTCCTTGAGCGTGTCGTCGCGAATCAAAGGACACGCGTAATACGGCGGGAACAGATGTTTGTCGTCCTGAAGCAGCTGCAGGTGGTACTCCGGGATTTTTCCGTCGGTCGAGAACACGTCAATCGCGCCGACTTTCCCCTGTACCAAGGCTTCGTATTTGAGGCCCACATCCATCGTTACCACTTTTCTGAAGTGGGTGTGGTACAGTTTGTCCATGGCCGGCAGGGTGTCGGGACGAACGACAAAATCCTGTTCCGTACCCAGCGTCATACTGCCCGATTTGGCCGCCAATTGGGAGATGGTGTGGATGCCCAGTTTTTTCACTTCTTGCTTTGTCATCGCCATGGCGTAGGTGTTGTTGAAGCCTATGGGCTTCAGCCAAGTCGCCTGGTATTTCTGCTGAAACTCGCGCTTCACGATGTCGTACGCCTCGTCCGGTTGTGTCACCGGTTTGTGCTTTAGAATGTTAACCAGGCCGGTCCCAGTATACTCGACGTAAAGGTCAATCTTATGGTTTTCGAACGCGTTCCAAATCACGTTGCTGTCCAGCCACGTGAACGTCTTGACGTGCAAGTTGGTATCGTGCTCAATCAACAGTTGCATGATGTCCACCATGATGTCCTGTTCCGTGAAGTTCTTGCCGCCAATGACGATGGTATCCTGGTTGCCGCCGATGCCGCATCCGCTCGTGGCGGCTGTGAGACCCAGACCCATCAGCACAGCGGCCGCCGCGCGCAACCAACAGCGGCGGAGCCCTATCCACGCCGCGTGCCACTTCCGCAAGCCGTTCAATCTATCCCCTCTTTCCGTTTTGTTCTGCCGTACAACCTCCTCAACGCCCGTTTCCTTCAGGATCCGTTTGCACGATGCTCATTCCGTTTGAATGGGTTCGCGCACAGGCCGCCACGCCCAGTGTCCGCGCCAGACTGGATGCTTCGACGTCTTGTTACGAGCGCAGTCCTTTGGGCGTGAGCAGGCGGTCAAACCACATCAGCAGGTAGTCGAACACGATGGCCAGTACGGCCGCCGGTATCGCGCCGGCCAAGATCATGGGCGTGTCAATCATGTCGATGCCGCGGATAATCAGGTCCCCGAGGCCTCCCGCGCCGATGAAGGTGGCCAGGGTGGCGACGCCGATGGTCAACACGGCCGCCGTACGCACGCCAGCCATGATGACACTGCGGGCCAGCGGCAGCTCCACCATCCATAGGATCTGCCGTCGCGTCATGCCCATACCGTGACCGGCTTCAATCAGCGAAGCATCCACCTCAAGGATGCCCGTATACGTGTTGCGGACAATGGGCAGCAGGGCGTACAGCGTCAGAGCGACCAAGGCCGGTGTGGTGCCGATGCCAAACAGCGGGATCATGAAACCAAGCAGGGCCAGGCTGGGAATGGTCTGGATGATGGAGACCACGGTGATGATGGGCGTGGCCAACCGCTTGTGCCGAGTCAAGAAGACGCCGAGCGGTATGGAGATGATGCAGGCGATGACCACCGCAATCAGGGACAGGTACAGGTGTTGCCCCGTTTTGGCGATGATCTCAGGCCATTGGTTCAAAAAAATCTGCCAGACACTCATTTCACGCCCTCCTGTTCATACGGGTTGGCCATGGCGTTCAGGATGCTCGCCCGGGTCACCACGCCAACCAGCCGGTCGTCCTTGGCGATTACGGGAAGGAACCCGCGGCCGGTGTTCTGCATGTGCTGGAACACCTCGCGAATCGGCGTTTCCTCGCGGACAATCGGCACGTCCGCGCGCATGACGTCGGTAACCCGCGCCGATTCGTTGCCGTAGTTCTCGTAGATCTCGGGAGTCGCCACCACGCCCAGGAACTTGCCCTCGCGGTCGGTTACGATGAGACCGTCCACCCGGTGCCGGCGCATCAGGTTGACGGCCTCCGCCAAGCCCCGCGTCGGCCGCACGGTCACCGCAGTGGTCAGGGCATCCTTGGCCGACTGCAGGGCGGCCGACTGGAACCGCTTCTCGCCGACAAATTCGCGGACAAAATCGTCCTTCGGGTGGCGCAGCAGCTGTTCCGGGCTGGCCACCTGGACGATGGAACCGTCCTTCATAAGCACGATTTGGTCCGCGATTTTCAACGCTTCGTCCATGTCGTGGGTGACGAAGACAATCGTCTTCTGCACCGTTTCCTGCAGTTTGATCAACTCGTCCTGCAGCTGCTCGCGGCTGATGGGGTCGAGCGCGCTGAACGGCTCATCCATCAGGATGAGCTGTGGATCGGCCGCCAGGGCCCGTGCCACCCCGATACGCTGCTGCTGTCCACCACTCAGCTCACGCGGGTAGCGGTGGCGGTACACGGACGGATCGAGCCCAATCAGGTCCAGGAGTTCCTCTGTCCGCTGGCGTAACTGGTTGGTCACCCGGCCTTTCAGGCGCGGCACGAGGGTAATGTTCTCTTCGATGGTCATGTGCGGAAACAGACCAATCTGCTGAATGACATACCCGATGTTGCGGCGCAGTTCCACCGGATTGAGATTGGCGATGTCCTGTCCAGCCACCAACAGCTTCCCGGAACTGGGCTCAATCAACCGATTGATCATCTTCAGCGTCGTCGTCTTGCCACACCCGGACGGTCCAATCAGCGTCGTCAATTTGCCGCTTTCCAGGGTCAGATTGAGTTCCTTCACGGCATGGTGCGATCCATACGTCTTGGTGACGTTCACGAATTCAACGGCCGCTTGCGTCATGTCAGTCTCCTTTCATGACCCAAGCCCGGACAAGGCGCCAAACGGCCCGGCCGCGAGGGCGGCTGTTCAGGCCCAGCGGGGAAGGAGACAGAAATGCAGTTGCCCGTGATACGAGCGCTGGATGTGAATGACGGTCAAGATGGAGAGTTACATCCGCAATCCGTCGTAGTCGCCTGCGAGGTTAGCTGACGGGTTCGGCAGCGATGCCGCCTATGGCCGGGCGCGGGCGCGCCCAAAACCAATTCACCCCGAAAATCTGGTTCCCCCGCTCCCGCATGTTGCGGGATTCGGCCCTTCCGTCCGAGACTGCCTAGGGTCAAAATGGAATTTGGGCTTGGAAAATCCCTGTATGCGTGTAGTATAACACACTTCGTCGAAGCGTGCCTGTGCGCACAGTCACCGCCCATGGGCTGGCCCGCGGCCCCCTTCAATGACCGGACCATGCGCGCAGCACGTTGGTCGTTTCTCCGGGAGGGAAGATGATATACAACAAAAGAAAAACCATCAAACCGGTGGCCGCTGTGACAAACCAAACACTTACCGTCCACGGCCCAACCCGTTTGTGACGCCGGAACGACGCGCGAAACGCCAGCACGAGTGTGATGACGCCGAGAATCGCCGCCACGGTGGCGAGAATGGAGTGAGCCTGCAAAAAGACCTGGTACGGTGTGCGCCACTGCGCGGGCCCGCCAAACGAGGTGTCGCCGACGACCACCGTCTTGACGACATAGCTGATGAAAAACAAAGCCGCCAGGACCGATCCGGTCAGCATCAGGCGCCGGTGCGTTTCCCGTCGGCCCTTCCGAATTGCGCGCCAACCAAACGCCATGACGATGGCGCTGGAAATGATGAAGGCCTCATTCAGCCAAGGCAGAACTTTGTCCACGATGGTCATATCGCCCGTCGCCTTCCTTCCGCTTGGAACCGCTGACCTCTTCGTGAGCCGAGGCTCTATCGGTTGTCCCTGGATGGAAAAAGATACTGACCGTATTGTACCAGAGCGCGGGATACCGGAGCTAGGCCGACGGTGGGCGAGCCGAGGAGGGACGAATGAATTTTGGCTTTTCGCCACATTTCGTGGGCGCGAGGGCTCCATCACATGGGGGCCCGGCCGAGCAGGCGCCGGTGTTCGCGCGCGAAACACCGATCCCGGATGACCTGTATGCCAGCGGCGGCCGCCTTTTGTTCAGCTGCTTCGTTGCGGACCCCTGGCTGCAGCCAGAGGGTGCGCACACCCTTGGCAATCGCGTCGTCGACCACTTGCGGGACGCGGTCGCTGCGCACGAATACGTCCACAATGTCAACGGGGTCCGAAACTGCGGATAAGGACGGCACGCTCTTGTGGCCCAGCACCTCATTCACGTTGGGGTTTACCGGAATAATTCGGTATCCCTGTGACTGTTGATAGGATGCGACTTCGTAACTAGGACGTGCCGGGTTGTCCGACAATCCCACGACAGCAATCGTATGAGCAGAACCCATGATCTGGGTGAGATCGGCATCGCTTACGGTCACAGGACAGTCCCTCCCTTGTCGACGATGCGTCGGTTTCCGTTTCAGTATGGGCGAAAATCAAGCCCGCTACGCATGCGGTGGCAGTGTGGGGCCATCCGAGGCCAGTCGTGGCGCGGACTGGTTGAATTCAGGAAAGACAGGGATGTAATCGTCGCCCTCGTACATCGCCTCGATTTGGTCCCTGTACCTATCGTAGACGATGCGGGTGCGAACCTTCAGGGTTGGTGTCAGGTCTCCCGATTCGATGGTGAAATCCTCCGGCAGCAGGGCAAACCGCTTCGGCTGCTCGAAGTCAGCAAACCCCTGCACGGCCTCGCGGACTTCCTTCTGAAACAGGGATACGACCTCGGGATGGCGGATCCAGACCTGAGCGGGGCCGGAGATTCCCCTTTTGCGCAAAAATCCCTGCATCGATTCAAAATCGGGAACGATGAGTGCGCTTACAAATTTGCGTCTGTCGCCGAGGACCACGGCGCTGGCGATGTGAGGAGCGAGGGAAAGCGCGCTCTCTATCGGCAGCGGAGCGACGTTTTTTCCGGTTGTCAGGACGAGAATGTGTTTCTTGCGGTCGATGATGCGGATGTATCCGTCGTCCATCTCCGCGATGTCTCCCGTGTGCAGCCAGCCGTCCTCGTCCAGCGCAGATTTGGTTTCTTCCGGTTGCCGGTAGTACCCAATCATCACGTTGGGGCCGCGAACCAGCAGTTCCCCATCTTGAGTGATCTTCACTTCGACCCCAGGTATGGGTTTGCCGACGGTTCCCGGGCGCTGGGCCCCTATCGGGTTGACAGCGATGACCGGAGCCGATTCGGTCATACCATACCCTTCGCAGACGGGAATCCCGGCTTGCGCATAGAACGAGGCTATCTCCGCGTTGAGCGCGGCGCCGCCGGAAACGATGAGCCGCAACCGTCCGCCGAGAGCTCCTCTGACTTTGCTGAACACCAATGTATCGACCAGTCGGTAGGTGATCCCGTTGGTTTTTCCGCTCTTCAGGGTCGCCTGCACCATCTGCCGGACGGGACCGGGAGCCCGGGCCAACTGCTCCTGTACCTTGGCATAGACCTTCTCCAACAGCCGAGGGACCGTGATCAGGATGGTGGGGCGTACCTCAAGCAGATTTTCCTGAATCTTGTTAATCCCTTCTGCATACGCGATGGTGCAGCCACTAACCAAGGAAGCAAACTGTCCCACGGTCCGCTCAAAGATGTGCGAGAGGGGGAGGTAGGAGAGGCTGATGTCGTCCATCGATACAGGAACCAGGGTGAGGCTGGACTGCACATTGCTGACCAGGTTAGCGTGGGAGAGCATCACGCCTTTCGGCTGTCCGGAGGTGCCTGAAGTGTGCACGATGGTTGCCACGCGATCATCCGGAATATCATGGATGTTTGGCAGGGGTTCGCGGCGGGTCGATGGTTTGTCGGCCAGAGCGAGCACTCGCCGAAAGGAGACGACGCGGTCCCCATGCTCTTCGGATAACGGTTCAATGGTGATGACGCGCTGCAGCACGGGTGGCCCATCCTGCTCGACTTTTTCCAACTGTGCCTTGTCTTCGACAATCAATAATTGAACATCAGCATTTTCCAGGATGAAACGGACCTGGTTTGCCGGGAGCGTGGGGTAAATGGGGGTAACAACAGCACCGAGGCGCTGAATTGCGAGGTCGCTGATGGGCCAGGCGGGACGATTGGTGGCGAGCAAGCCTACCTTGTCGTCCGCCTTCACGCCGAGCTGGCGCAGACCGGTGGCAAACTGCTCGGCGAGGTTCCAGACCTCTTGATAGGTCAGCGCATGCCACTGTCCGTCCCGCTTGTAGCGGAGACACTCTCGGTTCGTAAACTGTTCCACCGCGGCGTGCATCAGTTCCAATAGATTCACCGCCATCGACTTCCTTTGCGTGGAATCTATTTCGGTTCTGTCTGCGAGATCAATCGCAACGAGGCTTATCAAAATGGTACGAAATCACCAGGGCCTTTATGACCTGCCCACTATGAATGAATTCCCCATGCAAATCCGTTTTCCTGCTATGGGACGCGGTGTCAAATGCTTGATTGATCTTTCGACCTGCGATATCCCAAGGCGCGCAGCACCACCTCGTGCAACCCGTATTCGAGCGGCCCCAGGCACACCGCCAATGCCAGCGCCGTCACCCAGCCCAGACGATTGCCCGGTGCAAACTGGGCGACCGCCCAGATGATGCCCGTCATGCCGAAAAAGCCAAGCCCCAGTGCGGGCAGGTTGCCGAGGCGTGGTACGATAGTCAAATCCGCCACCAATCCCACTGCCGTCAATGACAGTACAGTGATAACGGGGACCCAAGCCCGGGTGTAGAGATTGGGCAGCAGCGTGTCTGCGATTAGGAATATGCTTCCATATCCCAACAGTTTCATCACGGCATTGAACACGGTCCAACTGCGAAACGCGGTTGGCATACTGCTCCCTCCTCGTTTGTCAGCATGCCTGGAGTGTACCCGTTTGATGGCAAGGATAAGCTCCGCTTTGGCGGCTGACACTAGGAACGGTCGGCCGCCGGGTGACCGGCGGGGCCAAGCGTCGAGGCGGTTGCCACGGCGCCACCAGGGCAAAGGGGGAAAGCGTATGCCGCTGCAGGGACATGAGGCGTTTGATCTCAATGAATTGCTATTGAGCTGTGTGAACAGCATCAACTGCATGGGCTTTTTCAAGAACCACGCGACCGATGCGCAGCTCAAGCGGATGCTGGAGAAGCACATGGACGCTCATATCAGGGACTACAACATGAAGGTCGAGTGGGCGACGAAGCAGCAGTGCAACCAAACGTTGTCGGTACCGGCCATGCCGGCCAAAATGACGCAGGCACAGCCGCCAACGCCGCAGCCGGTAACCCCAAAACCCGACGCCTCAAATCTGGACGACCGGGCGATTGCCACCTCATACCTGCTGACGCTAAAACGGGCGGGCCGGGAATACGCCTGGGCGGCTTTTGAGATGAGCGATCCGCAGCTGCGCCAGTTCCTCGAAGACGCGTTTCGCATGAGTTCGCGCCATGCCCTTGAGGTATCGCAGTGGATGACGCAAAAGGGGTATTATCCGACGGAAGCAGCTAGCAACACGTATCTGCTTCAGCTGGCGAAGATCTACCAACCGGTGCACGAGATGGCGGGCGTACACTAAGCTCGTCGACGGACAAATCACCCCTCCGCCGGGCAGGTGGAGGGGTGATTGCCGTTTCATTCTTTCATCTTGTCTGCGCGGGCTCTGTCCAAATCCATCTCAGCCGTTTGCAGGCGTTCCTTGGTTTCTTCCACGGCCTGCCACGTCTCGCTCCCTTCTGCTTGAGCGGCGGCCCGCCAAGCCTTGTCGAGCGCGTTGTCCGCTTGCTCAATCATCCGCCGGCTGGAGTAAGACAATGCCTGATCCACCGCGCGGCGAGCTTTGTCGGCGGAATCCTGCGCTTGCGCCAACGGACTCTGGGCTTGCAAACTGGTCGAGTCGTGTGCCACACTTGTTCCTCCTCACGTCTTAACTGTCACCCGCTAGTATGGACGTGATGTGTGGCTTTCTTCCACAAACGCTTAGACGGGCTCGACTACCAGTCGGATCCACCGCCGCTGGTATCGCCTCCGCCACCCCAATCTGACCCGCCGCCCCAATCTGACCCGCCGCCCCAATCCGATCCGCCCGCGTCCACGCCACCGTCCCAGCCGCCGTTGTCGCCAGCAAATCCGTCTGGCCGCCGGTCGTCATTCAAGATGGCCTCTGCCATCTCCAGTCCAATCATGGTCTCCAGGAACGACGGACCGGATCTGTCCACGATGACGGTGGTCGGCTCTGTCGAACGGATGGTCCGGTGCGTGTCCCTATCCGGACGCTCGTAGGGTTCATCATCCCCCCAACCGTCACGCGCGAAGCGGGGAGGGGGCAGTGGTTTATCCGGGTCCAGGGTGGCCCTGCGGTCGGCTGTCGCGTCTGCAGACGCCGTTTCACCCAGTACATACCGGCGGAGACGGCGCGCTTCGGCTTCAATCTGGTCCACCTGCAAGACGCCCAGTCCCGGACGCGCCAGTTGCCGACGCAGCTCATTGAGCTGAGGTAGGGCTTGGGCGATTCGCCCCCGTTCGGTCACAAGCTGCTCGCGCCTTTCGCCGTCTGCAAACGGGAGCTCATCCTGTAGCCGTCGCTCTCGTTCGATGCACAAGCTGAGAACGTCTGTCAACTCCCGCTCTGCAGCGTCTACACGTTTGCGCATTTGCAGTCGCCGGCGACGGCGCGAGAGGGTAATGAGCGCGCCGAGGATGCCTGCGACCACCGCGGCGGCGACTATAAGGTACGGCAGGATGACCTGCGACCGGGGCTTGAGAGCGCTCAGCGCAGCTGCCGTTTTCTCCACCGCCGCCACGTAATTCCCGGAGCGGGCGTCCGGCACGAAGTAATGGTCGGTCAGAGCGCGGTACTTGTCGGCCACGGTCGCCCCGGGTTCGCGGCTGCGAATGATGTTGTCCACCGGAGAACCGCGCTCGGCGACAATCTCCACCCGTCTATCGGCCGCATCAATGGCAATTAAGACATCATTGCCACCCATGCCCCAAGCGCTGAACACCTGGTCGGCCAAGGCTGTGAAGTTTTCGTTGTGCGGGACGGTCAGCACATAAAAGTGGTAGCGACTGTCGGCCGCCAATCGCTGTTCCAGCTGCGAGACCTGAGCGCTGGTGAAGAGGTGGGCGTCATCGGTGACGATGCCCTCCTTGGCCGGCAGTTCAGGCGCCGCCCAGGCTGTCTGAACCCAGCACAGAACCGCTGTCAAAGCGGCCAGGACGCCACCGGCCAGGCGGGCTTTCATTGTGCCTTCCCCAGCTTTTGCTTGAGTGCTGCGAGTTCGTCCTCGACGGCGTGGGACCGCTCATTTTCCATCAACTCGCGGAACGGGTCTTCCTCCTGTTCGGAGAGAGAGCGCGTGGCTTGCGCTTCCGCCTCCATGCGGTTGACGGCCGCCTCCATACGCTCCAATCCGCGCAGCGCCCTGCCGTCGCCGATACCGCCTACGGTCTGGTTGACTTTCTTCTGCGCCTTGGCCGCCTCCGCCCGCGCTACCAGCACGTCCCGCTTTGCCTTCATCTCGTCAAACTTTTCCCGCATGTCGCGCAGCCGCTCGTTCAATTCCTCCGTCGTCGCCCGCGCGGCGTCCAGTTGCGGTTTCAGTTCATCCGCCTGCTGTTGGTATTTATTCTTGTTGACCAGCGCCTTTCGCGCCAGCTCGTCATTACCTTGCTCCACGGCTCGTTCAGCGTAAGTCTGGTACTTGCCTACCTCATCCAGCAAACTTTGGTACTTCTTTTCCAACGAGATCTTGGTAGCCGTCTGCAGGGACACCGCCCGCACCGCGTCTTCAATCTCGTCTTCCATGTCGCGAAGGTATTGGTCGCACATCTTGACCGGGTCTTCTGCCCGATCCAGTGCGGCGTGAATGTTGGCCAGACCGATTTCCCGAATCCTCTGGAAAATACCAGGCATTCTCGAGCCTCCTCGTTCGTTTGGGCAAAGCCAAATCCGTTTACAGCTTATATTATACATGACTGCATCGTCGAGGGTGTGGAATTGTCTGTGAACATTGCCGCTTGTGGAGTGGTCAATCTCTGTGCTGGCGTTACAATAAGGTCATGGAAACACATCGGCAGCCCACACTGATTGTGTTCTATGACGGATGGTGCGAGCTGTGCCGCCGTGCTGTACGTTTGACCAGGCGGTGGGATTGGCTTGGCCGCATCACCTTTGCCAATCTGCGCGACGAAGAGGTTGTCGCAGCCTACGGGCTGGACGCAAGCCGCGCCGCAGCAGCGGTGCACGCGTATCGTACGGATCGTGACAAATGGTATACCGGCGCCCGGGCCATGCTCGAGCTGGCCAAGCGCGTGCCTGTGTATTGGCCTTTCGCCCTGGTCCTGGCCATCGGCATCCGATTGGGCGTTGCGGCGCCGTTGTACGCCTGGGTGGCGCGAAACCGCCGCATCACACCAATCGGGCACTGTGAAGTCGACACGTGTCGGCTTGCCGATACGCCAACCACCCAGGCTTCGCTTAATGAAGACCCGCCAAAATGAACAGACATGGGGCTCGCATCAGCATCCTTCTTCCACTGGGATATCATCATCGGCGCATAAAAAACCACCTTCCAGCTTGAACTGGAAAGTGGCCGCAACATCCGAAAAGTGGGCCGACATCGACCACACTCTTTCTCTTGAACCGAACCACGACTTGGTCGGAATGACAGGACTTGAACCTGCGACCTCACGGTCCCGAACCGTGCGCTCTACCACCTGAGCTACATTCCGTCGCCGCTTGTGCCGTCGGACAGAGGATAATATAGCACGCTGCAGCTGCTCCGTCAACTGTTGGACGGGGCCAACCGAGAGGCGAACAGACGTTTGCCACCTGGCGCCACGCTTCAGGTATAATGGGGGAACAGAGACGGGCTGCCGCGACGCAGCCGCGAGGAGAGATTCGGATGTTTCAAGCCTCGCCCGATATCGAGGAGATTCTTGCCGGGCTGAACCCACAGCAGCGGGAGGCGGTGGAGACGACAGAAGGACCGCTGCTCATTATCGCCGGCGCCGGCAGCGGCAAGACCAGTGTGCTGACTCGACGCATCGCCTACCTGGTGGCGACGCGGCGGGCTGCCCCCTGGAGTGTCTTGGCCATCACGTTTACCAATAAAGCGGCGCGTGAGATGCAGGAACGGATTGCCCAGTGGACAGGCCCTTTGTCCCAGGACGTCTGGGCTTCCACGTTTCATTCCTTGTGCGTGCGGATTTTGCGCCGCGACATTGAGCACCTGGGGTACCCGTCACACTTCACGATTCTCGACGACGCTGACCAGGTGGCCGTCCTGCGCCGCGTGCTCAGCGATATGAACGTGAACACCAAGCAATACGATGCACGCGCCGTCAAGTCGACCATCAGCGCGGCCAAAAACGTGCTCCAAACACCTGCCCGCTATCGCGACAAGGCAAGCACCCCGTTTGAAAAGGTGACCGGGGACGCGTGGTTGGAATACGAAAAACGGCTGCGGGCCAATCACGCGCTTGACTTTGACGATTTGATTTTGAAAACCGTGCAGTTGCTTGAACAAGCACCGGATGTCCTGACGTTCTACCATAACCGATTTCACTACATCCATGTCGACGAATATCAGGACACCAACCATGCCCAATACCGGCTGGTCCATTTGCTGGCCGCGGGTCGACGCAACCTGTGCGCAGTCGGGGATTCGGATCAATCCATTTACGGATGGCGGGGAGCAGACATCCGCAACATCCTGCAGTTTGAGCGGGATTATCCCGACGCCAAGGTGATTCGGCTGGAACAGAATTACCGCTCCACCAAGACCATTCTCAAGGTGGCTAACCAGGTCATCCGCAACAACCAGCAGCGCAGGGAAAAGAACCTGTGGACGGAAAACCCGGAGGGGGAGAGGGTTGTTCTCTATCAAGCGGGCGACGAGCGGGTGGAGGCCCGTTATGTCCTGGAGCGCATCCAGGAACTTTGCGAACAGGGGCGGGCATACCGCGACTTTGCCATTCTGTATCGCACCAACGCACAGTCGCGTGTGTTGGAAGAACACCTCCTGCAACACGGCATCCCCTACCGCATCTTTGGTGGTGTGCGCTTTTACGAGCGCAAGGAGATCAAAGACGTGCTGGCTTACCTGCGGTTGATTGCCAATGCGGACGACGACGTCAGCCTGGAGCGCGTCATCAATGAGCCCAAGCGCGGGATCGGTGACACGACCATGGAGAAACTGCGTCAATTCGCTGCCGCCAACGGGACCTCTTTGTATCAGGCACTGCGTGCGGCGGATGAGGCCGGTGTCGGGGGGCGGGCCCGCAAATCTATCGAGCAGTTTGTCGAACTCGTGGATGCGCTCGTTCAGATGAGCGAATCGCTGAACGTCAGCGAACTGACTGAGGAAGTCCTCAACCGCACCGGCTATCGCCAGGCCCTCATGGCGGACAAGTCCCTGGAGTCGGAGGCCCGTTTGGAAAACCTGGACGAGTTCTTGTCGGTCACATCCGAGTTCGATGAGCGGTTTGAGGGGCCGCCTCGCGACGGGCTGCATGCGTTCCTGGCCGAGGTCGCGCTGATTGCCGATACCGACCTAAACGGCGGAAAACCGGCAGCAGGCAAGGATGAGAACGCCAACCAGGTGGTCCTGATGACTCTGCACAGCGCAAAGGGATTGGAGTTTCCGGTCGTCTTTATCACCGGTTTTGAGGAGGGCATCTTCCCACACAGCCGTGCTCTGGCTTCGTCGGAGGAAATGGAGGAGGAGCGGCGGTTATGCTATGTGGGGGTGACGCGGGCCCGGGAACAACTGTACCTGACCCACTGCCGGGCGCGCATGATCTTCGGCCAATACCGCGAGTATACCCCGTCTCGTTTCCTCGCCGAGATGCCGAAGGAAGCGCTCGCTGTGGTGTCGGACACGGGGGCTGGCCAGCAGGCCGCCGGCCGGCGCCAGGGCGTGGGAGAAGAACGCGCGTGGGGGCGGCGGGTGTCGGATATCGGTCGCAACCGCTCCTACGACTTTCAATCGGGCGACAAGGTGGAGCACCGCAAATGGGGTGTG
Source organism: Alicyclobacillus shizuokensis NBRC 103103 (assembly GCF_001552255.1). GTDB lineage: Bacteria > Bacillota > Bacilli > Alicyclobacillales > Alicyclobacillaceae > Alicyclobacillus_G > Alicyclobacillus_G shizuokensis. The sequence continues at coordinate 61,455 of NZ_BCQV01000021.1, forward strand.
GGCACTGTGATTGAGACGCGCGGGGAAGGGGAAGACGTGGAGTTGGTCATCGCCTTTCCCGCGCCCACCGGCCTGAAACGTCTGTTGGCGCGGTTTGCTCCCATTGAAAAAGTGCAGGCGGAGGCGTGAGGATGGCAACGAACAGTCGGTCTGTCGATGCGGCGGCGCGTATCGAACAACTGCGCAACCAGATTGAATACCACAATCGCCGCTACTATGTTATGGATGATCCGGAGATCACCGATGCCGAATATGACGCCTTGATGCGCGAATTGATGGAATTGGAGGCGGCCCATCCGGAGTTGGTCACCCCGGATTCACCGAGCCAGCGCGTGGGCGGAGAAGCGTTGGCCGGGTTTGCCAAGGTCGAGCACGAGATTCCCATGCTCTCCTTGGCCAACGCCTATAGCCCCGCCGACCTGCGCGAGTTTGATCGGCGGGTGCGGGCGGCTGTCGGGGACAACATCGAATACGTCTGCGAACTGAAGATCGACGGTCTGGCCGTTTCCCTGCGTTATGAGCAAGGGCGACTGGTTAGGGGGGCGACACGCGGCGACGGGGAGGTCGGCGAGGACATCACCGCCAACATCCGCACGATTCACAGCGTGCCGCTGCGGCTGCGCCAGCCGGTGTCGATTGAGGTCCGGGGCGAGGCGTACATGCCCAAGCGCGCTTTTGAGCGCCTGAATGAGGCGCGCGAGGCCGCAGGTGAGACGGTGTTTGCCAATCCGCGCAACGCGGCCGCCGGCTCCTTACGCCAACTGGATCCGCGCGTCGCCGCCTCGCGACGGCTGGCGGTGTTCGTCTACCACCTGGCCGAAGCTGACGTCGTCGATCCTCCGATTCAGACACATGAACAGGCGCTGGAGTGGATGAGCAGCCTGGGGCTGCACGTGAATCCGCTGCGTGAGCGTTTTGATAACATAGAAGCGGTCATCGCGTACATCGATTCTTGGGCGCAGCGACGGCTGGAGCTGCCGTACGCGACCGACGGCATGGTGATTAAGGTCAACTCGCTCGCCCAGCAACAGCAGCTCGGCTTCACAGCACGCAGCCCGCGCTGGGCGGTGGCCTATAAGTTTCAAGCGGAACAGGCGGAGACGCGTCTGCGCGCTATCGTCTTCAGTGTCGGGCGCACCGGCGCGGTGACCCCGACGGCTTCGTTCGATCCGGTCCAGTTGGCGGGCACGACGGTGTCGAGGGCGTCTTTGCACAACGAGGACTTGATCCGGGAGAAGGACATTCGCGTCGGAGACTGGATTGTTGTCCAGAAGGCCGGCGACATCATCCCGGAGGTCGTCCGCTCGCTGCCGGAGCGCCGCACCGGCGATGAGCGGCCGTTTGAGATGCCCACCCATTGTCCGCAGTGCAACGAGCCGCTCTTGCGGCTGCCCGACGAGGCCGTGTGGCGGTGTGTGAACCCACGCTGTCCGGCGATGATTCGCGAGGGCATCATTCATTTCGTTTCCCGCGATGCGATGAACATCGAAGGTTTGGGCGAGCAGTGGGTGACGCAGTTGCTTGAGCACGGGCTCATCCGCGACGTCGCCGACCTCTATACGTTGACGCGCGATCAACTGCTGGGACTCGACCGGATGGGGGAGAAATTGGCGGACAACTTGCTTCAGGCGATTGAGCAGAGCAAGCAAAACTCGCTGGAGCGCCTGTTGTTCGGCCTGGGCATTCGTCTGGTGGGAGAAAAGGCGGCCAAGGTGCTGGCGAGCGAGTTCGGTACGCTGGACGCCCTCGCCGCAGCCGACGTGAATGAATTGACGCAGATTCGCGAAGTCGGTCCGAAGATGGCGCAGTCCATCGTCAGCTTCTTCGCCAATCCGGGCGCTCAGACCGTGATTAAGAAGCTGCGGGCGGCCGGAGTGAACATGCGTTATTGTGAGCGGACCCCGGCCGTGGCGCAGGATGAACGGTTTGCCGGTCACACCTTTGTCCTGACCGGGACGCTTGCCCGGATGGACAGAAAGACGGCCTCCCAATGGATTGAACGTTGTGGGGGCAAGGTGACCGGCAGCGTCAGCCGGAGCACCGATGTGGTGGTGGCCGGGGAGAAGGCGGGGTCGAAGCTGGAGAAGGCGCACCGGCTGCGCGAGTCGGGTGAACGGCCTGATTTACAGATTCTGGACGAGGACCGGTTCTTGACCTGGCTGCGCGAGGCCGGCGCCGATGTGTAGGTATCAGGGCGGTTACTCGCGGCCGCGCACGAATTCGGCCACGCTGTACTTTTCTTCTGTGCGCGCGTGAAACCATGTCACGCGGGTGGAATAGCGGCCGAGCGCAAACACGACCGGAATGCCGACGATGCACGCGACGAGGATTTCCTGACCGGTGGTGAGCATGCCATCCCCTCCGTTCTCAGACCGTGTGGCGAGACGCTGGATGCGACTGTCCGGTACATGTGTATGAGAACGGCCGGGCAATCATGTCGGTCTGGCCGTCAGGCGATTGCGTTGCTGGCAGGCCTCGGCTATGATAGTGGGGAATTTGACGGACGCGCTTGTTCTGTGAGTATAAGCGCAAGGTAGGCCAGGAAACGCTAACGGCAGGTGCACAACCATTGTCAGACTCAGGCGGCATCTGAAACGTTGACTCTCGTTGGGTCGTCGGATGGATGAGGACGGAGGGTTTTCGATGCCTGTGTGGTACTATCTGGTCGGCTTTCTGCTGTCCTTTCTGCTTGTGTACACGACGGTCCCCTACATCCGGAGGTTTGCACTGCGCATCGGGTTCGTTGACCAACCCAATCACCGGAAGATTCACACCGAACCGGTTCCACTGCTTGGCGGGTTGTCGATCTACTTTGGCTGCATCGCGACGGCTGCCATCTTTGGCCGGGTGGATCACACCTTCTGGGGGATCGCGCTGGGTGGTCTGCTCATCTTCGCCATTGGCATCCTCGACGATTTCTATAAGACGAGGAACCGGGACCTGAAAGCGTGGCCGAAATTTTGCACTCAGGTCTTGGCCGCTTTGATCCTCGTTGCCTTCGGTGTCAGCATCAACGGCGTGAACATGCCGTTTCATCCGCATTTCTATCATTTCCCGCTGTGGCTGTCCATCATCACGACAGTGTTGTGGGTGGTAGCCATTACCAACATGATGAACTTCCTGGACGGGGTCGATGGGTTGGCGGCGGGTATCGCGGCGATATCCGCCATGACCCTGTTCTTCATCGCGGTGTTGAAGGCGCAGTACTCCATGGCCATCTTCGCGGTCATCCTGATGGGGACCGCGCTTGGTTTTCTGCGGCACAACTTCCATCCGGCCCGCATCTTCATGGGGGACGCGGGCGCCACCTTTCTCGGCTTTGTGTTGGCGGCGATTGCGGTCGAAGGCGCGTTCAAGAGCGCCACTTTGGTGTCGTTGGTTGTGCCGGTGCTGGCCTTGGGCGTACCGATTATCGATGCGCTGTGGGTGATCATCCGTCGCTTTCGGCACAACCGGCCGATTTACGTCGCCGACAAAGGTCATACCTTCCATATGTTGATGAAGTCCGGGCTCTCGCAAATCCAGACCGTGGCCTTCCTCTATCTTGTCGGCATCTGCTTCTCCTTGGCTTCCATTGTGGTCCTCCTCGTCGCCCACTGACCCCTGCGGATATGTTGGACAGTGTGCTATAATCCGGAAAGACTGCATGCGATGAAGGTCCCCGCAAAACAGGGGCTTTATCGCCATGGATCGATGCTGGAGGGATAGCCGTGAAGATCAGCGAAGAGACGGTTCGACACGTGGCCGCCTTGGCGCGTCTGTCGCTGTCCGACGAGGAAGTGGCGCACCTGGCGCCGCAATTGAGCGAGATCATTGGTTATGCGGAGCAGTTGCAGCAGCTGAATCTGGATGATGTGGCACCGACGAGCCACTCGTTGGCTCGTACCAACGTGTTTCGCGAGGATGAACCGTGGCCTGGCTTGGCGCGCGACGTGGCCTTGGCCTGCGCACCGGACAGCACGGATGAGTATGTCCGGGTGCCGGCGGTCTTGGAGGGATAAGCATGAGTGTACATACGGTGAAGGAGATCCTCGCATCGCTGCGCCGGAAGGAGTCGAAGCCTTCGGAGTGGACGGAAACGGCGCTGCGCATGATTGAACAGCACGACCCGACCATCGGGGCCTTTCTCACGGTGGACGGGGAGCGGGCACTGGAACGGGCGCGCCGGCTGGACGGAGAGGCGTTTGACGGCGCGCTGTTCGGTGTGCCCTATGCGCTTAAGGACAACATCTGCACGCGCAACCTGAAGACGACGGCAGCCAGCCGGATTCTGGAAAGCTACATCCCGCCCTACGATGCGACGGTGGCGCAGCGCTTGGCGGCGACGCAGGGGGTGCTGCTCGGCAAGACCAACCTGGATGAGTTCGCCATGGGCTCGTCAACCGAGAACTCGGCCTTCCAATTGACGCGCAACCCGTACGATGTAAAGCGGGTTCCGGGTGGATCGAGCGGCGGTTCTGCCGCAGCCGTTGCCGCCGGAATGGTGCCGTTTGCGCTCGGATCGGACACGGGGGGCTCGATTCGCCAGCCGGCGTCTTTCTGCGGCGTCGTCGGGCTGAAGCCGACGTACGGCCGGGTTTCGCGCTACGGATTGATCGCGTTCGCTTCGTCCCTCGACCAAATCGGACCGTTCACCCGGTCCGTGGAGGACGCAGCCTTTGTGTTGCAGGCCATCAGCGGCCACGACGAGCGGGATTCCACGTCGGCGCCGCAGGACGTCCCCGATTTTGTCCGTGGCCTGGAGGGGGGCGTCAAGGGGCTGCGCATCGGCCTGGTCACCGGATTGGACGAGCATGGGGTGGACGCCGAGGTCCAAGCGGCCGTCGGCAAGGCCGTCCAGACTTTGCAGGACGCCGGGGCGGAGGTGGTCGAAGTCCATCTGCCCCACCTGCGGTACGCGGTCGCGACCTATTACCTGATTGCGCCGGCCGAAGCCTCGTCCAACCTGGCCCGCTACGACGGCGTCCGCTACGGTCGTCGCGCGGCCGGCCAGAGCCTCGCCGAAATGTACGAGAACACGCGCAGCGAAGGGTTCGGCATGGAGGTCAAACGCCGCATCATGATTGGTACCTACGCCTTGTCCTCCGGCTACTACGATGCCTATTACCGGCGCGCGCAGCAGGTCCGCACCCGCATCCGCGAGGATTTTGAGCAGGCGTTCAAGCGTTGTGACGTCATCGTGATGCCGACCACGCCGACAACCGCCTTCCCGCTCGGTGAAAAGGTGGACAACCCGCTGCAGATGTACCTGAATGACATCTTCACCATCCCGGCCAACCTGGCCGGTCTGCCGGCGCTCAGCGTTCCCTGTGGGGTGTCGTCGGAAGGTCTGCCGATAGGCTTGCAGTTGTTGGCCCACTGGTGGGATGAGGCGACGCTGCTTCGGGTCGGTCATACCTACGAACAGGCGCGCGGGTTTGCGATGCCGCTGCCGAGGATGGGGGCGTGAACATGGGCTACGAAACAGTCATCGGCTTAGAGGTGCATGTCGAACTCAAGACGAAAACAAAGATTTTCTGCGGGTGCAGCACCAATTTTGGCGATCCGCCCAACACCAATGTCTGCCCGGTTTGCCTGGGCCACCCGGGCACCCTGCCGGTGCTCAACCGGCAAGCGGTGGAACTGGCACTCAAGGCGGCCACAGCGTTGAATTGCCAGATCAACCAAGACTGCAAGTTTGACCGAAAGAATTATTTTTATCCGGACCTTCCGAAGGGTTATCAGATTTCCCAGTACGACCAGCCGATTGGTGAGCACGGGTACGTGGAAATCGAGGTCGACGGGCGGCGCAAGCGCATTGGCATCACGCGTGTGCACTTGGAAGAGGACGCGGGCAAGTCGATGCACGGGGAAGATGGGCGCCACAGTCTCATCGATTACAACCGGACCGGTGTGCCGCTGATTGAGATTGTCTCGGAGCCGGACATCCGCTCTCCGGAAGAGGCTCGCTTGTACCTGGAAGCCATCAAAAGCATCATGCAGTACTGTGACATCTCGGATTGTCGCATGGAAGAGGGGTCGCTGCGGTGCGACGCCAACATCTCCCTGCGTCCGGAAGGGTCCACAGAATTCGGAGAGAAGACGGAACTGAAAAACATGAACTCGTTCCGCAACGTGCAGCGGGGACTTGAGTTCGAGGTGCAGCGGCAGACGCAGCTGCTGGAGCAGGGCCAGGCCGTCACACAGGAGACGCGACGGTTTGACGAGGCCACTCAGACGACCGTCAGCATGCGTTCCAAGGAAGAGGCGCACGATTATCGCTACTTTCCGGAGCCAGACCTGCTGTTCGTGCATATCGACGACGCCTGGCTGGACCGAGTGCGGGCCGAGCTGCCGGAACTGCCCGCCCAGCGGCGCGCCCGTTTTGAACAAGAACTGGGCCTGCCCGCCTACGATGCGGGTGTCCTGACAGCCGAACGGGCCGTCGCTGATTACTATGAATCCGTGGTCGCGGCCGGATCGGACGCGAAGACAGCGAGCAACTGGGTGATGGGCGACCTGCTTGGCTACCTGAACGCCCAGGGATTGACGGTGGAGGCGTCGCCGGTGCGACCGGAGCAGTTGGCGGGGCTCATCGCGCAGGTGGACAAGGGGACCATCTCCATCAAGCAGGCGCGCGACGTGTTCAAGCTGATGTGCGAGAGCGGCAAGGACGCCGAGGTTATCATCAAGGAACAGGGAATGGAGCAAATCAGCGACGAGGCGGTGCTCGTGCCGATTGTTGAAGAAGTCATCGCCAACAACCCGAAATCGGTTGAGGATTACCGCGCCGGCAAGCAAAAGGCACTTGGCGCCCTGGTCGGGCAGACGATGAAGGCGACCAAGGGCAAGGCCAATCCGGCGGTGGTCAACAAGCTGATTCTTGAGCGCATTGGCGGGTGATGCGCGACGGGGAAGGCGAGGTCGTCCAATGCACGGGCAGACCAGTGCATCAGAGCAGGGGGGTGACACCGGTGAGCGGGACGGCGCGAAACGAGGCCGGTGACCCGACCGAGCCGTTCCCTGGCCAGGTGCACGAGGTCGAGGCGCTGCGCCTGAACGACGATGGGGCGGCGGTGGCCTACGTCCACGGGGTGGCGGTGTTCATCCCCGGCCTGCTTCCTGGAGAACGGGCGCGTGTTCGGATTGTCGAGCGCGCGCGGCGGTTTGCCCGTGCTATCCTGGTGGGGAAGCCGTCGCCGCCGGTTGCCGGGGCGCCCTTTATGGCGCCTGTGTCCGGGACAGCGGCGGGCGGCCCCCCGAACGGTCGGGTGGAGCCGCGTTGCGCGGTGTTTGGCGATTGCGGCGGGTGTCAGTTGCAGCACCTGGATTACCAGCGGCAGCTGGAACACAAGCGCCGTATGGTCGTCGAGGCCTTGTCCCGCTTTGCCAAGCTGGAGAAGGTCACGGTGCACCCAATGCTCGGGATGGATACCCCCTGGCGCTACCGAAACCAGGTGCAGGTGCCGGTGGAGTTTGACGGGCGCGGCGGGGTCCGCATGGGCTTCTTTGCGCCGAAAAGCCACGGCCTGGTTGAGACCGCGGTTTGCCATCTCGAGCCCGATCCGCTCGAACGGGCGATTGTGCAGGCCGCCCATGCGGCCGCAGAGCTGCTCGGACCGCGGGCCGTTTGTATCCACCATATCATCGGCCGCTATTCCTTCACCACCGGCGAAATGATGCTGATTTTTTCGCTTGCCTCCCATCCGGAGGACAGTCGCAGGCCGGTTGCGGGCGAGACGCTGGAGACGGCGCGGTCACTGGCGAATCTGGCACAAAATCTCTGTGGCCTGCCCGGCGTCGTGAGTGTCGCGGTGACTCGCACCGACAGCCGCCGCGGCCGCGTATTCGGCCGGAGCACGGAAGTGCTGGCGGGGAAGACGCATCTCACTGAGCGCATCGGGGCGCTGGAATTCCTGATCTCTCCCCAATCGTTCTTTCAAGTGAACACGCGGCAGGCGCGGCGGTTGTACGACACCGTCCAGCGGGTAGCCGATGTGCGCCCAGGGGAGGTTGTGCTCGACGCTTACTGCGGAACCGGTACGATGGCCTTGCTCTTGGCCGGCCGGGCGCGCCGGGTGTACGGGATGGAATCGGCGGCTCAGGCCATCGCCGATGCCCGGGCCAACGCGCGGCACAACCACATCCACAACGCGGATTTTGCCGTCGGGCGGGTGGAGGATGTGCTGCCCGGTTGGCTGGAGAGCGGCCACCGCGCCGACATCATCATTCTCGATCCGCCCCGCCGCGGGTGCGATGCGGCCGTGCTCGAGGCTGTGGCGTCTGCAAAGCCCCGGCGGCTGGTGTACGTGTCCTGCAACCACATCACCCTTGCCCGCGATCTGCGGCGTCTGTGCGACCTGGGCTTCGCCGTGAAAGAGGTGCAGCCGGTGGACATGTTCCCGCAGACCGCGCATGTGGAGTGCGTTGCGGTTATGCAATGCGAATTGTAGCCAAATAATAATCTCCTGCAATCCAAAACAAACACCTGCTCCAGCGAGAATAAAGTCCTGATCCAGGCCAGGGTGAAGGGGAGAGGGTAAAGGGCGATCCCTTATCCCACAAGCCCTTTCCCCCTGCTTTCTGCCCGACTTTATTTTCCCAAGAATAAAGTTCTGCTTCAAAAATCGGATCAAAAAATCGGGGAAAAGCCCGATCTTTGAAGGACTTTATTTTCTGAGGGAAAAACTGGGGACGAAGTTATGCGGGGAGAGAAGGGGGAATTTGCGGGAGATTGTTTTATGGGAACATAGTTAGAAATGCAAAATGGCTAAATTTCATTTTTCAAAATCGGAATTGGGAAAAGGTTACAGAAGGGTGTAGGGAAAGACCAAACGGGAAGAGAGCATGAAGAAGCCCAGAAACCACGCGGTTTTCAGGACGTATGGGATTATGCCTGATAAGCCTAAAGCGACCACCTGGCGGTCTCTAATCGCTACCTGATTTAGTGTTTTGGTGAATCACACCGTCAGATACAGAATCGGTAATGTTCATTTTCAAAACTGAAAATGGGATAGGATGGAATTTGCGGACGGACAATTGCCCGACAGCAAGAATGTGAACTTACAAATCGTTCGTTATATAGGTCTTATCGCCCGTTGTCCCTTCGCTTATTCCATTATATAGTGTAAACGCTTTTGAAAAATGCAAAATGCAGATTTGCGAATTTCGATTTTGAAAATGGAACAATATTACAGGTGATGGGTTGGGGATACATAAGTTATCAGCACCAAATGTGGATAACTTTCTTTGATGACTTTAGGATGCCAAACGAACGATAAAGGCTTGAAAAAGCTCCTCGGAGTCTCTCCAAGGCGCACATGCCACATATGGTTCGTCGAAAATCCACCTCAATAGTACGGTACGGGAGAATTGACCCGTAGTGTCTTTCCATTCGATGGGCGTTCTCAGCCTTTTGTTCGCCCATCCACTCAACCATCCCGCTGAATTGGCGATGGTGGGGAGGTGTAGACGGCAGAGCATGGCCTCCTGCCTGCTAAACAACTTCGGTAAACTGGGGAACGGTGGATCGATGGTTGTACGCATGTAATGGATAATCGGGACAGACCTACGATGTCGGCTTGATCACTATCTGTAAAGCCCAGTCGTATGCAGGATTCGATAGGATTAACAAAGAAATTAGAGACCTAATTGCAACGGTTATGAAGAGTGAATGCTTGCCTTCAAACTAACGATGTGAAAGGCGAGACACACCTCTGTCTATAGTGATTTCCTCATCCATGTGGATTTTGCGAGGTGTGAGAACATGGAAGAAAGCGACCTCCAGTCATTGCAACAACTGGTCACTTCTCTTAGAGCGCAAGGGAAATATAAGGAGACCATTGAGGCTTGCTACGATCTCCTAAAGCGCGGAGAGGAAGCACATGATTATAAGTCCATCCTTGTCGCCCTCTTAAACAGCGCGGCATCTTACTACTGCATCGGCGATATTGACGAAGCGTTTCGTTGCATCAGCGTTTATGATGAAGTCTGTAGGGAGTACGGAGACGAGACGGATCATCTGAACCGACACAATGTCCTGTTTTTGCTTTACGAATACAACAAGGACTTCGACAAAGCGAAATCCACATTGGATAAAGCCATTTCCCTCGGAACTCAGTTGCAAAAGTACAACATTGTCAGTAATGCGTACAGCAATTACAGTCATCTATATCTGGCGGAAGAGAATTTTGAGGGTGCCTTGGAAGCAGGAAGAAAGGGGCTTGAAGCGGCGAAACTGCACCGTCCGCCGAGCGCAATTCTGGAACTCAGAGTGAAGTTGAACATCGCCGAAGCACACATAGGACTTCGTGACTTTGAGTCATCAAGGATGTTAATCGAAGAGATTGGTGAACAGCCCATTTTGAATTCGGATTCGTACATCAGGGAAAGAGTTCAGTTCACCATGTTACAGGGAAGCTGGTGCTCAAATCAAGGCTTCTATAGGGAAGCCTTCGAATGGTTGACCCGCGCCAGGGATTTGGTCAACCGTTACGATGACATTTATCTCCTCGAAGAGATCCAAAAAGAAAGATGCAGATTGTGTGAACAAATAGGCGATTTCCAAACGGGGTTCTACGTCCAAAAGGAATACATTTCGGTACTTCTGGAGAGTCGAAAGAGAGAACTGGAACGAACTGCCTTACAGCTTGAAGTGAAACACAGTTTGGCAGACCTGAAGAGGAAGGCAAATACCGACCATTTAACGGGCTTACCGAATCGATATCGCTTGGAATCAACGGCAAACGAATGGCTCAGAGAAGCGGCTGATCGGCGCGAAAACATTGTTTGTATTGTCGTAGACATCGACCACTTTAAGTGTATCAATGACCAGCACGGGCACCTGTTTGGTGACGAAGTAATTCGTCAGGCGACGGACGCATGTGCGAGTGTCTTGCGGAGTGACGACTTGATTGGTCGTTATGGTGGGGACGAGTTCGTTGTAATCTTACGTGGGGTTACTCTTGATGTAGGCGTAAGGAAAGCGGAGCAGATGTTAGAGGCGATTCGAAACTTGAATGTTAGCTGTGGCGAGACCCCAGTACCTATATCCGCAAGTCTGGGTGTTGCAGATAACGGGGAGGGTACGGTGTTGCAGTTTAACGACTTGTTTCAGCTTGCGGATGTAGAACTTTACAAAGCCAAAGCAAATGGGAGAA
>NZ_BCQV01000022.1 GCF_001552255.1 Alicyclobacillus shizuokensis NBRC 103103
ATAGGAACATATGTTCGTATCTGCGTGGAAATCGAGTATATCGACTGCCGGCATGGGAAACGGTCATTCCTGAGCCCGCCGTGAATGGGGAGATGGCGATGAGACATGCACCGAAGTTCGACGATATCAGCACTCGACAGGTGATGAATCGAGTGACCGCCCCAGGAATGCCTTTTCAGTGGTCTATCAATCCATACCGTGGATGCACACACGGATGCAGTTTCTGCTACGCGCGTGTGACGCATACGTACCTGGGCATGGGGGCCGACGACACGTTCCGCAGCCGGATATTCGTGAAGGCGGACGCACCGGACGTTCTCGCTGAACAGTTGGAGCGCAGACTGCGTCGATTGGGAGGAGACATGGACCGATTGGTCAGGGAGGTTGGGCTGGTTACTCTTGGTACAGCTACGGATCCATATCAACCGATTGAGGCGCGGCGCAAGTTGACCCGGCAGTGTCTGAACGTGCTGGCCGCGTACCAAGTGCCGACCTCCATCACCACTCGTTCCCCGCTCATTCTTCGTGACATCGATATCCTGAAACAGGTCCGCCTGCATGCCATTAACATCAGTGTGCACACGCTGGACAAACAGGTCTGGCGCAGGCTTGAGCCGGCCACACCGGCGCCGGAGAAGCGGTTGGCCGCCGTGCGTAAGTTGGCAGCCAACGGTCTCCCGGTCGGGGTGTTTCTGGCGCCCATCGTCCCCTATTTGACTGACTCGACATCAGAGCTGCGCGCTGTGGTCGAGGCGGCCAAGGCCGCAGATGCCCGTTTCTTGGTTCCCTCCGTTCTCCGGCTTGTTCCCGAGGTCAAACACTGGTTTCTGCAGACCCTGCGCGAGCACTATCCGCACCTGCTGGCACCGTACCGCCGGCTGTACCGCCGAGCCTATCCGCCAGCCAGTTATGTCGATCCCGTCCTGCGCCGGGCGCGCGCCCTAATGGCGGAGATGGGGCTGGAGTCGCGCATCCCGGCAGAGGTGCGTCCGTCGCCGTCCCTTGCGGTGCCGACGGAAACTGCTGAGGTTTCGACAGCCGGCGTTTTGGCGGGCACGGACGCGGGACACGGCCGCTGCAGGCAGTTGGTGCTGCCGATATGAGAGGATTCTGGTAGTTATGCAAGCGACACCCTGGGAGAGAACAATGGTTCCCTTTTTCTTGTTATGGTAACATAAAAGACAGGATTTCGTGCCGCAGCTGTGGCACTCGCTGCGGCGGGCCCAACAGCTGCCCGAAACAGGGCATTATGTGCAAACCGGCACAAGAGGGGCGATCCGTGTTGTCCATCGACAACGGTCGTTTTGAACTGGTTTCGGATTACCAACCAACAGGCGATCAGCCAGAGGCTATCGAGCAACTGGTGCGAGGCTTGAATGCCAACTTGCGTTACCAAACATTGCTCGGAGTTACCGGGTCTGGAAAGACGTTTACCATGGCGAACATCGTGGCTCGAGTCAATCGACCGACCCTGGTCATTGCTCATAACAAGACGTTGGCCGCACAGCTGGCGGCCGAGTTCAAAGAGTTTTTTCCCCATAATGCGGTCGAGTACTTCGTGAGTTATTACGATTATTACCAGCCGGAGGCGTACATCCCGTCGACCGACACGTACATTGAGAAGGATGCGAAGATCAATGACGAGATCGACAAACTGCGCCACTCGGCGACCGCCTCTTTGTTGGAGCGGCGGGACGTCATCGTCGTGGCCAGCGTGTCGGCCATTTACGGCTTGGGCGATCCGGCCGAATATCGCGGCCATGTGCTTTCCCTGCGCACCGGCATGGTGCGCAGCCGCGACGATATCCTGCGCCGGTTGGTCGATATGCAGTATGAGCGCAACGACATCAACTTCACGCGCGGGACGTTTCGGGTGCGCGGCGACACGGTGGAGATCTTTCCTGCTTCGCGCGGGGAGCAGGCGATTCGTGTAGAGCTGTTTGGCGACGAAATCGACCGCATCACCGAGATCGACGTCTTGACCGGTGAGGTGCTGGGGGTGCGGGAGCACGTCGGGATTTACCCGGCGTCGCACTTTGTGACCTCGCGTGAACGGTTGGAGCGGGCGATTGAACGCATCCGCCAGGAACTGGCCGAGCGGCTGGAGGAGTTACGCAGTCAAGGGAAGCTCCTGGAGGCGCAGCGGTTGGAGCAGCGGACGAACTATGACATTGAGATGATGCTGGAGATTGGTTACTGCTCCGGGATTGAAAACTATTCGCGCCACCTGGAGGGGCGGGCGGCGGGAGAGCCGCCGCATACCCTCCTCGACTACTTTCCTGAGGATTTCCTGACCCTGATTGACGAATCTCATGTCACCCTGCCGCAGGTGCGGGGGATGTACGGTGGCGACCGGACGCGCAAGGAGACATTGATCTCGCACGGGTTCCGGTTGCCTTCGGCGGCGGACAACCGTCCGCTGACGTTTGAGGAGTTTGAGCAGCGGCTGGGTCAGGTGATCTTTGTCTCCGCCACGCCGGGGCCGTACGAACTGGAGCACCAGCAGCAATTGGTCGAGCAGATCATTCGTCCCACCGGGCTTTTGGATCCAGAGGTTTTCGTCCGTCCCATCAAGGGCCAGATTGACGATTTGGTTGGCGAGGTCAATGCCCGCATTCGTCGCGACGAGCGGGTGCTGGTGACCACACTGACCAAGAAGATGGCGGAGGACCTGACCGACTATCTCAAGGAACTGGGGATCAAGGTCCGTTATCTGCACTCGGACATCAAGACCATAGAGCGCATGAAAATCCTGCGCGAGCTGCGGTTGGGAACGTTTGACGTGTTGGTCGGCATCAACCTCCTGCGGGAAGGATTGGACCTGCCGGAGGTGTCCTTGGTCGCCATCCTCGACGCGGATAAGGAAGGGTTCCTGCGCGCTGAGCGGTCACTCATTCAGACGATTGGGCGGGCGGCCCGCAACGCGAACGGCCAGGTCATCATGTATGCGGACCAGATCACAGAGTCCATGCGGGTGGCCATTGAGGAGACGGAGCGGCGCCGCCGCAAGCAGCAGGCGTACAATGAAGCGCATGGCATCACCCCGCAGACGATACAGAAGGCGGTGCGGGATGTGATAGAGGCTACGCGCGCGGCGGAAGAGAAGGCGGAGTACGTCAGCGTCATCGAGCAGGCGCAGAAGATGTCTCCGCGGGATCGCAAGTCGCTGATTCAGAAACTGGAGAGAGAGATGAAGCAGGCGGCCAAGGAGCTGCAGTTCGAGCGCGCGGCCGAGCTGCGGGACATGATTGTCGAGCTGTCCGAGTCGGCCTCTGCTTGACGCGATGTATGCGAGCCCGCTGGGAGCGGCTGCGGGCGCAGGTGGCGGATTGGCAGGGCAGGGTCAGTCGCGGGGCCAAGTGGTTGCAGTGAAAGAGGAGGCTGCGGATGTCACAAGACCGTATTGTCGTCAAAGGGGCGCGCGCCCACAACCTGAAAAACATCGACGTATCCATTCCGCGGGACCAGTTCATCGTGATCACGGGATTGAGCGGTTCTGGCAAGTCGTCCCTGGCGTTTGACACCATCTACGCCGAGGGGCAACGGCGTTACGTGGAGTCTCTGTCCGCCTATGCGCGGCAGTTTTTGGGCCAGATGGATAAACCGGACGTGGACTCCATCGATGGTCTGTCACCAGCTATCTCCATTGATCAAAAGACGACCAGTCGTAACCCTCGCTCCACGGTCGGAACGGTGACCGAGATCTACGACTATCTGCGGCTCCTCTTTGCGCGCATCGGACGGCCGTACTGTCCGAATTGCCACATTCCCATCACCTCGCAGACGGTGGAGCAGATGGTTGACAGGCTGCTCGCCTATCCGGAGGGCACGCGTCTGCAGGTATTGGCCCCGGTGGTCCGCGGCCGCAAAGGGGAACACCAAAAGTTGCTGGAGGACCTAAAGAAGAGTGGTTACGTGCGGGTCCGCATCGACGGGGAAACGCATGAGGTGGGCGAACCCGTCCGTTTGGAGAAAAACCGCAAGCATAACATTGAAGTGGTGGTGGACCGCATCATCATCCGCCCGGATGTGGGCGCGCGTCTGGCGGATTCCCTGGAGACTGCCCTGAGCCTGGCCGACGGCATTGTCCTGATTGACCTGATGAAGGACGGAGAGGAGCTGCTGTTTAGCCAGAACCTTGCCTGTCCTAACTGCGGTTTCAGTGTGGGTGAGTTGGCCCCGCGCATGTTCTCTTTCAACAGCCCGTTCGGCGCTTGCGAGGCCTGCTCCGGACTGGGGGTGCACATGGAAGTCGACCGCGATCTGGTCATCCCGGACGAGAGCCGGTCCATTGCGGACGGGGCGATTGCACCTTGGTCGGGTGGATTCTCGACCTACTACCCGCAGTTGTTGGCGGCGGCCTGTCGCAGTTTCGGGATTGACATGGGGATTCCCGTTTCCCAGCTTCCACCGGAGCAGCTGGACAAACTGCTGTACGGCAACGGCGAGCGGATCCGCTTCACCTACGAAAATGATTTTGGCCAGACGAAGACGGCCGAGATTCCTTTCGAGGGTGTCATTCCCAACTTGGAGCGTCGCTACCGAGATACCTCGTCCGACTCCATTCGGGAATTCATCGAGGAGTACATGGCGGCCAGCCCCTGCCCGGCATGCCGCGGCAAGCGTCTGCGTCCGGAGAGCCTGGCGGTGAAGGTGGGAGGCAAGGACATTGCCGAGGTGACTGACCTGTCTGTGCAGGAGGCTCTGACGTTTTTTGCAGGGCTCGAATTAACCGACAAAGAAACCGCCATTGCACGGTTAATCCTGCGTGAAATTTCATCGCGGCTTGGCTTTTTGCGTGACGTCGGGCTCGAATACTTGACCCTGAGCCGGTCGGCCGGCACATTGTCCGGCGGCGAGGCGCAGCGCATCCGCCTGGCCACGCAGCTGGGGTCGAGCCTGATGGGCGTCCTGTACATCCTCGACGAACCCAGCATTGGTCTGCACCAGCGGGACAATGAACGACTCATCCGGACCCTGGAACACATGCGGGACCTGGGGAACACCCTGATTGTCGTCGAGCACGACGAAGACACCATGCTGGCCGCCGATTACATCATCGACATGGGGCCGGGCGCTGGGGATTTGGGCGGCCAAGTGGTCAGCGCCGGCACGCCGCAGGAAGTGATGGCAGACGAGCGCTCGTTGACCGGACAATACCTGTCTGGCAAGCGGTTCATCCCGGTGCCCGAGAAGCGCCGCAAACCGGACGGGCGCTGGTTGAAGGTGAAAAAAGCTCGCGAGAACAATCTCAAAAAGATCAACGTGAAGATCCCGATTGGCGTGTTTACGTGCGTGACCGGGGTATCCGGGTCTGGAAAATCGACGTTTGTCAATGAGGTTGTCTATAAGACGCTGGCGCGCGATTTGAATCGTGCTCGGGTACGGCCGGGTGCCTGCGACGGCATCGACGGCCTGGAGCACCTGGACAAGGTCGTGGACATCGATCAATCGCCGATTGGGCGCACGCCGAGATCCAACCCGGCCACATACACCGGTGTGTTTGACGACATCCGTGATCTGTTTGCCACCACCAACGAGGCGAAGATGCGCGGGTACAAGAAGGGCCGGTTCAGCTTCAATGTGCGGGGTGGCCGCTGCGAGGCGTGCCGCGGGGATGGCATCATCAAGATTGAGATGCATTTTTTGCCCGACGTGTATGTCCCCTGCGAGGTGTGCAAAGGCCGGCGGTACAATCGGGAGACGCTGGAGGTCCACTACAAGGGCAAGAACATCGCTGAAGTCCTGGATATGACGGTCAGCGATGCCTTGAAGTTCTTCGAGAACATCCCGCGCATCCAGCGCAAGTTGCAGACTCTTGAGGATGTGGGCTTGGGCTACATGCGCTTGGGCCAACCGGCGACCACACTCTCCGGCGGAGAGGCCCAGCGTGTGAAACTGGCTTCGGAACTGCACCGCCGCAGCAACGGCCGGACCTTGTACATTCTGGACGAGCCCACCACTGGCTTGCACGTCGCTGACATTGAGAAGTTGTTGGCGGTGCTGCACCGCTTGGTCGATGCGGGCGATACAGTGCTGGTGATTGAGCACAACCTCGACGTCATCAAGACGGCCGACTACCTGATTGACCTCGGTCCCGAGGGCGGTGACCGGGGCGGGGAACTGGTGGCCGCGGGGACACCGGAGGCGGTGTGTCAGGTGGAACAATCCTGGACTGGGAGGTTCCTGGCCCCCATTCTCGAGCGGGATCGGGCGCGAGCTCAGCAGGCTCAGGAGGAGACCGCCAGCACCGTACTGGAGGTCGGCCGCTGATGGCTTCGGATGCGTGGTACGCTCCCTTGTTCGAGTGGGCCGAGGCCACCGGGTGTTCCCTCGTTATTGGCCATTATGATGCGCCGGAACGAAGGCGAGAGCCGGGGGATTGGTGGAAGTACGGACACGCGTGGTGCTTGCACCTGGACGACGCCGTGTACGCACGCTTGGACAGGACACCGGACGGAATGACTCGTACCACATTGTCGTGGCTGGTGCGACAGTGGGCGGAGGCAAAAGGGGACACCGGCTACCTGTGGCTAGAGGGGGAGTTACGGCGATTGTTTGTGAAGGACCCGGACGACCTCGTCTTGGCTTTGTCCAGTCCGCCTTCGCTAGCCGCGCAGTGGCCGTTTCGGGCCGATTCCGGTCGGTTGGTTTGGCTGCAACCGTTTCCGCTCAGCCACACTGACCCCCGTGACGAGAGCGACGATATGGAGCGGTCTATTCTGGATTTGGTGCGTGAACTCGACGACAGTGTCGAGGGGGGATGGCTGCGCTTGGCCGATGGGAGTTCGGGGGTGTGGTTGTTTTGGCCGGATGGGTCTAGGACCGGGAAGCCCAATGAGTGTGCTGTTACCGGCGGTGAGTCTGGACAAGGTGAGCCTTCATCGCTTGCTGCCGAGCAGGCTGACACGTTGGTGGAGTTGCGCACACGCTTGACGGAGCTCCTGCAGGCGTTGGGCGCGGAGCTGTTTATCTCCTGCGAGGCGGCGGTCGGAGCACCTGCCTCGGCCCCTGGCGCTCTACCGCACGCGCTGGCGACGACGGTTTTAACCTGGCAGCGTCGCCACCGCATGCACGGGCCAAACCGGTTGTACATCTGGCAGGAGAATCCGCTTGAGAGTCTGTTCATCCTCCAGACCGATGCGGCTGCAAGCGTGTTCTTGGCGGCGTTGCGTCAGCACCCTCCTGTGACCAGCGCGTCTGCACGCGTTTTGCCGGACGAGCTTCAGGCGACGCTGGCGGGGCTGGTGCGGGCGAATCTGAACGTGAGCGAGGCGGCGCGGCTTTTGTACCTGCACCGCAACACGCTGCTGCACCGCATTGAGCGGATCCGAGAAGAGACCGGATATGACCCCCGCTGCTTTGAAGACGCGATGATTCTCTATGTGGCCCAAGCTTTGTTGCGTCGGCCTTGAGGGCAACCTGCCCAATCGGACGTCCGGACATGGGGCATTTTGTCTATTGGGTGGCCCAGCGCGGGCTGGTATATTCACAAGCAAGGGAAGTTGTCGGATCTCTCACGTTCTCAATGAAACCGTTTGAATTGAGGAGGATACGGCATGGCAGAGGTCATCCTGAAGAACATTTACAAGCGCTACAACAACGAAGTCACTGCGGTGAAAAATTTCAACCTGGATATTCAGGATAAAGAGTTTGTCGTGTTTGTCGGTCCATCGGGTTGCGGCAAGACGACAACGCTGCGGATGATTGCGGGCCTGGAGGATATCTCGGAAGGAGATCTGTACATTGGCGGCCGGCGGGTCAACGATGTCGCTCCGAAGGACCGAGACATTGCCATGGTCTTTCAGAACTACGCTCTGTATCCGCACATGAGCGTGTATCAGAACATGGCATTCGGCTTGAAACTGCGGAAGGTCCCGAAGGCAGAGATTGACCAACGGGTGCGCGAGGCGGCGCGTATTCTCGATATCGAACATCTGTTAGACCGCAAACCGAAGGCACTGTCCGGCGGTCAGCGGCAGCGCGTTGCACTGGGCCGCGCCATCGTCCGGGAACCCCAGGTGTTTCTGATGGACGAACCGCTGTCCAACCTCGACGCGAAGCTGCGTGTGCAGATGCGCGCGGAGATCCGCAAGCTGCACCAGCGCATTCAGACGACGGTGGTGTACGTGACGCACGACCAGACGGAAGCCATGACCATGGGCGACCGCATCGTCGTTATGCGCGATGGCGTCATCCAGCAGGTGGATACACCGCAAAACGTGTACAACTACCCCAGCAACCTGTTTGTGGCTGGCTTCATCGGATCGCCCGCGATGAACTTCCTCCGCGGAGACCTGGTCGAGGAGGGCGGCAAGGTGTACTTCCGGGCTCCAGAATTGAACCTGCTGATTCCCGAGGGCCGTTATCCGGCATTGCGCGACGCGGGTATCATCGGCAAAGAGGTGGTGCTCGGCATCCGTCCGGAAGACCTGCACAACGAAGAGGTGTTCCTCTCCGCCTATCCGGAAACCTCGTTCACAGCGCGCATCGACGTGGTAGAGAACATGGGGTCCGAGCTGTATCTGCACACCAGCAAGGGCGGACAGACGATTGTGGCCCGCATCAGTGCGCGCAGCCATCCGCAACCGGGCGGGGAGATTCAGTTGGTCCTTGATGGTAACAAGATTCATATCTTTGACGCGGAGACGGAGCAGGCGATTCCGTTGGTCGGACAGCTGCAGACCGCGTGAGTGCCTGTTCGTCTGAATCAAGCTATCCATTGTCTGGGTTTGGGCGTTGCCCTCGTTTCACGGTGCGTGTCACAATAGAGGTAAGGATGTGGCGTGTCCGGCCGGCCCGAAACATCAGGGCCGGCGTTCTGTTCTGTGTGGAGCGGCCGGCGCTAGATTCGCGCTGGTCGTCGCTGGCGCCACCCGATTGGCGAAAGAGGTGACAGGCGGTGAGCAAGGAGCGAGGGGTCAGCGTGGCGGAGCTGGTGGATGGGCTGCGGCTCAGGGTGTTCACCGAAGACGCGGACTTTGACCGCATGGTGTCGACGATAGACATCAATCGTCCAGGCCTGGCGCTGGCTGGGTACTTGAAGTATCATCCTGCGGATCGAATTCAGCTCTTGGGACGGACCGAATTGTCTTTTTTGGCGGGCATGGACAGTCGCGAGCAGGCGCTGCGCCTGTTTGCGTTTTGCTCGTATGATCAAACGCCGTGTGTGGTCGTCTCTCGGGGACAAACTCCTCCCGAGGCTCTGCTGCGCGAAGCGGAGAGCAGGGGGCTGCCGGTGTTGGGCACCGATATGGTAACGACCCGGGCCGCGGCCGTCATTTCGAGTTTCCTCGAGGCGCGGCTGGCGCCCGAGACATTGGTGCACGGCGTACTGGTGGACGTCTACGGCATCGGCATTTTGATCACCGGATCGAGCGGGATCGGCAAGAGCGAGACCGCCCTCGAATTGGTCAAACGCGGACACCGGTTAGTGGCGGACGACGCGGTGGTCATCCGGCAGATTTCCGACAACACCTTGGTAGGCAGCGCTCCCGAGCTGCTGCAGCACCTGCTCGAAATTCGCGGGCTGGGCGTGCTCAACGCGATGACCCTGTTTGGAGCGGGCGCGGTGCGTACGCACAAAAAGTTAGCTATGGTGGTGCATCTGGAGGCGTGGCGGGAGGATGTGGCTTACGACAGGCTTGGCATCGACGAACAAAAGGTGCGCATCCTCGACACGGAACTTCCATCCCTCACCATCCCGGTCCGGCCCGGCCGGAACTTGGCGGTCATCATTGAGGTGGCGGCGATGAACTACCGTCTCAAGGTGCTGGGCTATCATGCGGCGCGTGAATTCACGGATCAGCTGACGCAGGCCATCTTGGCGGAACACCGTCCATAATCTGGACATTGGCCGGTGCAGTAGGATTTTGTCCCTTCCCGTCGAATTAGGATATTTGGCGGGGAGGGGCTTATTCTGTTGAGAGGGAGACGACAATGCGGGGTGGACGCGGGCGGAGCTCGCAGCACCTGCACAGACCAGGATGTTTTGGCGACGCGGGGAGATGGGTGTTTTCACCGATGGCAGCGCTTTTTTCAGCGAGCGACGGAGTTTTGCAGTGGAGCGGGGGGGACGGACGGGGAGGGTACGCGGCGCTCGAATCGGGCGCGCCTGTTTGCAGCGGCAGGGTTTACGGTGATGTTGCTGGCTGGGGTAGGGTGCTTGGTTCACCGCAAACTGGTTGAGACTTCCGAGTGGGTGAAGGTTTACTCGGATGGCGCTTACGTTGGCATGGTGCCCAATGACGAATCGGTACTTGCCTCCATCAGGCGATTGGCGCTTGGGTATGATGTGAACGTAAGTCTGCAGCCTGTCCACACCTTGGTCCCGAAATCCTACGACTGGTCGGCGGTTTGTGAGCTGCCCACGCCGGCGACGGCGATTGTGGCCGGCGGACGACCGATTGTCTACACCCGGGATGTCGCTGCGGCACAGCGGGTCCTTGAGGAGGTCCGGCATGCTCTATGGCCCGAGGCGGAGGGGCACGCGACTGGTCACTTTCGCCAGGATATATCGCTGCGACCGGTGACGGTAGGCGTCACGCAGGTGGTGTCGGCGGACGCGGCGGTGCAGGAGATTTTGTATTCACAGTCCAACTCCCCAGTGCAGAGGCTGGAGAATCGATCTGGCGGCCTGTCGTCGGTTCAGACGCTGGAAACTGGTGCTGCGTCGGCAGAGTCGGGGGAAGGCGGGGCGCGCCAGCGGGCCGCATCCGGGAGCCGCAAAGAAGTGCCAGCGCCGACGGGGAACGGGGACGCGGACCGTACCCAGCAGTCCCTGTTGCAGTTGGACGTGAGTCATCCAGCAGCGTGCGCTGCGTGTACCGTACGCTGTTCGTTATCAAGATGACGCGCGCCTCCCGGCGGGTGACTCGAAGGTCATCCAACGCGGGAAGGCAGGGCGTGTGGTGGAGACGCTGCGGTTACGCTACGTCAACGGGAAACTTGAGCATACTCAGGTGATGGCGCGCCGGACGACAACCCAATCCCGGCCGGAGATCCGGTTGCGCGGAACGAATGAGGCTGAAGCAAGCAGCACCTGGCAGTGGCCGATTTCCTCACATGTCGTGACTTCCGGGTTTGGCGATCGTGTTCTGGGCGGGCAGCACGAGTTCCATCCGGGTATCGACCTTGCTTGTTCGGTCGGGACGCCGGTGTATGCGGCCAACAACGGTCGCGTCGCGGAGGCGGGTCCCAACAACGGCGGCTACGGGATCTGGGTCGTGCTGGATCATGGGGGCGGTCTCCAGTCTGTCTATGGCCATCTCTCCCGCGTGGTAGTACATGTTGGACAGATGGTACATAAGGGGCAATTGATTGCCTATTCAGGCGCCACCGGCCGCGTCACCGGACCGCATCTTCACTATGAGGTGCGAGTGGACGGCCGGCCGGTGAATCCGCGGCCGTATATGTAGAGTCAGATGGCCAATGCGCGCCGGGTTTTCACCCATCGGCCTATGTACACGACCTTGTACTCGAGCACGATGATGGTCGTGGCGAAGAATCCGACCGGCCAACCGGAATCGTAGGCCAACAACAGGGCCAGCCAAATCGCCGCCAGGCCGAGCGCGCCGGCGAGGAGCAGCGTATGCACGCCGCGGCGGGTGACCAAGCTGGCGGTGGCGACGGGACCGATGAGCAGGCTGAAACCGAGCAGTGCGCCCACCACCGGTACGGTCATGACACAGACAAGGCCGACGAGGATGGCGAACAGGTTGTCCAGCAGCCGTTCCCGCACCCCGCGAGCCAGGGCTTGGTCTCGCGCCACCGTGACAAACAGCAGCGGGCGGTAGAGAATCATCCAGAGCCCGGTTGTGACCAGACCGACCGCCAGGGTTTGGCCGACCTGGGGGCCGCTGATGCCGACAATCTGTCCGAACAGCAGCGCATAGGCCGTTTCGCCATAAGCCTGGCCCAAGGTCAGAAACAACTCGCCTGCACCCAGCGCGAGTACCAAAGTCAGCGCGGTGACGACATCCCGCCTTCCCCGCCGGGAGAGCGTGGACATGACGAGACCCCCGAGCAGATTGAAGGTGAGCAGCCCCACCAGCGGCGGTACCTGCAGCACAGTGGCGCCGGCAACACCGGCGAAGCCAATCTTCGGCAGACTGTGGGCCATGAAGGCGACTCCTCGCAAGACCACGAAGTACCCAACCAGCGTTGCCGTCAGGGCCACGATGGTCCCGCAGACGTAGGCGTGCCACATGTACAGCGTTGTCAGCAGCCCGGACGGCAACAGCCACAGGTGCAAGGTATCCAGCACACCCATCATGTGCATCTTTTCCCTCCCAGTCTTCGGATGTGAGCGCGCCACCTGGCGGCCATGCCGGCGCCGAGGTACTCCATGAACAGGATGTCGGCGATGAGAAAACTGCAGGGGTAGCCGCGGCCCGCCGGCGGCCAGTTGTAACTGGCGTAGGCGAGACCGACGCCGAGCCACGCCGCCATGACGGCCAGCAGCGCAGAGATGCCAATGGCCGCGCCTATGCGATGGGCGATCCGCACGCCCGCCGCCGCAGGTCCCATGAGGAAGGCGGTGCTGAGCAGGGCGCCCATGGCCAGTGCACTGTCTTCGGCTGCCACTACGAATGCCAGCATGAACAACAGCCCGACCCAGCGAACGGGGATGCCGCGCGCCTGCGCCCACTCGGCGTCAATGGAGCAGATCAGCAATGGCCGATAGATGGCGGCGACCACGAGCAGAGTTGCCGCCGACGTGCCGATGAGCCAAGGGGTCGTGTTCGGATCCGCAGTGAACACGGAGCCGAACAGGACCGACATGGTAACGTCCGCGGTGTTGCTGACCCGCGTATCGAGAAACAGAAACAGCGCTCCCAATCCCATGAAAAAGCTGAGTACCAATCCGGTCGCGGTGTCGCGGCCGCGGGTGCGTTTGCCCAACGCTTCCATACCGGCGCCGGCCAGCAGGCCGAAGGACAGGAAGCCGTACCAGGAATTGATGGAGAAAAGGAAGCTGGCGGAGGCACCGGTGGCACCCACATCGGTCAGAATGTGGCCGGCGAAAGACTGGCCACGCAGCACAATGAACACGCCGACAACAGCGGATACAACGCCGGCCGAAGTGGTGATGAAGAGTGCATGCCATACCTGTGGGCTGTGCCAGAACGGCGAATGCACGAAGGCGTCCAGGTACATCACGGCGTCGTCGCCTCCCATTCCCCAAGACCTGCGTGATCTGCTGCCTCCGGCGGGACCAGGTGCATGTCTGGACCGCCGACGACGACAATCCGACCGCGCGTCCGCATCACTTCGACCGGGTATCCGTAGAGGCGGCTGAGCGATTCCGACGTCATGACTTCGTCGGTTCTGCCTGCCATTGACCTGCCTCGTGCCAGATAGACCACCTTGTCCAACGCGGACAAGAGTGGATTGAGGTCGTGCGCGACGAGCAGGATGGCCATCCCGCGGGAGCGGGCGAGTTCATGGAGGAGACGAACGACCTCATGAGCGTTGCGAATGTCCAGATTGGACAGCGGTTCATCGACCAAGAGCAGTCGTGGTTCCCCAACCAACGCCTGGGCAATCTGCAGGCGTTGCAGTTCGCCGCCGGACAGTCGCCCCACCGGCGCGTCGGCATAGGTCAACGCTTGGACAGACCCGAGCGCCCGTTCCACACGTTCCCGCCGTGACCGGCGCGGCAGGGGCACACCCCAGCGCACGCCGTCCAGACCGAGGGCGACGAAATCTCGGCCCCGCAGGGGGGTGTCTGGGTCAAGATGGACCTTTTGCGGCACGTATCCGATGGCCGGGTTGCCCCGGCGGATGGGCCGGTTATCCACTAGCACCTGTCCCAGGTCGGGGGTGACCAGTCCCAGGATGGTCTTGAGCAAAGTCGTCTTGCCGGCCCCGTTGGGGCCGATGAGACCGACAAATTCTCCGGCTTCAATTTGGAATTGGACGCCTGCTAGCACCAACCTCTCTGCCAGGTGAACGTGGACGTCCCGTACGTCAAGCATCGGTGCTCCTTCTTGCATCAGTCAATCCTCTCCGTCGATTGCCCCTTCTGCAGGGCTCGCTTTAATGCCGTGACCTCGGCCTCCATCCAGGATTGATAATCGTGGTGCGCTGGCATTGTCTCATAGACCCCGGCGACGGGAATGTGGTTCTGCTTGGCCAAGCCAAGCAGGGCTTTGGTCGCCGGGTCTACCACCTGCTGGTTGTAGACCAGGACTTTGACACGCCTCTGTTTCAACAGGTTATCCTCCTGCTGAACCAGCTGCGGAGCCGGGTCTGTGTCGTTCATAACCGCCGCCTCATACGCCCATGGCGTCTTGATATCCAAGCCCGCTGCCTGCAGGAGATAATCGGCAACCGGCTCCGTAACCGCTACGCCGGCGTGCGGGTATTCTCGCTTGAGGTTTGTCACTTCTTGGTGCCATGTCCGCAGCGAGTCTTGAAATTTCTTGAGGTTGGCTTCGAAGTAGGCTTTTTGCTTCGGATCTTGAGCCGACAGGGCGTCGGCCACCAATTGCGCGATTTTGGTCATGGTCTCAGGTTTGTACCAAAGGTGCGGATTACGCGTGTTTTTGCTGAGGCCGAGAGCCTGGCTCACGTCAATCACTTTGCGGTTGGGATTCGGCGCTCCCGCTTCCAGCTTGTTCATGAAACTGTCGTAACCGAGTCCGTTTTGTACCACAAGCGTGGCCTGGCCCACGGCTGCGGCGTCACGGGTTCCCGCTTCGTATGTATGCGGGTCTGTGTTCGGGTTGCTCATGATGGCCTGGACAGACACGTACTTCCCGCCAATCTGTTTCATGACGTCCGCGTACTCGTTTTCCGCTCCAATGGCGTGGATGACTTTCGGTGCGGCTTTCGAATCGGCCTTGTCGATCGTAGATCGCCCGGAAACCGAGGATGATCCGCAGGCGGTGACGGTGACCGTTGTCGCGGCGATGCATGCTGCCGCCACCAATCGACGCCTGGGCATGAGTTCACAACCCCTTGTCTTATAGAAAATGATTTTCTATTAATTTGGCTGGACGGAAGTATAGCAGAGGTCCTTGGGCTTTGTAAATAGGAATCATTCTTATTTTAGCTCTCGAGCCGAACGTTGCCGGGCTGCGACCGGCCGGTTCGCTACCGGACATGAAGCAGCTGGCGCGTGGTGGTACACTGACCCTACAAGACGCAGGGCAGGTAAAAGGGGAATGAGCGTTGATAGGCCGAGAGCAAGTCGCAAGGCAGCTCAAGGAAGCAGGCTACAAGTTCACAGGCCCACGCCGACTCGTCATAGACGTGTTCTTTCGCCATCCCGAAGGAGGGTTGGCGGCCAAGGATGTTCTGGCAGAGGTGCAGAGGGAATGCTCGCATGTCAGCCCGGACACCGTTTATCGCACGATAGCGTTGCTGGAACAGCTGGGTGTCGTGGAGCCGTTGGATTTTTCCGATGAGGCGCGGAAGTATAGGCTGGCCTGCGGGATGGAACATCACCATCATCTGGTGTGCCTGCGTTGCGGGGCGGTCATGCCGCTTCCGTACTGTCCGCTGGCCGAGGTGGAGCGCGGGGTGCAGGATTTTTCCATCGTGGATCATCGATTTGAACTCTACGGCTACTGCAAGGCGTGCCAGCAAGCACGGTAGGGCTACACAATGGCCGCAGGATGGCCACAAATCGCGCCTGCTTGCCGGCGGTCGAATCTGCGGCCATCCCTGACGAGCCCTGCGTCACATCGCTTCCGGTGCCTTGAGGCCCAAGAGGTAGAGACTGAACGTCAGGACCCGGCGGACGGCATGGGTCAGGACCAAGCGCTGTTCACGCAGCACAGGCTCTGCCCCGAGAATCGGGGCGTCGTGGTAGAAACGGTTGAAGGCGTGGCTGACATCCAGCGCGTAGCGCGCAATCTGGGACGGATCCATATCGTCCAGCGCGCGCTCGAACACCTCGTTGGCCTGGGCGAACAAGCGCACTAACGTCCATTCGCTCTCTATGACCTGCGTGAAGGAAGCTCGCTCTGGCACCCGCACACTTTCCGCCTCGGCCTTGCGCAGGACGCTGCACGCCCGCGCATGCGTGTACTGCACATAGGGGCCGGTTTCGCCGTCAAAGTTGAGTACATCCTCGAAGCGGAAGTCTACTTCGTGCAGGCGGTAGTTCTTGAGGTCGTTGAAAATCACCGCGCCGATGCCGACATCCCTCGCCACCTGCTCCTTGTTCGGCAATGACGGATTTTTCTCTTCGATAATGCGTGCGGCTTCGCTGACGGCCTGTGCCAGCACGTCTTCCAGATACACTACCTGACCGCGACGCGTCGACAGACGCTTGCCGTTGTACTTCATCAGACCGAACGCCACGTGACGGCAGTTGGCCGCCCACTCGCGGCCCATCCGGCGCAGCACCTCGAACAGCTGCGCGAAGTGGAGCTTTTGTTCCGCCCCGACCACGTAAATCAGGTGATTGGCGCCGAGCACGTCGTGACGGTAGAGGGCGGCTGCCAGGTCGCGGGTCGCGTAGATGCTGGTCCCGTTCGATTTCACGATGATGCACGGGGGCATGTCCACGTCCGACAGGTCCACAACTTCGGCGCCTTGGCTCTCGATGAGCAGGTTCTTGGCCCGGAGCTCGTCGATGACCGCCTGCATCTTGTCGTTGTAAAAACTCTCGCCCAGATAATGGTCAAATTCGACGCCCAACAGGTCGTAGGTCTTGCGAAACTCTTTCAGGCTTTCGTCGATAAACCAGCGCCACAGCCGGACCGCCTCGGCATCGCCAGATTCCAGGCGCTTGAACCACATCCGTCCCTCTTCTTCAAGTTCCGGGTTGTTCTCCACCTCTTGGTGAAACCGGACATACAAGCGCAAAAGCTCCCGCACCGGGTTTTGGCGCACCGTCTCTTCGTCGCCCCAACGCAGGTAGGCGGCGATGTTCTTGCCAAACTGGGTGCCCCAATCGCCCAGGTGGTTGATGCCGATGACGGTGAAGCCGTCACACCTCATCATGCGCGCCAGCGCTTGCCCAATCATGGTGGACCGCAGGTGCCCGACGCCAAATGGCTTGGCGATGTTGGGAGACGAGTAGTCAATGGCCGCCGTGTCGCCCTGATGCCGGCGCTTGGAGAACAGGGACGCTGGGTCGCTCGCCGCCAGGTTGACAAACTCATTCGCTACCTCCGCCCGGTTCAGGCGGATGTTGACGTATGCTCCCGCGACCTCGGCCGTGGCAAAGCGGCCGCTGGCGGTCAGCGCTTCCGCCACCTGGGCGGCAATCAGCTGTGGGCTTGTGCGCAGCTGCTTGGCAAAACGAAAGCAAGGCAGCGCCAGATCACCCATCTCCGGCTGTGGCGGGTACTCGACCAGCGCCGCCACTTCATCGGCCGTCGCGTTGAGCACCGGCGCCGCCACTTCGGCGACAGCGTATTTCTGCGATTTCATCGATGAATCTCCTCCACATTCCGAGAGGCGGGAGGGCGGTCAAAGCCGCGGCCCGCCGCATGTCATAATTCTAGAATTATACCATGGTCCAGGCCGGCCTCCCACCAGCCTTCACCCGTTTCCGGCTGTATGGTATACTGCAGTCACATTCCAGTGGTTCACATAACTTTGGCGCAGGCTGGACAAAGGATGGACCGCGGGCAATCGCACGGGAGGTGGTCAGGTGAAACGAACGGCCACATCGGACAACCAGGTTCAGGCGGATCGTCAAGGCAATGTGATTTCCCTGCGCCAGGATGCGGACTTCTTTATGGAGCGGGGACTCACCTACCTCGAGCGAAACAACCTGGAAAAAGCCCTGCGGGCGTTCCGCAAGACCGTAGAGTACGATCCGGACAATCCGGTGAACCATTGCAATTTGGCGGGAGTTTTGGCTGAACTGGGGAACTTCGAGGAATCCAACCGGGTACTCCTCCACATTCTCCGCGAGCTAGACCCGTCCATGGCCGAGTGTCAGTTTTATCTGGCCAACAATTACGCCAACATGGGCGATTACGAAGCAGCGGAGGAGCATGTGCTGCGCTATCTCGATGCCGATCCGGACGGGGAATTCGCCCTTGAGGCGCGGGAGATGCTGACCATTCTGGTGGAGGAGTTCGGCGGCGGTAAGGTATACGAAAAGTGGAAGGCGCGGGCCATTGAGAAAGAACGGGCAGCAGCCCGTCGCGACGGCCGGCAGCTGCTGGAGGAGGGGCAGTTTGAGGCAGCCGTTGAGTGCCTAGAACGGTTGGTGGCGAACGACCCGAACAACCTGGCGGCACGCAACAACCTCTCACTGGCGTACTACTACGCGGGTCACTATGAGCGGGCCATCGCGACAGCCGAGGCGGTTCTCGACGCGGAGCCTGACAACATCCACGCGCTTTGCAACCTCGCCATCTTCAGCGCCCGCTGTGGGCCGATTCTCCGTTTGTATGAGTGCATTGAACGGTTGAAAAAGGTCTTTCCGCTGCACTATGACCAGGCAATGAAAGTCGCGACCACGCTCGGCATCGTCGGCGAGCATGAGACAGCCTACCGGATTTTCCGCGGGCTGGCGCGGCTGGTGGATGATGTGGAGCCGGTTCTGCTGCACTCGCTGGCCGCTGCCGCCGCGAATTCGGGACGGCTGCGCACAGCGCGCCGGTACTGGCAAACGCTTTGCCAGGCGCCCGGGATGCATGAGGTCGCCCGCTATTATCTGGACAAGGTCGAGGCGGCGATTGCCCATCGTCAGCCGCTGTTGCGCGTCAGCTATCAGTATGACTATCCCCTGCAGCAACAGCTGCGGATGATGAAGGAGCGCCTGCGGCGGGCTAATCCGTCCGAGTGGCGAGACGATGCGCTTCTGCGCGCGTCCCTGTACTGGGGGTTGCGGCATGGCACGTCGGTGACGCGGCGGGCGGTGATTCGCACCCTCGCCTTGATTGCCGATGAGGATGCGCAGCAGGCATTGCGCCTGTTTGTCAAGCGCGCGGACGTCGATTGGGACCTCAAAGCGGCCGCCCTGTGCGCGCTCAAGACGTGTGATGCCCGCGCCACTGTGGAGTGGTACCAGGATGGTGAGATGCACACGGCGAAATTGACGGAGTTGACCTGGGATCTGCTACTGGAGGCCGAGCCCTTGTGGCAGCGGGTTTGGCAGATCACGGAGCAAGGACTGCGTGAACATGTGGGCGAGGCGTCGCTGGCTCGTGCCAAAAGTGTCTGGTTGACCTTCCTTCGTCGGCTGTTTTTGCGGGATGACGTGCGCATGGTCAAACCTGAGATCTGGGCGGCCGGATTGTACTATTGTCAGCTGAAGGTGGACGGGCTCAAGGTGCGGCAAAAGGATGCGGCCGCTCGCTACGGGGTGTCTGTATCGTCGGTACGCAAGGTGGCCATGCGCCTGCAGCCTTTGTTTGAATGAGGACAGTTTGCAAGGCGAACGCAACCCGGGTCAGAACCGGTCATGACAAAATCACTGGAGGTGCAGACATGTACGACGTCGTCATTATCGGTGGCGGGCCGGCTGGACTCTCGGCGGGGGTCTACGCGGCGCGTGCCAACCTGAAGGCGCTGATTGTGGAGCGCGGCCTGCCGGGCGGTCAAATGCAGAACACGCTGGAAGTGGAAAACTACACCGGCATCAAGACGATCTTGGGGCCCGAGCTTTCCGAATCGATGCGGGACCACGCAGAGTCGTTGGGCGTGGAGTTCAAGATGGCCGAGGTCGAACGGGTTGACCTGGAAGGCCAGCCCAAGCGGGTCTACACCAGCGAGGGTGAGGTGTCGGCCAAGGCGGTGATTGTCGCCACCGGCGCCACACCGCGGCGTCTTGGCATCCCTGGCGAGGACAAACTGTCGGGGCGCGGCGTCAGTTGGTGCGCCGTGTGTGACGGGGCGTTCTTTCGCAACAAGCGGATTGCTGTGGTCGGCGGCGGTGACAGCGCCTGTGAGGAAGGCGTGTTCCTCACCCGCTTCGGCGAGAAGGTGACCCTGATTCACCGGCGCGACAAGCTGCGGGCGCAGCCGATTTTGCAGAAGCGCGCCTTGGAGAACGAGAAGATGGAGTTCATATGGAACCATCAGGTGGTCGAGGTGCTGGGTGACGATAAGGTAACCGGCATCCGGATTCGCCATGTCGCGACCGGGGAGGAGCAAACCTTGGATGTGGACGGTCTCTTTATCTATGTCGGGTTTGACCCTATCACATCGTTCCTTCAGGGCAGCCGCATCTTGGACGAGAATGGTTACGTGCTGACCGACGAGGATATGAAGACCTCGATTCCTGGCGTGTTTGCCGCCGGCGATGTGCGGGCCAAGGGGCTGCGGCAAATCATCACGGCGGCGGCGGAAGGGGCGATAGCCGCTATGTCCGCGTATCATTACGTGGAATCGCTCGCCGACGGGGAACCGGTACCGAAGGAGGCGGGCGAGGTGACCGTCAAGCCGTGAGCGTGAGAGAATTTGCGATGTCACACATTTTTAAAGCGGATGTAATACACATGAAACATGACCGTTGTAGGATAAAGATGCATCACATTTGACCCCCTTATTCATATAGATGCTTGTTGGGCGCCGCGTTGTCGGCGCCGCTTTTTTATGGTGATCACGCCTCCATTCTGGCCTCTTTCGTACGCATCCACTGCAAAATAGGTCTTTGCGACAAGATATAGGCCTTTACGGTGCTCGTTCCCATTACATACATGTACATCACAGGCTATGGGGAGGGAGGGATACGGAGGATGGACGACTTCAAGAAGGAACTGCAAAAGCTGAACATCGACGAGTTCAAAGCCAGCGAGGTTGCTCCTGCAGAGGGCAAAGGGTCCAAGGATGCGGTGCTTGCCCAATTCGGCTGTTTCCGCTGCTTTAACTGCTTTCGGTGTTTCAATTGCTTCCGCTGTTTCAACTGCTTCCGCTGCTTCAATTGCTTCCGTTGCGGCGCCTGCGGGCGTTGCTTCTGAATCCTATGGGCAAGGCGGCTGGAGCACTGTGCTGGCGAAGTGAACGAGGAACACATACAGGTTGTCCGTACGGCAAATGCTCCCTGTGCGCACCGCATCGCACAGGGGCATTTGCCGTAAGGGCAGATTCCGGATGGGCACATAAGATGGGGAAGACGGGAGCCTTGTCGGAGCATGACGGACATGGAGGAGGGGCCGAATGAGCGCTTTGCAGCCTTCGATGCGAATGAAAGTCAAGGCGGACACGTTTTTTGTTCCGGACCCGGACGGTGACAACGTGTATTTCCGGAACAACGAAGGTTCTTTTCGCATAGAGGGGAGGTCAATCCAGCTGTGGATGGAG
Organism: Alicyclobacillus shizuokensis NBRC 103103; assembly: GCF_001552255.1. Lineage (GTDB taxonomy): Bacteria > Bacillota > Bacilli > Alicyclobacillales > Alicyclobacillaceae > Alicyclobacillus_G > Alicyclobacillus_G shizuokensis. The sequence continues at coordinate 21,223 of NZ_BCQV01000022.1, forward strand.
AAACTGCTGCCCATGTTCAACGGGCAGCACACGCTGCAGGAGTTGACCGACGGATTGCCGGGACCGTACCGCGACCGGGTCTACGAGATTGCCGAACTATTGTATATGAACGGCTATGTTCGCGATGTGAGCACGGACCTTCCCCATCAGTTGCCGCACCAGGTGGTGACGAAGTACGCGTCGCAGATCGAGTTCCTTGACAGCCTGGGCGGGAACGGAGCATATCGCTTTCAACGTTACCGCGGGGCCAAGGCGTTGGTGGTGGGGTGCGGTCCGTTTCTCCTCGCGCTCATCGGGGCGCTGCTCGAGTCCGGTTTGCCGCGGATGCACCTGTCGGTGACAGATTCCACGCCCACAAATCACCAGCGAATCGCGGAGTTGGCGCAACATTTCCGACAGGCGGACCCTGAAGTGAGCGTTGTGGAAGTGGATCCGCCGCAAAAAATGGGAGCCTGGCGGGAGACGGTGCGCCCCTTTGACGCCGTGTTCTACGTGAGTCCGTCGCTGGACCTGACGGAATTGCTCACCCTGCAGTCGGCGTGCCGCGCGGAACACTGCTTGTTTGTGCCGGCTGTGTTTGCGGAGCAGGCGGGCATCGCGGGGCCCCTCGTGCGCCCGGACAGCCAGGTCTGCTGGGAGTCGGCTTGGCGTCGTTTGCACCGCTCGACTGTGTGCAAAGACCCCGAGCTGCACCCGTTCTCTGCGACGGCAGCCGCACTGCTGGCGAACGTGGTGGTGTTCGAGTGGTTCAAGGTAGTCACCGAAGTGGACGATCCGCACGCGCAGGCGTCGGTCTTCCTGCTCAACCTGGAGACGCTGGAGGGCGACTGGCACTCGTGTCTACCTCATCCGCTGGTTTCTGGGCTGGGGTCGCCAAAGCGGGTGGAGCGTCTCGATATCCTGGAGCCTCCGCGCGAGTCCGGCGACGGGGAGCACGGTGTCCTTCCCTACTTCGCCGGACTGACATCGGCGACGACCGGTGTTTTCCACCTCTGGGAGGAAGGCAGCCTCCCGCAGTTTCCACTCCCTCAGTGCCGAGTGCAGCCGGTCGATCCGCTGTCTCTCGGACCGGCTCGCTTGCTTCCGGACCTGGTCGCCGCCGGCCTCACGCACGAAGAGGCGCGGCGGGAAGCTGGATTGCTGGGAATCGAGGCCTATGTGGCGCGTTTGGCGGAGCAGGTGGTGCCCCCTGCGCTGGCCAATCCGGACGAGTGTATCGGCGTGGGAACGGGTGTCACGGCTGCGGAAGCGGTCTGCCGCGGTCTGGCCAAATGTTTGGCCGCGGCGCTGCCCCGGCGCCTGGCTGGTGGCAGTCCGCGGGCCCACGCCGTGCAGCTGGGCGCGGTCGAAGACAAGCACTGTCGCTTCTATCTGCAGGCTTTGGCGGCGCTGGGAGCGAACCCGGTGATTGGGCTGGGGCAGGCGGTCTGTGGCCTCCCGCTGGTGTGGGTGGGTGAGAACGGGCGCTGGTACGGAAGCGTGGGGTTGAACGAAACCTTGGCCCTGCGGGCCGCCCTGCAACAGGCTTTGCGCGCACAGAACTCCCTAGAGGGTCCCACGACGTCCGCCGTCCAACTCCAGTCCGTCCACCTGGCCGGCGGACCGGCATCCCTCTTGGCCGTTCCCGCCTGTACGGCTGCCTCGTGGCCAGAGGTCCTGCGGGCGGCCTGCACCGTGTTGGAGCGGAATCACAAACGCATCGACATCCTGGACCTGACGCTGGAGCCGTTTCTGAGCCAGCCGTTGGTCGGTGTCTTCGGCGTACTCGTGCGGGACGAGGAGGGAGCCTGATGAGCACGGTCCTGGTGATTGGCGAAGGTCTGCTGGCGAATCGGGTGAGTGAAGAACTGGCGTCCGAGCATGATGTGGTTCTTAAGCCGGACGTGGCGGCCGAATGGCCCGATTCCGTGCGCCTGGCGCTCGTTGTCCATGACCAATGGCACCCGGCGGTCCACCGGCGGGCGGAAGACGTGTTTCCGCCGCGCGGCATCCCGTGGCTGCGCGGGTTTGTCGCCTTGGGAGTGGCGGCGGTGGGCCCGCTGGTGCTCCCGGGACAAGTGGGTTGCTCCCAGTGTGCCGACTTCCGGCGCTGGATGGCGGGGCCAGACAGGCCGGAGATGCGACAGCTCATGCAGCGGTGGACGGAGCGTGGCGGGCCACAACACGACCCCTGGGCGTCGCGCTCGGGCCTGCTGCAGGTGGCGCAGCTGGTGGCGGAGGAGGCGCGACGCCTGTTGGCGGGCCGCCCGCCGCGGACGGAGGGCCACATGTACCTGGTCCATTTGAAAACGCTGCGGAGTTCTCGGCACCGGTTTCTGCCCAATCCGCTGTGCGCCGTCTGCGGACAACCGGCCGAGGACTCGCCAACCAACGCGCAGATTCCGCTGCTATCAAGTCCAAAAGTCAGCCGAGACAGCTTTCGCTGCCGTTCCCTCGGAGAACTGAAACCGGTTCTGGAGCGCGATTACCTGGACGGCGAGACCGGACTTCTGAACGGCAAACTGCACGACCTCGGCTCTCCCTTTGCGGCGGCCAGCGTCAATCTGCCCTTGGTTCAGGGCGACGAGCCGACGGCCGGCCGGACACTCGCTTACGATGAAGCGGAGTTGACCGCGATGCTGGAAGCGCTGGAACGCTACTGCGGATTGGCGCCGCGCGGCAAGCGGGCGGGGGTGCGCGGCTCGTTCCGCAGCCTGGCCGCCGACGCGCTCAATCCCGCCGCCGTCGGCCTGCACCGTCCCGACCAGTACGCGCGGCCCGACTTCCCGTTCCAACCCTATCATCCGGACCGAGAATTGGATTGGGTGTGGGGCTACTCGTTCCTGCGCCAGGGTCCCATCTTGGTGCCGCGGCTGCTGGCCTATTACAGCCTTGGCTGCGGGGACGGCTTTGTCTATGAAACGTCGAACGGGTGCGCGCTCGGGGGGACTCTGGTGGAGGCGATTTTCCACGGCATTCTCGAGGTCGTCGAACGCGACGCCTTTCTGCTCACTTGGTACGCGCGGCTGCCGGCCCCGCGCCTGGACCCAAGTTCCCTGGACGACCCGGAGCTGCGCGCCATGATTCACCGCTTTCAGGAATTCACCGGCTACGACTTGTTTTTGCACAACATCACCATGGAGAACCGCATTCCCAGCGTCTGGCTGACGGCAAAAAACCGCCGCTCCACCGGGGCCAACCTCGTCTGTGCGGCCGGCGCACATCTGGACCCCGTCCGGGCCATCAAGAGCGCCTTGCATGAGTTAACCGGAACCTTGGCGTTCCTCAATGACCGGTACGAAGCCAACCGGAATCGGTGCCAACAGATGTATTACGATCCGTTCTCCGTCCGCCGCATGGAGGACCATTCGCTGTTATACAGCTTGCCGCAGGCCGAGGAGAGGCTGTCCTTTTTGCTCGACGGTCGCGATGAATCGCGGGCGTTCAGTGCCGCCTTCCCCCACTGGGAGACGCACGCGGACCTGGCGGATGACCTGAGGGACGTGCTGGCAGTGTTTCGCCGCCTCCAGCTTGACGTCATTGTGGTAGATCAAACCGCGCCTGAACTGAGGCGCAACGGGCTACATTGTGTGAAAGTCCTGATTCCGGGCATGCTGCCGATGACCTTTGGGCATCACTTGACACGCCTCGAGGGGCTGGAGCGCGTGCTGCGGGTGCCCCAGCAGCTGGGGTATACCAAGCGGCCGTTGCGACGGAGTCAGTTGAACCCGCATCCACACCCGTTTCCATGAACGCTTGGAGGTTATAGGATGGATTTGCAGGAGTTCCTCCACAACCTGCATTTTGATGTCGACAAGGTGCGTCCACCGGACTGGCACGTGGATTGGGCGGACGCCCCGCTGCCTTACAAACTCTACCGTGGCTTGCCCGCCTTCCCGCTGTCCGCGGAGGTGCCGCTGACCCTTGCGCCCGATGCCCCAGTCGCCGTCCCAGGCGCGGAGGCGGATTTGGGGCGGATTGGCCACTTTCTGTGGTATATGTACGGGCTCAGCCAATTCAGCCACTCGGCTCTGGCTCTGAGCGCGGAAGGATCCGATGCACTTCCCGTGTATACGCCACGGCGGTTTGTGCCTTCGGGCGGGGCGCTGTACCCGAGTGAATTGTACACCTACCTGAAAATCCGCGGCCTTCCCCAAGGTGTGTACCACTACGACGCGGCGCACCACCGTCTGGTCTTGCTCCGGGAAGGAGACTTTGACTCGTACCTGGAGCGGGCGCTCGGTCGCGGCTGTGACCTGTCCGCCTGCTTAGGGGCGTTGTTGGTGTCAACCATGTATTGGAAGAACTTCTACAAGTACTCGAACTTCGCCGCTCGCCTGCAAGGCCTGGACGCGGGAGTTCTGCTGGGGCAGGCGCTGTCCGTGGCGGAGCGGTTTGGTTTCACCTGCGCCGTGCACTATCAGTTTCTCGATCTGGCCGTCAACCATCTGCTCGGGCTCGATTGGCGGGAGGAGACCGTCTTCGCCGTCGTTCCGCTGTCACAGCAGCCGGTGGACGTCTGGTTCACGAGCGACCGGAAGAGAAGGGAGAGCGTCACCGCGTCGGATCTTTGCGACTCGTTGCCGCCGTTGCCGCACCGGCACTTCGTCCGCTCGCGGACGGTCAAAGACTGCCCGACGCTGGTAGAATTGAACCAAGCGGCGGCGTGGGATGCCGTCGCATGGACTCGCTGGGTACGGGAGAAGGAGGGGAAAGAGTTGGTGCCGTCGGTAGCCGCGACGTTCTCGCTGCCTGCGACGGGGGCTCCCGTGCACGACCTGGCGGCGGCCTGTCGAGCCCGTCATTCCCCAGGCACGGATTTCATCCTGGGAAGGGTGGACGCCGCGCAGTTGGCCGCCCTGTTGCACGAGACCATGGCAACCTCCGGGTACGCGAACGATCTCGATGGAGTTCAGGGTCAACTTGCGTCGCGGCTGTCTCTCTGCTGCTGCCTGTACGGTGTCGACGGCATCCCGGACGGCGCCTACGTCTATGAACCTGCCCACCATGAACTCCTTTGTATGAGCCGAGGGGATCATAGGCACCGGTTGCAACAGGCGATGACGCTGCCTACCGTGAACCTATTTCAGGTTCCCGTCTGCCTGCACGTGGCGGGCCATCGCCACCATCTGCGACCATTTGGCGCGCGGGGGTATCGGATTCAGCAGATGGAAGCGGGGATGTTGGTACAGAGATTGTTGCTTGCCGCGTGCTCGCTCGGTATGGGCGGACACCCGCTGCTGGGCTTCGAGGCGATCCCGTGTGATCAGTTATACTGTCTGCCAGAGCAGGGGAAAACCAGCCTCATCCAGGTGCCGATTGGCCCGTACCGGCCTCATCCCCGGCTGCAGGCAGGGTTGCACACGTAGGGAAGGAGAGGAAGGGGCGATTTTGGACGAGGTTCAAGTCACCGGAGTTTGTGAACGGCGGCTGGCCTATGGTGAGCCCCGGCGCACCCGTGTAGCCAAGAGCACGGTTTGAGCCCCAGGACCGCGGCGTGATATGCTACTCGTGGAGGGGGGAGGGCGCTTGCAGATCATTGTCAACTGCTGCGTGCCGTGGCAGGGTGGCATTGTCATGATCCAGAAACCGCGCCGCGGCTGGTGGTACCTGCCGGGCGGCAAGGTGGATCCGGGCGAGATCTGGTTGGAGGCGGCAGTCCGCGAGGTCCTGGAGGAAACAGGGTTGACGGTCGACAACCTGCGCCTGCGCGGGATTCACTTGGTGCAGATTGAGCCGGGCTCCGGTGAGCCGGGACACGAGCAGGCCATCATTCAGTATTCCGCAGCGCAGGCCACAGGCGAGCTGCTCTCCCAGTCCAAAGAAGGGCGTCTGGCCGTCGTGGCTCCGCAGGAGTTGGAGCGCCTGCCGATGAATGAAGGGGACCGGCGGATGGTGCAGGCGCTCTTGTGGGCGGATGCTGGAAGTGTGAATACGGTATTCTATGGAAAATTCCGATACACACCGGCGCACGAACTGTTGGAGTGGCGATTGCTGCCGGAGACGGATATCGCCGCATCGCTTGAATCTGGGCTGGTAGGATTGGATTTTGCCAGTTGGCGGAGAGGAGTCGGACGGGACCGGTGAGGTGTTACTATGGGGTCGATGTAGGGGGCACGGCGGTCAAGACGGCCGTGTTGAACGAAGACGGGGTCATCATCGCAAAGCGAGAATTTCCAACAGAGGCCGAACGCGGCTTCGAGGACCTGGCCCAGCGGCTCAGCCGCATCCTGGACGAGCTGCGGCAAGAGGCCGGCCTCACTGTGGAGGATGTTTGCGGGGTCGGTGTCGGGGTGCCGGCCTTCCTGGACGGGGATGTGATTCGGGAGGCGGTGAACCTCGGGTGGCACAATGTTCCACTGCGTCAGTATTTGGAAGACGCCCTGCACAAACCGGTGCGCGTCGACAATGACGCCAATGTGGCCGGTCTGGGCGAAGCCTGGAAGGGCGCAGGTGCCGGCGCCCGAACGGCGTTGTGCGTGACGGTTGGCACTGGTATCGGCGCCGGCATCGTGATCGATGGAAAGATTTATCGGGGCGTGAACGGATCGGCGGGTGAGATCGGTCACATGGTGGTTCGGCCCGGGGGCCGGTTGTGCAATTGCGGCAATCACGGCTGTCTGGAAACGTTGGCGTCGGCGAGCGCATTGGTTCGCGAGGCAAAACGGCTGCAATCGGTGGGCGAACTGCCGGACGACCTGGAAATCGATGGGGCGCAGCCGATCTTTGCGCTGGCGGAAGCGGGAAACAAGGTGGCGGCAGGTATTATCTGGGACGCCGGACATTGGCTGGGTTATGGCCTGGCGAGTACGGCGTCGGTGCTGAATCCAGACGTGATTGTGGTCGGAGGCGGGGTTTCCAAGGCGGGCGAGGAACTGCTGCGGCCTGTGCGCGCCGCGTTTGTGGAGTATTCGGCCAGCCGGGTGCACGAAGCGGTTGAGATTCGCTTGGCGAGCCTGGGCAATGACGCCGGTGTGGTGGGGGCGGCGCGGCTGGCGGCGCAGGCGTTCGGATAACGGGCGCAAGGTTGTCCCTTGGACTGGTGAGGCAGGGTTCGCAAAGGGGGGAAGAACGTGGCTGCGGCATCGTTGCAAATCCTCATTCTGACTGGCATGTCGGGCGCCGGCAAATCGCTGGCCATGCAAGCTCTCGAAGATATGGGCTACTATTGCGTCGACAACCTGCCGCCCGCGCTCATTCCCAAGTTTGTCGACCTGATCCGCCAGTCGGCCGAAACGCTGCATAAGACCGCACTGGTCTGTGACCTGCGCGGAGGCGACCTCTTTCAGCCGTTGGTCGACACCGTTCGCTCGTTGCGATCCCAGCCGGACATGGAGGTCACGCTGGTCTTTTTTGACGGCGATGATGCGACCTTGGTGCGCCGCTATAAGGAAACGCGCAGGCGCCATCCGTTCGTGGAAGGGACGCGGCTGTTGGACGCCATTCAGGCGGAGCGGGCGGCTCTCGCGCAGGTCCGGGAGGAGTCCGACATCATCATCGATACCTCCGGTTGGAAGCCGGCGCAGCTGAGGGACGAGATTGTCCAGCGGTTTGGCGAAGGGAAACGTCTGCTGCCGGTACACATCATCTCTTTCGGCTTCAAGTACGGCGTTCCCATCGATGCCGATATGATCTTCGATGTCCGCTTCCTGCCCAATCCGCACTACATTGAGGCGCTGCGCCCTTACACGGGTGAGGACGGTCCGGTGTACGACTACGTCATGCAGTGGTCGGCGACACGGGAATTTCTGCGGCGCATGGAGGACTTAGTGGATTTTCTCATTCCCCAGTACACGCGCGAAGGGAAAAGCCACCTGGTCATCGGTATTGGCTGCACCGGCGGCAAACACCGCTCGGTGGCGATAGCCCGCCATCTGAAGCGACACATTCGGGCGAACGCGGAGGTCTACCTGACGCATCGAGATTCCGGGCGGGAGGGGTAGGCTGTGAAACGTTGGTGGTTGCTGGCTTGGACCCTCGGCATCTTCGGATGCGGTATTCTCGCCGGTGCTATGGGCTGGCGGCGGGCGGTCGGGCCCAATGACATGTTCTGGCTTGGGTCTGCCGTGCTGGCGCTCGCCATGCTCCTGCTGGCATTCGGCTGGTGGCGGTCGATCATGGAGAACCGCAAGCGGGTGAAGCACCTGCAGCGCCGGCCGCGCATTGTCGCCATCGGTGGGGGCACTGGATTGTCCGTGATTTTGCGCGGTTTGAAGGAGTTTCAGGCTGATATCACGGCCATCGTGACCGTCGCCGACGACGGCGGCAGCTCGGGCCGGTTGCGCTCCGATTTTGCCATGCCGCCCCCCGGTGACATCCGCAACTGTTTGGTTGCCCTGGCCGATACCGAGCCGCTTCTGGAGCGGCTGCTGCAGTTTCGTTTTCCGAGTGGCGGTGGGCTGGCCGGGCACAGCTTCGGCAATCTGTTTTTGGCCGCGATGACCCACATCATGGGCGATTTTGAGTCGGCCATCCGCGAGACCAGCCGCGTCCTGGCCGTGCGCGGCCGGGTGCTGCCTGCGGTCAAGCAGGACGTGACGCTGCGGGCAGTGCTGGAAGACGGATCGGTCGTGGATGGGGAGTCCAACATTCCGAACGCGGAGCGGCCGATTCATCACGTGGAACTTGTGCCCGCCGAGGTAGATCCGCTCCCGGAAGCGCTGGAGGCGATTGCCCAGGCGGACGCCATCGTGGTTGGGCCCGGCAGTCTGTACACCAGCATCTTGCCCAATCTGTTGGTGCCAGGCCTGGCCAGTGCGATAGCGGCCAGCCCCGCCAAGAAGATCTTTGTCTGTAACGTGATGACGCAGCCGGGGGAAACCGATTCATTTTCGGCTTCTCGCCACGTGGAGGTCATCTACCAGCATGTCGGCCAGCGGCTGTTTGATTACATCATTGTGAATGGGGCAGCCCTGCCGAAGGAGGCCTTGGAAAAGTATCAGTCACAGAACTCCTACCCGGTGCAGGTGGACATGGAGGCGTTGCACCGCATGGGCCTGCGCGTGATTGCGCGCGATTTCGTGCACTTCGCCACCTATGCCCGTCACGACAGCCGCTTGGTGGCCGAGCAGATTGTCAGCCTGATTGGCTACGAGCGGCAAAATCCGGCCCCGGTGACGCTGTGAGCCGCTGCGGAGCCGGTTTCTGGCCTCATGGCACACCCCGTTGCCCAGGGAGCGGGAGTGAAACACGCTGGACATCCGTCCGTAAGGAGGCGACCGGTCCTGTCGTTTGCAGCACGCACAAAAAAGGAATTGACCCTGGTGCAGGAACCTGCCTGCTGCCGGCGGGCCGAGCTCCAGGCGTTGGTGCTGGGCAGCGGCCGCATCCGCGAGGTGGACAGGCGGCCGGTGCTGGACGTAGAAACGGAAAATGTGGCCATTGCCCGGCGCATCTATACGCTGATCAAGGACGTACTCGACGTGCGTCCGGAGGTGCTGGTCCGACGCAAGATGCGCCTGAAGAAGAACAACGTATACTGCGTACGGGTGGCGGTGCAGGCGTTCGGGGTCCTGGGCGAGCTTGGGCTCAGTGGACGCATCGGCGAACCCTTGCGCTTGACCGGCGCCGGGGCGCACAAGCCTTGCTGCAAGCGCGCCTTTCTGCGGGGGGCGTTTCTCGCGGGCGGATCGGTCAATGATCCCGGCAGCAACTCCTACCACCTGGAAATGGGCGCCCAGGATGAACGGACAGCCGAATCGCTGTTGGGGTTGATGAACGGATACGGCCTGCACGCGCGCCTGCTGAGGCGCAAAAAGGGGTTCGTGCTCTACCTCAAGGAAGGCGAGAAGATTGTAGAGTTCTTAAGCATCATCGGCGCCCACCAGGCGCTGTTGAAGTTTGAGGACGTGCGTATCCTCAAAGGGATGCGCAACCAGGTTAATCGCCTGGTCAACTGCGAGACGGCGAATCTCAACAAAACCATCAGTGCGGCGGTGCGACAGCTGGAGGTCATCCGCTACATCGACGAGCGGGTTGGGCTGTCCAGTCTGCCGGATCACCTGCGCGAGGTGGCGGAGATGCGCCTGCGCCACCCCGATGTCAATTTGCAGGAGCTGGCGTCGCGCATGCCGCATAAGGTGACAAAGTCGGGGCTGAACCATCGTTTTCGCCGCCTGGAGGAGATCGCCCAACGCCTGCGACAGGAGGGCCATCCCTGAACTGGAGCTTGTGACGAAGCGGCGAAATGCATAGGAAGGGCCGGAGTTGGCGGGCTGGGGGCGATTGGTTCAGACTTGCAAACATGCTATACTTTCCACAACAGAGACTGGGGAGGTTCGTCTTATGGTTGAAAACACAGTCACCGTACGCTTGCGCTCGGGTTTGTTGGCCCGGCCTGCGGCGTTGTTTGTCCAAGAAGCCAATCGCTTTACCAGTGAAACGTTCGTCGAGAAGGATGGAAAATCGGTGAATGCCAAAAGCATTATGGGCATTATGTCGTTAGCGATAGCTCACGGCCAGGAGATCACGATTCGGGCTGACGGCCCGGACGAGGCGGAAGCGGTGCAGCACCTGGTCGCCATGGTGAGCCGCGAGGAATAAGGGGGCCAGCCGACAGTTCTTCTGCTCCATCCTGTCACATAGGCTGTACCATGACAGCCGGATAGGGGGAGCGACATGCGCGGAAGGGCACGTGCGCCGGCGTCCGGACAGCGTCGCTTTCGCCCGAAGGCGACGAAAGGACGAGGCCGTTTGTGGGCCGGATTGGCGGCCGTCCTGTTCCTGTTGGCAGCCGTGTATGGGATGTACAGCGCCGTCGACCCCTCGCAATCTTTCAATCCCTTGTGGCGCGAGGTGACCATAGGTCAGACGGTGATCGGCGACTGGCGGTACGGTGGCCAGGACGAGGAAGGATATCTTAAATTCTACCATGACGGCGAGACGGTCGTTTTGCCGCCAAGTGCCCGGGTGCTGGATTTGGACGGGCGCTTTGTCGTGCTTGAGGGTCATTCGGCCAGTACCCTGTCGTTCGCGTATCCGTTGGCGGCTATTCCTCTGCCGTGGTTGATGGGCATCCTGATTGCCGTCGCGGGCTGCGTGGGTTTCGTCTGGCACCGCCGGCGGGCGCTGCGCAGACGGCGATGGCAATCTTCTCGTTCGCTGGCATCCGGGTTGAGCAGGCGGCGGGTGGTTGCAGTGGTCTCACAGCCGACGGCACCGTTTTTTCCGGCGCCGGGGCGGCGTTGGCGGCGCCCGTCGCGCTGGGTGTATGCAGCCAAAGGCTTAGCCCGCCGCCTGCGCCGCGGGCGCAGGGCGCGGCGGTTTCGCCCGCGCCCGCTCAGGGGCCGGCGGTGAAATGTGCGGGTGTCCTCGACAATCTGCGGGCGGATCTCATGTACTGTAAGGGCACGGATCATGGGCGGGAGCGCTGCTCGCCCGCAGAATAGGTCGAGGAGGGATAGCATGGGTGTGTTCGGTGTGTACACCAAGTGGGCGATTGTGTTCCTGATTATCTTCGTGCTCTTCTTCCTGGTTGTCCCGGCAGCCGCACCCGGCGTCCAGGACGGGGCTGTCGCCACAGTCAGCTATTGACCGGTGATGAACGTTTGCGAAGGCCGCCCCGCGGGGCGGCCTTTGTGGTGGCGGAGTGGACGATTTTGCCCCCGCGCATGCGGCATGGTACCCTAGAGGAAAGGCAGAACCAGGAGGAATGAGGCGGCCGATGGGGCTTAGACCAGGGCGCGTACAGCGTATTCATAAACGTGAAAATCGGGGCATCGACCGAAGCAATGAGCCGTTTGTGATTGAGCGGTTCTCACGTCGTCAGGGGCTCATCACCATCCGCCGACCGGCCCTGGAGGGCGGCTACAAGCAGCAGATGCGCGAGATCTACCCACAGTGGGGGATTGGTGTGAGCACCTGCCTGATTGATGGTCAGCCGGTCAAACACCCACGCCTGCATTTTGATCACTATGTGGACTTGGTCAAGGTGTGGGAAGATCAAGACTACATCTACGTTGAAGATATGTACGTCGACGTGCTCATCTTTGAGCGTTCCTATTACCATGTGATTGACCTGGAGGAGTTCGGCGAGGCGCTATACAACCGGCAAATCAGCGCGGCTGAGGCAAACCGGGTGATGGAGAACACGCAGCGGTTTGTCGACGGCATTAAGCGCAGCCGCCTGTCTTACCAGGTGTGGAAGCAAAAGTACGGGGCGCGGTTGCACCTCCCGCGCTAACCACCATCGTGATGCAGACAAGCAGAGGGAGACAGAGGCGGCCGATGGCCGCACCCTGCCTGCTGACTGCGTGGACACAGGGCAGATAAGGCTACTCGATCTGTTCCATCACCTTTGCAGCGGCCTGCTCAGCCGCCGCGTTCCCGCCGTCTTGCTTGAAGCGCTGTCCGCCCCTGCGCAGCGCCTCCCAGGCGGCGATGCCGACGCTTGCCCCTACCAACATGGCGGTCATCGTATGCATGCCGTTGCGTCGTCTGGGCATCATCCGGTGACGGACACCGTCAGCCATTCCACTCATCAGGTCCCACATGGCCAGCACCTCCCGGGCGTATTGTACCCAGCCGTTGAATTTGCTATTTGTGAAGTCAAGGACAACCTGTGAGGAGGACTCGCGTGCGGGACGAAAACTCATGCAGCGCAGCGCATAGACTAGTGACATGGTACGAGCAGCATCGGCGGGACCTGCCGTGGCGCCGGACGCGCGATCCGTACGCCATCTGGCTGAGTGAAACGATGTTGCAGCAGACCCGGGTCGAAACCGTGATCTCCTACTACCAAGAGTTTCTCCGCCGTTTTCCCAGCGTGGGCGCCCTGGCGGCAGCTGAAGAAGCGGATGTGCTCAAGATGTGGCAAGGGCTCGGCTATTATTCACGGGCACGCAACCTGCACCGGGCGGCTCGGCTGGTGGTGGCGCGGTACGGCGGCCGCATTCCGGACGACGAGGAGAGTTTGTCCGAGCTGCCGGGCGTTGGCCCCTACACGCGCGGCGCGGTGTTGTCCATCGCGTTCGACCAGCCGGTGCCGGCCGTCGACGGGAACGTGCTGCGGGTGATGGCGCGCTTTCTCGGCATTGACGATCCGATTCAGTCCCCGGCGGTCAAGCGCCAAGTTCACAGCGTGGTCGCGGGATGGCTGGCCGAAACCCGCCCGTCCCAGTTGACGCAGGCCCTGATGGAGCTTGGCGCGCTGGTGTGCGTGCCGCGGCAGCCGCGCTGCACCGATTGCCCTCTGCAGGACGAGTGCACCGCCTTCCGGACGCATCGGACGCAGGAATTGCCGGTTCGCGCCAAGGCGCGCCCGCGGCGGGAGGTGGTCGTGGTGGCGCTGTGGTGCGAAGATGCTCGAGGGGTCCTGCTGGAGCAGCGGCCAGGGCGGGGATTGCTGGCCCGCCTGTGGCAGCTGCCGGCGACCGAACTGCCGATGCCGCTCGCGGCCAGCGATGAGGAGACGAGGCAGCGGGCGGCCGGGCAAAAGTTGGCCGAGCTGTTCGCCGCCGAATGGACGGAGGGAGGAGGGGCCGCGGCCACAGCGGTGGCCGAATCCGGTCCGCGTGCGTTTGCCTTGGTCGGCCGGGACCGGCATGTATTCTCGCATGTGGAATGGGAGGTCTTTGTCTATCGCCCGATTTCGTTGACAGCCTATCCGGCGCGTCTGCCAGAACCTTATCGGTTTGCCCGGCTGGATGACTTGCGACCGTTTGCACTGCCCAGGGTATACGAGCGGCTGCTGCGGTCGATACCAGCTGGTAGGAATCTCTGCCGTGAAGAGTGAGTGAATGGGATTGGGACATCCACAAGCCTGGAGGGATGCCAAATGGAACTGACCCTGAGCCGTCAGCGGCTGATGAGCAAGGTGTTCTTTGGTCTCTTCCTGAGCCTGTTGTCCGCCTTCGTCGGTCTCGGCCTGGGACGCTACCTGCCGCCTGCGTTGTTGTTGGCTGCCATGGTCGCCGAAGTGGTCATGATCATCGTCGCCATGTTCGTGCAGCGGTCGCGGCGCATCGGCATGGGGTTTGTGCTGGTCTTCACATTCGTCTCCGGATTGACCCTCTATCCCGTGATCGCGGTGTACGCGTCGCAATTGGGCGCCACCCTGGTGCTGGAGGCGGCGGGCGTGACGGCGGCCACGTTCTTCATTTCCGCGCTTGTGGCCGCGCGCAGCGACTTTGATTTCTCCTTTCTTTCCGGGTTTTTGTTCATTGCCCTGCTGGCGCTGCTGCTGATGGGGGTAGTGTCGCTGTTCATCAGTTTCTCGACGGTGGCGCAGCTGATTTACTGCGTGCTGGGGATTGCCGTCTTTGTCGGCTATGTCCTGTTTGACATCAACCGCATGGCCCGCCATGGCGTGGTGGAGGCGCAGGTGCCGTGGGTGGTGCTGTCCCTTTATCTGGACGTCCTCAACCTGTTCCTGTTCATCCTCCGTCTGATGGGAGTGCTGCAATCGTCCCGCGATTGAGCGCGCTCATCCGCTTGGATTTGCGCAGATTACGTGCCGTCGATTATAATGTTTGGCAAAATCGAATGGCCGACGCAGGTCATGATTGCACGGATGGAGATGGGCCTCTCGTCCACCCGAGGATGGGGGCTTTTTGTTTCCTGAAGGAGTCGAAGGACGATGGAATACGATGTACGAGCGGTAGAGCGAAAGTGGAAGCAGCGTTGGCGCAAGCAGGGTATGCACAGAGCGGATGAGACGAGCGACAGACCCAAGTATTACTGTCTGGACATGTTTCCCTACCCGTCCGGGAGCGGCCTGCATGTCGGCCACTGGCGGGGCTATACGATTTCCGACGTGTGGAGCCGGTACAAAAAGCTGCAGGGGTACGAGGTCCTGCACCCAATGGGATGGGACGCGTTCGGCCTGCCGGCCGAGAACTACGCCATTTCCCACGGCGTTCATCCAGCCGTTTCGACCGCGGAAAACGTGGCCAACTTCAAGCGTCAGCTAGAAGAAATCGGCGCGATGTACGATTGGGATCGGGAGATCAATACAAGCAGCCCGGAGTTTTACAAGTGGACCCAGTACTTTTTTACCAAGATGTTTGAGCGAGGCTTGGCTTACAAGAAGAAGATGCCCATCAACTGGTGTCCCAGCTGCAAGACCGGGCTGGCCAATGAAGAGGTTGTTGACGGCAAGTGTGACCGCTGCGGCAGCGACGTGACCAAGCGGGAGATGGAGCAGTGGATGCTGCGCATCACCGCTTACGCCGACCGGTTGCTACAGGACCTGGATAAGCTCGATTGGCCGGACAAGGTGAAGCGCATGCAGCGGGCTTGGATTGGCCGTTCCGAAGGTGCCCGCATCACGTTTCGGGTGAAAGGACACCCGGACGAGACCATTGAGGTGTTCTCGACCCGCCCGGACACGCTCTATGGAGCAACGTACATGGTGCTAGCTCCTGAGCACCCGTTGGTCGAACGCATCACCGCGCCGGAGCAGCGCGACAGCGTCGAGGCGTATGTACAGCAGACGATGAAAAAGTCGGCAATTGACCGGCAGGTGGTGGACAAAACCAAGACGGGCGTGTTTCTCGGCGCCTACGCGGAACATCCGTTAACCGGCGAGGCGCTGCCCATCTGGATCTCCGACTATGTGCTGATGGATTACGGCACCGGTGCCATCATGGCGGTGCCGGCGCACGATGAACGCGACTACGAGTTCGCACAGGCGTTTGGCCTGCCAGTGCGGCAGGTGATTGAGCCGGAGGACCCGGAACTGGCCGCCGAGGTTCAGGGCGGTCTCTACACGGGGCCGGGACGGCTGATTCACTCCGGCGATCTCGACGGCCTCGACGTGGAAGCCGGCAAGCGCGCCGTGATAGAGCGTCTGGAGGCCCAGGGCGCAGGCGCTTCGGCGGTCAACTATCGCATGCGCGACTGGGTGTTCGCCCGCCAGCGCTATTGGGGAGAGCCTATCCCCATCGTCTACTGCGAACATTGCGGCGCGGTGGCGGTGCCTGAGGATCAATTGCCGGTGACACTGCCGGATGTCGAACGCTATGAGCCGACGGGCACCGGCGAATCGCCGCTGGCGGCCATCGAATCCTTTGTCCGCACCACCTGTCCCAAGTGCGGCGGGCCGGCGCGGCGGGAGACCGACACGATGCCACAGTGGGCCGGATCGAGCTGGTATTTCCTGCGTTACGCCGATCCGCACAACGACAAGGAACCCTTCAGCCGTGCAGCGGCCAACAAGTGGCTGCCGGTGGACATGTACATCGGCGGCGTGGAGCACGCGGTGCTGCACCTGCTGTACGCGCGCTTTTTCACCAAGGTTATCCACGACCTCGGCCTGATTGACTTTGACGAGCCGTTCCAGCGCCTGTTCAACCAGGGCATGTTGACGCTGAACGGATCGAAGATGAGCAAGTCGAAAGGGAACGTGGTCAACCCGGATGACATTATTGAACAGTTTGGTGTCGACGCCCTGCGCGTCTACGAGCTGTTTGTCGGTCCGCCGGAGGATGACGCCGAGTGGAGCACGAACGGACTGGAAGGGGTCAGCCGCTTCCTCCACCGCTACTACCGGCTGTTCATGTCTCATGTCGACCGTCCTGCTCCGGAGCGGGAGTCGCTGACGAGGCTCCGCCACCGCTTCGTGGCGACGCTGTCCGAACGCATGCAAGGTTTCAAGCTGAACACGGCGGTCAGCGCGTTCATGGAATACACCAACGCCCTTGCCGAGGAGGCGCGGCAGGGCGGGCTGGACAGGGCCACCTTGGAGACGATGGCGGTGACGATTGCCCCCTTCGCGCCGCACCTAGGCGAGGAGCTGTGGTCGCAGTTGGGACACTCCGAGTCGGTGTTTGCGGCCGCCTGGCCGACGTACGACGAGCGCTGGCTGCGCGACGACGAGCTGGAAATCGCCGTCCAGGTCAACGGCCGCGTGCGCGCGCACGCGGTGGTTGCGGCCGATGCGGACAAGGCTGCGGTGCTGGCCCAGGTCCGGCAGTCGCCAGAACTTGCCCAGTGGCTGGCCGGCAAGACGGTGGTCAAGGAGATTTACGTGCCGGGCCGCTTGGTCAATCTGGTCGTGAAAGGGTGACACCATGCCTCCCGTCCAGGCTGACGAGCACAAGCTCTACTATCGCATTGCCCAGCAGATCCGCGGCATGATTGAAGAGGGTGTGCTGCGCCCGGGCGACAGGTTGCCCCCGCTGGCGGCACTGGCGGAGCAGTTTGGGTGCAGCCGGGCCACAGTGCGGGAGGCGCTGGGGGCGCTGCGCGGGCAGGGACTGGTCGAGTTTCGCCACGGCAACGGCACGTATGTGCGCACGGCCGCGGTGGAGATGTGGATGGAGCCGCTGGAAGCCGCCCTGTTGCTTGGACAAGCCGAGACTCGGCAGCTGGTGCAGGCGATGACCGCGCTCTTGGCGGGCGCAGCCAGCGTGACCGCTCAGCGGGCGGGGCAGGTTGATTGGGGGCCGTTGACTCAGGCGATGTTTCAGGTGGAATGCGCTTATCCGCGCGGCGAGGACGCGGTGGCCGCGGATATGGCGTTTTATCTGACTCTCGCCGCCTGTTCAGGCAACCAGGTGTTGGAGAACGCGCTGCGGGTGACGCAGGAGGCACTGCGCAGCGCCCTGCGCTTGCTGTCTGATGATTGGCAGAGCGGGCCGCAGACATGCCGCGCGGTCTACGACGCGGTCGTGGCGGGTGACGCGCGGGCGGCGCGAGACATCTTGTACGAGTACGGCCAGCGTATGCTGGAACGATTGGATGCGCGCACCGGATGAGCGTGCGGCCGTCGTTGCAGAAGATGGGCGATCCGTTTTCAAACCGGCGGGATCGGTGTATAATACGAATGTAAGCGCTATCAATCAAGGTCGGACTCCCACTTCATCTGGGGAGATGAGCGGTTATGCGCGGAGAGTATGAACTGTTGCTGGTCGCGTTCTCGGAGGCGGGCGTGGATTACGCGCGCAGGGCCCAAGAGCTGGGGGCGCGGGTACGCGTACTCGACTGTTTTGATACGTACCATCGCCAACTGCGGCAATGGTACGGGAGGGACATGTTGTTGACCACCGACGGCAACCGGGCGGCTGTGCGTGAAGCGGCGGTCCAGGAACAGTTGGACGTGGCTGTCGTGCACGACGATGTGGACTTCGTGCGCAGCGCGCTGGTGGTGCAGTCCCTGTGTCAGGCGGGGGTGCCCGAGGTGCTGGTGGTCACCGAGCACCCGAGTCATCGGCGGATGTTTCGCAGTCTGGGAGCACATCAGGTGATTGTCTCCTCCAGCAGGGAGGCGGCGTGGGCGCAGCTTTACCGCTATCTGCCCAAACATATGCCGGCGTAGGCGTCGCGTCGGCGCCGTAGACAATGTGGACAACCGCGGGACAACGACGGATTGGCCCCTTCGTGTCCTTGAGCAGGCCGAAGGGGTGTTTTTCGTGTTACCGCCCGTTTCCCTGGTGCGCAGGTTGCGGACACGGTCTATGCAGATGTGGTATTATCGTCATTGATACGCACTGCGCAGGAAGGTGACACCGTGTCGCAACGGCATAAAGTGACGTTTTTCTGTTTGGCTGTTTGTACGATGGCCTGTTTTGCCTTGGGCAGCGTGATGTTGGCCGAGGAGCACGGCGGACTGGCAGTGCTCCTGTTCGTCGTCGCGGTTGTTCTTACCGGTTTCGGATTTATGACCCGCAAGCGCATCCTTCGCCACGCACAGCGTTCGTGAGTCCCGCCTACGGAGACGGGAAAGGTGGTCGGGCCGTGAGGTTGTCGTCGAATCAAGCGGAAATGCACAGGTATTTGTGGCGTGTCATTGAAGTGGTTTCTCTGTTGGCCTTCGTCGTCCTCCTGTGTGCAGCGTTTGCGGCCGCTTGGCCGTACATCTTTCCGTTTGTCATTGGCGGCGTGCTGGCCATGGTCCTCCTGCCGTTGGTACGCTGGTGCGAACGTATCGGCATGGGACGGACAATCGCGGTTTTGACCGTGATGGTCGGCATTGTGGTTTTGTTCCTGGTCATCTTCACCTACTTGGCCATCTCGATTGCACGAGAGGCCACAACGTTGACAGCGCAGTTGCCCGCGTACCTGGCGGAGGCACAGAAATGGGCCAGACAGCGCCTCGACGCGGGTATGGACATGTACGGCCAACTGCCTCCCCAGGTCAGTTCCGGATTGCAGGACGCGATCAACCATGTCCTGCAGAGCGTTGAAGGTTGGTTCAACAACCTCGCGTCTTTTATTCTCAATTCCTTGACGATGCTGCCGGAATGGACGTTCCTGGTCGTGATTTCCCTGATTGCCACCTTTTTTATGCTCGTGCGGCGAGAGCGGATGTATCAGCGGTTTTTGGGCGTGCTGCCGCCCGGCTGGTCGAGCAAGGTGCAGGTGGTCGTTAACGACGTGGTCCGTGCCTTCCTCGGCACGATTCGTGTTCAGGTCATTTTGATGATTCTCTCGGCGGTTCTGGGAGTCCTTGGGATGTGGCTGCTCAACATCCCCTATGCCCTGATTCTCGGGCTCTTGTTCGGGATCTCGGGGATGATTCCCATTCTCGGCTCCGCCATCATGACCGTGCCGTGGGCGGCCGGGGCGCTGCTCCTGGGCGATGTACCTCTGGCCATCAAGGTCCTGTTGATTCAGGTGGTCATCTCTTTTATTCGTCACCTGGTCGAACCGAAAATTTTGGCGGACAGCGTGGGGTTGGATACGCTGTCGACTCTGTTTGCGCTGTACGTCGGCATGAAGCTGCTCGGCGTGCTAGGGCTGTTTGTGGGACCTATTGCCTTGATTGGGGTCAAGTCCTTGTTGCGCATCCGGCTGTTCGTCGACTTTCTCCCGCCTGAGGCGGTGCAGGAGGCGGATGCGCGCACGGTTGCAGCGAGTGGGACACCCAGCGGGGAGGCGGATTTACCCAGTGTGTCGATCCGCGCGGCACAGGCCGAGCGGACGGATAGTCGAGTTGATGAACGAGAGCATGGGGAACGCGAAAACGGGCGGGGTGGAAAGCGGTGAAGATCACCAGCCTACATGGGGACGGTCGACCACACCGGTGCTGGCCGGAGGCCATGTGCACCGATGACCCGTGGGTGTTTTACGTGCCGCCAGGGAGTCCGGTCGTGGAGGCGGACGGCCGCCGTTGGACGGACGAGGACCCGGTGCTGCTGATGTTTTGGCCCGGGGCATTCTATCAGGTGTGCTTGCTGCTGCGCCCGTACGGGACAGACTATTATTGCAATATCATCACGCCGCCAGTCTATCAATCTGATGCGGGCGTGTACTTTCGTGATCTGGATATCGACGTGCTGCTGATGAAGGGTGAGTTGCGGGTGGTGGATGAGGAGGAGTTCCGTATCCGCAGCCGTCGATATCCGGCCGCGTGGGTGGAGGCGGCGCAAGCGGCGCGGGACTGGCTGACGGCAGCGGCCCGCACTCAGAGCGGTCCGTTTACCCCCGCCATAGCCAGCCGCTGGCGTGCGTGGGTGGAGCGCCGCGGCCAGGGCCGCGGCGATTGACTGTCAAGCGTTGTCCCGCTGGCTGGTGCGCAGGTCCACGTCCAGAAGTTTGCGCGCTCGCTCCATGATGGCAAACAGGGTCTTCGAGTCCTGCTCTAGCTGCTCTGCAGTGACGGGACCGAGATCGCCGACCGGATTGCGCGCCAGTTGTACCTCCAGTTCCCTGACCTTGGCGGCCAGCTCGTCGCGCTCCGCCTCGACCTGTTCCAGCTGGGCCCGCAGTTTCTGGTATCCAGCGTCGAATGTCTGGAGGAACTTGATGACGTCCTGCATGGATTCTGACGTTGTAACCGTGATGACACTGGCAGAGTCTTTGAGGGATGGGTTTGTCGCGTTCATCTTCTGTACAGACTTGCGCTCCTTCTTGGCTTGTTCAATTTCCTCGCGGCGTTCCTTGCGCAGCACGCCGTTCCAGCGATATCCGCAGGCGGCCGGAGTGCGTCCCAGTTCGGCCGCGGCTTCCTCGAACGCCTTCAACTGCGTGCTGCCGCTGCGGATGTGACGTAAGACGATCTCAGACAGCCGTTCATCATCGCTGGGCAACCATGCGTCAGACCGTGTCGTCCAGCGTTCTGCACCTTCCATCACATCTTCCTCCTTCTACCGGCTGCTATCATTTATTTCCAAGGTGTACGAGATTCATACCCTGTCAGGTAAAAACCCACTATTATGCTATGTGCGAGGCGAGCAATCGTGACCTGTTGCACTGAAATTCGTAGAGAGGTGCGAACAGGAGTTCGCCGTTGCATCGCGAAATAAGTAGGAAGGTCGATACGAGTGAAGGAACGCGAAAGAGGTTAGGACGAACCGATGGAACTCACACTGTTGCTCGACGAATGGCGACGCAATGAGGCGTTTATGCGTAATGTGGCGGCTTGGCAGGTGGAGCCGGCGCGACCGGCGCGCACGCGGCCCCTGCCCGAGTGGTTGCACGAAGAGGTGCGGAGCGCCTTGATAGGGCGCGGCATGAGCAGCCTCTACTTGCATCAGGCGGAGGCCGTAGAGCAGATTCGGCGCGGCCGTAACGTGATGGTCACGACGCCGACCGCCAGCGGCAAGACCCTGTGCTACAACCTGCCGGTGCTCGACAGCGTCTGCAAGCAGCCGCAAAGCCGCGCCTTGTACATCTTTCCGACCAAGGCGCTGGCCCAGGACCAAGTAGCCGAACTGACGGATCTCATTGGTCGCCTGACGACGACCGTTCACTCGTTTACGTACGACGGGGACACACCCATTCACGCCCGCGCCAAGATCCGCGAGGCCGGGCATATCGTCGTCACCAATCCGGACATGCTGCACAGCGCCATCCTGCCACACCATACCAAGTGGCTGCGGCTGTTTGAAAATCTGCGCTACATCGTCATTGACGAGGCGCACACGTACCGCGGCGTGTTTGGCAGTCACGTGGCCAACGTAATCCGGCGCCTGCGGCGGGTGTGCGCGTTTTACGGCAGTCAGCCACAGTTCATTCTCAGCTCGGCTACCCTGGCCAACCCAGAAGAGCTGGGAGCCAAGCTCATCGGCGACGAGGTGGTCTTGGTCGAGGAATCAGGCGCTCCGCAGGGGGAGCGGCATCTTGTCATCTACAATCCACCGCTCGTGAATCCTAAACTCGGCCTGCGCAGGTCCGCGCTGGGAGAGGCACGGCGCATCGGCACCCGGCTGCTCAACGAGGGCATTTCAACGATTGCCTTTGTGAAGTCCCGCAACCAGGTCGAGCTGCTGGCCACTTATTGGAAGCGCGGCGTACGGGGTGGGGAGGACGGTCTGGTGATGGGCTATCGTGGCGGCTACCTGCCGAGTGAGCGCCGGCAGATTGAGCGCGGATTGCGGGAAGGACGCATCCGCGGCGTGGTCAGCACCAACGCACTGGAGCTGGGGGTGGACATCGGATCGCTCGAAGCGGCCATCTCGGTCGGCTACCCGGGCACCATCGCGTCCCTCCGCCAGCAGGCTGGCCGCGCTGGGCGGCGCAGCGGACTCTCCCTGTCGCTGTTCATCGCCAACGCTTCCGCCTTGGACCAGTATGTCGCCGCCCATCCGCAGCAGATTCTCTCCAGTTCCCCCGAGGCGGCGCGGATTTATCCGGACAACCTGCTGGTCTTGGTGGATCACCTGAAGTGCGCAGCGTTCGAACTCCCGTTTCAGCCGGATGAGCGGTTCGGCGTGGAGACGACGAAGGAGCTGCTCGACTACCTGGCGGCCGCCAGGGTTGTGCACCAGGGGCGCGACGGCCGCTATTATTGGATGGCCGACTCACTGCCGAGCCATTCCGTTTCGCTGCGCAGCGCCGCTCAGGATAACGTGGTCATTGTCGATACGACCTCCGCGCGGCATGTGGTCATTGGCGAGATGGATAGGTTCAGCGCGTTGACGATGTTGCACGAGGAAGCCATCTACATGCACCAGTCGCAGGTGTACCAGGTGGAGAAGCTCGACCTGGAGAACGGGAAGGCCTATGTCCGCGCCGTGTCGGTTGACTACTACACCGACGCTGAGCTGGCAGTCCGCCTGCAGGTGCTCGACGAGATGGAGACGCGGCCAGTTGCGGAGGCGTCCGCCGCCCAGCACTATTTCGGAGAGGTCATGGTCAACGCGGTGCCGACGTTGTTCAAGAAGATGAAGTTTGACACGAACGAAAACCTGGGTTGGGGCAAGATCTATCTGCCGGAGGCGGAACTGCACACAACCGGGTACTGGTGCTCGTGGCAAGACAGGAATCTGTTGGCCAGCCGCAGCCAGTGGGAAAGCGCGCTGAAGGGAGTGGCGCACGTGCTGCGTCAGGCGGCATCCTTGCACTGCATGTGCATGCCCTCGGATTTGCACGCCGCCGCCCACATCAAAGACCCGCACACCGGTCTGCCGACCGTGTACCTGTATGATGCCTACCCGGGAGGCGTCGGATTGGCCGAGCGCGTCCACCGCATCGCCGAGGAAGTCTATCGGACGGCGTTGGAGATGGTGCTTGGCTGCCCTTGCACGGATGGATGCCCGTCCTGCATCGGACCGGGAGAAGAGGACGGGGACGCCAAAGGCTGGGTCAGCACGCTGTTGGCCACGTGCGTGGAGGAAAGCCGGGTGAGCGCGCGTGGGTAGGTCGTTGCTTGAGCGCCTGGCCGCGTTGGAGCACTCCGTCCGCCGCCAGGGCCCGGATGCGTCCGCGTCCGCTTCCGCCGGTGCCCCGACGGCCGAGGCGATGGAGGCAGGGCAGCGCCCGCACGAAATCCAGGTGGGATGGCGGGGGGATGAGGCAGGCGACAGGCCCGACGCTTTCGCATCATCCCGTCCTTCCCTGGAACGGCTTGGTTTCCGCCTGGAGGACGATGGGTTTGGCCCCGTGTGGCACCGTGAACTGCGCTACGATGTTCTAGCTTGGTACGGGACGGGGCCGTTCCTCGACCTGCTGGAGTGTGACCTGGAGACGTTGCTGCGACTCGCCGTGGCGGACGAAGCCACTGGCGAGGCTGAATCCGTCGCGTCGTCGACGGCTTTGCCCGGTATACAGCCGTCCGCGCCGCAGCTGTGGGCGGCGCTACGCTTTTACGATACTGAAACCACCGGTCTCGGCAGCGGAGCGGGGACCTTTCCGTTTTTGCACGCGGTGGGTCAGGTGGAAGGCGACGAGTGGGTCGTCCATCAGTACCTGTTGGCCGATTACACGGAGGAAGCGGCGCTGCTGCAAACCTTGGCCTGCCGGCACTTTCAGCCGGGAGCGGTCATCGTCACCTATAACGGGCGCAGCTTTGACTGGCCACTGCTGGAAAGCCGGTTTACCCTCTACCGCTTGTCGATGCCGCGCAGGCTGCGCCAGTTGGACCTGGTACATCCTTGCCGACGACTGTGGCGCAGGCGGTTGGGCCGCACCAACCTGACCAGTGTGGAGGAGGGGATTCTCGGCGTTCACCGCACGGCGGACCTGCCCGGCAAGGAGGCGCCGGGGCGCTACTTTCAGTTCCTCGCCGACGCCGATCCGCTCCCGCTCGTGCCGGTCTGTGACCATAACGCCGCGGATGTTTCCAGCTTGGCGCGCTTGGCGGCGGTGGTGTCCGACGTGTTGGCCGGGCGCCGTCCGGTGGAGACGGGCGGCGAGTACACGGCTCTGGCGCGGTGGTATGGGGAGTGGGGGGAGTACGACCTGGCAGAGCGCTGCTTGGTGGCCGCGGCGGAGTGTCCGGACAGCGATTGGCAGGCGCGCTGGCTGCGCGGATTGCTGCTCAAGCGTCAACAGCGTTGGCCGGAGGCGGGCGCCGTGTGGCGGGAGATGACCGAACGATTTCTGTGGACGGTGGCGCCGCTGGTGGAATTGGCGAAGCTGGCGGAGCACCGCGAGAAGGATCTCGCCGCTGCGGCCGCCTGGACGCGCCAGGCGTTGCAGCGGCTGGACAGCCAGGAGCCGGTTGGCCGCACCGAGGCGGGCGGCATCCGCACCGAGGCCGAACTGAGAGCCTGGCAAAACGCCCAGTTGTCGGTCGCCGGTGCGGTGCCGGAGCACCAACGGGATCGGGTGCGCGCTCAACTGCTGCACCGCATGCGGCGGCTGAACCACAAGCTGGGTCAGGCTTGACCGCCTTTGGCGGCCGTCTGCTGCTGACGACGATGCTGGCGCAGGTGCAGCAATTCGTACATGACCGGTACGAGAATCAGCGTCAGCAAGGTCGACGTGACCAGGCCGCCGATGACCACCACGGCCAGCCCCTGTGAGATGAGCGCCCCCTCGGAGAACCCGAGCGCCAGCGGCAGCAGGGCGCAAATGGTGGCGACAGCGGTCATGAGAATCGGCCGCAGCCGCGTCGCTCCGGCTTCCAACAGCGCTTGGCGGATGGAGAGGCCGGCGCGCCGTCGCTGTTCCACCCGGTCCACGAGCACGATGGCGTTGGTGACGACGATGCCCATGAGCATGAGGATACCGATGAGCGAGGATACGCTGACCGGCTGGTGCGTGACAACGGTGCCGAAAAACGCCCCAATCAGCGCTGCCGGCATCGAGAACAAAATCGCAAACGGGGCCGACCATTCGCCGAATGTGATGAGCATCACCAAGTAGACAATCCCCACGCTGACAATGATGGCTTCGATGAGCTGGTTAAAGCTTTGGTCTTTCTGCTGGCTGTCTCCCGACAGTTCGGTCTGAACGCCACGCGGCAGATGCAGGGAGTCCACCTTCGCCAGCGCCAGTTGGGTCGTACGGCCGGTGTTTTGCGTGGTGAAGGTGCCGGTTACACTGGCGTACGCCTGTCCGTCACGGTGCTGAATGGACACCGGCGTCTGCACCATGCGCACCGTCGCCACATCCGACAGTTCCAGGCTTTGGCCCGTAGTCGACGGAATGGGCAGGTGTTTGAGGGTGTTCAGTTGGTCGAGTGGATGATCGGATTTCAGCTTGGCCACCAGCGCGTACGTGTTTTGTTGCAACTGGATGTTGCCCACCTGATTCCCGCCGATGTAGTCCTTTACGTAGCTTCCCACCTGATACGCGGTGAGCCCGTACTTGGCCGCCTTCTGCGCGTCTGTGCGCACCTCCACTTGTGGCTGCGTCTGGCTCAGGTTGTTGGTGACGTCCGCAAGACCCGGAACGTCAGCCAGTGCCTTGGTGATGTCCACGGCTGCGCGGCGGATGTTCTCCTCCTTGGCGCCACTCACGACGAGGGAGAACGATCCGGACGAGCCTCCCATGTTCAGGGTGTTCACCTGAATCTTGGCCGGAGAGGCGATGGGCTTGAGCCGACTGCGGAGCTTGCTGGTGACGGCGTCCACATCCGCATCCGGACGCAATCTCAGCATGATGGTGGCCTGGTTGCTGCCGGCCACACTGCCGCTCATCGACAGTTGGCCGCTGTCGCTGCCCACCTGCGTGTTCATCTGCGTCACCGCAGGCAGGCGGCGTGCCACCGCTTCCACCTGGCGTGCCTTGACGTCGGTGGTCGCGCGCGCTGTCCCGATGGGCATGTTGATGGATATGGTGACAAACTTCTCTTCCGTCTGCGGAATGAATGTGCTGCCGGCCAGCGGCAGCACGGCAATCGATGCCACTATGGCTACCGCAGTACCGGACAACACCAGGGCCTTGTGGTCTAGGCACCAACCCAGGGCTCGTTCATATGGCCGCCGCCAATTCCGTCTAGGCTCTCCATCCTCGCGGGTCCGCCGCGGCTCTCGGCGCGTGACCAGGAGCCACGATAATAGCGGGACGACCGTCAGCGCTACCAGCAGCGACGATAACAGGGAACAGACCACCGTCAGCGCGAACGGGAAGAATATCTTGCCGACCAGCCCGCTGACCAGCCCTAGCGGCAGGAACACGGCGACCGTGGTAAGAGTCGAAGATGTGATGGCCCGTCCCACCTCCGCGCTGGCGGACAGCGCCAGCTCGCGCCCCCGTTCGGCACCACGCCGCCACTGGCGGTAGATGTTTTCGATGACCACGATGCTGTCGTCCACCACCCGCCCCGTTGCGACCGCCATGCCGCCTAGGGTCATGATGTTGAGGGTAACGTGGAAGCGATTGAGCAGCACCAGGGAAATCAGAATCGACAACGGGATCGACACGACGGCGATGACCGTGGTCCGCAGGCTGCGCAGGAACAGGAGGATGACCACGACCGCGAATATCGCGCCCAGCACCGCCTCGCGGATGGTTCCGTTCAGCGACGCGGTGATCATTTGTGAACTGTCGAACAAGGTGTGCACGCGCACCCCTTGCGGGAGCTCGGGCGCCAAGTGCGCCAATTCGGCGGAGACCGCCTTTGCCATCGCAACGGTGTTGGCGTCCTCGGATTTGCTGACGCCAAGGAACACGCTGGTACGGCCGTTGGTCCGGTTGATGGATCCCGTATCCGGCTGCTTCAGTTCCATCTTGGCCAGGGTTCCCAGGGCGACTGTCTTCTGCGTGCTCGATTGCTCCTGGCGGCTGGCCGGCGCCGAGGGTGGCGCCGCCGCAACGCTGGCGGAGGCAGTGTGCCCATTGCTTGCGTGCGCCTGCTTTTGCAGCGCTTGCAGTTGAGCGGAAAGCTGGGCCTGCGTCTTCTGCAGACCGGAAATTTGGCCGTGCAGCTGCGCAATTTTTTGGCTGTCACGGGTCGCCGCCGGTTTCTGGAGCTCCTGGTTGAGCGCCATTTCCGCCCCAAACAGTTGGCCCTCGACGTTTTGCAGGGAGCTGAGGAGTTCAGTCTCAGCCTGAACCACGCCCAGCCCCTGGCCGACCTGGCCGAGGCCGGCGGATACTTGTCCCACGGCCGATCCCAACTGCTGCATGCTCTTGTTCAGCGTGTTCAGGCCCGCCGCCGGGTTGGCGGGTACGGGGATGCGCAGCTTGCGGAGATCGGAGAGGGTGGACACGGAGCTTGTGAGTTGGACCGGCTGCTCCTTACCTTCCATCACCGCCGCTCCTAGCGGCATCGCCGTGTCGTCCGCCTGCAGGTCCTGCAGCACCTGGTCCAGGGTGAGGTTGTACTTCTTCAGTTTATCCGGGTCAAACGTCATCACCACTTGGTCCGGGGCTGCGCCGGCTGTGCTCACGCTGGCCACGCCGCTGACGCCGGTGAGTGCGGGTACAATGGTGTTGTTCACCACGTCGCGCAGTTGCCGCGCACTGTCCTGGCCCGCCGACACGGTCAGGTATAGGACGGGCGAAGAGTCAAACGAGAAATCTTGCACGCTCGGCTGGTCCGCTCCGGCGGGCAACTGGACCTTGTTCAGCGCCGCCTGAATCTTCTGCTCGGCGTCCTGTATGTTGGCGTCCATGTCGAGCTGCACCTGAATCTCCGACACATTGGCCACCGAAGTAGACAGGACGTTCTGAACTCCGGGCAGGCCTTTGAGCGCCTTTTCCAGGGGTTCGGTGACGTCGCTGGCCACCTGCTCCGGAGCCGCGCCCGGATAGGAGGTGACCACTGACACGACGGGCAGAGAGATGTCGGGCATCAACTCTTCCTGGAGCTGACGGCCTGACAGTACGCCTCCAATCGTTACGAGGACGACCAGAATGGCGATGACGATTGGGTTTTGCAGGGAAAAACGGGTGAGAAAGCGCATGCTGGCACTCCTTGTCGAGTATGGTTCTGTCTCTTCCTCAATTCTAAGCGCACATGGACACGCACCGCAAGGCACTTTAGTGATAAAACATTTTCATTAAGAAACAGATGGGGGAGGATGGGTCATCGCTGTTAGACTTGCGGACAATCCTCCTCTCGTCTACTGTTGTAAGGAGAGCCGGTCCCGGCTGCCGCTGGGCCGTCCTCGCCGCGCCATGGCGGTGGGGCGTGGCCGCTTGGCGGGGCGGCCGCCGATGGCGCAGATGATGACAGTCCATGCCGGGCAGGCGGCCAGCCTGTGGTCGGCCGGTGCGGCGCGCGTAGGGAGGAATGGGTGTGCAGTTCAGCGGATTTACGGAGGCAGACTTCGAGGTGTTTGCTGTGCCGGGGCTGGAGCCGAGAATGGCCGAACTGAAAGCGCACTTGCGGCCCAAGCTGGAACAGTTGGGGGCAGACCTGTCGGAATACTTGAGCGCCCACCTGCAGCGGCCGATATGGGCGCACGTGGCCAAGCACGCCCGGCGGACGGTGAACCCACCCGATGACAGCTGGGTGGCGTTCTGTCATGAGCGGCGCGGGTACAAGAAGCATCCGCACTTTCAGGTGGGTGCCTGGCGCACGCACGCGTTCGCCGTGTTCGGGTTGATTTCTGAATCCGCCCAGCGTCCCCAGTATGCCAGGCGGCTATTGGAGCGACTGGATGAAGTGCGGGCTTGGGTACCGGAGGATTACGTGTGGATTCCTGATCATACCAGTCCTGTGGCATTGCCGGCAGCCGCAGTCAACAGGGAGCGGTTGGTCGAGCTGATTCAGCGACTGGGCGAGACACGCCAGGGTGAGCTGCTGGTGGGCATTCGCGTGCCCCGGGAGGAAGCTGTCCAGCTGGGGGCGAGCGGATTTGAACAGCGGGTGAAGGAAACGTTCCAACGCCTGACCCCGTTCTATCAACTGGCGATGGAGGAGGTCGTTACGGCTTGAAAACGATTGGCGACGCGCTTGCGCTGCTTCACGAGTACACGCAGGGAGAATCGCTGCGCCGGCATGCGTACGCGGTTGCGGCGTCGATGCGCGCATACGCGGAGCGATTTGGTGAAGACCCCGATACGTATGAGATGACCGGACTGCTGCACGACTTTGACTATGAGCGTTATCCCGACCTCAGCCAACACACGGTGGTCGGGGCGAGAATTTTGCGGGAGCAGGATTGGCCCGAAGAGATTGTCCACGCCATCCTCGCGCACAACGACCGCAACGGGGTGGCGCGGGATACACTGCTGGCCAAGACGTTGTACGCTTGCGACGAACTGTCCGGCTTTGTCATGGCGGTGGCGATGGTCAAGCCGACCCGAGACCTGCGTGATGTCAGCGTCAAGAGCGTGAAGAAGAAACTGAAGGACAAGGCGTTTGCCCGCGGGGTCAACCGCGATGACGTGTATCGCGGCGCCGAGGAGCTGGGGGTGGCGCTTGAGGAGCACATTGAGATGGTCATCGGCGCACTCACTCGGGTGGCGGCGCGGTTGGGACTGAACGGACAAGAGAGCGCATAAGTATAGGCGCGGGGCGAAAACCGAGGTGCCATGGTGCGGATTCACCTGTTTCATGTCAACGATGTTCACAGCAGATTGGAAAATTACATGCGCCTGGGCGCTCTGCTGCGCGGCCGCCGTGAAGCGGTGCGGCGGCGCGGGGAGCCGGCGTTCACGTTCGACATCGGCGATCTGGTGGACCGGATGCGCCCCGAGAGCGAAGGGACGCTCGGCGAGATCAACGCCGCTTTGTTGGCCGCCCTGGGTTGCGAAGCGTGGGTGTTCGGCAACAACGAGGGCCTGACGTTGCCGGCCGAGGTTTGGCCTCGCCTGTCGGAGCAAAGCGAGACGATGATTCTCGTCGCCAACCTGGAACGGAGCGG
Source organism: Alicyclobacillus shizuokensis NBRC 103103 (assembly GCF_001552255.1). Classification (GTDB taxonomy): domain Bacteria; phylum Bacillota; class Bacilli; order Alicyclobacillales; family Alicyclobacillaceae; genus Alicyclobacillus_G; species Alicyclobacillus_G shizuokensis. The sequence goes on from NZ_BCQV01000022.1 coordinate 51,567, forward strand.
CGGCGGCCGGTTTCCCTTTGTGCGCGAACGGGCCGTGTTCCACGCCGGCAGATTGCGGGTGGGAGTGTTCGGGCTGACCCCTGACTATCCGAAGCCCTATGAGTTGCTCGGCGCCACCCCTGTGGACCCGTTTGCGGCGGCCGCGGAGCAGGTCGGGCAGCTGCGGGCCGCGGGCTGCCAGATTGTCGTGGCGTTGTCCCACCTCGGATTGTATGCGGATCGACAATTGGCCGCGGAGGTCCCGGGCATCGATGTCATCCTGGGCGGACACACCCACCACTTCATGCAGCAGCCGGAGCGGGTGGGGGAGACGCACATCTTTCAGGTCGGCAAGCATGCGTTGGCCTTCGGTCACACCCAGATTGTGTGGGACGAGGATGCCGAGCGAGTGAAGGAGGTCCGCTGCGAGGCCATTCCGATAGACATCCACGGCCCGCTCGATCAATCGATGCTGTCTGCCTACCGGGGGTGGTTGCCGGCCGTCGAACAGGAGCTCGGAGAGGTCATTGCCGAGTTGGCACAGCCGCTGCCGGTGGCGTATGACGAGGAGTCGGAGTTTGCCAATCTGCTGGTGGACAGCCTGTTCCAGGCATATCCCTGCGACATGGGGATGATGATGGCGGGCGCGCTGACGGCGAGTTTGCTCGCGGGGCCGGTCACCCGTCGGCACACGCTCGCCGCCTGCTCCACCCCGACGCGACCGCTGCTGATGACCTTGACGGGCGCGGAGATCCGGCGCGTTCTGGAAAAGGCTGTGCAATCCGAATACCACTTGCGGCCGGGCCTAGGCTTTGGCTTTCGCGGCGCGGTGGTGGGCTGGCTGGCGGTGGCGGGGGCAGAGGTGGAACTGTGCGCCTCGCCGGCCGGGACGCGCGTGCGCTCGGTGCGCATTGGCGGGCAGGAGCTTGATCCTGAGCGCGCTTACCGCATCATCACCTGTGAATATCTCTGGTTGGCGCCGGTGTTCGAAGAGATGCAGCGGGGGCGGGATGTGCAGGTGATGCCGCCGTTGGTGCGCGAGCTTTTGCAAAAGTCGTTGGGCGATGCGGGCTGTATTGCGGCGGCGAGACGCCGCCGCTACCGCGTGCAGCCGCCCGGCAGTCAACCTATGGTCAGGAGCGTTACATGATGACACGGATTTCGAAACAGACGGCGGAGCGGGTGTTGGAAAAGTTGGCCGCAGTGTATCCCGACGCCCGCTGCGCACTCAACCACAAAAACGCGTTGGAACTGTTGATAGCGACGATGCTCTCTGCCCAATCCACTGATGCCCGCGTCAACAAAGTGACAAAGAGTCTGTTCGTGAAATATCGCACAGCCGAGGACTACGCGGCCGTGTCTCCGGAAATACTGCAAGAAGACATCAAAGAGTTGGGATTGTATCGGTCCAAGGCAGAGCACATCGTGGCGACCTGCCGCATGCTTATCCAGGAGTACGGGGGCGAGGTTCCGGCCTCGCGCGAAGAGTTGACACGGCTGCCAGGTGTGGGGCGCAAGACGGCCAACGTGGTCCTCTCAGTGGCGTTTGGGGTTCCGGCTCTGGCTGTGGACACGCATGTAGCGCGCGTCGCCAATCGGATTGGCCTGGCGGAGAGTGACAATCCGCTGCAGATAGAGCAGCAGGTGTGCGAGCTGGTGCCCAAGCGTTTGTGGTCATCCGCCCACCACTGGTTGATTCATCACGGACGCCAGGTCTGCCACGCCCGCAGGCCCGAGTGTGCTGTGTGTCCGGTTCAGGCTGAGTGTCAATATGTCAAACAGCGGCAAAAAGAAGAGAAGGCTCACTTGACATAGGGTTCATAGGTGCCGGCGGGTGTCCTCTGCAGCGGCAGCCCGCAATGGGCACACGCATCGTACTGGCCGGTCGGCCGGGTATCGCGTCCGCAGCGCGGACACTGGATGGTGCGAATGCTCGGATTGACCGGTCCAAACCGAAAATACAGCAGGATGCCGGCGAGGACGCCAATCCCGCCTGCGATGGTCAGGTAGGGGAGCAGGCGTTTGCTGTACACACCCAGGTACATCACGAAGAACCCAGCAAACAGGAAGACCAAGGCCAGGTTGCGCCACCTGTTGACGTTCATCGAGTCTCACCCACCGGTAGGTTTGGAATGCGAGGAAAAATTCATGTTCAACCGTAAATTCATAGTATCCGAATACATGGTGCGTGTCCAGGCGACTGGGCAGCGAGAGGAGGCGGCGGCATGCGTGGGTTTTGGAAGCGGGCGTTCATCGTCTTGCTGGCCTTGGACTTGCTGGTCGTGGTCGCCGTTACCGTTTGGTGGGGCACGCTGCCCAAGGCCGCATCGACACCGAGCCCGGTGACCAGCGGCCGACAGGCCGGAAAGCCGGCTACCATCCAGTTGAGCATCGGGCAGGACGCTGTCAACGCGTACCTGGATTACGCCCTCAGCGAGCAGCCCGACTTGAAGAATACCCTCTCGTATGCCCGCGTGCGCTTCGGCGAAACCACATGGAAGGTGCAGCTTGGCGCCAAACTGGCGGATCGGGTGGTTCCGTTCAACGTGGTGTTCACACCGGTGATTCACAACGGGAACCTGGAGCTGCGAATAGACAGCGCCGACCTCGGCCAGGTGTTTCTGCCTCCGTCCGCCCTGATTGTCATCCTCCGCCACCTGCCGTGGCCGGCATGGATTTCTGTCAACGGGGAGGAGCGGGCTCTGAACCTCAACTTCAGCCAACGGCCCCAGCAACCGTATGGGCTGCGGGTGCTCCGCTATGCGCCGAAGACCCGTCTTCTGACCCTGAAAGTGACGATTGTTCCCAAGACCTTGCTTGCAGGCAAATCTTGAACGGCCCGCCAATCCACCTCTTTGGCGGGCGACCCGCATATTTCCTGCCCTCACTTCGCAACCTAGTCCTGCGACCTGTCATTTTCGACCAGCGTGAGGGGCTTGGTAGCGTGCAGATCCCAGCATGGATACAGGCTTTGTTTCGCGTTGATGATTCCCTTCTGGCTGAGCAATTCGTGTTGACCGACGAGGTCGTGGAGGACTCGAACGACCCTTCCAAAGAGAATCCGACCACCGAGCCATCTGCTGACGCAGCAGACGCAAAGGCGCAACGAGCAGGGGAGCAAGACCAAGACAGAGGCGGCGAGTCGGAGGAAGGCTCTCCTGTGCGCAGAGGACAGCAAGACGCGCGCGGCCCGCGGCCCGTGCGTCCCGTGGCGATAGAGGACTACGTGCAACAGGCGCAACGGGAGGAAGACACAACGCGCCAACCGCCTGGGCAGGACGATCGGTTGCCTGCCGAGCTCGCAGAGGTGAAGCGGGAGCTGTCCGCCCTCTTTCATCTACCGGCCAACAAGGACGTGATTGTCCGCGAGTTTGTCGTCGGCCGTGGGCGTTGGCCGGCCTTGGCGGTGTTCATCGACGGCATGGCCGACAAGATGGTCATCAACACTCACATCTTGCAGCCGTTGATGTTCCTTTCGGAAGTGGCGGAGGACGACACCTCCCGTCGCATGGAGCCGATTACGCAGGCGCTCCTGCCCGGCAACCAGATTCAGCTGGTCGAGACATGGCAGGGCGTCGTGAGCGGGGTTGTGGCCGGATCGACCGTGGTCTTTGTCGACGGCTGCAGACAGGCGGTGGTGGTCGAAAGCAAAGGCTGGGAGCACCGCTCGGTCAACCTGCCCAGAACCGAACAGGTGGTGCGTGGGCCCCACAACGCGTTCACAGAAAGCTTTCGCGCCAACACGGGTTTGGTGCGCGCGTTTTTGCGCAGCGAGCGCCTGGTGACGGAAATTCTGTCGGTTGGCCGGGTGGGGAAAACCGACGTGGCCGTCATGTATATCGAAGGTCTGACCAACAAGTCGCTAGTGGCCGAGGTCAAGCGCCGGATTCAGGCCATCGATGTCGACTATCTGCCCGACAGCGGGCTGCTGGAACAATTTATTGAGGATAACCCTGGCAGCCTCATCCCGCAGGTTCTGGCGACGGAGCGCCCGGACCGAATCGCGCACATGCTGAGCGAAGGGCATGTGGCGATCTTGGTTGGGCAGAGCCCGTATGCGCTGGCCGTTCCCGTTGTGCTGTGGACCATGGTGCAGAGTCCAGAGGACGCTTTTTTGCGCTTTCCTTTTGGCACCTTCGGCCGCATCATTCGCTGGGTCGCTTTGTTGGCCGCGTTCCTGCTTCCCGCCTGCTACGTCGCCATCACCAATTACCACTCCGAGATGATCCCGACCGACCTCATGCTGGCCATCGCGGCCAGCCGCGAACGGGTTCCGTTTGCCGTGATCATGGAGGTGATCATGATGGAGTTCGCGATTGAGCTGATTCGCGAGGCCGGCATTCGGATTCCGAACGCCGTTGGTCCCACCATCGGCATCGTCGGGGCGCTGATCATCGGACAGGCGGCGGTCGAGGCCGGATTGGTGAGCCCGCTGCTGGTGATTGTGGTTGCCGTCACCGCTCTTTGTTCCTTTGCCATACCGGACTACGGGCTGTCCTACGCGGTGCGCATCCTGCGCTTTGTGTTTCTGATCTGCGCGGCGTTTTTCGGTTTCTATGCGATTGCCCTGCTGATGTGCATGCTGATGGTGCGTCTGGCGGTGATGAAGTCGTTCGGGGTGCCGTTGCTTTCGCCCATCACGCCGGTGACTCCCAGCTCACGCGATGTGTGGGTGCGGGGACAAACCTACAGCATGGACCAGCGGCCGTCCTACCTGCGCACACAGATGCAGCAGCGGCAGGAGCCGATAACGCGGCCGTGGAGCCCTTACACACGCAAAGCTGCCCGCCGCAATCTGTTCCGAAGGAGGAACAAGTGATGGCCAATTCGGACATGAAGGCGCGCATTGGAACCAGAGAGCTGATTGCGATGATGACTTTGTTCGTCTCCACGGACACGTTCCTGAGCTTTCCGCAGCACGCCACCGCGATGGCCCTGGAGGCCGCCTGGATGGTGCCGCTGTTGGCTGCCATCATCGCTTTGGCGATCTTCCTGTACGTCGACAGCATGCTGCGCAAGCACTTTTACGGCATGGACATCGTGGAGGTCACCGTCGACACCCTCGGGTCCGTGGCCGGCAGCGTCCTGGCGGTCATCATTGGCCTCTACTTTCTGCTGGAAACGGCCGGGGTGATGCGCCAGTTCAGCGAGCACGTGACGACCACCGTCCTACCCAACACGCCCATCCTTGTGGTGGGCAGCATGTACACCATCACCATTGGCTACATCGCCTACCATGGCCTGGAGGGCATCTGCCGCATTGCCCACCTTCTGATGCCCATTCTGTTGGTCGGGGCCATCGGGCTGTGCCTGCTTACGGCCAAGTGGTGGCATCCGCTGATGTTGTTGCCCATCTTTGGCGCCGGCGTCAACCACATCCTCTTCGCCGCCGCTAGCGACGCAGCGGTGTTCATGAATGTCCTGCTGCTGTGCATCGTGTATCCGCACGCCCACAATGCGCGTTCGCTGCGCTGGGTGGGGATTTGGAGCATCGTCGTCCCGGCGTTCCTCATGGCCGGGTTTATCGCCACGTATAACATGGTGTTCCCGGCGATTGAGACGCAGCTGTCCGCGTTCCCACTGTTCCAACTGGCGCGGATTATCTATCTCGGACGCTTTGTGCAGCGAATGGAGAGCATCTTCATCTTCCTCTGGGTGACCGTGGCCATTGTACGCATGGGCATGAGCCTGTGGGCGGCCGCCTACCTGTTTGCGCGCGGGCTGCACTGGCCGACCACCCGGCCGGCGATTCCCGCCCTGGCGCTGTTGTGCTTTGCGCTCAGCCTCCTTCCGGCCGATGTCGGCCAAGCTGTGAACCTGGTCGAGACCTATCTGATTGCCTGGGGGGCCGCGGTGGTTTTTGGCCTGCCGGTCCTGATGGTCACCCTTGGCTCCCTGCGGCGCCGTGGTGGCGGCAAGGAGAGATTCGGACGTGCCTAGCATCAGCATTCTCGAGTTTGTTCTGACCATGTCGATTCCGCTCTGCATCGGCTTTTACACCTACCGCTTCGGACGTTGGGTGAGCAGCAAGGGTTCCACCATCGGCAGCGTCTCCGCCTACGTCCTCGCCGTCGTCTCCCTCTCGGTATCCGGTGTTGTGCTGTGGCGCATGATGACCTGAGCTGCCAGTCTGGCGCTCCTGTTATAATGGAGCCGGAGGTCGATCCGTACATGAAAAGCGTACCCTCTGCCCTTGTGCCGGTGACCATCTATACTGACGGCGCCTGCAGCGGCAATCCCGGACCGGGCGGCTGGGCGGCCGTCCTCGTCCATCAGGATCAACGCAAAGAGATCTCCGGCGGCGAGCGGTTGACCACCAACCAGCGCATGGAGCTGACGGCCGTCTGCGAAGCGTTGGAGCGCCTGCATTATCCGTGTCAGGTCATGCTGTACAGCGATTCCGCCTATGTGGTCAACTGTATTCGCCAGCGCTGGTACGTCAATTGGCGGCGCAATGGCTGGCGCAACAGCAAGGGGGAGCCGGTGCAAAACCGCGATCTGTGGGAGCGGCTGTTGGGCCTTTTGGAGACGCACCAGGTGCAGTTTGGGAAGGTGAAAGGCCATGCCGGGGTCGTCCTGAACGAGCGTTGCGACCAGCTGGCGCGGGCGGCCATTCCGCGATGACCGATTTGAGCTTGGCGCGCCTTCGGGAATTGGGCCGACGGGCGGGGCTGGACGCGGTCGGCGCCACCACCGCGGATGCGTTCCCGGATCTTATTCCCCACTTGCAGGCGTATGCACAGCGAGGGTTGACGGGGTTTGAGTGCGCCGACATCGAGCAGCGAGTCGACCCACGGCGCTGGTATCCCGAGGCCAAATCGCTGATTGCGGCCGCGATGGCGTATCTGACCCAGCCGGGGCGGGAGGCGGCCCGTCGTCACCCAGGGCGCCGACTGACCGGCCAGGTCAGCGTCTACGCGTATGGGGAAGACTACCACCGGGTGCTGCGGGAGCGTTTGGAGACCTTGGTGCAACTGATGGAACAAGAGGTCGGGCATCCCATCGGCCACCGCATCGCCATCGATACCTCGCCCTTGGTGGACCGGCGCGTCGCCGAACGAGCGGGGATTGGCTGGATGGGGAAAAACTGCATGTTCTACAGCGATCCATACGGATCGTTTGTATTCTTGGGCACACTGGCTGTCGACATCGAGGTGGAGGCGGCTGCAGCGCAACAACCGAGCCGTTGCGGGACTTGCCGCCTGTGCCTGGATGCCTGCCCGACCGGGGCGCTGCTGGCCCCCGGCGTGATGGACGCCACCCGCTGCCTGTCGTACATCACCCAGATGAAAGGCGTCATCCCCAAGCCTTACCGGGCGGCCATGGGCAGGCGGGTGTGGGGGTGCGATACGTGCCAGTGGTCCTGTCCGGAGAACAAAGGCGTGGAGCCCTCCCCGCAGACTGCGTATTTGCCCCAAGGGGAGTTGGAGTTCCCGGACCTAGTGGAGATCCTCAGTTGGAGCAACCGCGCCTTTTTGCGCCGCTATGGCCACACGGCCGCTGCCTGGCGAGGGGTGAGGACGTGGCAGCGCAACGCCCTGATTGCGCTGGGCAACTGCCGGAATCCGGCGGCCATCCGTCACATCGTGCCGTTTCTGCGCCACAATCGGTGGGAACTGCGGGCCAGCGCTGCCTGGGCGCTCCAGCGCATCGGCGGCGAAGAGGCGCGGCAGGCTGTGGCGATGGCCTACGCGCAGGAGACGATGCCCGAGGTCCGCGAGGAGATGCGGTGGGCGGTGGTGGAAGCCGCAGCCGGCGCCACCGAGGCGACCGCCATGCCGAGCGCGTTCACGCGGCAGCCTGATGGCCCCACGGGCGGCCAGCCGGGGGATGCGGGCGCCGGTGTCAAAGCTGCTGGATCTGCTCGGCCAACGACGTGAGAAATGGTTGCCGCAGGCTCTCTTGATTGGCGTAGTCCTCCAGTTCCGCGGTCTCCTGCGCCCGCGCCCCCAGGCGAAAGTGGGAGTGCGCCAGGCGCCAGGCGCGATAGGGAAAAGTCAACAGCGCCTGAATCAGCGTGTACTCCGCCTTTTCCAGTGTCCGTACGCGGTCGAATTCGACGAAACAGCGGTACGCCACCTCTCCGGCCCACTGTTGCCGCTCCAGGCTCCGGCGCAGCAGATGGGCGATGTCGAGGGCGCGCGGCGCGTAGGCGGCAAGGTCGAGGTCAATCACATAGGCCTCGTGCTCCGGTGTGTACAGGAAGTTGTCCGGAACGGCGTCGAGGTGACAGACGCATGGGTCCTCCTCTTCCCGGAACAGGTGGGCGCGCACCTCGGGGGCGGTCAGCAGGTTGAGCGCCTTTTCCCCGTCCGCGCGCAGCGCCGGTGCCAGGTCGCACAGCCGCTTGGCAAACCTATCTTGCCCGCTTCTGTTTTCCGCTTCCACCAGCAGGACCCGCAAGTCCCCCACGCGGCGCCTGTACATCTCCTCCAGGGCAAATTCATTACGCACAGGGATGCCGGAAGCGGGTTCAAACCCGCGGGAGGACTCGTGAAAGCGGGCGAGGGCGCGGGCCACGGCGGCGACTTGCTCGATGCGACCGAAATTGCTCGGATTGCCCACCACCCAGCGGGTCGCGTAATACTGCCTGCCGCCGTGGCTGTAATACGGGCGTCGCGGCTTTTTCGTCAAGGCGAAGCGCGGCACCGACGGGAAGCCGTGGATGCGCACGTGGTTGGCCAGTTCGTGGATGAAACGGATCTGCTCAGGTGAGAGGTGCGTGCGTTTGACCGCGTATGTGCGGGACTCGGTGACGACGCGGGCCACGCTCCCCACCGCTTCCATCCGTTGGACGCGCCATCCGTAGGCCTTGACCAAGCTGGCGGGAATGCCCTGCTGGCGCAGAATCGCCTGCCAGGAGGGCTTGCCGAGGGCGGCATCGGAAAGGGTGGCGGTGACGACGCTCTCTGCCCCTGTCTCGGCTGACGGAGCCTCGGGCGACCTGGTGTGGGTTGGGTTGCGGGAGGCCGGGGCCTGTCCTGTGACTGATGGCGATGCGGAGTGCCATGGGGTGCGGGCTCGGTGAGCCGGGGCGCGACGCCGGGCGTCCCCAAGCGGCGAGCCGCCGGGCGGTTCGCCGGCGGCCTTTTCTTCAGGAGCGCCGCTGTGTGGGGTGTCGTGTGTGTGCGGGGGGGAGTGGCCTTGTCCCTTGCCGGCGGCAGCTATCTGCTCCAGAAAATAAGGGGGCTTGAGCAGCTGTTGCAGCAACGCCTTGGCCCAGGGGGGCATGTTTTGCCTGCGTCTCATCATCGGCCATCACTCCATCCACCGCTTTTGGGCGTCGATACCCTACTGTATGCGATGGCTGGGCAGATGAGCGGGCATTCGTCCCCGATTAGTGGCTGTCCCCGAGCGTGCTCCACACCTCGAGCTTGGCTTTGACGCGGCGAATCACCTCATCGGTGAATTCGGTGGTGCTGGTGCCGCCGCCCAGGTCGGCCGTCCGCACGCCCATCATGATGGCTTCGAGCGTCGCCTCATAGACCGCGCGCGACGCCATTTGCGCCCCTTTGTCGTCGTGGTGCGCCAACAGCGAGGCGCCCGCGAGAATCATCGCCATCGGGTTGGCCACGTTCTTACGGAACAGGCTGGGCGCGGTGCCGTGAGGGGCTTCCGCCATGATCACCTGTGGCTGCCAGTTGTCATCCAGGGCCAGGAGAATCGATTCCGCACCGGCGATGGAGCCGAACATCTGCAGCACCAGATCGGAGAGGCAGTCGCCGTCCCGGTTGAGCGCCGGGATGACCAGCGGCTCTCCCGCTTTGACCAAAAGCAACGCGTAGGTGGCGTCAATCAACTGCGGATCGTACCGGACGTCGGTGTACTTGGCTGCCGCTTTGTCCAGTTCCTCTTTGAACATCCCTTCATAGATTGGGCTGACCGTGAACTTGGGCCCGCCAAAAACGGTGGCTCCCAGGCGGCGCGCGTGTTGGAAGGCGTACTCGGCGACACCGCGGCAGACGTTGCGGGAGATGCGCTCGGTCCGGAAGGCGATTTCGTCCTCCCCCTCGCTCTCCCGCCACTCCTTGGCGCCGTATGCGTCATCGACCGCCATGCGGACGACCGAGATGGGAGAAAAAACGCCCACCGGGGGCGCGATGCCGGGAATGCGCCTGCCCGTCCGGACAATCACCGTGCCGTTGATCTCCTTGCGCAGGATGGCGTTGGGGCTGCCCACATCGCCCTTGGCCTCCGGCGTGATTGTGGCGGCCTTCAGTCCGAAGCGGTGGCGCAGCATGGCCTGTGCCGCTTCGTGGACCACCTGATTGCTCGTCTTGCGCCGGTTTTCGAGGCTCAGGTCATAGGTCTCGAACGCTATCGGGATGCCCAGCACGTCTGGAGAGAGCACGCGCAGCGCCTCGTCGAGCAGTTCCTGACCGGTCTGGTCGCCCTGCATGACGACGATGGTCAAGTCTTGCATCTGTTATCACCTCTTGATTGTACGCATCGCAGAAACAGGACCGTCCGCTAGTATAGCATAGCCATTCTCGCCCATTCCAAAGGTATCAAGCCCTTCGATGCAACCATTGGGCATCGTGATTTGTCCGACATTGTCACTGCGGGTTCTGGTGTCATAGGCTGCAGTACGCCATGTTGGGTGGGTGAGGGCAGTGACCGACGTGAAGGCGACCATTCGCGAATACATGGAGCGCAGGAACCGGTATTGGGTAAGCGGGGACCTAGAGTCTTTGGCCGAATTTTGGGCCACAGGTGGTCGCGGCAACAACTGGGAGTGGCTGCGCGAGGGCTGGGAGCGCCGGCTGCGCTTGGCCAACGCCCGCGCCTGTCAACTCCTGCGCGCTCACAGCCACGTCCGTCTCACGCGCCTGGACCTAAAGGCGGAGGGGAACGAGGCAGAGGTTGAACTGCAGGAGACGATTCACTGGGTCTACCGCGACGGCATCGACTACGCCGTAGAGGGGCGTATGGTCCGCCATTGGCAGTGCTGGAACAAGAGCGAGCAGGGGGTATGGCAGATCACCCATGCCCAGGAGTCGGACGAGACGCGTCCATGTCCGCGACCGGGCCCCGACGGCGGGAGCGGCGGGATGGACAGACAAGTGGATGCGCCCAGACCTGCTCTGCGCGCGCTGCTCCGTCGCTTTACCCGGCCAACCTGCAACGAATACGACCGGGTCAAGGCGCTGCGCTACGCCGAACTGTGGTGGAACCGGCCCAATCCCCAGTACGTCTATTTTCGCGCCGACGATTGCACCAATTTTGCCTCTCAATGTCTCTACAGCGCCGGTGTGCCGATGCATGACACCGGCGACCGGGCCAGCGGTTGGTGGTACCGGTTCAACGACAGCGGGGCCGACACCTGGAGTTTGAGTTGGTCCATCGCCAACGCCCTGCACCTGTACCTGGTGGGGCAGGTGCAAGCGACTGAACTGGCCTCCGCGCGCGAGTTGAAGATTGGCGATCTCATCTTCTACGACTGGAACGGCCAGGGCCGCTATGGACACTCGACGGTCGTCGTCGATTTTGACCAACAGGGCGATCCGCTCGTCAACGCGCACACGGATGCAAGCTATCACCGGCACTATCTATATCTGGACAGCCGCGCCTGGTCGCCCCAGACCCGATATGCGTTTGTTCACCTGCCCCAGCGGGTGTGCTAGTCCGTTCGCGGGGCTGGCTTGTGGTAAACTAGGTGGGATGATGGACCAAGGGAGGCAAACGGGATGCACGTTGTGCTTGTGGAGCCCGAGATCCCGGGGAACACGGGCAACATTGCGCGGACCTGCGCGGCGACCGGGAGCGTGCTGCACCTGGTCCGCCCACTCGGCTTTTCCACAGACGACCGCTATCTGCGGCGGGCAGGGTTGGATTACTGGCACCTGCTCGACATCCGGTATCACGACTCACTGCAAGAGGTCTGGGACAAGCACCCAGAGGGCAGATTCATTTATACATCGACGCGGGCAAAACGGTGGTACAGCGATGTTCGTTACCTGGAGGACGACTTCCTGGTGTTCGGCAAAGAGACGGCCGGGCTGCCCCAATGGGTGCTGGATAGAAACCCGGACGCTGTGGTCCGGCTGCCGATGATCCCGGGGGCGCGTTCCCTCAACCTAGCCAACTCGGTGGCCATCATGGTCTATGAAGCGCTGCGGCAGTGCGGCTTTCCCCGTTTGGCATAGCGGAAGAGAAGGGTGACCCCGACATGTTGAACACGCTCTTGTTTGACCTGGACGGCACGCTGTTGCCGATGGATCTGGACGAGTTCATGCGCGCCTATTTTGCGCACTTGGTGCCGCGGATTGCCCATGTCATCGACGGCCAGCGGGCAGTGCGCGAGATCTGGCAGGCCACCATGAGGATGATTGAAAACGAGGAACCTGACAAGACCAACCTGGACGTCTTGAAACAGCAATTTCTCAGTGCGACCGGGTTGCACGAGGACGAGATCTGGCCGTTGTTTGACCGGTTTTACGAGGAAGGTTTTTGCGAGTTGCGCCGCCATACCTCGCCCACTCCCATTGCGCGGGAAATATGCCAAACCGCCATCGACAAAGGGTATCAGCTGGTGATAGCGACCAACCCCATCTTTCCCGAACGGGCCATTCGCCACCGCATGGAGTGGGCTGGAATCGCGGACATCCCGTTTCGTCTCGTGACCACACTGGAAGACATGCACTTTTGCAAACCCAATCCCAAGTACTATCTGGAGATTCTCGATAAGTTGGATGTCAGTCCCTTCTCCTGCATCATGTTTGGCAACGATGTGCAGGAGGATGGGGTGGCCGGCAAGCTGGGCATGGCAACGTATCTGGTGACCGATTGCCTGATTGACCACGGCCGCGGACATTTCGATTTTACCCATCGAGGCACGTTGGCCGACGCCCTGATGTTCGTCCGCGATTTGCCGCCGCTCACGTAGCCAGCGGCCGCGCGCGGGCGCACGTGGCAAAAAAAACGTCCCGCCTCCTTGCGGATGGCGGAACGTCCTCGCGTCCTGTAAGGTGTATTACTTGCTGACGATGTGGATGGGAGAGCCGAGGGCGACCTCGGACGCTTCCATGACCATCTCGCCGAGGGTGGGGTGGGCGTGAATGGTCAGCGCAATGTCCTCCAGGGTGGCGCTCATCTCTATCGCCAGGCCCAACTCGGCAATCAGGTTGGACGCCTCGTGGCCAATGACCTGCGCTCCGACCAGCAAGCCGCTCTTCTTGTCGGCCACCAATTTGATGTAGCCATCGCTGGCGTTGAGCGCCACCGCGCGGCCGTTGGCTGCATACGGGAAGCGCCCGGTGGCCACCTCACCGTACTGCTTCTTGGCTTCCTCTTCGCTCAGGCCCACACTCGCAATCTCCGGATCGGAGAAGACGACCGAGGGAATGCAGCGGTAATCCACCGCGCTCTTCTTGCCGGCGATGACTTCCGCCGCCACCTTGCCCTCGTACGACGCTTTGTGGGCCAGGGCGGGTCCGGCCACGATATCGCCGATGGCATAGATGTTGGGAATACTCGTGCGGCACTGCTCGTCGACCTCAATCAGGCCTTTGTCCGTCATCTTGATGCCGATGGACTCCAGACCCAGCTCATCGGTGTTGGGGCGGCGTCCCACCGTGACCAGCACGTACTCCGCCTGGACCGACTTCTCCGCGTCTCCCACCTTATAGGTCAGGGTCACGCCGTCCGCGCGCTCCTCAACGCCCTGCGCGAACGCCTCAGTGACCACCTCGACGCCGAGCTTCTTCAGGTTGCGCTGAACCAGCCGCACGGCCTGCGGATCAAACGTCGGCAAAATCGATTTGGTTCCCTCGATGATGGTCACCTTCGACCCGAACTTGGCGAAGGTCTGCCCCAATTCGATGCCGATGTAGCCGCCTCCGACCACGACCAGGCTCTCCGGCAGGTGGTCCAGCGACAGCGCCTCCGTCGAGGTGATGACGCGCTTGCCGTAGGGCAGCGACTTCAGTTCAATCGGGCGCGACCCGGTCGCGATGATGCAGTGCTGGAACTTGTAGCGCTCGCTCTCATGCTCCTTCATGACGCGAACCTCGTCCGCCTTGGAGAAGAACGCCTCGCCCTGGACGAAGTTAATCTTGTTGCCCTTGAACAGGGTCTTGACGCCGCTGGTCATCTTGTCCACGACCGATTGCTTCCATTCCATCACCTTGGCGAAATCCAGTTCCGCCTGGGTGTTGACGCCGGGGAACGGGGACTGCTTGCTGCGCTCGTAAAACTCCGCCGCACTGATCAACGCCTTGGACGGGATGCAGCCGACGTTCAGGCAAACGCCACCCAGGTTTCCCTTGTCCACAACGGTCACGCTCTTGCCCAGTTGGGCGGCCCGGATTGCAGCCACGTAGCCGCCCGGCCCCGCCCCTATGACGAGCACGTCCACTTCCTGCGTAAATTCACCGACGACCAATCGTCACACCTCCATGAGCAACAGCCGTGGGTTCTCCAGCAGCCGCTTGATTTCATTGATGAACCGCTGCGCCAGCGCGCCGTCCACCACCCGGTGGTCGAAGCTCAGCGAGAGGGCCAGCATCTGCGCCCCGACGACCTCGCCGTCCTTCATGATGGGACGTTCGGTGATGCGGCCGACGCCGAGGATGGCCACTTCCGGATAATTGATGATGGGCGTGAAGAACATGCCGCCGACCGATCCGATATTCGTAATCGACATCGTGCTGCCCCGGATCTCCTGCGGGCTCAGTTTGTTCTCGCGAGCGCGGGCGGCCAGGTCGTTGATCTCTTCGGCGATGGCCCACATGCTCTTGCGGTCTGCATCGCGGACGACCGGCACCAACAGTCCCCTGTCGGTGTCGGTGGCGATGCCGATATGGTAATACTTTTTCAACACCAGTTCCTGTTTTTCCTCGTCCAGCGAAGAGTTGAGCACAGGATGTTTCTTAAGCGCCGCCACCATGGCCTTGACGATAAACGGCAGGTAGCTGACCTTGACGCCGCGCTCCTCGGCCAGCGGTTTGATCTCCTTGCGCAGCTGCACCAACTCGGTGACGTCGGCCTCGTCCATCACCGTGACGTGCGGCGCCGTGTAGGCGGAGCGGGCCATCGCCTGGGCGATGATCTTGCGGATGTTGGGCAACGGCTGCCGTTCTTCCAGCGCCTCGTCGTAGGAAACGCTGACGGTCGGAGCCTGGGCGCGGACTGTGGCGCCAACAGCAGCCTCTGGCGCGGCCGCCGCCGCAGCCGGTGCGCTCGCTTGACGACCCTGGAGATAGGCGTCCACGTCTTCTTTGGTCACCTTGCCGTTGTTACCCGTACCCTGAACTTTCGTGATATCGACCCCGTTTTCCCGGGCGTACTTGCGTACACCGGGGGTGGCCAACACCTCTTGGGCGTGGCTGGCCAATTCGGGGCCGTCTTGGGCTGTCGCTGGCGCCTGGACCGGCGTTTCGGATGCGGTCGGGCTTTCCTTTTTCACACTGGCGGTCACGTTCTCCAGACCCGCGCCGTGCACGCCCGCATCGCTGGCGTCCGCCGCTGGGCTGTCCAGCGCTTCTGCCGCGTTGCCTTCGCCTTCGACCTCGAAGGTGAGGAGGATGTCGCCCACCACGGCGGTGGCTCCTTCTGCCACCTTCAATTCCAGCACCTTGCCGGCCACCGGGCTGGGCAATTCCACCATCGTCTTGTCGTTTTCAATCTCTGCCAGAGCGTCGTCTTCCTGCACCGTGTCGCCGGGTTTCACCAACCACTTCTCCAGGCGGCCTTCGTGCAGCCCTTCGCCGAGCTCCGGCAGCCGGAATGCGTAAACTCCCATGTCGGTCACCTCCAGACTGATACCGTCTTACAGACTCATGACCTTCTCCAGGCCGCGTAGAACCTGCTGCTCATCGGGCAGCCATTCGTCTTCAATCAGGCCGAACGGATAGACCGTATCCGGAGGCGTGATGCGCAACACCGGGCCCTCCAGGTGGTAGATGGCGTGTTCATTGATCTGAGCGATGATTTCCGCCGCCGCTCCGCTTGAACGCTGAGCCTCTTGGACCACCACCGCGCGGTGGGTCTTTTTGATGGACTCGACAATCGTCTCGATGTCAATCGGATTGATGGTGCGCAGGTCGATGACCTCCGCTTCGACGCCCTTCTCCTTCGACCACTGTTCGGCCGCCCTTTGCGCAACGTGAACCATGTATCCATAGGCGATGACGGTGACGTCCTTGCCCTGCCGGACCACATTGGCCTGGCCGAGCGGGATCGTGTAGGACTCGTCCGGCACCTCTTGACGCAGGGAGCGGTACAGCCGCATGTGCTCAAGGAACAGGACGGGATCATTGTCGCGAATCGCCGAGATGAGCAGACCCTTGGCGTCGTATGGGGTGGAAGGGACGACCACCTTGATGCCCGGGGACTGCACAAACAGACCCTCCAGGCTGTCCGCGTGCAGTTCCGGCGTCTTCACGCCGCCGCCGAAGGGGGAACGGATGACGATGGGACAGCTGAAACGGCCGCCGGTGCGGTAGCGCGTGCGAGCGGCCTGTCCGACAATCTGGTCCATCGCTTCAAAGACGAAGCCAAAGAACTGGATCTCCGCCACCGGACGAAAGCCTTGCATCGCCAAACCGTTGGCCAATCCGATGATGCCCGACTCCGCCAACGGGGTGTCGAACACGCGCTGGTTCCCGTATTTCTCCTGCAGACCTTCGGTGGCCAGGAACACGCCGCCGTTGCGGCCGACGTCCTCACCGAACACAAGCACCTTCTCGTCGCGCCCCAGTTCGAGGTCGAGCGCGTTGGTCACGGCCTTAATCATTGTCAATTCTGCCATGGTTACTTCGCCTCCCCAGAGAACTCGGCCTTCTGCCGTACGAGCGACTCGGGCAGGTTTTCAAACATGCTCTCAATCAGGCCGGGGATGGTCATCTTCGGGTACGAGTCGGCCTGCTTCAAGGCATCGTTGAGCGTGTCCTTCACTTCTTCGATGGCCCGGTTCTCGTCCTCTTCCGACCACAGGCCCTTGCCCTCCAGGTAGTTGCGGAAGCGAATGAGCGGGTCTTTGCGCTCCCATTCCGACTCCAGCTCCTTAGTGCGGTAGCGGGTCGGGTTGTCGCCGGACATAGTGTGCGGGCCATAGCGGAATGTCTGGGTCTCAATCAGGGTCGGGCCGTCGCCTTCGCGCGCCCGGTCCACCGCCTGTTTAACCGCCGCGTATACAGCCAGGACATCCATCCCGTCCACCTGCACACCCGGGATTCCCGCCGCTACCGCCTTTTGCGCCAGCGTCTCGGCAGCGCTCTGCAGGCGCACCGGGGTGGAAATCGCGAATTGGTTGTTCTGTACGATGAAGACGGCAGGCACGTGGAGTGCGCCGGCAAAGTTGATGCCCTCGTAGAAGTCGCCTTGGGAGGTGCCGCCGTCGCCCGTGTAGGTGATGGCCACACGCTTTTCCCCGCGCAGTTTGAAGGCCAGCGCCATGCCTGTGCACTGGACGTACTGCGCCCCAATGATGATCTGAGGCGGCAGCACGTTGACATCCTGCGGCACCTCTCCGCCGTGCTGGTGGCCACGCGAATAGAGGATCCACTGATACAGCGGCCAGCCGTGGAAGTGCGCCTGGGGAACGTCACGGTAGCCGGGAAGGATGAAATCTTCCTTGTTGGTGGCGAATTCGCTGCCAATCATCGACGCTTCCTGACCGGCCACCGGCGCGTAAAATCCGAGCCGGCCCTGGCGCGTCAAGCGAATGGCGCGCTGGTCCACTATGCGCGTGAACACCATGCGCCGCATCAGTTCGCGCAGCTGGTCGTCTGGCAGGTTGGGCACCAGGTCGGAGTTGACGACCTTACCGTTTTCATCGAGCACCTGCAGATGCGGAATCTGATCCGCCGCAATGGTCGTGCTCATCCTGTTCACCTCGTTTTATAATTTTCCTCGCGTGGTTTACAATAGGCCGTCAGAGACAGGCCAGCGATTAATACAGAACCTGTAACCGATTATAATACACATTCGCATGATGTGCGAATCCCAATAAAAATAAAGGGATTGACTGTTATATAATAAATCGTCCGCGTTTATAGAACAGATGCCGAACCGTTCACCACCCGAAACAGGAGGGATTGTCATGACGGAACCTGCGTCGACCCACCGTGTGATTGAAGGCCACGAGATCTACAGTTCCCATCTTTGGGAGGATCGAACCATCAAGGTCTGCCTGCCCCCGGGTTACCGATCCGATGGGACTTATCCCGTGCTGTTCTGCCATGACGGGAATGAATTCATCACGCACGGGCGGATCGCCACCATCGCCGCCGAGCGGATGGCGAGCGGCAGCCTGTCCCCCATGGTCATCGTCTGTATGGCGATGAATCCACGGCTGCGCAGCGCCGATTACGATGTATCCGGCGAGCGGCACGAGGCGTACACCCGCTTCGTCATGGAGGAGTGCATTCCTTTTGTCGAGGAGGAATACGCGATTTCGCCGGCGCGAGAGGAGTGGTTCATGGCAGGGATCTCGCTGGGGGCGGCGGCCAGCCTGTCCATCCACTTGCAGCATCCGGATGTGTTTAGACAGCTCCTGTTGTTCTCGGGCGCTTATTACCCGCCACTGCAGGAACGGGTCAGGGAAGAAACGGATCTGTCCGGGCTTAGCGCCTACATGCTGGTCGGTCGGCAGGAGACGGCCGTGCAGACGAAAGAACACGGGACACTCGATTTTTACAATTACAATGTGCAGATGCGGTCCCTGCTGAAAGCCCGGGGGGCGGTTGTCGACTACCGCGAGGCGGACGGGACGCACGTCTGGGGCTTCTGGCAAAGGCATCTACCACAGGCCCTGGACTGGTTGAATGAACGTCTGTTGTCACACCGAGGGTGACAGCATGGGCGATGCGATGGGACGCCTCGCGATCGTCCTGCATAGAGTAGAAGCAATCCTCACACCCGCGGCTCCTAGCCTAGTATTCGAAATATTCACGACACGGGTGGGCGTGGGCATGTGGCCAAGGGTGGCGAGAATATAGTCTGATAAATA
>NZ_BCQV01000023.1 GCF_001552255.1 Alicyclobacillus shizuokensis NBRC 103103
CGTGAGATGGAATTCGGAAGGAAACTGGAGGCAAACTCCCGGCCTGAGGCACGCGAACCGCATCCGAGGCTGTCCCAGTCGGACGAGTTGCCATGACACAACGATGTCAGAAGTCGCCAAAGGCTTGGCAGTAGGCAGTAAATGCGGCGGGTAGATGGGAGGAAACAGCCCACTCTTATCCGGGGAGGCCTGCCCGGTACGCCGGTAAAGCCGGTAACTGCCATCGGGAGGTGGCGCTGGGCAGGAGTCAGCAGAGGCTATCGTACGCGGGCGAGCGCTCGTCTGCAGAAAGGCCAAACACGAAACGAGGCTGGACTGGATGCGTTCATGCGACGAGCAACGACAGCAGAATACCCCATACGGAGTCTCCGCTCGAAGGGTAGCGGTCAAGCTGCGAGAGGCCGAGCAGGGAGGGCGGAGTTCGTCGTCGGCACAAGTGCAGATTCCATCCTTCGAAGCAGGGAACTCTCTGTTGGAGAGAATGCTGGATCGGGACTCTGCTCCGGGCCCTTCGCCGAGTCGAAGCCAACAAGAGAGTGCCAGGGGTGGATGGAGTGACCGTAGAAGAACTGCGGTCGTACATCCAGATCGACTGGGCGGACATCCGTCAAGCTGCTCACGGGGACCTACAAATCACAGCCGGTCAGTCGGGGCGAAATTCCGAAACCCGAAGGCGAATGCGGGGCTTTGGGATACCGACCGTGATGGATCGACTCATCCAACAGGCGCTGCTTCAGATACTCACCCCCATCTTCGACCCAGATTTTTCCAAGCACAGCTATGGATTTCGGCCGGGCCGGAGCGTCCATGACGCGGTACAGAGGGCCCAAAAGCACATCCAAGATGGGTACCGATGGGCCGTCGACTTGGACATGGCGCTGTCGATGGATGCGACGAGCGGGATCATTTATCATCTCCAGTCCGTTTCGGGCGGTTGGTTTTTATCATATCCGGCGAAGACTTGGGCGTGGCAAACTCGCTGGTCTAGAGCTGGACCATGCCACTCGACTCCAGTGGGTCGTCATGTGGGCCGTAGCTCCCAAGCGATCCTTGCTGTCATACCCCGAATTCATCCCCATATAGATAGACCAACTTCCCCTTTTCGGCGTTCGCACATTCGACCAGTCTAGACTTCAGTGACCTGACGGTCAGGGGCACCCGACGTAACCCCTAGACTTTTGAATCCGTCAGGAAGACGTTGCCGTGAGGAGAGTTCCGAGTGCTTGATAGACAAAGTTCTGTGCCATTGTACCAACAGGTGAAACAGTGGTTGAAGATGGAAATTCGCGAGGGAACACATTTCGAATGTGAAAGGCTTTCCATTCCGAACGGTGAAACTGTGATTGAACTGCGGCGGCTGCGTTTGGCGGATGGAGCGCCGATGGTACTGGAAACGGCTGTGCTGCCGTTTGCGCTGTGTCACTCGCTCATCGAACTTCCATGAATTGTGGGTATGACCATCGCTCGACTTTAGACGTATCTGGATGGATGCTTGTTTTGGATTTCCGTCACGAGGACCCGTGAAAAGTGAGGTGTATTTTTATGCATTCGTACGCCATTTGGGTTCCGATTGTTTTGGCACTTCTCGCGTATGTAGGCATCGTATTCAATCTTGGGCCCGGCTTATGGATTCAGGAAGCGTTAGTCATGGGACTCATCACGGGCTGGATGGTCGGTGACGTAAAGCTTGGATTGACCATTGGCGCGACACTGACGCTGATGTCGTTGGGCATGTGGACATACGGAGGTGCAACCATCCCTGATTTCATGACCGGTGCCATCTTAGGGACCGCGATTGGGGCATTGGGAGGTGGTGAAACGGCTGGTCTCGCTGTCGCGATTCCGGCATCTATCTTGATGACTCAGCTGGATGTGTTGGGACGCGCCGTAACCACCATCTTCATCCACGCAGCCGACAAGTACGCTGAGCGGGGTGATCTGCGCGGCATTACGTGGATGCATCTATTGGGCCAATTGCCTTGGGGATTGACGCGGGCGATTCCCGTCTTCTTAGCCGTTTGGCTAGGTGCAGGTCCAATTCAAAGTGTGATTCACTCCATGCCGCAATGGTTCATGAATGGCATGCACGTAACCGGGCTCATGCTTCCTGCACTTGGATTTGCCCTTTTACTCAATCAGCTGCCGATTCGTAAACACTGGCCGTTTCTTGTCATTGGCTTTATTCTGTTCGCCTATTTGAAGGTTTCGATTCTCGGGATTGCCTTGGCTGCCCTGGCGGCGAGCTTCCTATACATTCGCTTGAAAGGAAGTGAGGCAGATGCCTAACTCGGAAACTTCTTCGTTGTCCGGGACAGTGACGAAAAGAGACGTCCGATCCGCTATGTGGCGGCACCTCATCACCCTGCAATGGTCCTGGAACTATGAACGCATGCAGGCGCTGGGTTATCTTTGGTCGATGCTGCCGATTTTGAAAAAGGTCTATACTGACCGAAATGACCTGATTCAAGCCATGAAGCGTCATCTGCAGTTTTATAATACGAACCCGCAAATCGGTTCACCGCCCATTTTCGGTGCCACCGTCGCCCTGGAATCGGAGAAACTCGGAGATGCGGTCGACAGTTTGAAGGTCGGGTTGATGGGGCCGTTTGCTGGCATTGGTGACACTATCCAGGGGGTCTTGATTCGCCCCATGATTGCCGTGTTTGCCGCCTCGCTGGCTCTGGCCGGAAGCTGGATTGGATCGGCCCTGATGTTTCTCATGGGATTGGTGTGGTGTATTTTAATGGTTCCCCTTTTCTATCTCGGCTATCGCCGCGGCATCGGTTTCGTGGACGAAGTGGTAGGGGGCGGCTTGATAGACCGGATTACCGAAATTGCCACCATCTTTGGCGTCATGGTCGTCGGCGGCTTTGTGCCGAGCATCATGACCAACCTGAAAACACCGCTTTCCTTCCATAAAACTGTAGAACTTGCCGGCAAGGCGACCACCAAGACCATTTCCCTGCAAGATACGCTGGACAAAATCTTCCCTTCCCTCTTTCCCGTTCTGGTTGTAGCACTTGCCTACTGGCTGATGAAGCGATTCAAACTGTCGCCGGTCTGGGTGTTGTTGATTCTCGTTGTCCTCGCCTTTATCACCAGTGCCATTGGCCTGTTTTAGGCACGAAGGGGGTGCCAGTGTGGGTGGCATTATCATTGTCGGACACGGAGAAGCGCCGGCAGCCTTGCTGGCTGCCGCGGAAATGATTCTGGGTCCACAGACCGGAGTGCGTACGCTGAATCTATACCAAGACACCAACTTGGAATCATTTTCTGAAAATTTATTCGAAATCATACAGAAGATGGAGGACGGTAACGGGGTGCTTATTCTGTGCGATGTGTTGGGTGGAAGCCCAGGAAATGCTGCAACGACCATGATGGGCAAGGGTGTGGAGGTGGTGAGTGGAGTCAATCTGCCGATGTTGTTGGAAGTCCTCGGGAAGCGAAACTTGTCTTGCTCACAGCTGGCTGTACTGGCCAAGACGGCTGGTCAAAACGGGATTGCGAGAGTCAACGATTTGCTGCGCGAGGAGTGAATAATATATGCCGGTGAAACACTTGCGCATCGATAACCGCCTCATTCACGGTCAGGTCACTGCAACCTGGGTCCAGTCGATTGGTGCGAATCACATTCTGGTGGTCAACGACCAAGTCGCCCGTGATCCGATTCAAAAAGTACTCTTACCGAAGGCGGCACGTGGTGTCAAAACGTCTGTGCTCAGCGTGGAGGAGGCGGTGGCGTATGTCCAAGACCCGTCCCATGAGAAGGATAGCATCTTGATGGTTGTCAAGCTTCCCTCGGATGCCCTGCGCGTTTTGGAGGGCGGGGTCAGACCCGCGCAGGTCAACGTCGGTAACCAGGCCCCGACGCCAGGCACCGATTATAAGATGGTCACGAAATCGATAGCCGTAACTGCGGCTGACACGGAGATTTATAAATCCATCGCCGCCAAGGGGTTCACTGTGACTGCACAGATGCTCCCGACAGACAGTAAGCTGGACCTGCTTGAGCTCATCCGCAAGAAGGGGTTCTAAACAGATGATGTTCATCGGTGCGGCGGAGAAATTCTTGTGCCCTCCCAGTCTTCACATGGGTGGCTATATAGATCGGAAGGGTTTGAGCCAAGGAACACACGATGAATTGGGCGTCAAGGCGATGTGTTTCATCGATAGCGAGGTAGCACCTGTCTTCATAGTGTCGTGTGACGTATTGGATATCCCGGTAGATTGGCAGGGGCGTGTTTATGAATCGATCAAGGGTTTCCTTTCCTTGGATGATTTTCATCTTGTCATTGCATCGACACATACGCACGCCGCACCGGATATCCAGTTCGTGAGCCCGCCTGAACAGACATATGCCGAAACTGTGTTTGAAACGATTCTATCCGTGTGTCGTGAGGCCTTTCAGTCGAAAGAAATGTGCACGCGTTTTTCTTTCGGCACGACCTTGATCTCTGATATCGGATGTATTCGCCGTCAGGGACAGAGAATCGCGCTGCCACTCACGGTGCAGGCGTTTTATACTCATTCGCGATCCGATAAGCCCCAAGGTATTATCGTGCACTTTCCTTGTCACCCGACCATCCTGGGCGCCGATAACCGATGGTACTCGGCCGAATATCCGGGTGTCATTGCGAGCCGGCTGGCCAGCGTCTTTGAGGGCGCATGCGTCTGTTTTTTCAACGGGGCTGCCGGGGATATCAGTGCCCGCTGTACGCGGCGGGAGCAGACGTTCAGAGAGATGGAACGTATCGGAAATGAGTTGGCTGAGCGAGCCTGTCGGCTGATCCGTAACCCCGACAAGGTGGTTGGCGTCCGGGAGGACTGGAGTTTCCACGCAGCGAGTCGGGAGGTTCTGTTACAGCCGCAACCGTTGAACGATGCGCTGCTAACAACACTTTCGAACAGTGTAAAGACCGAGACGCGCTCGGCCATGAGCAGTGTCCAAGCGGATCGGACACGACACACTTTGCTGCAAGCATTGCAGGCGTGGCGCAGTGGGTGGCTGGCCAATGCCAAGCCTGTGCGTGTGCAGGTCATGGCTGTATCTTTCTCAGCCTGTGTGGATTACGTTTTTTGGCCCGGGGAGCCGTTTTCAAACTATGCGAAGATCATCCAACACGCGAGAACTCATCCGGTCGTGCTCGTCGGCTACGCCGGAGGCGTCGGATACCTCCCCGATGTGGACGCAGATGATGACGTTTCTTATGAAGTCTTGATGAGTCAGTATGGCCGCGCGGCGGGGCAGCGCCTACTGGCTGCAAGTCGAGGGCTATTAGAAACATGGGAAAGAGGGGAGGCCTGGTCATGATCTCCGCTGTTGCATTTTTTCAGACCGTCGAACAAGTTCTGGCCAAGCTACGGGAGACGCAGTTGGTTGCCATTGAACGTGCGGCTTTTGTATTGGCCGAATGTGTGGAGAATGATGGGGTGGTGCACGTTTTTGGAACAGGTCACTCCAAGGCGTTTGCCATGGAGATGTGCCATCGTGCAGGAGGTATCGTTCCGATGCACATGATGTCGCTGGACGACCTGTTCCTCCGTGGCCTTCGTCCAATCGATGACTTACAAGATCCGTCTTTAGAAAGAGATCCGGCGATTGCTCACCAGCTTTTGGCATGTTACGACATTGAACCGAGGGACGCGGCCGTGGTCGTATCCAATTCCGGCCGCAACGGCGTGATTGTCGAAATGGCACTGGCGCTCAAGCAAAAAGGACTGCCGGTTGTCTGTGTAACGTCACTGGCACACAGCCAAGCAGTTTCGTCGCGCCATCTGTCCGGGAAACGGCTTTTCGAGGTCGCGGATTGCGTCATTGACAACTGTGGGCCAATGGGGGATGCCATTCTGACGGATGAGCGTCTGAGCACGAAAGCTTGTTCTGTGTCTTCCGTCACCGGGGCGGTCATTGCCCAATGCCTGACGGCGGAAGTGATACGGATTCTTTTGCGAAGAGGCGAATCCATTCCGGTTTATATGAGTGCCAACTTGGATGGGGCAGATGAGTGGAATGAAAATATTCGTGCTCGCTACCAAGGGAGGATTTAGCCGGCTTTCATCCTGCATAGTATCCTGAGCCAGGCGTGCGAGCATTCGTGCAATCCTGATATACCGTATGACCGGGTGGGTAGTCATCCTGCCACTCCTGATCGATGGTTGGTTGTGTGCAACTTTTTCACGCGAATTTCGTGCCTGGGTACCTCTTTTCACGAATGCAATTCCGCCGTCGACCGAATACGTCTGCCCCCACCACCCATGTGACCCCCAGCATACATTGGACCACAGGAGTCCGAGTGCAGGGGGAGAAGCAAGAGTGGATTCACAAGCACGTGTTATGGGCGTGGTCTATGAGCATGATGAAACGGGCGGCGCCATGCATTCCCATGAAATGTTTCTCGTAACGTGGGATGGAAGAATTTTGCACACCCATGGATTTTGCGGTGTGACATCTTTTGATGTAGGACATCGCCATGGGTATGCAGGCGTCACTGCCCCAGCTCCAAGTGGTGTGCCGCACACTCATATGTATTCAACGGTGACGACGTTCAACGACGGTCATGTTCATTCCATCAAGGGTCGAACAGGGCCTGCCATTCCTTTACCTGGGGGTGGACACTATCATCTCTTCGAAGGCGTTACGACGGTCAATGGAAGAATTCCGCATCATCATTCCTACTGCGGAAAAACAGGACTTGCCAATGAATAGGAGCCACTTCGAGCATTCCAAAATTGATGGTGGTCGGGGAAGGTGCCCACCCTGCGGATGCAGAGGTCATTTTTCGGGCAGGCAATAGCTTGGAACAGAAACCTTCGCACAACACTGGTAGGGCCAATGTTAAGGAGCGCCTTGGTCGCATTCCTTCGGGACCAGGGCTGTCTCGTGACAACATGGCTATTTGTCCTCCCATTTACTTGATCCCGGTCGTCGAGATACCCTTCACAAACTGCTTCTGGAACACTAAGAACACGATGACCATCGGCAGGGTCAGCAAGATCACACCTGCCATGACGCTGTTCCAGTAGGCATCGTACTGGCCGTAAAATGAATTCAATCCGACTGGCAGTGTGTACATATCTTGGCTTGTCGCAAGGAGTACCGGCCAGAGGAATGAGTTCCAGTTTCCCTGAAATGTGAAAATGGTTTGCGCAGCCAGGAGTGGACGTGACAATGGCAAAAAGATGCGCCAAAAGACCCCCCAGTGTCCTAATCCATCGATTCGGGCAGCTTCTTCCAGTTCTTTTGGCAGACCGAGGAAGAACTGACGGGCGAGAAAGATCATGAACGGTGACATCAGGAACGGGATCGTCAAGCCCTGGTACGTGTCAATCCAGCCCAACTTAGCCAAGAGCATGTAGATGGGTACGAGGACGACCTGGGATGGAATCATCATGATGGCGAGGAAGGCGTAAAACAAAAGGCCGCGTCCCGGGAACCTCAGCCGCGCGAACGCGTATCCAGCGAGCGTGTTCACGCAGAGATTCCCCGCCGTCACAATAACCGCGACGACCGTGC
This sequence comes from Alicyclobacillus shizuokensis NBRC 103103, assembly GCF_001552255.1. Taxonomy (GTDB): domain Bacteria; phylum Bacillota; class Bacilli; order Alicyclobacillales; family Alicyclobacillaceae; genus Alicyclobacillus_G; species Alicyclobacillus_G shizuokensis. The sequence goes on from NZ_BCQV01000023.1 coordinate 7,514, forward strand.
TGTTCAGCAGCCAACGAGCGAACGGGAAGTCGTGTATGATGGTTGCGTAGCTCCCAAAGTTCAGGTGACTGATGGGAACGATGCTGGTAAACACTTCATCCGTCGGTTTGAGCGAAGTATAGACGGACCATACAAACGGCAACAAGGACACGCAAGCGTACAAAATGGCTATGATATACAGCACGTGTCTCGGACGCCGATATACCGCCTCGCGGGACACCGCAATTCCTCCTTCTTTCGCAGTGCAATCGCCAGCACCAGTGCAGGCAGTTGCAACACCTAATCTTCGCGGCCGACCAAGTAGTGTTGAATCAGCGTCAGAATCATAATGATGGCAAAGAGTACGAAGGCCATCGCCGAAGCGTATCCCATCTGCATATCCTTGAACCCTTTAATGAACAGGTCCAGTATGACCGTCAACGTCGCGTTTAGTGGTCCACCTGTACCTCCAGAGACGACATACGCCTGGTCGAACACCTGAAAGGTGCCAATCAACGACATGACAATCACCAAAAAGGTGGTCCTGCGCAACATGGGGATGGTGATGTGACGTGTCAACTTCCATCCACTGGCCCCATCTATCGCTGCCGCTTCGTACAACTCATCCGGTATATCCTGCAGTCCCGCCAAGTAGATGATCATGAACTGGCCGACGGTGGACCAGATGGCCATCACCATGATGGCCGGGAGAGCGAAGGTGGGACTGTTGAAGTAATTGGGGCCCTGAACACCGAACAAGGCGAGAAATTGGTTGACCAGTCCGCGCGGCTGGAACAGAAATACAAACATGACACTGACCGCGACCGTCGAGGTGACGGTTGGCAGATAGTAGGCGACCCGAAAGAACGTTTTCCCCTGGACTCGATTGACAATAATGGCCAAAAACAGGGCAAGAGCAGTTTGTACGGGCACCACACCTAATGAATACAACGTGGTATTCCACAACGCGCGAAGAAAGACAGGATCGTGAAATAAATGAACATAGTTCGCCAGTCCGACAAATCGGTTGGACTGTTCATCAAGGAATGAGAATTGTTGGAAACTGATATAGAACGCATAAAGAATCGGGCCAACCAGGAACACAACCAAGGCGGTCAGCGCTGGCAGGACAAAAAGGTACCCTGCCAACGCTTGATCCACCGAACTCCTTCTTGAGGAGTGGTGAGCCACAACAGTATGCGTGTGCACGCCGTTCACCCTGCATGCCCCCTTTTCGACATGTCACAACGGAAGCCGCTGGTTCCGTCCGCGGCTTCCGTTGTGAGAATCACACAATCATTGAGCCTGCTGCGACATCAGGGTCTGATTTGCCTGGGACAATACATCTGTTGGTGACTGGTTCTGCAGAATACCTGCTTCGGTCGCCTTGTTGATGGCATCGACAAACTCCTGCCCAAGCGTTCCGAACTGATAGGGTACAGCGTGTTTCACGCCATCGACAAAGGCTTTATAGTTCGGGTACTTCTTCAAGAACTCACCTTGCACGCTGGTGCGAGAAGGAATTGCCAGGCCAGATTCCGCGGTCATCTTGAGCGCCTCAGGTCCGGTCAGGTAAAACAACAGTTTCGCGGCCTGAGCAGGATGCTGGGTCGACTTGGCCATCGAATAGCTCACCGTGTAGGTCATGTTGAAGTCTTGCCCGTTGGCCGACGGCAAATCCGCCACCCCGTAATCGAGTTTCGGGGCGGTTTGTTGCATGAACGGGATCAGCCAGGCGCCTTCTAAGACCATCGCGACTTTTCCTTGGGCAAACGGGATGCCGGCCCAATCGCCACCCAAGTCCTTCGGCTGTACGAAATTCTTCTGTTTAAAATTGTCGATGAAGAACTTGAGGCCAGGCACATTTGCCTTCTCGGTAAACGTCGCCTTATTGCTGTTCACATCATAGTAGCTGCCACCAAAGTCTTTCACGAACGGGTAATAACGAGCCACATCAATGGGCATGCTCAGGGGAGTCATTCCCTTTGCCTTCAACTTGGCGGCGTCCTGTTCAAATTCATTCCAGGTCTTCGGGGGCGACTGAATTCCGGCCTTCGCTAGCATGGACTTGTTGTACTCAAGCGCCATCGTGTTCATGTCTTTGGGCAGACCATAGGTGACACCTTTCCACTGAAACGCTTTCAGCAGGGCAGGGCTAAAATCGCTTGTATTGACGTGATCCTGCTTGATGTACTTGTCCAGCGGCATCAGCGCACCCGATGCTTCCAATGTCGGTGCGTACGAGGAATCCACATAGAAAATGTCTGGTGCGGTGTGCGAGGCCAACATCGGCTGCAAAGCTTGCAGATAATCTCCCGTGATGACCTCCAGCGTAACCTTGATGTTAGGGTTCTTCTTTTCAAACGCCTTCACTTGTTTTTCTACCAGTTGTTTTTCAGCAGGGCTCGACGACCACATGCCCAATTTCAGCGTGACGGTTTTGGCCTTGTCACTATTGGCAGTATGATTTCCTCCCGACGTGTTTCCTTGCCCGCAACCGATGACGGCCCCTGAACTGACGAGCAGAATACTGGCAGCCCCGAAATACTTTTTGATTCTCCCCTTCATCAGTCATAACCCCCTTTGGAAAATCAGCCCGATGGTCTTCCCGAGATCACCCACGTACCAATTCCTGCGCAAGGTGTCATCACTGAGTTACGTCTTCTATCACCTCCCTGGGTGAAGTCTGGTGCACGGACAAACCGGTCGTATTTGCGAGGATGTGGCATTGCGTCTGTCCAGCGGATGTCCGGTGCAGATCTATACTCAACTTGCCATTCCCAATCCCGATGGACTCAATCTTGAGCCTTGGGATTGAGATAGGAAGCGAAGGATTCAGGTAAACCCTTCCGGCCGGAACGTCAGGGTTCAGACCGAGCATGGCAGCCAGGATGAGAACAGGTGACGCTGCCGCCCACGCCTGAGGGGAACAGGACACCGGATAGGGGACAGGACGTGACACCCTCTTCGCATCTATGCCTGCAAACAACTCGGGCAATCGGAACAGCTCGAACCCTTCGGCAGCCGTCAACATTCCTTCGACAAGCTGTGCAACCGCGTCGTGGCGGCCGTATTTGGCCATGCCCGCGATGATCAAGGAATTGTCATGCGGCCACACGGATCCATTGTGGTAACTCAGCGGGTTATACGATATTTCGTTTGCGGACAGGGTTCGAACGCCAAAACCACTGAACATATCGTCCCCCAGCATGCGGTCAATGACGCGATCCGCAAGCGTCTGAGGCAGAATTTCGCTCCACAACACTTGCCCCATGTTAGAGGTCAAGGTGCGCACAGGCCGTTTGTTGCCATCTAGGGCCAGGGCAACCGCATCTTCGTCGTCCAGCCAAAAGGATTCGATAAAATGCCGACGGAGTCGATCCGCTCGTTCTTGGCAATGCCTCGCCTGTTCCGGCATATGGAGCCACGCGAAGACTTCGCCCCAGCGACGATAGGCGCGAAAGACGTAACCCTGGACTTCGCACAGGGCAATCGGGCCGGTGGCCAGTGTTCCCTCCTTGTGTTGAATGGCATCACCGGAGTCTTTCCATCCTTGGTTGGATATTCCTTCTGCGGCTTCGGACAGGTACTCCACAAATCCGTCTCCATCCCGATCTCCATACCGCTCTATCCACATGAAAGCCGAATCCACGGCTGGTAAGAGTGTCTGCAGCCACTCTTGGTCGGCTGTCCAGGCCGCATAATCGGCGGCCAAATTCAGGAAGAGTGGGGTAGCGTCGATGGTTCCATAGTAGGGCCCAAACGGAACCTTGCCTGTCCGCGTGAGTTCTCCTGCCCGCAGTTCGTGCATAATCTTCCCAGGCTCCTCGTCACGGGACGGGTCCACAATGCGGCCTTGAAACGCGGCCATCGTGGCGAGCGTTCCTCGGGCCACCTCGGCGTCGGCAGGCAGCATTTGCAGAGCCGTAATCAGGCTATCCCGTCCAAACGGAACTGCATACCAGGGAACCCCAGCTACCGGGAAACGGCCATGACCGATATCGGTCAACAGCATGCGAACATCCCTCAATCCTCTGTAGTACCAGGTGGTGAACGCCTTGCATCCAGAAATCCTGGGAGCTTTATGCAACCAGTTTTCGTAGTCGCGAACAATTTGCCGCCTTTCGCCGTCCACTTGCTTAAGACTGACATCCATTCGCTGTGCCGCCGGGGGTCTGGGACTGGCGGAGGCGCTAGCGTCCATCGCTCCAGCCACGGAAGGTGTGACGGACACAACCCATGTACACTTGCCGCGTGGCGGAATCCTCAGACGCGCCCCCACTTTCGGCAGACCCGGGAAAGGGCTTGGGTGATGATGGTCCGCACTGAAACGAACGGTCGTCGTGCACTTTGTACCGTCCTTTGCCATGTAGCGGAACGTCCTGGACTGCGCTCCGCCTTCCATTTCAATTTGCCGCTTTAGTTGCTCCCGGTCCGCAAGCGTTTGGCCTGCTCGTACTTCAAACATGTCAAGAAAGTCGGCATCCATTTCGTAAGCGACCTCGAGAGTAATCGTTTCCGTTGAGAAATTTTCGATCTCTCCCTGTTCATAAAACCGATGTCCGTCGACAAACTGGCGCCGTGTGGCGTATAGGCTTTCACGCGGAACCACAACGTTTTCGGAAAGTCGCCATTCCCGATTCGTATAGTGATAGATTGCCTCAAAGTTTCGAGACACGTCCGAGGCTAGCTCTACAAAAACAGAGGGGGCCGTGGTCCATGTCCATTGGCTAAGCACGCGTGTGTCTCGTGTGAACAGCCCGTATCCAAACGGATCAAGGGAAGGATGGGGGGCATCTCCAGAACTGTTGGACACAAAAAATAGATCATTTTCCTTGATGACGGTAAACTTCATGTTGAACCCAGTTGCCTCCTTTGTAGAGAGCCAAGGATATCCAAAACGTTTTGGAAACCCCGCAAAAAATCGCCGACACTCCTTCAACAAGAAGGGTTCAATGACCTCACAGGACTATACCGCAGCCACGATGGAAGCGAATATCGTTGTCAGCTGGGCAGTCCTCAGGTCGGCGGCAGTCAGCCGCTTTCGCGGACAATCAGTTCCGGCGCCAGCAGCCTCCCCTGGGGAGGTTCGTTTCGTTCCAGCATACCGATGAGCATTTCCGCAGCGGTCACTCCCATTTCATACCTGTGCTGCCCAACAGTGGTCAACGTCGGTGACACCAGTTCCGTTAAATCGATATTATCGAAGCCGACCACGGCCAGGTCGTCTGGCACACGCAATCCATTGGCCAGTGCTTCACGCATGCCGCCAATCGCCATCAGGTCACTGGCGAAAAAGATGGCTGTGACATCTGGATAACACTGCCGCAGTTCGTGAAAACCTTGAGCTCCTCCTGCGAGGGAAAAATCTGATTCGTAGACTAGAGACGGTTCGAAGGGCAGGCCGACAGTCCGAAGGCCTTCTTTGTAGCCGCGCAACCGATCTGCGCTTACCGCTGCCTGTGCGTAGCCGTTGACGAATCCAATATGCCGGTGGCCTTGTTGGAACAGGTGCCGAACGGCGAATTTCGCACCATTGATGTTGTCTGTCATGACGTATCCGCAGTGGTCGCTGAGCAGAGGCAGGTCGATAACGACGCTGGGCAACGGAGACTCGACCACTTCGTGAACGTACGGATCATCGACACGGATGCCCATGACAATCACGCCTTCAAAGCGCCGCTCGGTGCAAAAGTCGAGATAGGATACCAGGTGCTGCTGTGCCGTTGTGGTGCTCACGAGACTGACATCGTAACCGAGCTCTGCCAGCCGCTCATAGACTCCCGCTAACACATCAAACATGAAGTGATGCCCAGTCCGGGATTTACCGAAGTCTGACACCAGCAAACCGATGGTCTGTGTCCTCTTTCTCACCAAGCTGCGCGCCACGTGGTTTGGACGATAGTTCAGGCGCTCTGCGATTTCGAGAATTCGTTTGCGTGTGTCGGGACTGACGTCGGCATACCCATTTAATGCCCGCGACACGGTCGTAATGGATACTCCGGCTGCTTCCGCAACATCGCGAATCGTCACTGGCACCGACAAACACCCTCACCCAAGTATTGAATATAGTGTATCCAAAACGTTTTGGGCTGTCAAACGGTCAGACGAAGCCCAAAGAAGCCCAAACAAGATAAATCGTCAACGCAGGGTTCGACAAAAGCGCAATTTCGTGCTACTGGATCCAAGGATCTTCCCTACTGTCCAAGTTTTCTCCGTATTTATAATGAAGCCATCCACAATCGGACTAGGTGCGGTAGTTCATATGACCGTATCGCGTCACACGAAAGTACCATTTCATTGACTGGTTATAGTCGAAATATTCCTATCAAAGGAGGCGGATTGGCGGGTGAACGCAGCAAGGATTCAGATTGACGATGCTCCTCTGAACAAATTCCACGTTCGCATTACCGCGTTGACGTTCGGATCGAACTTTTCCGATGGATACGCACTTGGAATCATCAGCATGGCATTGAGTCTGATTGGCCCACAGATGCATTTGGGGCCGGTTTGGCAAGGGTTGTTGGGCAGTTCAGCCCTGATTGGGCTGTTTTTCGGCAGCTTGCTGTTGGGGTGGCTGTCGGATCACATCGGCCGCCAGAAAATCTACCTGACAAACTTTGTGATTGTGACGGTGGCGTCCGCCCTCCAGTATTTCGTCAATGATCCCGTCACCTTGTTTATTCTCCGCATCTTGATTGGTTTGGCCCTGGGCGGCGATTACGCCGTAGGATCGACGCTGTTGGCCGAGTTTGCGCCCAAACGATACCGCGGCGTCCTGCTGTCGGCGCTCAATGTCCTGTGGACCGTGGGCTACACGCTTGCTACGATAGTCGGCTATTATTTGCAGGGGACGCCGGATGCCTGGCGCTGGATGTTGGCCAGCGGCGCCATCCCGGGGCTGATTGTGCTGCTTCTGCGAATAGGCACACCGGAGTCGCCCAGGTGGTTGATTCGCATGGGCCGCGAGCAGGAAGCGCGCTCCATCGTGAAGAAATATGTTGGGCAGAACGTGGAAATCGATGCGATGATTGCGGAAGCCAAAAGGCAGGCCTTTGCGTTTCGGGATCTGTTTGCGAAGAACGTGAGGATGCGTACGGTGTTCGGCAGTCTCTTCTATGTCTGCAATGTCATCCCGTACTTCGCCATCTACACGTTCCTGCCGACCATTCTCAGCAATCTGGGGTTTGAGGACAACTTCGGCATCGATACCATCCTGAACATCTTTCTTCTTGTTGGCGCCATTGCCGGGTTGTGGTTCACGGAAAGGCTGTCTCGCCGCGGTTTTACCATCTATTCCTTTGCCTGTCTCACGGTCGCGCTGTTTTTCATCACCATCCTGCCGACTCATCTGCACACTTTGATCTTGATTTTGTTCATCATCTTCACGTTCATCATGTCGGCCGCATCCAACCTGACGTTGATCTACCCGGCGGAACTGTTTCCTACCGATGTCAGAGCTTCCGGCGTCGGCGTGGTCACCGCTGTCAGCCGTGTAGGGTCCGCTATCGGCACGTTCCTTCTCCCCCTCATGTCGGTGAAGGCCTCAATGTTTGGCATGACTGCGGTGCTGCTGTTTGGCACGCTGGTCTCTGTCCTGTGGGCGCCGGAAACGGCGCGTCTGGCGCTGGATGAGGCGAGCAATCCGTTGCATCACCCGGCTGCGAGTCTCGACGCGGAGGACGCGACACCCGAATTGCAGTGACTTTTATCCACCGTGGAGGTTGTTGGCCATGACGCACAGACCGGGAACAAGACCCCAGGATATTCAAAAAGTCGTTCTCGGCCACGGCGATCCGACCGTGAGCGAACTTGTGGCCGTCTCTCGCTACGGAGCCCAGGTGTCTTTCTGTCCGGCGTATCGAGAGCGTGTCGCCAAGTCGCGCGCGTTGGTGGACAAGTTTCTTGCGGAAAATCGCGTCATTTACGGGATTACGACCGGGTTTGGCAGCAACGTCACCAAGGTGATCTCGCCTGTGGAAGCAGAGGCGCTCCAACGGAATATCGTGCGTTCCCACGCGGTATCCGTGGGGGCTCCTTTGCCCGCGGAACTGGTCCGCGCCACCCAGTTCATGATCTTGGTACAGCTCGGTCAAGGATTTTCAGGCGTGCGCATGGAGGTTCTCGACGCTCTCGCGGCGCTGTTGAACCGGCAAGTGGTGCCATATGTGCCGGGCGACGGGTCTGTGGCGTACCTCTCTCCGGAAGCCCACATGGCGCTCGTGCTGATGGGCGAAGGCAAGGCCTACTATGGCGGTGAATTGCTGAACGGCGCCGAGGCGCTGCAGAAGGCGGGACTCACGCCGCTGACGTTGGGACCCAAGGAGGGATTGTCGCTCCTGAACGGAACAACGTCGACAACGGCCATCGCCGCGTTGGCCTTGTATGACGCCATCCAGGCCACCAAAACCGCCGACATCGCGGCCGCCATGTCCTTCGAGTCCCTGAAGGGCACCATCCGGGCGTTCGACGAGCGGCTTCACCAGCTGAAGCGGCACCACGAACAGGCAGCCACCGCGCGGTATCTGTCCCGGATGCTCGCGGACAGTGAGATAGCGCAGGCGTATCGGGATTATCGGCTGCAGGATGCGCTCAGTCTGCGCTGCATCCCGCAGCTTCACGGCGCGGTCAAGAAGACGCTCAAGGATGCGGCGGCCAGTGTTCGCAACGAGATGGCATCCGTCAGTGACAATCCCATCATCTATGGCCAGGGCGACGACGGAGTCGGGCTGATGGGAGGGAACTTCGATGCCACCTTTATCGGCATCGCGGCCGATTCCATCGCGATTGCACTTGGAAATTTGGCGAAGATGGCGGAAAGTCGGATTGACCGCTTAGTGAACTTTCATGTCAGTGAACTCCCCGACTTTCTGGTCGCTCATCCAGGTCTCAACAGCGGCTACATGATTCCGCAGTACACCGCGGCCGGTTTGCTCTCGGAGATCAAGGCATTGGCGCATCCGGCCACTGTGGACAACATTCCCACATGCGCTTATCAGGAAGACGTGGTTACCTTCGCCTACCAGGCCGCGCGCAAGGCCTACCAGGTGGCCGAAAAAGTGACACACATCCTGGCCATCGAACTGATGGCGGCGGCCCAGGCGCTGGACTTTCATCGACCTCTGAGGCCGTCAAGCGCGACCGCATCTGTCTACCGGGCCATTCGCAGAGAAGTTCCCACACTGGAGGAAGACCGGTATCTGTATCCGGATATCGTGGCCATCTATGATATGATTCATGAAGGAGAGATTGTTCGCCGGGTCGAGGAATTGCTTGGAGAGATTCCATTCTAGCTGCTGTCCTTGTCAAGATGATGTGGGAGGAACATATGGTACAGCACGATCCCGCCCAACTCGCATTCTCGCATTACTTGATCTCCGGCACATTGGTTCACGAAGCTGAGTTCACGGAGCTTCAGCAGCGGTTTGGCGTCTTCGTCCACCCACGGGTGGTTGTCGTTGTATCGATTGACAGGTACCCCGATTTGAAGTTGCAAAATTCCGCCCATTGGCCGCTCGACATCGGCCAGAAATTGATAGATGTGGTTTATGCATGCGTGGACCTTCCCTTCACGTGGATTTGGACCGAAGCGGGGGTCTTGGCGCTGCTTGTGGAGACTCAAGAAGCTACCGGTTCGAAGCCGGGAGCCGGCGGTCCGCTGCTGGTCATGGCCAGGAAGATACAGACAGCAATGCAAAAGTTGGGCATTTCGGTATCCATCGGCATCGGTGGCTATCACGCGGCTCCCGAGGACCTGCATCTCTCGTTTCAGGAAGCGATCCGCGCGATGCATGGTCGCTTCTTCCAGGGCAACCAACTGATCTTCCAACACGGTGCGAATGCCGCTTTGAGCGAAGTCCCGGCCCAAGAATTAGCGGCGGAAAAGACGGAGTTGGTTGCCCTCCTCTGCATCGGAGACGAGCAGGGGGTGACCACGCGCATGCAGGCGTTGCTGGATCGCATGGCCGAGGCTTGTCACTATAATGAAGACGTGTTCAAAGGCCAAGTGCTCGATCTCATCACGATGATGTCGCGTTCGGTTTTGGACATGAGGGTGAGTGCGGCGCGAATTCTGTCCAAGAACGCAGAGTTTACGCATGAATTGTACTCCACCATTCGCTACGACAAGTTCGTCCGCAAGGTGATGGACTACGCGGTGTGGTTAACGAGGCAGGTGGGAGAGACGACGACTCCGGACGTCTCGCCGGTTATTCGCGATGCGATTCAGTTCATGAAGCAGCATCACCGCGAAGACATCACACTCGTCGATGTCGCCAGGCACTGCTGCATGAGCAAGTATTACTTGAGCCATCTGTTCAAGAAAGAGGTGGGGATGGGGGTTATTGAGTATTTGAACAGCATCCGCGTCGAAAAGGCGGCATTTTACGTGCAGACGACGGATCTGCCGATTCAGCAAATCGCCACACTGGTCGGCTTTGATGACGCCAACTACTTTAGCCGCCTGTTTCGCCGCTACATGAATTGCAGCCCGACGGTGTACCGCGCGGCCAGGTAGCCCGGTGCTTAGGCAGCATACCCACCTGTTGCGGCTGCGGAATGGGTTGTGGAGGGATGCTGCTTGTCTAACACGTACGAAGTGATTGTGGTTGGTGCCGGTTCCATGGGCATGGCCGCAGGGTGGCACCTTGCCCAGCGGGGGGTGCGGACACTCCTGGTAGACGCGTTTCATCCGCCACACACGCTGGGCAGCCATCACGGCGATACTCGCATCATTCGCCACGCGTACGGGGAAGGGCGACAGTACGTGCCGCTGGCGTTGCGGGCGCAGCAGCTGTGGCTGGAGCTGCAGGTGGAGGCGGGGACCCAGATATTTGCCCAAACGGGCGTGCTGTCCCTGGGCAGAGCGGGATCGCCGTTTATGGAGGAGGTCGTACGCAGCAGCGCGTCTTTCGACCTGCCGCTTGAGGTGCTCGACGCCGCCGAGATCCGCCGCCGCTGGCCGGGATGGCGGCTGCCGGACGACTATGTGGGCTCTCTGGAGACGTCTTCAGGTGTGCTGTTTTCCGAGCACTGCATCCGGGCCATGCGGCGGCTTGGCGAAGCACGCGGGATGCAGGTGTTGGTCAACACGCCGGTGGACGACATACGAGTGGACGGCCAGGGAGCCAGTGTGCGGGCCGGATTGTCCGTGTATACGGCGGAGCGGGTGATAGTCACGGTAGGCGCGTGGGCCAAACGGCTGTTGGCTGCGGCGGGGCTGGATGTCCCTGTGCTGCCGATGCGCAAGGTCATCGCCTGGTTTGAGTGCGACGAAGACCTGTATGGCGCGGCGGAGTTCCCCGCCTTTACCTGCGAAACGGGCAAGGCTCACTACTATGGGTTTCCCAGCTTTGGTGGGACCGGAATCAAGGTGGGCCGGCACGATGGCGGACAGGCGGCAGACCCCGACACGATGGAACGGACGTTTGGCGCCTATCCCGAGGATGAGGGGGATCTGCGCCGCTTCCTGCAGGATTTTCTACCGCGCGCCAATGGCCGTCTCATCACCGGGAAGACGTGCGTGTACACGATGAGCCCGGACGAGCACTTCATCATCGACCGTCATCCAGAGCGGCCGCAGTTACTGTTCGCCTGCGGATTTTCGGGACACGGCTTCAAGTTTGCCAGCGCAATCGGCGAGGTGTTGGCTCAGTTGGCGGTGGCGGACCGGGCCGAATTGGATGTCTCCATGTTTTCGCTGCGCCGGTTTCAGCCACTATAGGGTTGTGGGAATCGCAGAGTTACGGAGGACCTCCCACAGTTCGTGGACAGGATGGGATTTTCGCGATACGCTTTGCGGAAAGGATGACGCTGTGGGCCGAGCGCGCTGGACCGAGGCGGCAGCAGGGTCAGGAGGTCTCTCCCTTGGTTGACTTGCAGGAATGGGCGGCTTCGCTGAATTTATGCATCTTGGCCGGCCGCGACGGAATCCGTGTGCCGGCGGTGGATGTGCATCTGCTCGGTCCCCATACGGAGTGGGTGCTGGATGCGCAGCCGGGCGAGTTTGCCGGGCGCGTGGTCTTGATTCCGGCGCAAGTGGTGCCCGGTTATTCATCCACCTTTGACGTCCTGGTGCGCATCTTCAAAGGCGCAGGGGCGGCCGCGGTGGTGTACCTTGGTGGCAAGCGCACCGACTTTTCCCAGGGAACGATTCTCCTGTGCGACAATTTGCAGCTGCCCTTGCTGTGGACGGCCAATGATGCGGCGTACACGGACCTCGTGCGGGGCTTTTATCGCCGCTTAGTCGACGCGGAGCAGCGACTCCGCACGGCGCTGGACGCGGCCAGGCAGCGCCTCGAGAAAGGAGCGGACTCCTGCTTTCACCTGGCGGACTGGCTGGACCTGGTGGAGAGGGAACTGGAGGTGGTGGTACACCTCACGGATGGTTCCGCGGCGGGACCACAAACCTCCCGGAGGTCTTCACTTGCGGCCGCGTCCGGCGATGAGCGGATGTCGGAACCGGCCTGGCACACCTGGCAGAACCAACGTCTGTTGCGGGTGCCTGTGCGGATTAGGACGGAGAACCGCCTGGCGGTGTGGCTTGCACCGCGGCCGGGCAGCCGTCTTTATCATGCGGACGCCGAAGACCTGTGGGTATCGGTGCTCGGCGGCGTTCTGCAGGCGCGCACAGAGAACTTCTTGCTTTCCGAAATCCCCGGTGTGACTGGCGCGTTCAAGTGGACGACGAGCTTGGCGGCGGCTGTGTTTGCCCTCCTGTCTTCCCTGCCGGCGATGGACTTTCGGCAGCCGGGGGATGTGCCGGAGAATAAGGAACCTGCTGCAGCGGATTCAGCCTCTTCGCCCCTGTCTGCCATCCCGGAAGTGGCGGCCGGACTGTCTTTGCGGCGCCGCTTGTCTCTGTACGGTTTGGATGTGGTCCGACACCTGTGCATCCTGTGGATAGCGTTGGCGGATGCCAAGGATGCGGACCGCTTGCGGCAGGAGCCGTTTTCGCCGCTGCACACTCCGTACGCCTACCGGATCTTCCGGGAAGATACGCTGATTTTGCGCGACCGGGTTCTTCCTTTGTTGAACCATCCTCGCTACCAGACCGGTGTCTTCGGGGAGAACGTGTGCTGCATTCCCTGGCGGGATTGGGAAGCCCGCGAAGGGGTGGTTGTTCTCTGGTGCGGGGAACGGGAATCGACGCTGCCCTCGATAACGCGGATCCGTTCGCTGGTGGAGCAGTGGGAGGCCCGCCTGCGCGTTCCCCTGCGCGGGCTCTGCCATCGCTTTTCGCTCGGCCAGGACCCGGGGAAGGATGCCCATGCGCAAGGCCAACCTGCGTCCCAGGCGGAGCGCCATGCCGCCCGTCTGCGTCAGGTCATTGAGCGGCTGGATGCCACTTACGCGCAGTTTCTGAGCCTGCCGGAGGGCGTGTACGGCGTGCGTGATGGTCAACAACCCGAGGATGCGGCTTCCATGCTCGTGTTCGGATCCGGACGCAATGCCTCCTACGCGCAAGCCATGCAGCTGCTGCAGCCGATTCTGTCGGATTCCCACGCGGAGACGCTGCTGGCGTCTTTGGAGGCGTACTTGGAAAGTGGAGCCCGGGTGCAGGCGGCAGCGGATCGGTTATTCCTGCATCGCAACACCCTGCGCTACCGTCTCAACCGCGTGCAGGAGCTGATACAGGCCGATTTGGCCAATCCCCAGGTCCGTCTGACCTATCAGTTGGCGCTGCGCGCCTGGCGGCTGCATCACCCGCGCCGCTGACGGCGGCCGGTAAATTTGTGCGGCGCGCACAATCGAGCGGCAAACCTCGTTCGAATTGACCATATGAACGAAATCCACAGGCAATTATAATCCACACCAATACCAGCTTGGGGGATGCCCCGGGGAACCCATCCTTTGCAGGCTGAGACCCTGGGAAGGCCCGACAAGTGGTCTGGGGGGTGTGGATGTGAACGAAGCTCAGGCAAGCGGGAAGTTGGACGACTATTCCCTGGAGCGGGTACCGCAAACCGATAGGCGCAGTTGGATAGGCATTGCCACGATGCGTTTCGGCCAACTGTCGGCCTTGTCGCAGTTTCTGCTCGGTGCCACGCTGGGCTACGGAATGTCGTTCTGGCAGGCGTTTTGGGCGCTGACGCTGGGTTCTGCCATCCTGGAGGTGCTCTCCATCTTCCTCGGCATCGCCGGCATGCGGGAAGGGCTGAGCACGACGCTGTTGGTTCGCTGGTGCGGTTTTGGGCGCATCGGCTCGGTCATCCTGAGCCTGGTCGTCGCCATCTCGCTGGTGGGCTGGTTTGGTGTGCAAAACCAGGTGTTTGCGGATGGACTGAGCCAGCTGCTCGGAGGGCCGGTGTGGGCCTGGTCGATTGCGACGGGTATCTTGGTCACGCTGATTGTCATCTTCGGCTTTCTCTCCATGGGTTACACCGCGTACATTGCGGTGCCCCTGTTTGTCCTTGTCGCTTTGTTCTCCATTGGCAAGGCTTTCTCGCACTATTCACTGGGTCAGCTGATCTCCATGCCGGCGCCGGGCCCGCACATTTCCCTGGCGGATGGGGCGAGCATGGTGGCGGGCGGGTTCATCGTCGGCGCCATCATTACGCCCGATATGTCCCGCTATAACCGATCCGCTGCGGATGTCGTCAAGCAGACGGTGGTCGGCATCAGCCTGGGCGAGTACGTGATTGGGCTCATCGGCGTGCTGCTCGCGCACGCGGTCAAATCCTCGGACGTCATCACCATCGTCATGTCGACGAGCGGTCTCATCGGCACCATCATCCTGGTCACCGCGACGGTGAAGATTAACGACTGGAACTTGTATTCCTCATCGCTCGGCATTGTCAACCTGGCCGATTCGGTATTCGGCAAGCGCATCAGCCGGGCGGGGGTTGCGCTTGTGTTTGGCCTTTTGGGCACAGTGCTGTCGGTGCTGGGCATCCTGGCCCATTTCCAAGGTTTCCTCAGCCTGCTCGGTGTGGCCGTGCCGCCGGTGGGGTCCATCCTTCTCGTCGAATACTTTTTGGTCCGCCGCTACCGGGCCGAGCTGGACGCCACCAGGCCGTTGGACAAGCTGCCGGATACGTACGAGGCTTGGAACCCGTTGACCCTGATTGCCTGGGCGGCCGGTTTTGCGGTGGGCCAGTGGCTGCATTGGGGCATTCCTTCCCTCAATTCGCTGATTGTCGGCGGGGGGATGTACTGGTTGCTGAGCGCGTTGGTTCACGGCAAGCGGGCGGTCACGTACGGATCGGTTCCGACGCGTCGTTAATCGGCCTCAGGACAGCTGCGGGCGGGCCCGTCTCACCCCTGGGGTGAGGGGCCGCCGATTTCACGGGAGGACGGATTCGCAATGAGGACACAGATCTATGCACACGACATCGATGCCCTGGCGCTGGGAGCCACCGTGCTGGGCGCAGGCGGTGGGGGAGACCCGTACATCGGCGCTCTTATGGCGAAACAGGCGATGGAGACGCACGGGCCGGTCGAGCTGGTCAGCATCGATGAATTGGCTGACAACGAATTGGTCATTCCCTCGGCGATGATGGGCGCACCGACGGTCATGGTGGAAAAGATCCCGAGCGGACAAGAGCCGAGCGCCGCCTTTCGGCAGCTTGAGCGGTTTCTCGGCCAGAAGGCGGCGGCGACCGTGTCGGCTGAGGCGGGCGGTCTCAATTCCACGATCCCGTTTGTGGTGGCGGCGGAGCTGCGCATCCCGGTGGTCGACGCGGACGGGATGGGCCGAGCGTTTCCCGAGATCCCCATGACCGCGTTCCACCTCGGCGGCATTTCTGCCACGCCGATGATGCTGGTGGACGACAAGGGCAACACGCTGCTCCTGTCGACCATCGACAACGCCTGGACCGAGGCGCTGTCGCGCAGCGCGACCGTGGTCATGGGGGGATCGGCCATGTTGGCCCTGTACCCTGCCACCGCCGGGCGAATGCGCGCCCATCTGGTGCATGGCACGCTATCGCGGGCGCTCGCCATCGGGCGCATCTTGCAGCAACCCATGGACCGAGCGGATCGGCTCGCGGAACTCTTGGAACAAACCAGCGGGCGGCTGCTGTTCACGGGCAAAGTCACCGACGTGATGCGGCGGACGGTGGGTGGGTTTGCCCGGGGGACGGTGACGATAGAGGGGCTTGCAGAGGATACGGGGTCTGTACTGCGGCTGGAGTTTCAGAATGAAAACCTGGTGGCGCTGCGCGATGGGGCCCCCGTGGCCACGGTGCCAGACCTCATCACGGTGATGGACCTAGAGACGATTCGCCCCATCACCACAGAAGAGGTCCGCTACGGACAGCGGGTGACTGTAATCGGCATGCCGTGCGCTGACGTCTGGCGCCAGGAAGCGGCGTTGGAGCTGGTGGGCCCGCGCTATTTCGGCTACGACCTGGACTACGTTCCCCTCCGGCCGTGAAGGGGACGCCTGGGTTGGTCGCGACGAGCGGCAAAGAGATGCATGACGGAGGGATGAGACAGTGAGTTATCGGCTGGGCATCGACGTAGGCGGCACGAATACAGATGTGGTCTTGCTGGACGGAGACAACCGGGTGGTGGCGAAGAGGAAACGGCCGGACAGCAGCGACATCATGACCGGCATCCGCGATGCGGTGCGCGCGGTGCTCGACGACAGTGGTGTCGATCCGGTCGCCATATCGCAGGCGATGCTGGGAACGACGCAGGTGACGAACGCCATCATCGAGCGGCGCGATTTGAACGACGTGGCGGTGGTGCGGCTGGGCGCACCGGCGACCCGCGCGGTGCAGCCACTGGCCGGCTGGCCGGAGGACCTGCGCCGGCGGTATCAGCGGTTTTCGTACATCGTGGGTGGGGGACACGAGTTTGATGGCCGCGAGATTGCTCCCCTCGACGAGAAGGAGTTGACTCGCATCGCCCGTGAGGTGAAGGGCCAGGTGGGGGCTGTGGCCATTTCCAGTGTCTTTTCGCCGGTCAACGCCGCCCATGAAGAACGAGCGGCGGTGATCTTTCGGGAAGAACTGGGCGAGGATACTCCCATCTCCCTGTCTCATCAGATTGGCAGTGTCGGTCTCTTGGAGCGGGAGAACGCCACGGTATTGAACGCCGCGGTGTCGAAGGTGGCGAAACGGGCCACCGTTTCGTTCCAGGAAGCATTGGCCAGTATCGGCATCCACGCCAACCTTTACCTCGCGCAAAACGATGGCACGTTGATGTCGGTCGAGTACGCGCTCTTGTACCCGATTCTCACCATCGCCTGCGGCCCGACCAACAGCATGCGCGGTGCCGCTTATCTGACTGGGCTGAAGGACGCGATGGTGGTGGACGTCGGTGGCACGTCGACGGATGTCGGGGTACTGGTCCACGGATTCCCGCGCGAGTCGTTCATCGCGGTCGAGGTCGGCGGCGTGCGCACGAACTTTCGCATGCCGGACTTGTTCTCGATTGGCCTGGGCGGGGGGAGTATCGTCCGTGATTTGGACGGGGACCTGCAGATTGGCCCGGACAGCGTCGGCTACCGGATTGTGGAAGAGGGACGGTGCTTCGGCGGATCGCAGACCACGTTCACCGATATTGCGGTGGCACTGGGCCGCGCCCGGGTGGGCACGCACCCGGTAACCCTGCCGCGAAATCGGGCGCAGGCGGCTTATGATTTGGCCATCGCCCGCGTCACGGAAGCGATTGACCGGATGAAGACGAGCGCCAGCGCGGTGCCTTTGATTCTTGTCGGCGGCGGCAGCGTGCTGTTGCCGGACGCGTTCGAAGGGGTCTCCGAGGTTTACCGTCCGGACAACTACGATGTCGCGAACGCCATTGGCGCTGCCATCGCGCAGGTGAGCGGGCGCGTGGACAGGATTTTCGCGATGGACCACAGGTCGCGCGAAGAGGTGCTGGAGGAGGCCCAGGCCATCGCGTTCTCGGAAGCCATTCGCGCCGGGGCCGACGCCTCGACGCTGGAGGTCGTTGAGATGGAGGAGGTCCCCATCGCCTATCTGCCGGGGAATGCGGTGCGCGTCAAGGTAACCGCCGCCGGTACGCTGGCCTCGTACGAACGGAGGGGGGCGAAGGACAGCCATGCGCGTTCATGAGCAGGACCTGGAGCCGCTGTCGGTTGGGGCGGCCATCCTGGGCGCCGGCGGCGGAGGCGATCCGCTCATCGGCAAACTGATGGCCCAGCAGGCGATGGCCGAGCACGGCGCGGTGGAGTTGTTGGACGCGGCCGACCTGGAGGACGAGGCGGTGGTGTTTCCGGTCGCCATGATGGGGGCGCCGACGGTCTTCCTGGAAAAGATTCCGGCCGGCGATGAGACGAGCCTGGCGGTGCAGCGGATGGAACGCCACCTCAACCAACGGGTGACGGCCCTGTGCCCGGTGGAATGCGGCGGCATGAACAGCATGATCCCGTTTGTCGTGGCGGCCCGGATGGGGCTGCCGGTGGTCGATGGAGACGGCATGGGGCGGGCGTTTCCGGAGCTGCAGATGGAAACGTTCCATGTCTTTGGCGTCTCCGGCACACCAGCCTGCATTGCGGACGAGTGGGGCAACGTGGTGCTGTTCGAGACGGTGGACAACTATCGGCTCGAATCGTTTGCTCGCGCCTGCACGGTGAAGATGGGCGGATATTCCCACCTCGTCGATTACCCGATGACCGGGGCGCAGATGAAACAGTCCGCCGTACGCGGGACCATCTCCATGTGCATCCAGCTGGGCCGCGCCCTGGAGGACGCCAAACGCGAGCACCGCAATCCGGTCGAGGCCGTGCTGGCGGCCACGGCCGGTACCCTCTACGGCCACGGAGTCCGCCTGTTTTTCGGCAAGGTCGTCGATGTCTCGCGGCGCACGCGAGACGGTTTCGCCGTTGGCAAGGCTGTGCTGCGCGGGGTGGAGCAAGACGCCGACCGTGAAATGACGATTGAGTTTCAGAACGAGAATCTTGTGGCTCTGGTGGACGGGGAAGTGGTGGCGACGGTGCCGGACATCATCGCTTTGTTAGATCCGGAGACCGGACTCCCCGTGACGAACGAACGCCTTCGCTACGGTCAGCGCGCGGTGGTCATCGGCATTCCGACGCCGCAGATCATGCGTACCGATGCCGCCCTCGCCGTCTGGGGACCGCGGCAGTTTGGCTACGATGTGCCGTTCATACCACTGGAGCAGAAGAACGCGGCGTTTTATCGGCAGGTCGGCGTGCCGAAGGACAAGGAGCACTTGTTGGCGGCAAAGTAGAAAGAAGAGCACACTCGACAGATAGCCGCTGCGGACCTCGGAACGAGGCGCCGCGGCTGTTTTTGTTGGGCCTGCGCTCGCCGATCCATTCCATTTCGGTATATCATATAAACACAGTCAGTGCCCGCATCTGGTGCCGATGGATAAGATTCCATAGGCCCAAACTCTCATCACCAGGATATGCGCCTAGATGTGACAGAGTGTTCCGTTGGTTTAGGCTTTTTGTGCAGCAAGCGTGGATCAGCGGTTGGGGGGCCTGAGCATGTTTGACCGAGCGACCGGCCGGGGCGGAGAGCGCGTTCGTGGCAAGGGCCAGAACGATAAGGGAGCCCGTTTTGTCGTTGAGCGGGTGCTGAACAACAATGTCGTTGTGGTGCTGTCTCCCCGTGATGATGAATACATCTTGATTGGCAAGGGTCTTGGCTTTGGCGCCCGGCGTGGACAACCTATCGCCGGAGATGATCCACGCGTGGAAAAAAGCTTCGCTCTTGTACTTCCCACGCACAGGGCTCAATTTGATCAACTTTTCACCACAGTTCGCCCCGAGGTTGTCGGTATCGCGGAGGAAATTATCAGCTTTGCAGCGGAATCTCTTGGCTGCGAGTTTCACGAGCACATCCATGTCGCTCTACCGGATCATATTGGTTTTGCCCTGTCTCGTCTGCAGGGAAATCTGGTGATTGAGAATCCGTTTGTCGACGAGATTCGAACGTTGTATCCGCGGGAGTGGAGGGTGGCGCAGACTGGCGCGCGTCGGATTGAGGAGAGGTTTCAGATTCCGATTCCCGCCGCTGAAGTGGGTTTTTTAACGTTGCACATCCATTCGGCCACGCACCCTCGTGGGCTGTCAGAGACGATAAAGGTCACGGACGCTGTCAATTTGGCCGTGAGATCCATCGAAGAGGGGTTGGGTTATGAAATCTCAAGAGACCACATGAACTACGCGCGTTTGGTCATCCATCTCCGGTTTTCCATTCAACGCGTGCTGCGTCAGCAGCCGATCTCCAATCCATTGGTGGACGCCGTACGGGAGAAGCTGCCGGAAAGTTACCAAATAGCCCAAAAGGCGTCGGATCTCATCGGCCGTCGAATCGGTTGTGAATTTTCGGCCGATGAGGTGGCGTACTTGGCGATGCATATTGCGCGGATTCGGTCGTCCGGCTGAGAGACACTCCATCCGTGTTTGTTCTGTTACGATCTTTTTTCTGTTGCGAATATTATTGATGCAACCTATAATTTACTCAAGGATAGCGTGTTACTGTCGATGCGAAAGACAGGCATGAGCTACGTGAGTGGCTCGTGCTCTGTCTTTTTTTCGTGTCGCGTTGCGCCATCGGGAGAGACCGGTCTGTTACCGGCTCTTGAAGGAGAGGGGGATTATCATGCAGGCCAGAGTCACCTTGGTCAAAGTCGCTATTCTCATGGGAGTAGTCTTTCTCATGGCGGCCATTCTGTATTGGCTTGGCTTGCCTGGAGCGGTGGACGTGCCTTTTCTGGTCAGTGTCGGTTACGGAGTATTGTCGAATTATGCCGCTATCTTGGCGGTTGGAATTGCTGTCGCTCTGGCGAATGAAAATCAAGGCGCTGCCGGTCTGGCGGCTTTCGTCGCCTATGAGGTGATTATTCAGGGGGCGAGCGCCATCAACAAGTCCATCAACCTCAACGACAAGAGCGCTCTGTTGCTTGTGGCCGGTTTGATATCAGGGGCGCTGGCTGGGTACATGTACAACCGCTTTTACCGCACGAAGCTGCCCAGCTGGCTCGGGTTTTTCGGCGGCCGCCGCTTCGTGCCCATCGTGACCGGGTTTGCGGCTCTATTCATCGCGTTGGTGATTGGACATACGTGGCAGTGAGAATGGTCCAGCACATCCGCGCGTATTCGACCGATGCAGAGGGCGCTCGGTATTTCCCACGGTATCTATGGAAGCAAAGGGGGCTCTTCCATGCTGGGTCAACTTCAGCGAATTGGCAAGGCGCTTATGTTGCCGATAGCGGTCCTCCCGATTGCCGGGTTGCTGCTTCGCCTGGGGCAGCCAGATACACTGAACATCCCGTTCATGGCAGCAGCCGGGAACGCCATTCTTAACTATCTGCCGCTGTTGTTCGCTATTGGCATCGCGGTCGGTTTTGCCAAAGACAATCACGGTCTGGCTGGTCTGGCGAGTCTGGTCTCGTTCGAGATCTTGTCCTATGGTGCCAAGGCCATTGACGCCAGCAATGATCTCAGCTATTTAGGAGCGATTGTTACCGGGCTGTGGACGGGGTGGTTGTTCAACCGGGTGAGCCGCCGTGAGGTAAAAGGCTTGGACTTTATGGGGGGAAGCAAGGCTCTGGCGGTCATCCTCATTGCACTGGTTTCCGTGGTTCTTGCCATCGCGTTTGGTTATGGATGGCCGTACGTCCAAGACGCGTTCAATCAGCTCGGCGTTTGGCTCGGGGAAACCGGCGCCATTGGGGCTGGGCTGTACGGCCTGTTCAACCGTCTCTTGATTCCCTTTGGCCTTCACCATGTCATCAACACATACATCTGGTTTGTGTACGGGACCTATCATGGCCAGCACGGCGATCTGACGCGCTTTCTTGCGGGCGATCCGACCGCCGGCGGGTACATGGCCGGCTTCTTTCCCATCATGATGTTCGGGTTGCCGGGGGCAGCCTTGGCCATGATTTTAACGGCCAAGCCGGAACGCCGAAGAGTGGTGGCAGGCGTCATGGGCAGCGCCGCTTTCACCGCCCTGCTTACGGGGGTGACGGAGCCGATTGAGTTCGCCTTCATGTTTCTGGCACCGTTCCTGTTTGTGCTGCACGCGGTACTGACAGGCATTTCACTGTTTGTCTGTTACCTGCTCGGCATCCGGGACGGGTTTACGTTTTCCGCTGGCCTCATCGATTACGTGCTGAATCGCAACCACGCGACCCATGGTTATTGGTTGATACCGATTGGTGTCGCATTCTTCATTATCTATTTCGTCACCTTCTACTTTGCCATCAAACTTTGGGATATCAAGACGCCTGGTCGTGACGAAGGCGACGACGGAAGTGGCACAAGCAGCTTCATTCTCGACGAGTATCAGGCTGGACAATCCGCAGTGGCTGCCGCAGCCGCCGTTGCACCCAGCGTCGGGTACCGCGCTGCTTTCATGCCCTCGAACACGGGCGGGGAGGTTCAGTCCACAAGTAGGGCGCAGGCATATATCCAAGCCTTGGGTGGAGCGGACAACATTTTGGAAATCGAAGCCTGTACCACCCGTCTGCGCCTGAAGGTAAAAGACATGACGAAACTGGATGAGACTGAGTTGAAACAACTGGGGGCCAGTGGGGTGATCCGATTGGATACCCACAATGCCCAGGTTGTAGTGGGTACCATCGCGGATCTGCTGGTGGACGAAATGAAGGAGATCATGTAGGTTCGTCTTCAATGTCTTTACTTCTAGTGACGAGCCTGTTGAACCTTCCGCTACATGTTGCGAAGCCGGTGCTGACGCGTGCGAGGCGCATGGCGACGTCGGTAAACAGGTGCGGACAACGATGGGGAGTGACTTCGATATGAAGAACCTGTTTAGACGCAAAGCGCAAGAGGAATCCGCGGTGACGATTTGGGCGCCCGTCACCGGCAAATTGATTCCCATTCAGGAGGTGGACGATCCGGTATTCGCCCAGTGCATGGTTGGAGACGGCGTTGCGTTGGTTCCCGAAACGGAAGAGGTCGTGGCTCCGGTTTCCGGCACATTGACACAATTGTTCCCAAGCGGGCATGCGGCAGGGATCACGACGCCAGAGGGCATTGAGATTCTGATTCATGTTGGACTGGATACGGTCGAGCTGAAAGGCGAGGGGTTTACCCGGGTCGTCGAACCCGGCCAGTTCGTTCAAGCCGGAACTCCGCTGATTCGTCTGGACTTGGACAAACTGAAGGTGACCGCGCGGTCTCTGGTGACACCAGTGATTGTATCCAACATGCCCAGTGTCGAGAACATGGAGAAGGCCGCTCCTGCCTTTGTCCATGCTGGCGAGGACTGGGTTTTCAAAGTCTGGCCTAAGCGTTGACGAGAGGGTAAAATTCTGTTCTTCCGATACGTGGATATCGTCGTACTCAGCAGGGCGCGCAGGTTTCATCGGAACTCTTGGTTTGTGCTGAAACCTGATCTCAGCGCCCTGTTTCACTTGCTTATCTCCAAAGATATTGTATTTACACTGTCCACCGTCAATGTGCAATCCGATTGCGCAGTTCCTGCAGCCGGTTCCATTGTTTGCGGAGCAGATCCAGGCGTTGGTCGAAGGGGATGGTATCCCAGTGTTCGTACAAGTGGCGGTTGGCTTCTTCAAACCCCTCGATGGTGTTCAAAAAGGCCTCCGACCTCTCATCGTTCATGGCCGCCCTCCTTTGCTGTTCTGGCAATGGTTCGCCGCTAGGATGTCCATCCGCCGGCTGAACCATGCAGGCAAGGAAGTTGTTGCGGCCGTTTGCAGCCGAACACCTCCACTTTTTTCCCGTTGTCGAAACTATACTTTGTATCATGGACGCGGGTCTTGTCGTGCGGTATGCTTGGGACAGACAGAGGCGCGGAATCCAATGTGTCTGCCGAAACCGTCGAGTGAGGTGGAATTGGGTGGTGGACCTAGAGACACGGTTGGATAGAATAGACGATTTGATGACACAACTCATTGCCAACGTCGGCAGTATGCGTGCCGAGATGACCGAGCGATTTGCGCATTTGGAAGCGCGTTTTGATGATGTGGAGACGCGGCTTGCGGCGGTCGAAACACGGTTGGACGATATGGACAGGCGGATGGCGGCGGTCGAAACACGGTTGGACAATGTGGAGAAGCGGATTGTGGACATGGAAACGCAGCTGGATCGCACGGACAAGCGGATGGAGCGAATCGAGAATCGATTGGAACGGACGGACGGCCGATTGGACCGATGGGAAAATCGGCAGGAATTGATGGCTGGGCAGATCGCGTCATTCGACCGACGGTTGGACTATCAGTTGAAGCGAATTGCGAAGACAGAAGAGGATGTGCATCTCCTCAAAGGAACCCATGCGTAGTCGCACGAAGGTACCTGAGGGCTCAGGTCTCTCCTTGTGTTCCATAGATTTTCTTCTATATTATTGTGCCACTTTATTATTATGCCACTTTACACCACGATATTTTCCAGCAAGAAATGTCGCAGGATTCGACCGGATGCGCTACAATAAGTGGACTACCACATCGTGAGGCAGCGAATCCGAGCCGACTTGACAAGGCGGTCTATCATGCGCGACCTATTTGACATTGTCCCTGACAACCTGTTTTCAATTCTGGCAGCGCCAAACCGTCGCGTCTACTTTCGCGCTTTGATGGTGCTGCGTGATTGCTATCAACGCGAAGTGCAGTTTCGCCGCACCGATTTGGTCACGTATCTCATCAGCCAGTTGGAGGAAGATCTGGCCGCGGTGTCGTTCAACGAAGATGTTAACCTGGCCGATGCGGGCGCGTTGGCTGGGGAGGTGGAAGCGTACGGTGAGGCCGTGGCCGCCGATCCCGCGCAGGCGGCCAGCGAGCCCGGGGCGTCGTCGGTTTCAGGGCGCGCCCATACCTTGGTTCGCAAGCTTATCGACGCAGGCTGGTTGGCGCCGATTACCGAGGCCGACAGTCTAGAGGAGACACTCATCGTCCCCGAGTATGCCAGCATCCTGCTGGACGCGTTCGCCGATATTGTCGATCCGCCCGACAGACGTTACAACGCGTTTGTCTATTCCATCTACTCCACCTTGCGCACGGCCAATGAGGACCGCGACGAGTTCATGCTGCAGGCGCTTCAGAGCGCCTACGACAACACGGTGGCTCTGCGCGAAAGCCTGCGCAGCCTTTTGCATAACATCCACCTGTATTATCAGAAACTGCAAGATCGAAAAGAAATCCGGGAGCTGCTTGAAGAACACTTTGACGAATATCAGGTGGGTGTCGCGTTGAAAGTTTACCACCCACTCAAGACGGTGGACAGCGTGTACCGTTTTCGTCCACGTATTCTCCAGGTGTTGCGGTCATGGTTGCAAGACGCCGACGTGCTTGCGGACATGTCGCGGCGGCTGCGCTTGCAGCACCCGGAGTGGGACGAGTCGGACAGTCGGTATGAAATCGTGCGAATGATCCAGTTCATAGTCGACACGTTCGAATCGATTGATGAGACCTTACGCGAGATTGACCGCCGCAACACCGCTTACAGCCGCGCTTCGGCGGAGCGGTTGCAGTATTTGCTGAACACCGACCGCGATGTCAAAGGCAAGCTGATTGAGCTGCTCAAGTCCTTGCCGCCGTTTGCCGAGGATGTGGACTCACCACTGCTGCGCGAGATGGAAGCCCTGCCGCTGTTTCAAGTGCAATGGGCGGATGCGGATGCTCTGTACAGCGAGCCCAGGCGCCGGAAACGGGGGACGCCGCGCCCACTGCAGGCGTCTTCCCAGGTGGCAGAGGCTGCCTTTGCGGCTGAGGCTCAAGAGATGCTGGAGCGCATGGACTCCGTTTTCTCGGAGACGCGCATCGTCGAATTCATCCTCTCGCAAATGGGCGAAGATGGAGTACTACGGTCGCAATCGCTGCGATTGCGGGAGATGGAAGACCTGCTGCGAACCATGATGGCGTTAATCAAAGCGGATGAGCCGCAGGTTCCGTTCGACGTAGAGTGGGACGAGCAGCAGCGGGCCGTCGTTGTCGGGGGATATCGAATTCCGGCCCTGACATTTGTGCGGACACTGGGCGACGGTGTCGCCGTGCCGATGGAGGTCAAAATGGCCAGCGGCCGAGTGGGTCGTGGCCGTGGCAGTCGCGCACACGGGAGGGCATGACCAATTGGACTGGTACCGCGAATACACGGCCTTGACGGATAGAGACCGAGAGGAGTTCGCCCGTATCGTCAGCGTATTGTTTGAGCAGACGTTTCTGGTGCGGGATGTATGGGATGCCAAGGAACGGAGGACAGTCACCAACCGCGATTACCGGTTTGCGGAACGCGTGCTGCCGGTTCTGCAGGCCTATCTGGCGGTGAGTGGTTTTCTGTTGCAGGTGGACGGGCGACGCGGCGTCATGGCGCTGTATAACCGGTTTGGCCGGAACCGGATGCGCTTGGACAAGCTCACTACGTATGTGCTCTATACTCTGCGTCTGATCTATGACGAGCAGATGGAGCAGGCCTCGATGCGGCGCGAGGTGGTGATTCCCCTGCGCGAACTGGTGGGGAAATTGCACACGCTTGGCTTGATTGACCGCAAGCTGGCCGCCACCCACCTGGAGCGGACGCTGAATCGGCTGCGTCGGCGCAGCGTTCTGGCGCGTGTGGAAGGAAATGTGCAGGACCTGGACAGCCGCTGGCTGATCTACCCGAGCATTACGCTGCTGGTCTCGGACGAGCGCATCAATGTCATCTACGACAGGTTCAAGGTGGACAGTCTGGAACCATCCGACAGCCAGGAGGACGAAGATGTGTCCGACCTGGACGCAGATGACGAGGGGGCGGCGCAGTGATTCAGCTTCGGCGGATGCTTCTTATCAACTGGCACTATATTGTCCACGAGGTGTTGGAGTTTGAGCCGGTCACCTTCTTGACGGGCAAGAACGGGGCGGGCAAGTCGACGATTTTGGACGCCCTGCAGCTGCTTGTTCTGGGTGACACGAGCGGTCATTACTTCAACAAAGCGGCCAATGACAACTCGCGCCGCACCCTGCGTGGATACTTGCGCGGCGAGGTGGCGGAAGAAGAAGAGCGTGGGGTCGTGTACCTGCGCGAGGGTCAATTCTCGTCCTACATCGTGGTGGAGTTTGAGGACACGCGCAAGCACCGGCGGTTCTGCCTGGGAGTGGTCTTTGACAGCTATCCGGATGGCAGTTACGACCACCGATTCTTCTCCCTCGATGGGGAGCTGCCAGACTTTCATTTCATCCGCGACGAGGTGCCGCTGGATATCCAAGCGCTGCGCCAATGGGGACAGAGCAGGCGGCAGCGGTTTGAGCTATACGAGAGCAACAAGCGGTATCAGGAAGTATTTCTGGCTAAGATGGGGCGGCTGAACGAGAAGTTTCTCCGTCTGTTCCGCAAAGCCGTGCCCTTTACGCCCATCATGGACGTGGCCGGGTTTATCTCGGAGTTTGTCTGTGATGTCAGGCACCAGGTCGATATCGACGACATGCGAGAAAACATTCGCCACTATCGCCGCATGGAGCAAGAATTAGAGCATGTCCGCAAACGCATAGAGGCGCTGAAGCGGATCCAGGCGACATACGGTCAACTTGAAACGGTGCGCGGGCGGCTGCGGGTATACCACTACCTGCTCGACCGCGCCGACGTGCAGCGTGTGGAAGACGAACTGGCGGAAGCCAACCGGCGTCTTGCGGCATGCCAGGCGGAACTCGATCAGGTGGAGGCGGAGTTGACCGTGGCCGACAGCGCTCGCCAGGCCTGGCAGGACAAGCGTGACCGGCTGGTGGAGGAGCGAGCCCAATCGGACGTGTATCTCAAGCAGCAGGCGTTGCGGGCGGATCGGCAACTCATTGAGACGCGTTATGCCGATATCCTCCGGGCCGGGGAACGCCAGTCGCGGCTGCTGGTCGAACATGCAGCGCGTTGGCAGGCGGTGCAGCAAGGGCTTGCCGCGGCGACAGGCTGGTTTTCCCTTGCCGCCGACAGCCGCTCTCACGAGGTCGCGGGGGAGGCGACACCGGATGGGGAATTCGATCTCCCGTTTGCCGCGGCGGCCGCGGACTACGAACAAGCGCTCCATCACCTGTGCCGGGCCCTCGTCGCACTTCCGAGCGCGTACGATTGGCACGGCCGCGGCCTGTTGGAAGTCGATGTCTCGGCCTGTCGCATCGATGTGGATTCGTTCGCCACGGCCGTTTCGCACTTTGAGGCCGTCCGGGATGCGCTGGGAGAAGCTCATCGGCGCCTGCGCGACGGGGTGGCCGCCTGGGAGCAGGAGATGGTGGATCTTGAGCGGTCCATTGCCGAGTTGCGGCGCGGCATCAAACAGTACGACGGAACGGTGCTGCGGCTGCAGCGTGCGCTCCGCGAAGGCCTCGCGGAACAAACGGGCTCGGCCGTAGCGGTTGACATCTTCGCGGATCTGTTGGAGGTGCGCAATCCTGAATGGCAGGCGGCCATCGAAGGGTACCTGCATACCCAACGCTTTTATCTGATTGTCCCACCCGAACACTTTGTGGCGGCGCTGCGCATTTACGACCAGGTGAAGAAAACGGAGCGGGTGTTTGACGTGGGCCTGGTCGACATCGGCAAGATTCTTGACGAGCACCCGGAACGTCTTCCCGGCTCGCTGGCAGAAGAGGTGGAAACGGACAGTCCCTATGCGCGCGCCTATGCCGACTTCCTGTTAGGGCGTGTCATCAAGTGTGACCGGGTCGAGGATTTGCGCCGTCACCGCACCAGCATCACGCGCGACGGCATGCTCTACCAAAACTTTGTCGCCCGCCAGATGAACCCGCGCCGGTGGCAGACCATGTACATCGGGAAGCGGGCGATTGCCCAACAGTTGCAGCAGAAGACAGAGCGCCTGTCCGCCGTTCAGCAAGCCTGTGTCATGTGGCGACCGCGTTTGCAGCAGGCCCAAGGGTGGAGCCGCCAACCTGTGCCAACCAGTGCCGATGTGGAGGCGGCCCGTGAGACCGACGGCCTGTTGGACAAGTTAACAGGGCTGCAGGCCGACCTGCGGAAGGTGCTGGAGCAGCTGGCTTCCCTTGATCTGACGCATCTGGAGGCTTTGGAGCGGCAGATTGGCGAGTGTGACGATGAGCTGCATCGGATTCGCGATCAGATGGCCGATTTGCAACGCCGGCGCGGCAGTCTCACCGAGAATCGGGATCGCATTGCGGGCGAATTGCTGCCTCAGCTGGAGGAGCAGCTTCAGGTGGCGAAACTGCGGCTGTCCTCCCAGCATGACCCCCTCTTTGCCGCGGACATCGGTGAACCGCGCTATCGCCAGGAGTTGGAGCGACTCGGCGCCGTCGACAGGATTGTCGCGAACTTCACCCGGCAACGGGCCACGGATGCGAATCGGGAGGCTGAATACCAACGTGAACTGATTGACCTGCGCGCCGCCTACAACAAGGAGTTCCTGGCCGGGTTTGACATCCAGCGCGAGGACAACGAGGCTTACGAGGAAGAGTTGCGCTGGCTGGTCGAGTCACAGGTCACCGAGTATGAAGAGAAGATCCGCGCCGCCAAGGAACGCGCGCAGGTGCAGTTTCAAGAGGATTTCGTCAGCAAGTTGCGCAGCAACATCGAGACGGTGCAGCACCAGATTCGCGAGCTAAACGACGCTATCAAGAGCGTGCCGTTCGGGCGCGATCGCTACGAGTTTGCTGTTCGCCCGAATCCGCAGTACGAGCGATTCTATCGCATGATCACGGACGATCTGCTGCTCGAAGGTTATGGACTGTTCTCGCAATCGTTTCAGGAGCGGCACGGCGATACGATTGAAGAGCTGTTTCACAACATCGTCGATGTGGACGAGCAGGACCCGCTGGTGCACACGGAGTTGGAACAGAATCTGCAAAAGTTCACCGACTACCGCACGTACCTCGACTTCGACCTGTTGGTCAAGGATGAGGAAGGGCGACAATCGCGGTTGTCGCGCGTCATTGCCAAGAAATCGGGTGGCGAGACGCAGACCCCCTTCTACATCTCGGTGCTGGCTTCGTTTGCCCAGATGTATCGCGTACGCCAGATGGGCCTGGACAACACTCTGCGGCTCATCGTATTCGACGAAGCCTACAGCAAAATGGACCACCAGCGTATCCGTGAGAGCATACGCTTGACCCGCGAGTTGGGGCTGCAGTTGATCTTGTCCGCGCCTACGGAGAAAATTGCGGACATTGTCCCGCACGTGGACCGCACGCTGGTTGTCACCCGCATTCGCAGCGTGACGCGCGTCTCCGCCTTTGATGCCAAGCGGGCGGAGGTGGCCAATCGTTGACGCGTTCTCCGTGGGCGGAACGGATGGTGGGTGAACTCATCCATCGCTACGAATCCAGCAAAGCGTTTGTCACCGGCCAGCCTACCGCACGGCGGATTCAGCTGCGGATGGAGGAACGATATGCTCCCGGATATTTTTCCGGCTCGGCCGATCCGGACGTGATTCGCACCTTTCACGCGGACTTGCGGAGCCTGGAGGAGAACGGTGTCCTCGAACTCAAGTGGGTGAAGCACGAGGAAGGAAATCTGCTGGAACGGGTGTATCTGCAGTGGCAGGGCGTGGAACGGGCCTACGCATGGCTGGGCCGGCAGCCACTGCGCGAGCAGTTGGCCGATGTGGCCGAGGAATTGGAGTCGTGGCGCCCACGCCTGGCCACGCCATGGCTGGAGCAGTGGCTTGACGATGTGCAAGCGCAGTTGACGGAGCAGGGACGTTTTCCGACCAGTCTGATTCCGTCCGATCCGCATCGCCGCCGGCTGCTGCTGTCGGCTTTGGCGGGATGGGTAGACAAAGGCGACGAGGAGTTGACCTTGCGCCTGTTCTCCAAGCGTTATCTTCGGTCGAGCAAGGCGTTTGAGCGCCAGGTGCAAGAACGATTCCTGGCGGTCATACGCCGCTATTGGCCGCCTGCCGAAGAATTGGTGCGAGCGGGTATGGGGGACGCAGAACTTTTGAACGAACTTGGCATTCTTTCGAGTCACGACGATGTGGCGTTTGCGGGTCCGCTTAGGATCCGAGTGGGGGGACAGGATGTGGATGCTTCTGCGTTCCCCTACGGGTTGGCGCTGGGGACGGAATCGGTGCGCAGGCTGGAGGTCGTATCCGCACCGGAAGGGCGTGTCCTGACCATCGAAAACAAGGCCAATTACCGCCACTATGTCCAGACGGAGCGGAGGGCGGACGAAGTGGTGGTGTATCTCGCCGGGTTTGCCAGTCCGGTCGTACGCCGATTTTTGCAGGCCCTCCGGGAACACGGACAACGGCAAGGACACCTGCCTCGTCTCGAACACTGGGGCGATCTGGACTATGGCGGCATCCTCATCCTGCAGCACCTACGCGACTCCGTCTGGCCTGAGGCCGTAGGCTGGCGGATGGAGCCGGTGTGGTTGGACCGGCTGCAGGAATATGTCACGCCTTTTGATGAGAGCTATCGCGACAGGCTCTATAGCCTGCTGCAGGATGACCGCTACGCGCCCGAATGGCCTCTGGTGCAAAAGCTGCTTGACGTTGGTGGGACGCTGGAGCAGGAGGCGTTCTTGGTGTAATGGGACGAATGACCCAAAGAAAAATATAGGTACCATGCGTCATGGACGCAGCGGGTCGTCTGGAGTATGCTTTCTGCAGGGACAAGCTTCGCATGTCTTTGAGTCCATGATGAAGGGAAGATCAAACGATGTCGGATACACAGAGTTCACTTGCACGAATTGAAGACATGGTGACTCAATTGATTCGCATGGTCGGTGGCATGCGTTCGGAGTTGACCGCCCTGCGGCAAGACGTTGACGGTCTGCGCGTGAGGCAGGAATCATTTCATGAGGAGCAGCAACACCTGCGCGAGCAGTACGGCGAACTACGGGCGGAGTTCAAGACGCTGCGGGAACAGAATGATGACCTGCGGGCGGAGTTCAAGACGCTGCGGGAACAGAATGACGACCTGCGGGCGGAGTTCAAGACGCTGCGGGAGCAGAATGATGACCTACGGGCGGAGTTCACGAGCTTTCGCGCCGAAATGAACGAGTTTCGGCACGAGGTAAAAGAACAATTTGCTGCAGTGCACAAACGTTTGGACAGGGTCGAACAACAGCAGGAGACATTGGCAGCCCAGGTGGCCCTAACAAATCAACGTCTTGACTATCAGTTGGTGCGGGTAGCCCGCAATGAGGAACAAATTCATCTGCTGAAATCAGCTCGTTCGTAGTGCATATTTTGCTTATCTTCCCCTCGCATAAACATCCTTGAGGATTTCCATAAACGTTTTGGCAGTCTCGTCGACATATGCGTTTTTTGGATAGACAAGTCCCACCGGTTTCCGCCGCGGAGCGCTCTGAATGGGAATAGCCACGATGTCGGACATGGAACGCTGTTGAATGTAGGACTTGGTTAAGATGGCGCCGAGGGAGTCAATGGATAACATATTTACCAATGATTCCAAGCTTGATAGTTCGACGGTGGGGGAGATTGGTACCCCGAACGCGGCCGCATCCTCGTCGACAAATCGACGCAGCACGTAGCGTTTGGGTAGCATAGCCAATGGCACGCTACGCAGGTCTTCCCAACTTACACACGGCGCATCGGCCAATCTGTGGGCGTTGGAAACCGCGAAGTAAAATTCCTCATCGAACAGATGAATAAATTCGAGACGTGCATCTTCAGACATGCGGAAAATGACGCCCAAGTCCAGCTGGTGGTTGAGCAGCGCTTCGATGGTTTCCTCGGTGCGCATGTCCAGAATGGACAAGGTGACATGGGGGTATCGTTCGTGAAACGTTCGGACGGCCTGGATGACGATGTGGTTGCCTGCGCATCCAATGGATAAACGGCCCCGTTGCAATCCATGCAGTTCCTGAATCTTCCTGTTGGCTTCTTCCAGTTCGTAAAAAACTTGCCGTGCGTGCGTGAGCAGAATCTGTCCAGACTGTGTGAGCGCGATACGCTTGCCCGTCCGCTCAAACAGCCTTGTGTTGAGTCTGGTCTCCAACAATTGAATTTGATGGCTGAGCGTGGGCTGCGTGATACCGAGAAGGTCTGCGGCTCGGGTGAAGCTGAGTTCCCTCGCCAGCACCATGAAGTACTCCAAAAGGCGAATCTCCATGCACTTTCCCCCGCACCGGCCGATCTTCAGGATCAATTGATGGCATCTATGACCCCATAGAAATGTCTATATTGATAGTATTTTCGATCTTATTATAAGCTGCAGGTGATACGGCAGCAACAATTGTGGAATCAGGACGCCGACACTGCAGATGAACACGCGCGCGTTTGTTGTCTTGGTGTCTGCGGCAAGGGGGAGATACAGATGGCGGAATCGTGGAACGCGCTTCAGACGACCGCGGCCACCACGGCTAACAGAGCTGCCACAGCCACCGTCACGGCCTCGGACAAGATGATGACAACATTGACAGAACTCGGGGTCGACTGTATTTTTGCCAATCTCGGCAGTGATCACCCGGCCATCATCGAATCGTGGGCCAAACTGCGGGCACAGGGGCAGGCGATGCCGAGAGTGATTATCTGCCCGCACGAGATGGTTGCACTGAGTGCCGCTCACGGTTACGCGCAGGCCACCGGCAGGCTGCAGGCTGTATTTGTCCACGTGGATGTGGGCACGCAAAACCTGGGTGGTGCACTGCACAACGCCCTGCGTGGTCGGGTGCCTCTGCTCATCTTCGCTGGCGCTTCGCCGGTCACGCTGGACGGGGAGAAGACTGGCAGTCGCAACGAGTTCATTCACTATCTCCAAGACATCTCGGACCAGCGTGGGATGGTACGGGCGTATACCAAATGGGATTACGACCTGCATGTCGGCGAAAACATTGACTTGGTCATCAAGCGGGCCGTGCAGCTGGCCCAATCAGATCCCATGGGCCCGGTGTACCTCATGGCCCCGCGCGAGGTACTGGAGGAAACGGTCCATCCCGCGGAACCGGTCATACGGCATCTGTCACCGACTCACCCGTCGGGGCTGGCCCCTGCCAAAGCGCGGGAAATTGCTGCCGCCCTCGCCAGTGCAGAATTTCCGCTCATCATCACGAGCTATTTGGGGCGGAATCGGGAAGCGGTGCGCGAACTGGTGGCGCTCAGCGAGGAGTGGGCCGTGCCGGTCATGGAGGCGGGCCCGCACTACATGAACTTCCCGGCTGACCATCCTATGCACCTGGGATACGAGGATTTTGTGCACGAGAACCCTTACCTGCAAAAAGCGGATGTCGTCTTGGTACTCGACTCGGACATCCCCTGGATGCCACAAAAATCACGGCGCCGGGCGGGATCGACGTTGTTCTGGATTGATGTCGATCCGCTCAAAGACACCATCCCTTTGTGGTACTACTCGGGCGAACACGCCTTCCGGGCCGACATCTGCGTGGCCCTGCGGCAGATTCGGGAACAACTTGCCAACTGCGCAAGGAAGGAATCCGTTCTCCGCGCGCGCCGGGCCTTTGTGGCGGGGGAAGCTGCCCGTCTACGCAGAGAGTGGGAGGTGGCGGAGCAGTTCCCGGCTGATGGAGTGATAACCCCTGAGTTTCTGACCAGGACGGTGCGCGAGGTGACGGACGAGGACACCGTCATCATCAATGAGGCTATCTCCAATTATCAGGTGGTATGGCGACACGTACGGGCCAAGAGGCCTGGGTGTTTTTTCGGCAGCGGGGCGAGTTCGCTCGGCTGGCACGGCGGCGCAGCCATCGGTGTTAAGTTGGCTCACCCCGACAAGACGGTGGTGGCACTTACCGGGGACGGATCGTACATCTTCAGTGTGCCGTCGGCTGTCCATCTGGCGGCCGCCAAGTACGAAGCCCCGTTTCTGACCGTGATCTACAACAACGGAGGTTGGAAATCACCCAAATTGTCGACGCTCGCTGTCCACCCGGACGGGTTTGCCAGTCGAGCATCGGACTTTCCGGTCGACTTCTACCCGGGTGCTCAATTGGAGAAAGCGGCTGAGGTCGTACCCGGCACCTATACGGCTCGCGTGGAGGAACCGGCCAAATTGCGCGGGGTGTTGCTAGAGGCTCTGAGTCACGTTCGAAGCGGCCATTCGGCCGTAGTCAATGTGGTGTTGCGGCCATTGTAGTGGAATGACAGCCGGGTGGGCGGTCGGCTGCGCCCACCCCGGGCCGAGGGGGAGTGAGGAAGTGGAAGCAAGCCGTGGATGGAAGCGCTATCATACCGTATGGGTATGGCTGCTCATAGCCTGGATGGTCAGCGGTGCTGACAGGTCTATCTCTGGCCCTGTCGTCACTTGGATGATTCAAAATAAGGTTTCGTTCATGCTGACTTCAGCCCACCCGTATGCGCTGGGCGGTCTGATTGGCAGCGTGTTTTTCACTGCGTATATGCTGACGCAGTTTCCCGGCGGGTATTTTGGCGACAGGTTTGGCTACCGGCGAGTGATTGTCGTCAGTCTCATCTGGGCTGGGCTGGCCACGCTGGTAAACGGTTTCTTGTTAACGCTGGTTGGATTTGTGGCGCTGCGTGTCCTGACCGGCCTCGGCGAGGGGTTGTATTACGCCAACGACAGGACTCTGATTGCCGAGGTCACTCCCTTTGAAAAACGCAGTCTCGGCATGGGGGTGGTGATTACCGGATTAGCGTTGGGTATCACCCTGGCTTCCCTTCTGCCCCCGTACTTAATCAGCTGGGGCAATTCCATGTTCGGCGCCAACGAAGGCTGGAGGATGCCATTGTTTGTGCTGGGCCTGGCGACACTTCTGTGGGGTGTTCTGATAGCTGTCTACTTTCGCAAACAGCATACCAACCGAGTTGCCTATACGACGACGCTGCTGGGCATTGGCCGTTACACCGTAGTCTTTTTTGTCGCCATCATGATCGTGTTCGTTGTTTGTGACCGCATTGGCATCCCGAGCTGGCTGGCTTCTGTGATTGAACTGGCGTTCGCGGTCGCACTCATCCTGTTCGTTTTTTTCAACAAGGGACGGGAATTGGCTGCAGTTGTACGCAACAAAGACCTGATGCTGATCAACGTAGCCGGTATCGCAGTACTGTGGAATCTGTGGTTCTTCGGGTTTTGGGCGGTTTCCATCATCTCCGACGCGGCTCATTCCTCGTTCCTGCAGGCGGCAGTGACCGCCGCCTTCAACGGCGTGGCGGGCATTCTCGGCTTCCCCGCCGGGGGGTGGCTGGCCGATTACGCGGTGCGTCGAAACTGGGGACGCAAGGGATTCTGGGTTACCTTTACGTTGATACAGGGGCTTTTAACCTGCCTACTGGGCTGTTACATGATGGTGGGTGGACATTCCATCGTCTTGATGGGTGTTATCCTTTTCATCACCAGCCTATTCTTTAATGCCTTACAGCCGATGATGCACGCCATGGTCGGGGACATCGCCCGCCCAAAGCAGCGTGGGGCCGCGTTTGGTATGCTGAACCTGTTTGGCGAGACGGGAGCGGTTCTATCACCCGCCTTGGGTGGTACTCTGCGCGATGCCACGGGAAATTGGACGGCGGCCGTCTTGCTCGACGCCGGGGTGATTCTGTTCAGTTTTCTGTTGCTGCTGTTTGTCAACCAGAGGCGTGGCGAGGCGGCTGCGGCGTGGGCGGAGGAGTCGCTGAAGGGCTGAGTGCCATGTCCACCTGTGGGCGCACTTCGTGGGGTCGGGCGGCCGGGAAAGGAGGCGCGGTCCGAGGTGCCGGGCGTTGGATGGACCAGCCGGCGCCAGCCTCCGTAACCCATCCAAGATTCGTGGGCAGGGGAGACTCCGCGCAGGATGCCGATGGCATCACCGTTTGCGGACGACCGGAATGCCTAAGCCGGCTGCACCCAACTCGGAATCGATTGCCGACGGTGCGTAGCGTTTGAGCAGCTCCAGACCAATGGCAGCCCGACGGACCCGCTCGCGGGTTAAGGCAACTGCCGTGTCTTCGAGATGGCTGCCAGAAGGGTAGATGTTGGGGGCGTTGCGGAGCCCAAATTTGATATAGACGGGAGACAGTATCCGCACAATCTCCGGCAGTTCATAGTGACGGACGAAGCCGCCAAAGTCGTCCGGCGCCTCGACGTACATGTCAATCGGGATGTCCACCACCTGGCGCACCGCCGCCAGCCGGGGCAGGGTTTGATCGGACGCGATGTTGAACGTGCTGGCGCCCAATTGCTGCAGGATGCGAATGGAGACAGGGTTGGACGCCCCTTGCAGGACCGACACCTTGACCACCAGATCGGCGGGGAGTTTGCCGAGGGACTTAAACTCATTCCCCAGCCATACGAGCCCCTCATCGGCCACCAACACGCTGCGGATGCCCAGACTGCAGGCGCGGTGGATGTCCTCCAAGGCGTACACGAGTTGGTCCATGCCCGCGTGGCGCCAGCCGATGTTCTTGCCAGCCTGCGTCAAGGGCTGGGCGGCAATATCAAAAGGTGCCCGCGGCCCGACAAACAGGGAGACTTCGATTTGGTTTTCATATCCGAGTTCCGCCATCTCCAGGATTTCTTCATCTTTCAGCAGCAGGATGCCCGATCCCTGCGAGATGCGGTGCACCCGGATGCCGTACCGGTGTATCTCCTCAATGACGGCTCGCAAGGCCTTCGGTCCTTCGACGCTGGGGATTTCCACCCGGTATTGCGATCCGTCCGGAAACCGCTTCTGGGATGTAGGCAAATCGTATGCATCGCCTGTGGGGAGTTGCAGCGCTTTCAAGCCTTCTTTTGCCCATTTCATGTGCAACACTCCCTGTTCAGTCGGATTGGCTGTCCTATCGGTCTATCTCATTTCGCTCCATAGGTAGGCCATCATGTCGTCGACGTGCGAGGCCATAAGGGACTTCGCTTGTTCGGCGTTCCTTTGGGTGAGAGCGCTGGCAATCATCAGGTGATAGTGTGCGGCCTTCTCAATCATGCCAGGTATCATGTTGGTGAAGCTGCGCCCTTGATGAAATTGGCCCTCAATGGACTGGAACATGCCCAAGAGAATCTCGTTGTGGGCGGCCTGAGCAATCAAGCGATGAAACTGGGCATCCGACTCAAGAAAGTCCTGGCGACGTTCAACCCGTTCTGACATTTGGGCGGCTGCTTGCGAGATGCTCTCCATCTCGTCCATGAATCCGCGCTGCGCTGCGAGAAACGCCAGTTCCGGCTCAAGCAGCCGTCTGGCCTCGAACAAATCTTTCAGGGATGCGGCGTTTAACCCAGGGCTCAATGCCTGTGTGGCGGCCAGGTCGGTGCGGACATACATGCCCCGTCCCTGTTCAATCGTGATGATGTTGCGGTGTTCCAGGATGCGCAGGACCTCGCGCAGGGTGGAGACGCCGACATTCAGTTCCTCCGATAGCTTTTGTATCGTCGGCAGGCGGTCTCCGGGACGCCAAATACCACGGCGGATGTATTCTTCGATGGTAGTCAGCGTCGCTTCGAAGACGCCTTGCTTCGTCATCAGCTACCGTCACTCCTGCCCTGCTCTTGGATGGATACACTTACAGGACAAATCATATGATGAATGTGGGCATATCGTCAACAAGGTCGTGGTTCTTAGCCGAATACATCGGGTCACAGCGCCATTTTGACCGAAGATAACGTTGATTGATCATATCTATGTTCTCTTGTACAATGGCGAATGCGTACAGAGTGTTACTAATACTGTGTCAAAAATGATTCGAATCGGGGTGAGTCAAGTGACACGGCTGACCATGGACAACCCAGTGAATCCCTATACATGGAACGTTCAGGGCAAGGCCAACGAACCCATCACGGTGGCTGGGCTGCTGGACAAGGCGCGATTCATTCTGGGCGCTGACGCGGCGGACATTCCGGTGACTTGGACGCTGGACGAGATCTACACGCGGCTGGAGGAAAATGCGCCGCGCATCGCCATCATTGGCGGATCCTGGGACCATCCGGCGCACGTGATGGACCTCTGGACCGTCGCCCGATCCGCTCTCTCCCTGTGGACTCAAGGCGCGGTGCCGTTCTACGCCGCCATTCCAGTTTTGTGCGATGGCACCGCCCAGAACACGATGGGCATGAGCTACTCCCTGCAGAGCCGTCAGGCCATCGCCGCGATGGTCGTCAATCACCTGGAGGCGCAGTCGTACCACGGGGCATTCGTGATTCAAAGCTGTGACAAGCAGCCGTTTGGCGTGCTGTGCGGATTGGCCCATCTGGACGTGATTCGCCGTCGCCGCGGCGAGGCGCCGGTGATGGCGACGTTTGCCCCGGTGCACGTGCTGAGGGGCGGCACGATTCCGGAGAAGCTGCGGGCGGAACTGGAGGACGTGGCCGAGCGCGCGGAGACGATGGGATTGTCCGATATCGCTCACGACTTGCGCGACGCCATGGCGTACATCCTGCAGTGCTCCTCCAACACCGCCTTCCAAGGTGTGCTCACGCGGGCGGTGAGAGAGGGGGTCATCACGCACGCGCAGCACAAGCTGTACGAGCAGGTGCTGGCGGTCAACACCTGTGACCCAGCGGGCGGTATCTGCGCCTTTCACGGGACGGGAAACAGCTCCCGCGACGCGATGGCCGGGCTGGGCTTGGTGCATCCGGCGGTGGAGCTGTTGACCGCGCCCCCAACCCGGGCGCAGGTGGACGATTGTGTCTCGGCCTTACTGGCGGTGATCAACAAACCGCAGTTCAGCGTATCCCAGCTCATTCGCGCCAACATCCGCAACGCCATCAGGATTCACAGCGCAGCGGGCGGATCGACCAACTTGATGATGCACATCGTCGCCGCCATGGTCTACGCGGGCCAACCGTACAGCCTGTACGACGTGGAGCGGGTGTGCCAGGAGCATCCAATTCCTGATCTGTTTGATTACAGCCTGACCGAGGGACGGGACATCTACACCCTGGCGCTGCAGTGTGGGGCTGGGTATTCACGCGGAATGGAGACGCTTATCCACGAACTGGTGGAACACGGAGTCCCGATGGACCTCGACGCGCCCACCATCACGGGCGCCACCTGGCGCGAGCGCCTGCAGGACAAAACAGGGCTGGCCGCATCCAACGTCCGGGATAACCCCATCATCTTGTCGACGCCGAGACGGCCCTTCAGCGGCGTGGACGTGCTGCGCAGCAACTTCTTCACGAGCGCGGTCGTCAAGATCAGCGGCATGCCGACCGCGCAACTGGATGAGTTCGATGACAAGCTGGCGGTGGTCGTCTATTCTCAGGACGAAGAGGAGGCCAATCAACACTTGCTCGACCCTCGCGTGACAGAGCGCTGGCGCGTGGATCGTATCGTCGATCCGGCCGTCCTTCGGCAGCTGTATCGGCACAATGGCGGATCGGAGCCATCGACGGACGACTACGACGCCCTGTTTCGCGAGATGATGGAGCGGCACCTGCTCAAGGTGGCGGTGGTCATCGCCGGGCAGGGGCCGGAAGCGTATGGGATGCCGGAGATGTTCACCCCGATGCAGCACATCAACGCCAACCGGGCGTTGCAGAAACTGTCAGTTCTGCTCAGTGACGGCCGTTACTCGGGGGTCACCTACGGGGCGGCGATTGGTCACGTGACGCCGGAGGCGATGTCGGGCGGGGGCATTCTCTATTTGCAGACAGGCGACGTGGTGCAACTGGCGTTCCGGACAAAGCGCATCGATTTGCTCGACGACGCGGCGCTGCGGCAGGGCCGGGTGCGGGCGGCCGCGGACGGCTGGCAAGCCAATCGGACGCAGCTGGCTGAGGCGCGCAAGCGGCGCATGCTGGCGCGGCGACGGCGCATCTCGGCGGCCAACCGGCTGACGCACTGCACGGACGCGGCGCACGGCGTGGTGCCGCTGGAGGTGTGGGAGGAGGCTGTAGAGAACCCAGCAGAGAGTGGGGATGAAGCGGGTGAAAATCGCCATCGATCCGTATTTCTCCCGCTCGATTGAGCACCACGCGTGGCCCAGCCGATTGAGGAGGTCGTCATGAGATCAGCACTTCACTCACATAGACCAAGAACGAACGCCCGTTGGTTTATTGCCTTTCTCATGTGGGCGGCTATCGCGATCAACTATATTGACCGGAGCAACCTGTCAGCCGCCGCACCCGTGATTCAGCAACAGCTCCACATCAATTCAGTCGACATGGGGATTGTCATGTCCTCCTTCTTCTGGACTTATGCTTTCTTTCAAATTCCATCGGGATGGTTTGCGGATAGGATAGGTCACCGAATCAGTCTAGCATTCGCGGTTGGATGGTGGTCCATAATGACAGCCCTGATGGCGGCTGCGCGGGGATTTGGTTCCCTTATCGGCATTCGGCTGTTATTGGGCTTGGGCGAAGCGGGGGCCTACCCGAGCAATGCAGGGGTGACCGCAAAGTGGTTTCCCGATCACGAACGGGCGAGAGTCTCTGGCATCTTTGACAGCGGTTCCAAAGTGGGAACGGCAGTGGCCGCCTCTGATTGTCCTGTTGATGTCCCGATTTGGCTGGCAAGTTCCCTTTATCGTTTCTGGGCTGATAGGCCTGCTGTGGGTGGCCGTATGGCTCTGGTACTATCGGGATCCCGAAAAACACCGGTACGCCAATCAAGCGGAACGGATGTACATTCGCGAGGGACAGCTGAAAAAAGAAGGGATGGACGACAGGGCTCCGCTCAAGTGGTACGAACTGTTTCGCTACCGGAGTATATGGGCGATGTGTGTCGGTTTCTTCACTCTCAACTACGCCATTTACTTTTTCATTACCTGGTTCCCCGACTACTTGGTTCACGACCGCGGCATGAAGATGATGACGATGGGCTTCGTGGCGATGATTCCGCCGCTCGCAGGGCTGGTGGCCGAACTCGTCGCTGGTTGGACGATGGATACGCTGTACAAAAAGGGATTTTCCCTGACGGTCGTCCGAAAGATTCACCTGGTTGGCGGCATGGTTGTTGCTACGGCCATTGCTTTGGCGGGACTGGTGCATTCTGCAGTCTGGGCCGTGGTCCTGTTAGCCGTCTCGTATGCTGGCCTGGAATTTGCGGCCTGTGCCATTTGGTCTTTGCCCGGTGATGTAGCACCGGTCAACATGACGTCGACGGTCGGCGGGATTCAAAACTGTGCTTCCAATATTGCAGGGATCTTGGGGCCGATGGTTACCGGGGCGATAGTCGCGAGCGCGCATTCGTTTGTACCCGCGCTTGTACTCTCCGGTGCCATGACGCTTTTGGGTGCGCTCACCTACCTGTTTTGGCTCGGGAAAGTGGAACCGATTCGTCCTCATCGACATAGGGAGGCGTTGGAATCCAGCGCACAAGCGTGAAACCGACACGCGGACATGTGTCTACGCACTTGACGAGGAAGGGTGATGAAGATGAACGGAGAACGTCTGCGTGACAAGGTTTGTCTCATCACAGGCGGTGGCAAGGGCATAGGAGGGGCCACGGCCATCAAGTTCGCGCAAGAAGGGGCAAAGGTGGAGATTGGCGACGTGGACGAAGCGGCCGGACAGGGCGTCGCTCGGCAGATTGTCAGCGCGGGCGGGATTGCAACCTTCACGCCGATGGATGTGACGAGCGAAGCATCGGTCACCGGTTGGATTGCAGGCATTCTGGAGCGGCACGGGCGCATCGACGTCCTGTTCAACAACGCCGGCATCAGCGCCGTTGGGGAGCTGCACAATGTCTCGCGGGAGCTGTGGGATAAGGTGCTGGCGGTCAACGTGACCGGACCGTATCTGGTCGCCAAGGCGGTGCTGCCCGTCATGATGCGGCAACGGTCCGGCTCCATCATCAACATGTCCTCGTGCATTGCCGAAATCGGCCTGGCTCAGCGCGCGGCCTACGCGGCCACCAAAGGGGCGATGCTGGCGATGACCAAGTCGATGCAGGTCGACTACGCGCCATACGGGATTCGTGTCAACGCGCTGCTCCCGGGCACCATTTACACGCCGTTTGTCGAAGACTATCTCAAGCGTTCCTATACCGATCCGGCCGCCGCTATCGAAAGCCTGAAGCGGCGCCAGCTGGGCGGGGAACTGGGTACACCGGAGGACGTGGCTTATGCAGCAGTCTATCTCGCCTCCGACGAATCGAAGTACGTGCTCGGCAGCGGATTGGTCGTGGACGGCGGTGTAACCGGCGGGAAATTGGCATAACGACCGGGGAGGTGACAGGCATGCAGATTCTCGGGTACCGACGCCGGGACGGGCGCGTTGGCGTGCGCAACCACGTGCTGGTGCTGCCGGTGTCCTATGAGGTAAACGCGATCGCGGAGCACATCACACGGGCTGTCCCGGAAGCGGTCACGTTTCGCAATCAACACGGTCTGAACCAGTCCGGCGCCGATCTCGTGCAGACGCGGCGCGTCTACGAAGGGTTTGCCACGCACCCGAATGTGTATGCGGTGCTTCTCCTGGCCTGGGGGAATGAACCGCATGATCTCAAAGGGCTTGTCGAACAGGCGCGAAGGGCCGGAAAACAGGCGGAACTGATAGCTTTGGAAACGGTCGGCGGGGTGCGCGGCGCGGTCCGTGAGGGCGTGCGCATTGTCCGCAGATGGACGGAGGAGCGAGCCGCCGTGGAACGGGTTGAGGTCCCACTCTCGTCTGTCATCTTGGGGACCGAATGTGGAGGCTCGGACGCCTGTTCCGGCATCTCCGGCAACCCGACGGTGGGAGTGGTCAGCGACCTGCTCGTGGAACAGGGCGGTACGTCGATTTTGGCTGAGACCACCGAGTTGATTGGCGCCGAGCATTTGCTGGCGGATCGCGCTGCCACGCCGGAAGTTGGTCAGCGCATCCTGCACATCGTCCGCCGGGTGGAGGAGAACGCCATGAAGATGGGCGTGGACATCCGCGGCGCGCAACCGTCGCCGGGCAACATGGACGGGGGAATCACCACGATTGAGGAGAAGAGCCTCGGCTGCATCTACAAAGGCGGGACGACGCCGATTCGCGAAGTCGTCGAATACGCGGAACGGCCGACGGAGAAAGGGTTGGTCATCATGGACACCCCGGGCCACGACATTGAGCAGATCACCGGCATGGTTGCGGGCGGTGCCCAGGTCGTCATTTTCACCACCGGGCGCGGGACCCCGACCGGATCGCCCATCGCGCCGTGCATCAAGGTGGCGACCAACTCGTTTACGTTTCGCAACATGCGCGACAACATGGATTTTAACGCCGGCGACATCATCGACGGACAGGCCACGGTGGAGCAAATGGGCATGCGCCTGTTTGCCTTGATGCTGGAGGTGTTGAATGGGAAGCAGACCAAGGCGGAACGGCTGGGGCATCGGGAATTTGGCATCTACCGTGTCGGGCAAAGTCTGTAAAGTTCGGAGGTGAGCAGGAATGCGGACAGGGAAACGGTGGATTGTCCAGAACCGGTTGGACGATGTGGCGACCGCCTTGGCGCCTTTGCCGGCCGGAGAGCCGATTCTGGATGTCGACCTGGGCGTGGAGTTGCGGCTTCTGCAGGACATCCCATTTGGGCACAAGTTCTCCCTGCGTGAAATCGCGGCGGGGGAGAAGGTCCACAAGTATGGTCAGGTGATTGGCCGGGCGACCAAGCCGATTCGGGCGGGTGAGCATGTGCATGTGCACAACCTGGAGAGTTTGCGCGGCCGCGGAGATTTGCAGCGCTTCGCAGACGGAGTGCGGGAGGGAAAAGCATGAGCGGAGTCAGGGTGATGCAACGGGACGATGGTAGCATAGCCGTCCGCAATCATTTGTTCATCCTCCCGGCCGTCGTCTGCGCCAATCAGGTGGCGATTGACGTGGCCCGGCGCAACCCGCAGTGCAAGTACATTGAGCACCAGCACGGGTGCGCGCAGATCGGTGCGGACCTTGTGCAGACGCAGCGCATCTTTTCGAATCTGGCGATAAGCCCGAACGTGTTTGCCAGTCTGTTTGTCGGACTTGGCTGTGAAGGTATCCGCACGACCGACTTGTTTCAAGCGACGAAGTCGCGGACGCGCCGCCCGATGGAGTTGGTGATGATTCAGGGCAGCGGCGGCACCTTGTCGGCC
Source organism: Alicyclobacillus shizuokensis NBRC 103103 (assembly GCF_001552255.1). Taxonomy (GTDB): domain Bacteria; phylum Bacillota; class Bacilli; order Alicyclobacillales; family Alicyclobacillaceae; genus Alicyclobacillus_G; species Alicyclobacillus_G shizuokensis. The sequence continues at coordinate 52,237 of NZ_BCQV01000023.1, forward strand.
CAGGCCAAGGTGGAGACGTGGGTGCAAGAGCAGGAGGCGGCCATGACAGCTTCGGTGACCTCGGCGAAGGTTGAGTGGAGCCAACTGACGGTGGGTCTGCTCTATGATGGTCCCAAGCAGCAACCGGCGCCTGAACCTGTCCAGCTGTTCGTGCAGTCTTTGTTGGACCGTGGCCTGCGGGTTGTCGTACCCGATGATGGACCGATAGCGGGTGATTCGAACGACGTTTTTGCTCACATCGACCACGGGGAGTTGGCCACCGCGCCCATCAGCGTGATGAAGAGCGGATCGCACCTGTTGGAGACGGCGACGGGACAGGCCGCGGCTGGCGTGCACTTCATCATCCATTTCGCTCGGCAGCCGCACGCGTTCGGCAATCCGCTCGTCCCACTGGTCCGGTTTGCGATGGAGGACGCGGTGCACGAAAAGTTTCAGGACGACTTTGACGGCCTGCTGGGGCAGATGCAGGACGTGGACCGTGCCCTGGAGCGGATGCAGGAGATTGTCGAGGGCAGGCCGTCTGCCGCCGAGGAGCTGGGGTTGGACGACTTTGCGCTGTATCGGATTGGGCCGACGGTGTAGAGAGAGGGTAGCAAGCAGGCGTTATCGGGTCTGCCCAAATCCGGGCGGTGTCTCTCAAAACCGGGGCACCGGGAGGTTGGGCAGGCCTTCGTGTTGCCATTTTATTTCTCCAAGGAATAGCAGGGCCTGCAGGGCCTGGTATGTGTTGTAAAAGTCATGAGCTCTGCTGAGTCGTACATGACAGATTTCTTCAATCCTTTGCAGGCGGTACTTGATGGAGCCTGCGGACAGGTTCATCTCTCGCGCCGTTGCCAGCACATTCCCTTTGTGTTCGAAAAAGCAATACAGTGTCTTGAGAAGTTCGCCCCGGTGGCGGGCATCATGTTGCACCAACCTGCCCAACACGGAAAATGCAAAGTATCGCAATTCCTCCGTGTCTCCATCCTGGGCTAGCCTGGCCAGGAGGCCCAGATCCTCAAAGGAGACAATGGCGGGCTGCGATGTACGTGCGCGGGCCGTGGCCAGCGCTTTGCACGCTTCATGATAGCCACGTTTGTAATCGGTTACATGGTATTGCGGAGAACTGATGCCGACGCATACCATGCGCCCAGAGCACTCTTGGCTCAGATCCCGAGCCAGGATTTGGCCGAATGTTAGGGCGGTCATGGACAGCTGTTCAAGCCGGTCAGAAGGCACCAGCAGAATGAAGTGGTCCTGATGAACGGACATCATCGGTGATGGGATGTATTTCTCCACTGCAGGCAGCGCCATTTCAATCATCTGGTGCTGTTGTTCCGAGGGCAGCTGTCCATTGCGTGACAAATCTATCGGCCCACCCTTGGCTTGGTCGGCCGGACTGCGGATGTCGATGAGATATATCCGGTGCGGACGGTCGGGGGCATAGCCCAATGCTCTTAACCGGTGTATCCAACTTTCCGGGTTGCCCGAGTGGATAAGGAGTTCATCCATCAATTGTCCCTTCACACGTTGCTCAGCCTTAGCAGCAGCACGTTCATTCATCATCGAGATGGCCCAGACGATGGCCGCTTGTTTCAAACACAGCCGTTCTATCTCGTCGAAGTCCCCTGTCTCCTTGATCAAGGAGAGGTAGCCAGTGACTTTGTTGAGAACCACGATAGGGGCCATAAGCCGTTCATGGGCCCAACCCACCTCCTGGGGAACGGCCAGCCGGATGGTTTGGTGATCGCGCCGAAGACGCGTCAACTGTGCGCGGCGACTTGCGTTGCTTTGAAAAAAATCAGAAAGTCTGTGTTCTCGATAAGTGCCGTACGACTCCACGAGGCGAAAAGAGGTATCCTCAAAGGCGATGCTGACGCTTAGGTGCCGTCCAAGAACGGACATGACACTTTGCATCTGCTCCTGCTGAAGCAATGCCCGAGCAAGTTCCTGATAAATGGCTAGAACCTGTCCGAGAATTTCTTTTTGGCGTTCCATGCGCACGTACGCTTTGTCCAAATCTATGGCCAGATGGTCTTCACTGTAGTACGTCAACTCCTTTTGGATATCGTCACCCCAATCTTCGACAGGCTTGGCAATCCAGTGGCAGCGTGGGTCTCCTCTGCCAACACACTCGATTTCCTTAAATATCACGCGTCTTCCGAGGTGTTCACTGACGTATCCACCGGCAAAGCTGACAAGCGTGAAACACACAGGTTCATGATGAATCCCAAAATGCTTGATGTGCTGCTCAGCCTCGTATGAGTGATGCCAGAATCCCTCGGAGTAATACGCTTTGGTCTGCGGATTGAAGTGCAGCACCGATACCTCAACGCGCACGTTTCCCGTCATTTCATGAATTTGCGGACCTGCGTACAACCAGTCTGCATCCTTGCCCATCGGTAGAAAGGATTTGAACGTTCGCGCTGCGTTGGTTCCATGATCCCAACCATGGCGAAGCAAAAATGCCTTGGCTCGATCCATACCCAAAGCGGCTATCAGGTCCCTGCGGAGCGCCCCAAGCGAGTCGGCCTCCATGAGGATCACGCGCTTATCGTTGAGATAAATCCGGCGCGATTCGGAATCGAACAGCATCAGTTCTTTCACGGGGATATTCTCCAGCATAACAGATACCCCCTCTATCCATATTGGCAAGAGAAGCATCCTGAATGTAATGACTATGATCAATAACCCTCAATAACAACCGGTCTCATTTTGACAAGTTCAATTATACAATTTATATGGAATCATCAATATACTTTGGGGTGTGGAGGATTTAGATGTACAAAGGGGGAAATGACATGCAACTGGAGTTGGAGAACTACGTAAGGGTGGAGAAGCGGCTGGACAAACGGCGCGATCAATTTGCGCTCTCCGAGGGTTACATCAATGCTTCGGAAGACGCCTCACCTTGGATTCCGTTCGTCGAGAATGTTTGGATACGACACCTGACCTTCGACGTTCGCAACAATTCGGCAACTAATGTTCTCTGGGTGGCCGCCGGCGGAAAGCTCGGCCGCCACCGGCATCGCGGTCCGGTCAACGGATACACATTGGAAGGAAGTTGGCGCTATCTCGAATATGACTGGGTGGCACATCCTGGGGATTATGTGCGTGAGAGTCCTGGACGTTGTCATACGCTCGTCTCCGAAAGTGGCATGAAGACCATCTTTCAACTCAATGGTGCTCTGGAATTTCTGGATGAGAACGAAAGGATCATTGAAACGGTCGATGTCTTTTGGTTTATCGATCACTATTTAAGTTACTGCGAAGCACATAACCTTCCAATCAATGAAAGACTGTTTTTGTAACCCAGCTTCTTGCCCCAGGAGCAATCCCCTTAATGCGCCTCCCCAAAAGGCCCTTATACCACCATGTTCGCCCGGGGAGGCTCGTTTCTTGGCTGCCCGGTTCCTCTTTTGTAGGAATGAACATCCGAAATGAGGTGGGCGAGCTTGCAGAGCCGTACCAGACGATGGTGGTCCTATGAAAATACGGTTTTGGCCATCCTTTCGCTTGGATGGGGGTTCTTGTTTCTTGAGCGGCTAGACATCAATTACCTCATGCCGTTCATGGTCAAGTCGTTGCACCTGTCTAACGCACAGGTCGGTTTTATTGCCGCAGGTTTTTCCCTCACATGGTCTGTGGCCGGTTACTTCGGGGGATTTTTTGGGGACTACCTCAAGAAACGAAAACTGCTGCTCATCATTTGTGTGCTTTCGTTTTCGCTGTGTTCGTTTATCACAGGGTTGGCCACCGGATTTGTCATGTTGGTGATGTTTCGCATGATCATGGGACTCCTTGAAGGTCCGTTCTTGCCGACAGGACAATCGGTTCTCATGGCTGAGTCTTCCGTATCCCGCAGAGGGTTTAATTTAGGGTTTTTACAAAATTTCTCGTCGAATGTGCTTGGCGGGATGGTGGGGCCCATCGTCATTGTCGCCCTGGCCACAGCCGTAGGATGGCGAAACACGTTCTTTTTCAGAATCATTCCGGGGATTGTGGTGGCTATCTTAATATGGAAATTTCTCCGGGAACCACAGCCTTCCTTGGACGATCCGTCCGGATCGATGAATAAGGACGAAGACACCGAGGAGAAGGACAACCCGTGGCATGTGTTCAGATACCGAAATATTATTGTATGCTTGATTATTTCCGTCTGCCTCATCCCTTGGTATACTCTACTATTTACGTATGCACCCCTGTATTTAACGGAAGTCAAGGGGATGCCGACGAACCTTATGAGCTACATCATGTCCATCGTCGGTGTCAGCGCGGCCGTATGGGGATTTGTGGTGCCGATGCTATCGGATCGCTGGGGAAGAAAATCAATGATGATTCTGTTTTCGCTCATTTCTATCGTAGGACCGCTATCCATTCTGTTCCTGGACGGTCCCATTTGGCTACTCATGATTCTTGTTTTTATTGGTTGCGCCCGACCCGGACCGATGGCCCTATACATGTCCGTCATTCCCGCTGAGACCATTCCGCGAAAGTATGTGGGAGCGGGGGTGGGCTTGACGATGGGGTCCGGAGAGTTGCTTGGAGGCGTGGGTATTGTGTCGGCTGGCGGCATGCTGGCGAACCATTTCGGATTGGTGGCTCCGCTCGTCATGTCGGCGGTGTTTGCCTTGATTGCGGCAGGTGTCGGGCTGTTGTTGTCCGAAACAGCGCCGGCCAAGCTGATGCGTACGACACGAGATCCCAATCTGCAGCCGGTGCAGAGCTGACGTGGATGAATCTCTTCTGCTGGGAGGTGGAAGTCACGTGAAAGCGGCGATGTGGTTTGGCTTGCGCGATGTTCGTGTCATGGATACAGATGAGCCGGCGGTCGATACCGGGATGGTGAAGATCAAAATCGAGTGGTGTGGCCTTTGCGGGAGCGACTTGCACGAGTTCGTGACGGGTCCAATCACCATTCCCGTACACGCTCCGCATCCCTTAACAGGTGAGGTGGCGCCTGTCATCCTGGGACATGAGTTTTCCGGCACAGTGGTGGAAGTTGGGGACGGGGTGAATGAGCTTCAGGTTGGCGACCGGGTAACTGTCGAACCGATTCTGTCGTGTGGCAGATGTCCGCAATGCAAAATGGGTCGGTACAACCTATGTTGCCAACGCGGGTTTATTGGAATTACCGGCGGGGGAGGCGGGTTTGCCGAGTACATCACTGTCCGCTCGGATTTGGTCTACAAGTTGCCTGTGAACGTTTCCTTTGAAGAAGGGGCCATCGTCGAACCGACAGCCGTGGCTCTACACGCCGTTCAGTCAAGTGATCTTCGCCTAGGCTGTTCATGCGCTGTATTTGGTGTGGGACCGATTGGTCTGTTGATCATTCAGGTTGCCCGCGCGGCCGGAGTTCATCCCATCATTGCCATTGACCTGTCGGAAGAGCGTTTAACGAAGGCTGGCGAACTCGGGGCTACGCAGGTGGTCAATCCTGTGAGCCACAGTGCTGTCGAGGTCATTCGTGATGCGACGTCAGGCCAAGGAGTAGACGTGAGTTTCGAGGCAGCCGGTTCGGAAGCTTCATTTCGAGGCGCTCTTGAGTGTCTAAAACCTCACGGGGAGATGGTCATCGTCAGTCTATGGGAAAAGCACGTGGCCTTTGACCCCAATTCGCTTGTTCTGGATGAGCGGAGGATTGTTTCGTCGGTTGCCTATTGCCGAAACTATCCCGAGGTTTTAGCGCTCATGGAGAGCGGCCGTATCAATGCCCAAGCGCTGATCACCAAGAAGATTGCGCTGGAGGATATTGTTGAAGAAGGGTTCAATACCTTGCTCGCCGATAAATCGCACGCGAAAATCTTGGTATCCCCAACGACGAGGTAAAGAAGGTATATAGGAGGGCGGCGAGTGACCCACTGCGGCGTACGGTGCACCCTGGACGGCGCACCGTACGGATTGCAGCCGGCAACAATCAGCCGGCCAACACCGCGTCAATTTTCGTCAGGATATCATCGCTCAGCTTCAGACCGGAAGCCTTGACGTTCTCTGTCACCTGTTCTGGCCGTGAGGCCCCAATCAAAGCTGAGCTCACACCCGGCACACGCAACACCCAAGCGAGGGCCAACTGGGCCAAGGAGCAACCGACCTCATTGGCAATGCCGATGAGTTGTTCCACTTTGTCCAGGTAGGCGTCAGTGAGGTACTTTTGCATGGAACGGTTGACAGATTCCGTAGCGGCGCGGGAGTCGTTGGGCAATGCACTGCCTTTGCGGTATTTGCCTGTCAGCACGCCTTGGGCGAGCGGGGACCAAACGACCTGTCCAATTCCGGCCCTGTCACAGACCGGAATCACCGCGTGTTCAATTTTCCGATTGAACATGCTGTACTCCGGTTGGCTGACGACAAACTTGTGCAGGCCCAACTCCTTCTGCAGCTGGACGGCTTCCGCGATGCGCTCCACCGGCCACTCACTGAAGCCGATATAGAGCACCTTCCCCTGCCGGACCAGATCATCGAGGGCCCGCAGAGTTTCCTCCAGATCGGTCTCCGGATCGAACCGGTGGCAATAGAAGATATCCACGTAATCGGTCTCCAGCGCCTTTAGACTCTGCTCCACCTGGGAGAAAATATGCTTGCGGCTCAGTCCCCTGTCGTTGACGCCGGAACCTACCGGCCAAAAGGCCTTGGTCGTCAGGACGTAGCTGTCGCGGGCGTAGGGTTTGAGCGCCTGCGCCAGCACCTTTTCTGCCGCATGCGGGGTGGCGCCGTACATATTGGCGCAGTCGAAGTGGTTTATTCCTTGCTCATACGCCTCTTTTACACAGGCGATGGCTTTTTCCTGCTCCGTCACGGTACCGTATGTCAGCCAGCTGCCGAGCGCAATTTCCGAGACCTTGACACCACTTTTGCCAAGACGGCGATATTCCATGTCGCAGTCCTCCTGTCCTGTGGGGAATGATGGGTGATGCAACCAACGAAATTATAACGATTATGGTTTCAAAGATGAAGAAATCACCTTCAATTGATATTGTTATCAGGCATACATATACTATAGTCATTGATAGTAACTAACTTTGATTCGGGAGGATCCAGGATGCAGAGCACAAATCCCAGACCCAGCGACATTGATTCGATTCCCTGTTCCATTGAGAAGGCATTGACGATCATTGGCGGGAAGTGGTCGTTTCTTGTGCTCAAAGAGTTGTATACGGGCACGAAGCGTTTCAGTGAGTTGCAACGGGCGTTGCCCGGCGTGAGTCCCAAAGCGCTGACCGATACCTTGCGCCATCTTGAATCCCATGGTATTCTGGAACGAAAGGTTTATCCGACCGTGCCCGTAACGGTAGAATATACCCTGACCGAGAAGGGAAATGATTTTCACGGTGTGCTGAGGGAGATGAAGCGCTGGGGTGCCAAGTGGGGATGAGTTTGTACCAAGCCTTGACAAAGACAAAGGAGAGGGGGGATACTAGATCCCCCCTTTGGCATATACTGGACCTTGCCGATAATCTACATCCGCTTGGTGCACCAGAGCAATGCTTGTGATAATAGAGAGCGCATGGCTGGATGCATCAATCCTTCTGGTCTGTGGGCGGGGGCCAGACAGCAAACACGACCGGTTCCGAACGGATGGGCCCAGCCCGCTGGGGACCGGCCATCAGGTGATTCTGACCACAGATACACCTGGGTTTTAGCCTCATCGCATGCGACAAAATACTGTTCATCCATGATCTCAAACGGGGTCATGTTTTCCACGATTGGGTGGTGGCCCATGCTGTAACGCACCATTTTGTTTTTTTCCGGGTGCCACTTGAAGTGTCCGCGAAGCATGTCCGTATATGGGCCGGGGGCTGGATAGGAGGCTAGGCCCGCATGCCATGCTAACCAAGCACCGCCCGTTTCCACGTAATGAACAATCTGGTCCTCAATTTCCGGTGTCAACCAGGTTTCGTTCTCATCAACCGAGGGGTTCGTTCGATTCTCTTTGTATAGCACGATCAAGTCCGGTCTCGACAACAGGCCGTCTGGCAGTTGTGTTTCCGCAATCACTTGAAGAGTGTATCCGCCTTCTCGCAGCGGTCCGAAAGCATGATCTAGGGCTGTGTTGATAGGAGTCGACGGGTGATAGAAGTCTCCGATAACTGCTAATACATTCTTTGGCATATGTGGACCTCCATATTCTCAAGGATCCGTATTACAATGGCATCGGCGTACCAAATCGATCGACAAATCGGATCTGGGGAAGTGTATCCATCCTGGCTTGCATCATCTCATACAAGTCTTGAGCTACGTCCTCAGGGGAATCGGGAAAGTCCGGCAGCCCCATATCTGTACGCATTCGTCCAGGGTGTACTGCAAGGACGGCAACACCATGATCCTTGAGATCGTTAGCGAGTATCTGTGAAAACATGTTGAGTGCGCATTTCGAAATGTGGTATCCGTACGAGTGGTTTCCGACCGTTGAGATGCTTCCGGCTTCGGATGATATGTTGAGAATCATGGGTCTTTCGGATCTCAAGATGAGAGGCAACAAATAAGCTACCATACTAATGGGGCCCATCGTGTTGGTCTCAAGTGATTCTCGGATATTGCGCATGTCCAGATTGTGAATGCGCTCGGAGGCTCCCTTAAGAATACCGGCGTTGTTGACCAAACAATCAATTTTCGGGACCTGAGTTGCGATTAGGGACGCAGCATTGGCCACACTGGCATCATCGCCAACATCAATCGAGTAGATATAAAGCCTATCGGGGTGAGTCTGCAAAAGATCCTGCAGGTTCCTCGCCGCTGATGGTGCACGCACACAGGCCAGGACGGTGTCTCCCTGTTGCAGGCACCGTTCTGTTAATGCCCGGCCCAATCCCCTGGCTGCTCCGGTTATGAGGACAATCACATGGATAACCTCCTCATCTTGAAATCGTTTAACATTCATATCCTCAGGCAGTTGAAGTTCGGCATTGACATCTTAATGTAATCGATTACAATATACAACGAAAACAATAATTCTTCAACTCTGGGTAGCACGACTATTTTGCAAAGGGGGACAACCAGTGAGGCTGAACAGAAAGCTCAGTGCCGTGGGAATGGCCGCTTTGACGTTAGGTGCGATTGCGGTGGGCTGTGGCCAGGGGGCAACTTCACCGGCGAGCAGTTCCGGACACCAGGGAACGGTTCAGATCACGTATTGGTATCCTTGGGGTGGGGACTCGGAGAAGTGGGATAAATGGAGGATCGCAAAATTCCAAAAGGAAAATAAGAACATCAAGATCAATGCGGTTTATGTCCCACCTGACGGAGGCATATCCAATGGCAAGCTTTTGGCAGCCATAGCCGGCCATAATCCGCCCGACTTAGTCATCACGAACGATCCGCAGGCTGGATATGCGCTGGCCGCCAAAGGGGCACTGGAACCGTTGGACAGTTACTTGAAACAACTGCATTTCAATGAGGCAGACCTCATTCCTTCGTTCCAGAGTCTGATGAAATATGACGGACAGACGTACCTGTTTCCTGAAGACACAAACGTAGAGATGTTGTATTACAATGTGGATCTGTTTAAGCAGGCCGGGTTGGATCCTAACAAGCCCCCGCGCACGATAGCTGAGCTGGATGCCGATGCCGAAAAGCTGACCAAAATTTCTTCTTCGGGCACGATTCAGCGTATGGGGTTTATACCTTGGATTGATGACGGTGACAACCCGTTCGTCTGGTCCTGGACATTTGGGGCAAATCTGTACAATCCCAAGACAAACCGCATGGACCTGGATTCTACTCAGATGGTGGACATGATGAATTGGATGGGGTCCTATGCGAAAAAATATAATCCGGAGAAATTGAAATCGTTTACATCTGGTTTTGGTGGTGCGTTTACGCCAGATCATCCTTTCTTTACCGGGAAAGTTGCGATGACTGTCAGTGGGAACTGGTTCTCGAATGCTCTTCGAATCTACGCGCCGAATGTTCATTACAAGGTGGCGCCACTTCCGGCACCTCCGGGCGGGCGTGCAGACTCGACCATCTTTGGAACGAACGTGTTCATGATCCCTAAAGGGGCCAAGCATCCTCTGGAAGCATTGAAATTTGCCATTTGGGGCAGCCAGGGCAACATTTTGGCTTCCGACATTAACACATGGCGCTCTGTGGCCGTTAATCAGTCCTCCACGAAAGGGATTAAATTCTATAACTCAAATGGACAGATCACCGATCCAATCTATAAGACGGTCATGAAGTTGGCGGAGTCTCCGAAATCGGGAACCCCTGCCTTGACATCCGTAGCGAGTGAGATGTCAAATGGCCTGACTTCGATCCGTGACAAAGTCATTTACAATCATGCAGATCCGGGGCCTTTATTGAAAGCGCTACAAGACAAATTACAGAGCGAAGTAGGGCCGCCAAAGTCCTGATATACGGATCTCGTTCATATCGCATCCAGGTTGGCGGCTATTCTCAAGACCTGGATGCGGTTGCAACACCAGCATACGCAGCATGAGCTATCGATCTGTTGTGTTCAGGATGATTTGAAAGGGTGGTGTGTGATTGTGAAGGCGATGCAGGTAGACACGGTTGTTCCGGTACCTAGGGCCAATCGAAGTCAACCGGCCTGGCAGCGTTTTTCCCAGAGGGTACCTTTAGTCCTCACCTACCTAGTTCTAGTATTGATTGCGTTGGCATACGTGATTCCGTTTTTGTGGCTACTGTCCGGGGCACTGAAGAGCAATCACGAATTATTTGCTAGTCCCGTGGTATGGATACCCAAACATTGGATGTTCAGCAATTTTGTGGAGGCCTTTCGTCAGTTCCCGTTTCTGTTGTATCTCCGCAACACACTTATTATAGTGGGATGTAATCTCGTTGGGGTTGTCCTGTCCAACACACTGATTGCCTATGGATTTGCTCGCGTTAACTGGCCATTTCGAAACGCAGTCTTTATCCTGGTGCTGGCTACCATGATGCTCCCGTTCCAGGTTACGATGATACCTCTGTTTGTTCTGTTCACCAATCTGGGTTGGATAGGTACGTTTTTGCCACTCATTGTCCCGAGCTTTTTCGGAAATGCGTTTTACATTTTTCTTTTGCGCCAATTTTTTATCGGCATTCCAAAGGATCTATCGGATTCCGCCAAAGTCGACGGAGCCAGTGAATTTCGCATCTATTGGCAAATTATCCTGCCGCTTGCGAAACCCGTTGTCACGACAGTGGCCATTTTCAGCTTCATTCACGATTGGGGTGACTTTATCGGGCCTTTGGTATTCCTGAGCAACAACAAACTCTATACTCTATCTCTGGGCATTCAACAGATCATGTCTGCGAACGATCCACGTTGGACTCTCTTGCTTGCGGTTGGTGTGAGTATGACGGTTCCCGTCTTGTTGCTCTTTTTCTTCATGCAACGCCAATTTATACAAGGTATTAGCTTTACAGGCATAAAAGATTAAGGGGGAAACCTAGAATGAACAAGCGTTCCTTACGGACAGGTCTGCTGTTCATTTCCCCGTGGATCGTAGGGTTTGTTGTATTTACTGCCTATCCTGTGTTTGCATCATTATACTATTCACTTACGGATTATAGCATGATTGGTACCCCGAGATTTGTGGGGCTTCAGAATTATGTAAACCTGTTCAGCGACAAGGTGTTCCTAACCTCTCTTGCAAATACATTGTATATGGTGGTTATTGGTCTCTCGTTTATTACTGTATCCACTGTCACCATCGCTATTCTTTTAAACAACCGAAGGATCAAGGGTCTATCATTCTTTCGGGTGGTATTCTTTTTACCCACCTTGGTGCCGACTGTCGTACTATCCGTGTTGTGGATCTGGATTCTGGAGCCTGATACGGGATTGATAAATTCGATTCTTCACCTATTCGGAATACCTGGACCGGGGTGGTTAGCGAGCCCCGCATGGGCGAAACCTTCCTTCATCTTGATGGCATTGTGGGGCGCCGGAAACATGATCATCATTTATTTAGCCGGATTGCAGGATATATCTCCGGCACTCTACGAGGCGGCCAGTCTCGACGGCGCGAATGCCTGGCAGAAGGCGGTTCATATCACCGTTCCCATGTTAAGGCCAGTTATCGTCTTCAACGTCATAACGGGTTTGATTGGTACATTCCAGTCATTTGCTGAAGCCTTTATTATGACAAACGGTGGGCCAAACAATGCGACACTGTTTTACTCATTGTATTTGTACGAAAATGCCTTTCAATATTTTAAGATTGGGTATGCCTCAGCCATGGCTTGGATCTTGTTGATCATTGTACTTGGATGCACAGTTCTTCTCCTGAAATTTAGTCATCAGCTGCGACCAGAGTGATGAAACTGAAATGATTTCATCTGGGGGTGTAAGGCTATTATGGGAAATGGTATATTAGGCACAAAAGTTGTGACGCAGATCGGTATTATTGTGAAGGACATTGATAAAACCTCGGAAGCATTTGCCGATTTCTTGGGTGTTGACAAACCACAATGGCGGTTGACAGACGGGCACGATGTTGCACGCACCCGACTTAGAGGGGAAGCTACGGATGCTCGAGCGAAACTGGCCTTCTTTCATGTAGGTTCTGTCGACATTGAGTTGATCGAACCAGTGGGTGGACCTAGCACCTGGAAGGAGTTTCTCGATGAGCATGGGGAAGGCGTACACCACATTGCCTTTATCGTGAAGGATATGCATCAGAAAATACAGGATTTGGAGCAAATCAGGATACCCTTGATCCAAAGCGGTGAATATGTGGGAGGACGTTATGCATACATGGATGCTTCTGAATCTTTAAAGGTCATCATTGAGCTTCTGGAAAATGATGTATGATCTGGTTGGTGCTCTACCACAGGTTACACCCTGTGGTAGATATCTTCATTTATATCTGACATGACCATTGGACAGGTGAGTGAAGATTGGCGACGATTCAGGAAGTATCTCGCTTGGCTGGGGTTTCGACAGCTACCGTTTCGAGGGTTCTGAACAATTCCCGTGGGGTGAAGCCATCTACGCGTGAAAGGGTTCTCCGGGCCATACAGGAACTCGATTATCACCCGAGTTCGATGGGCAGAAACCTTCGTTTGAATCAGACGTGTTGTGTCATGGTTATTCTCAATGATATCACCAATCCATTCTTTGCCCGGATTGTTCGTACCATTGAACTCACTGCACGATCTCATGGATATCATGTACTGCTTTTTGATTCCGTCGAGAGTGACTGCAGCGCCAGTGAAATTCTTGATGTGGTGACTTCCAGAAAGATCGATGGAGTGATATTTCTCTCCTCCAAGAGCAATCTGGAGGAGTTCTACAGGATATCGAAAGAGTGTCCGATTGTTCTCGCTGGTGAGTATGTTGACTACCTGGACATTCCGTCGGTTTCCATTGACAACATTGCTGCTGCCATCGAAGCGACCAATCATCTAATTTCCTTAGGGCACCGAGACATTCTGTACATGAACACTTCGGATAAAGACCGACTGCGTGGGTATCTCATAGCTCTGGAGTTAGCCGGAATTCCAATAAGGCCAGAATTGCAGGTGGAGAGCGATTGGACCTACGCCGGCGGTTATGCGGCCATGGAACAAGCTTTGCGGGATGGGCTTGAGTTTTCGGCAGTCTTCTGCGTTCCAGATGTGGCGGCCATTGGCGCGATCAAGGCACTGAGGGACAACCAAGTAAGGGTACCTGAAGATGTGAGCGTTATTGGATTCGACGGCATCGAAGTGGCGGAATATGTTGATCCGGCTCTCACAACCATATCTCAGCCTCTGGAAGAGATTGGACGCCAAGCGTTCGAACTCTGGCTTAGCCTGATGTCCAAAAACCCCTTGCCCTATCCGATTAGGGTCCCATACAATCTGGTGCGAAGGGACTCATGTGCTCCGTACCGCGAGCGATGAGCAGAGTGATGTTCGACGTAGCCCCGCTTCTCTTATATTCTGGGTTACACCCACTTGGTAATGAGGTGTAGGGGAGCTTCCCCGATATAAGACCTGTTCGGAGCACGGTCAAGACGATTCGTGGGGTGTTCTTGTACAGCGCAGGTGTTTCACCCGCTAGGGAAGGTGCCAATCAGCTGAAACATTCAGCACAAATTACAAGGACTAGTATGTAACGGGTTCACATGATATAATTCCTCATGAGATGGATTGATATAGGTGATGGGGCTCACCACAATGGCCTGGAAGGGATAATGGCTCCTACGACACGCTTTTTATGCTGTCGTAGGAGCCTTTTCGGCATAAGGAGGTAACGACATCGTAGCTTTAGCGATTGTTGTTGGCGGTTTGATAGGAGGATGGTTGCGGTTTCTTCTGGGAACCTTGATTCCGACACCTTTCTCCTTTCCACTCGCCACACTCACAATAAATCTTGTCGGGAGCTTTGGACTCGGGCTTTTTTATGCAATAGCCGATAAGAATCATTTCCCTATTTGGCTTCGTTTGGGAATCGGAACAGGAGTGATCGGAGCCTTTACTACCTTTTCGACATTCAGTTTTGAGATGTCGGAGTTACTCCACGGTCACCTGATTTTGTCAGTGCTCTATGGTGTCGCCAGCATTGGCGGAGGAGTACTGAGTGTGGCAGCAGGTGAACGTTCTGTTCGGCCTGTCTTACATCGTGAGATAAAGTCTGAAAAAGCCGAAGGAGCATATTTATAAGTTGCATACATTCTTGGCGATATTGGCAAGCTTAGGGGCGGGCATTGGTTCCTTGACGAGGTATGAACTTGGACGATTGATTTCAAGGTTTGTATACAACGACTTTCCTTGGCCCACATGGATCATCAACATGCTTGGGTCTGTCCTGTTAGTTGTATTCTTTCGACAGCTTCAAGGACATCACTTGGCTTGGTGGACATTCATCGGTACGGGGTTTTGTGGCGGGTTTACAACATTCTCAACAATGTCCGTTGAAGCTCGCCAGCTTTTTCGCGTTCACAAGGGACTCGCATTTGTTTATCTTGCGAGCTCTCTAATTGGTGGGGTTGCTCTAGCCTATGTGGCGCGATGGATATAAGGTGAGGTTGGATCGTGGCAAAGTATTTCGAAATTCATTTATATTATTATATGAGGGAGAAAGTGATGGGTGGTTAGGACCTCCTTTGTACCGGGAATTCGTACATCTCCTCTGGGAAAGCAGTGCGCTTGGAGTGACCGTGTTCCGAGGCGAGGAAGGCGTGGATCGGGATGCTCACATCCAGAGCGCTGACGCTGCATACCTGTCTCAATCTCTTCCCATCACCATGCACATTGTGTTTGAAGACGAAGACGCGACCGACGAGTTCATCAATCGAGTATGCGCTTATTTGAATAAAAGCAACTACCTGCTTTTTGCTTCAGATGCCAAATGGCTGGATCCAGGATGACTTCCGCGAAAGGAGCGGAAACCATGGAACAAGCGCTTACACTGAGGATCTAGTATGAAAGAAGACGACCGTTTCAACAACTTGCCTTTATACCACGCCGTGGTCCGGGAGTGCAGTAAAAGGAAAATCCTTTGGGTGAATGTCCAAACGGCTGTGGAGGAGTTCGGTACCGACCGTGTGATACGGAAAAACAAAATTTTTGAGTTGTCCAGTCATGCGCCGATTTTGGTCGAGATCTTTGGCACTGTTGACCAAATTGAAGCATTGGTCGAGGAAATTCGTCCTATGCTGGAAATGGCATCGGGTCCCAGTATTATTCTCGAGGGGCAATTGATATCACCGCATGTGTAACGGTACCGGACCGACCGTGCAGGTGCGACTAAGGAATATTTCTCATCAAGGGCATTTCGCATCAGTCTTCATGCAAACACGAGTCCCCCATCACTGAACTGATTTGACATAATTTTTGGGCGAACTGCATCGTCATGGTCGGGTCTTCGCATAATGAACGCTGCTCCCAATGAGTCACTCGGAAGAGAGGTGAACTCAGCCATGTCCAACGGAGCATATCTTGAGATACTCATCTACGACGGCGAAAGAATTCGTCCATTTGGTAAGCTGCTGTACGAAGCTATCCTCGAACGGCTTGTGCAGCTGGGCGCTCCTGGATGCACTGTTGTCCGAGGGACGTATGGGTTGGATCGACGAGGCCACATACGGGATATTCACTCGGATTATACAAGTACTCCCTTGCCAATATCGTTACAAATGTTTGCTCCTCTCGAAATGGTAGAAGCTGCTACTCGGATGCTCGATCAAAGTTTGATGTCGAGATGTTCGGTGTTTACTGTTCCGGCTGTTGATGCAATCACGTGCGAACTGAAAGACATCAAAATGATGACGACCGAATCGGGAAGCGCATATTGCAAAGTTTACATGAATGAGGAGGATACAACACA
This sequence comes from Alicyclobacillus shizuokensis NBRC 103103, assembly GCF_001552255.1. Classification (GTDB taxonomy): domain Bacteria; phylum Bacillota; class Bacilli; order Alicyclobacillales; family Alicyclobacillaceae; genus Alicyclobacillus_G; species Alicyclobacillus_G shizuokensis. Next base: position 68,474 of record NZ_BCQV01000023.1, read on the forward strand.
TGGTCGGTCGTTGCTGGGAGAGCTGCTAAGAGTTCTGCGCCGGGAACGCGTGATGTCCGTCATTGTCTCATATGCGATTGAAGGGTTTGGGAGCCACCGCATTATCCGGAGGCCGAGGCTGTTCTCGGCAAAAAACGGCATACTGATTCTGGAGACTATCCTGACGAGTGAAAACGCAGTGCCCACGCTCGACATATTGCAACCGCTTCTCAGTCATGCATCTGGGCCGGCTATCATCATACCTGCTAAAGTAATTCATTATGGAAAAGTCAATGTGCACTGATATATACTAATACCAAAATCAGATTGGTGATGGAGCTCACCATGAACTCCCATCGGGGATGATGGCTCCTGCAAAGGTCTCGGCCTGTTTGCAGGAGCCTTTATGTTTTTACTATGTTCCCGTACCAATCCGACCGGGAGGGTCCACATGGAAATCGAACAAGATGTCGCGAAGCATCTGGCTCCAAGTTTCTTTATTTTGGCCCCTATTCAACAACTCCGTCCTCTATTTGGGGCCATACAGTCCTCGTGGTCATCGTTCTCCTGCTGACCACAGTGCCCAAGGTTCGCGCCAGTGCGTGAAATAAGACAAACAAACGAATGGCGTTGCCGCCATGCTGAAATCGTGTCCGAACGGCCAGGGAATTCTCCCGTTTGATTGTCGTACAAGGAGTGTGTACAACCGTGAATTTCTTCAGCATGTTATATCCCGCAAGTAACGGAGGCACGGTTCAGGAAACGATGCCTGAGTTCTTTTCAGACTTGAATCTTGACCAAGTGATTGACGCGATCCTTCTTGAGAAGCAGGAGTATGGTCTAAGGCCCATCTATTACACTCCGTTGACGGATCCTGAAACCGTCTACTTTCGTCAGCAAATCATGCAGGAACTCGAAAAGCCGTCTCTGCTGGCGTTGGTGAAGTCATTTGCAGAGAAGATGAAATCTGTACGCGCGCATCTCGTGGAGATGGAGCGGTTCTACTACTCATCTCAGCAGAAGGCCTGGTTCCTCGACGCGGCGGAGATGTACTGTGAAGCAGTTCAGACTCTCTCTGACTGCCTCGCCTCGATGACACTGGAGTCCCAAGGGTTCCTGGCATTCCGCGT
>NZ_BCQV01000024.1 GCF_001552255.1 Alicyclobacillus shizuokensis NBRC 103103
GGGTCCTATACACGTAGTATACCTCATTGTGGGCGTCGTGCAAGCCTGGAATACGACCTCCAGGTCGGATGACGACCATTCGCATGCAGCATGCCATCACCGCCGCGCTCAGAGATCATCCTGACGGCTCCACGAACCGATGAGTTCGTACCAGCCACCGGTGCCTCTACGAAAGTGCCTGGCGCACTCGTAGGTAGCACGCGGTGGGCTTTTGATCGATTCAGGCGACAAGTTTCACAGGTGATTCCGCCCCCGCAGGCCGTACGAAAAACCGCCACTCAGACATGAGCAGCGGTCTCGCACAAATCAGGAACAAATGGCCTATGTTTTTGCTATATCATTTGCTTTACCTATTTACCGATTCTCGTCGATCGACCTTTACGCTACCATTTGTTGTACTCAAGTATACCTCATGGTCCCCCGAACCCAGATTGACCCTGCCATGTTGCCTGGAAGCAAACGTCCAGTGTACGCCACCGCCAATGCTCCCATTGGTGGTCTGAGCATGCACCGTCGCGTTGGTATCAGATGGGACGCTTAATTCAATGGCTCCATTAGTCGTCGAACACGTCCAATCTCCGCCGATCTCGGACGTCCCCCGAATCCTCCCATTCGTCGTGTGTACGTCGACACGGCCTGCGATATTCTTCAGCGTGACCGTGCCATTACTGGTTCCCACGGTGACGTCACCTCTGACATCCGTCAAGCCGACCACGCCATTGCTGGTATGAACAGTACTGGACGAGTTCATTTGCGCTACTTGCACGGAACCGTTGGACGTCACCACCTCGGTTGATAACGTCTTGGGGACTTGCACGTTCAAGTAAGGATGCGGGCCCGCAAAGCCCCCCATGAAACCGAGGGATGGCCTTGTATTCAAACGCATCTCAAGTACATCCCCCACTTGATGGACAGACCATTGGGCATGAATTTTCCGCTCCGCGTCCCTTGGTGAAAACGCGCCAACGTCCAACTCGCCATCATAGGTCACCTCCGAGCCGGTCGCCCCAGTGACCGTCACCCGAGCGTTCTCGACCTCAATCTGAACCCTCTTGATTCCGTTGCCTACACTCACATGGCCGTTCACGGGTTCCACATACCTCACACCGATGTGCTTCCCGATAAACCCGGATGCCCTTACAGATTGACCGATGCCCAACAACATCACCAGTACAATCAGAACCAGGCTCCATCCGCTCACCTGCACACGCTGCTCGCGGTTCGTGAGATATCCCCAAACCAACTCCACGCCGAACGCGACGAGCAGGATTGGCCATAAGTACTTGAAAACCTCGTAGGATACCAGCCCGCTTATATGCAAGACGATGACGACTCCGATTGCGATAAACGTGAACGCGCTTGTCAATATGCCGATTTTCACTGTCTTCATGGATCTTCCCCCGTCAGCCTTGCTCGGCTTGTTTCATGACTTCTTGCTGTACGTTCGAATCAACCACAGCCCAAACCCTATCAATACGACCGCGAGCAGGATACTGCCGATGTGCATGACTACCAGCATATGCCACACTATCGGAAAAACCTCTCTCACGAGTACCAACAGGCCGACGAGGATGCAGACACCGCCAATCCACAGTGGATTCACGGTGTTTTGTTCGCGCAAGGCCCGTAGCGGATCGATGGCTTGATCCAAATCTGTGGTCAGAGAATCACGGCCAATTCCTGCGTCTCCCGAGTCAGCCGGAATCGATGGGGCTCCCTGTTGCGAGGCCAGTGTATTTATCACTGTTGCCTTTTGCAACGCGTCGAACAGGGAATAGAACCAGAGAATCGCTAACACGAACGGAAACACAAACGGCAACAGCGGAATCAAGATGATACAGGCGAAGAATGCAGCCATGAACTGAAGTCCCCGCTTATTGAGTCCGAGGTACAGGTGACCAAGCCCCGGAAGCCAGGAGAGCACAAATGTCAGAAATGCGCTTTTGCGTGTCAAGGTTGAACCTCCATTCCTTTATTTACATATTGGATAAAAAATGCATCAAACTGTATATTCGGTCTGACAGCACCAGGCCATTTTGCATCAGAGTCGCTCCTAAGCGTGCGAACACACCGAACTGAAACAGGGCCAGAGCGATGGACGCGGCCAGCCCATAATGAACCAGCGTGATGCGAGAAGGAACGTTCCACCGTGGTGCCACGCCTGAATCCCCAAGCTCAGGAGATCTGTCTGCCACTTCAAGGCGTGAGAGCACCGCGTCCACCAGGTTAAGTCCTGATACCTGCACGTCCTCCATCCACACATCCGCCAGACCCAGAACCTCTTGGTGCCAGAGGCGGCACTCTTCGCACGTCTTGATGTGGCGCCGAACGGCCTCGGCCTTCGTCGTCGGCAAGTCCCGCGTCACGAACGCGGCCATCAGGTCTTGAACCTCTGAACACTTCACCGCAACCCTTCTCCTTTCTCGCGCAGCATCCTCCTTGCCCTGTATAGCTGTGACTCGACTGTCTTGACCGACGTTCCCGTCCGTTCTGCAATCTCCTTGTAGGATTGTTGATAAAAATAGAACAGCTTGGTCACTGTGCGATATGGTTCCTGTAACCCCTCCACGAGCTCACGCAATCGCAGGGTCCGTTCCTTGTCCACCAAACTGCGTTCCGGTGTCTCCGAATCGGGCCATTCGTATTCGTCATATAGCGCTTCCCCGTGTCGTTGCCACTCTCGTTCCACCGAGCGTTTCCAATCCAGGCACTTGCGAACCGTAATTTGGTAAAGCCAAGTGGAAAACAAAGCATCCTGCCGAAAACCTGAAAGGGCATGGTACGCCTTGATAAAAACCTCTTGTGCCAGGTCTTCGGCCGCGTGTTCGTCGCGAGTGAACTTCAGGCAGACTCGGTACACCATGCTCTGGTATTTGGCGACCAGTTCGCCATAGGCGTCACGATTTCCGGCCACGGCTTCGTGGATGCACTTGAGTTCGTCCAGAGCACCTCACTCCTCCCGCTCATCCCATTAGACGATAAGGAGCATCGAGCCACTGCACAATCAAATCCTGGCCACTGGTGACGAACGGATCCACATTATGTATGAAATATGGAATTGTAATTCGCACAACATCATTGGTCCGTGTCGAGTTCCAGGAGGTGAGAACCTCACGGCGGGCATGGGGCGAGTTTGAGGGACTTGTATACCCGCCAAATTGTGGGGCGGCATGCCGATTGGAGGATGGCCAAAGAGCTCGTCATTCAGGCTTTGGGGAAAGCGCATCAGCGCTGGTCGAGGATACATCAACACGGGTGAGAGTCGACTGCCGTCCTGCAGGCCAACCAGGGGAGGGCGGCCGCGCCGATGACGCCCGCTTTCGTCCCCAGATGAGCGGGTACAATTGGCACGTCCATGCCGTAGCTTTGGCGGAAGTAATTGTGCAAGACCGCCTCATGCAGGGCGTCGAACAGCGGCGGTCCGATGCGCGCCACACCCCCGCCGATGACAATCAAGTCCGGATCGTACAGGTTCACGATATTCACCAGACCGATGCCTAGATAGGAAAACGCCGTGTCGAGAACCTGCCGCGCCTTTTTGTCTCCACGCGCCGCCAGTTCAGCCACCTGCTCCGCCGTCAGGTCGCGCCTGAACGCCTCGCTCGCCATGCGTGCAATGGCCGTCCCCGACGCCACAGCCTCCAGGCAGCCGCGGTTGCCGCAGTGGCAGCGGGCGCCGGCTGGATCGACAATCATGTGGCCAATCTCGGCAAACCCGCCGGCGGCCCCCTGGCGCACCTGCCCATCCACCACCACGCCACCGCCGATGCCGGTGCTGACGGTGATGTACACCATCTGCCGGCTGCCCTGGCCGGCGCCAAAGCGGTGTTCGGCAATCGCAGCCGCGTTGGCGTCGTTCTCCAGGTATACGGGGAGGCCGTACACCTCATGCAGCTTGTCCCGCAGCGGAATGTGGTCCCATCCCGGCAGGTTGGGCGGACCCAACACCGTGCCGGTGTGCGGGTTGAGGGGCCCGGGAGCCCCAATGCCGATGCCGATGACGTTGGCGTGCCCCACCCGATGCAGCATTTGATCGACGGTGCCGCGAATGCGATGGATGACGGCATCCGGGCCGTCTGTCGCCATCGTCGGCACTTCCAGAGTGTGATGCAGGGTTCCCTGCTCATCGAGAACCCCGGTCAAGATTTTGGTTCCGCCCAGGTCAACGCCAATACTGTACACGGCGGGTGTTCCTCCCTTTCCTAGCGCTGTCGGCGCACCCGCCGCGCGCTCATTCGTGATCGTACGTATCGTAGAGACTGGTCAACTGCAAAGCCTGCGCAAACTCGTCCCGGGACAACGGGTGAGACAGAGACGATTTGGCCACCGTGACCGTACGCGGCGCATCGGCCGACAGGTCGAAGAAGTTGTCGCTGAACACCGCGTCCGCACCGGACAAATCGACCGCCACGTACTTGGCGTACGCCTGCGCCGAAACGCGCACCACAAAGGCGTCGCCCGCGTCCTCCACAGCGGCGGACAGGTGCGGATCGACAAACTCAAAGTGTTTCGCCGGCACCAGCAGCAGCGTTCCCTGACGCACCCCGTCGCCAGTCTCGAAGCTGTATTCGAGATAGGTGCGGCGCCGCACGTCCATGTCTGTGAACACATCGGACAAATCGAGGTCGACGACCTTTTGCGGCGACAGCGCCGGCACCGTGACCGCCTGTTCGTCGGCGCGCAAAACCTGCGACCGCGGGTCGCAGAGCCGCCAGCGCACCGTGCCGGAGACCGGCTGCAAGCGGTCGTTGGTCAGCCACAGCGCCACCTGGCTGCCTTCCTCGCAGGCCGAGATGAGAACCGGATCGAAAAAGCGTCTGGCGAAGTAGTGCAGCGCCTTCCACCGACCATAATAATCGATGCTCGCCCAAGAAGCGACCGGCCAGCAGTCGTTGAGCTGCCAGTAGATGGCCCCCATGCAGCGCCCGCGGTGGCGGCGCCAGTGCTCGACTCCGTACTTGATGGCTTCCGCCTGCAGGATTTGGGACGTGTACACGAGCGCGGGCAGGTCCTTCGGATAACGGAAGTTCTCCGCTAGGTAATATAAAATCTTGCCGTTGGCCGATCCGTTCTTCTGATGATTCTCCATCACGTACGAGAAGACGTTGCGGTCCTCGGGCTCGGTGAAGGTCCCTATCGTCTTGATGGACGGGAAAGACTGAAACCCAAACTCCGAGCAGAAGCGGAAATGGAACTTCCGGTATTCGGTGAACGGCTTGAGCCCGTGCCAGACTTCCCAGTAATGGACGTCGCCGCGGTTCTCGTCGTTCGGGTTGTCAAAGCCGCCCCCCGACGACGGCGAAGCCGGCCAGTAATCCACCTGCGGCGCCTCCTGGCGCGCCACCTCCGCCAACACCTGCTCAAACATCCTCAGGTAGTCCTGGCGCAGGTCATCGGGCTTCGGGAATTGCCAGTCTGCCCAGGCCACCTCCATCTCATTGTTGCCGCAGAGGAGGCCAAGGCTGGCGTGGTGGCGCAGCCGACGCAGGTTGTCGATGGCCTCCTGGCGGATGTTTTCTTCAAACTCGGGCGTCAGCCGATAGACCCCGCAGGCGAACATGAAGTCCTGCCAGACCACGAGCCCCAGCTCGTCGCACAGGTCGTAGAAGTAATCCTCCGGATACAAACCGCCGCCCCAGACGCGGATGAAGTTAAAGTTGGCCGCGACACAGTCTTTGAGCAGCCGCCTGGTTTTTTCCCGGCTACGCCGGGCCAACAGGTTGTCTTCCGGGATGTAGTTGGCTCCGCAAGCGAAGATGCGCACCCCGTTGACCTCAAACAGGAAGGATTCGCCCCACTCGTCTGGTTCCCGCACCAAGCGCACAGTGCGCAGCCCGATGCGCAGCGACCGCGCGTCCCGCGTCCGACCGGCTGCTGCAAGACGCACCTCCACATGATACAGAGGCTGCTTCCCGTAGCCGTTCGGCCACCACAGCTCCGGGTTTTCGATCTCGACCGTCAGCGCGTTGTGCCCAGGCGCCGCGGATTGGCATGCGCGGTGGACCTGCCCATCCGGGGAGGTCACCTCCACCACCAGCTCGAGCGAAGTGTCCTGCCACGCCTCGACGTCCGTCAAGACGTCCAGCCGCACGCGGCCCTCCGAGTGGTGCTGGTCGATGCGCACATCGGCAATCCGGCCGACCCGGTAGGCGCGCAGAAAGATGTCGCGCCAGATACCCAAATCAGGAATCTTCGGGCCCCAGTCCCAGCCGAACATGTAGTGGCCCTTGCGCAGATGCGGAAACCCCTCCACCGAGTCGCCGGGTCCCCAGAGCGGATCCCGCGCGTTGGCCTCTAGGATGTAGTTGAGGGCCGAACGAAAGACGATGCGAATGTGGTTCTGTCCGGGATGGAGCAGATGCTTCACATCGAACTCGTACGTCCGGTGCATATTGTCGGTGTGCGCAACATGCTGACCATTGACCTCAATGGCCGCCAGCGTATCGAGACCCAGGCAGGTCAGCAACACCTTGTCAGCGGCGAGCAACTGCTCATCCACCTGGAACTCGCGCTCGTACTCGTAATCCTGCTTCGCCACATCGAAAACGCGCAGTTCGTTGTCGCGATAGAATGGGTCGGGAATGCGGCCCGCCCGCAGCAGGTCCAAATACACCGACCCCGGCACCTGAGCGGGCACCCACTCCGCCGCATTCACAGCCTTCATGCGCCAGTTGCCGTTCAGATCTATGACCACACGATGTCCTCCTATTCTCTATGTGCCCGTTCGTGCAGCACGAGCATCCCCGATGCTCATCCGGATGCCGCCTTGGCCGCGTAGTACGCACGAATGCGCTCGGCGGCCGGCTTGCCGTACATGCAGTAGCCGCGGTCCGTACTGGCCTGCTCCAAGGGATACAGGTGTGCCGGCCAGTCCCACAGCATATACCCATAGAACCAAGGTTCCTTATCCAACGCAGCAAACAGGGTCCGATAAAACTCGTCTTGTTCCCCGGGATTGGCTTCCCCCGGATGTGTCCAATCATAGGGCGCTTGGGCCGATCCCGTCCGACTTGGGCAACCGACTTCCATGAAGAAAAAGGGTTTGCTCCAGCGCTCGGCAAACGCCCGCAGTTGCTGAACCCGCGCCGGCCAGCTGGCGAGCGCGTAGTAGCCACTGGACGAAATCACGTCCACCGCGTCCCAGAATTGCACACGCTCCTCTTGGTACTTATCGCAGTTATACGTGACCAGCCCGGAATACACGTCCCGGACGCGGGCAACCAGTCTCCGCCAGTCGTCCACTCGCCTATCCGCCTGCACCATCTCGCAGCCCACGCAGAACATCTCACACTGCGTCCTTTCGGCGATGTCCGCGTAATGTAGGATGAAGTCGTCGTAGCTCTTCCACCACGCGCGCCACCCCGGCTCACCCGGCACCTCGTGGTCAAAGAAATTGATATGCGCCCGCCATGTGCCGTCCCGACAATTGACCACCGGTTTGAGGCAGACCTTGATGCCCAGCCGGTGAAAGCGGCGGATGGCGCCAATAACTTCGTCGTCTGTCAGTGTGTCGCCGCCTGCAAAGTCGATGCGCGTGGACTGCGGCTCATCCTGCAACCCTTGAAACGCAAGCGTCACCCAGTTGATGCCCAACTTGACCGCTTCCGCCATCGAGTGCTCCGCCTCTGATGTCGCCCACGTACCGGGAATGCCTACCCAACCCCATGTCAATCCCCGGATATACTCCATCGACGCACCTCTCCCTGTCCGCCCGCGCCGTTCAAGCTCGGCCCCGAGACCAGGATGCATGGCCTCATGACCACACTCTATCGAAATCGCTTACAGGCGAACATGATATTGAATTGAGATTTATGGCGTTTCTATCGTCAATACAGGCTCTGTTCGGATAACAAACAACTAACAGAGACAAACAAGCAGATGTCGTACAGGTGCCACAGCCCCCGCACCGGTTAGTCGTTTTCCAGAAGCTCCACAATCACCTTCAGGGACTCGCCGGCATCCACATAGGCGTATCGACCGCCCTCGTAATCCCCACGTTGGACCAACGGGATGCCCATGGCATCCAATGCCTTCAGTTTCCCCTGCATGTCCTTGACTACAAACGCGATATGATGGACCCCTTCACCGTGCGTGTCGAGGAACTCCTGCCAGGTGCTCGGGCCTCCGACCGGCTCAATCAGTTCAATGTCGACCGATCCCATGTGGAAAAACGCCAGTTTTGCACGCGCATCCGTCGCTTCGCCCCGGTACTCGGTATGCGCCCTGTCCTGCCCATCCGTCAACTGCCAAGACGGGGTTTCCACACCGAAAAATTCCGCGAATTTCCGCGCCGTCTTCTCAATATCACGCACAATGATGCCAATCTGCGTCACAATCTGGGTTCCCAATACACCATTAGCCACGCGAATTCCTCCGTTTCCGCGGAAGGGGCAGATGCCAGCTTCCGCATGGATTCACGGCGCTCTTCACAACCTCGCCTAACAAGCACGAGCGCCGACCCATTGCTTAATTGATTGTAGCGCTTCAACAAGCAAAAACAATTGACATTCCGTGCAAGTATAGTCATCCTGTGTGCTGAATCGGGAGGATGCCCTCAATCGGACAGGCGTCGAGCCCCAGCGCCGCCGCGCGCGCGGGGCGTACGCAGGCTGCGCAGCCAAGCCATCCCCCACAAGCACAACAGAAGCCCCGTCAACCACAAGCCCCACATGTCCTCGTGGCACCACTCGCCCAGGTTGATGGCCTGCCACATCGTGCCCACGAGACCTTCGGCAAAAATCTGTGTCCACTCAAAGGTGCCGACCATCCAGGCCGCCCCTGCCGACAGGGCAGTGACCGCCACGTTGTAGCGCCAGCGCCGCACGGGGTCTTGGTTCGCCCAGCCGTAGGCTCGGGCCATGCACAACCCGTCCAAACCGTCCAACAGACTCATGCCGGCCGAAAACAACAGGGGCAGCACCAGGACGCTCAGGGTTTCCAGAAGACTCCAGGCGTTCGTATGTACATCCCCGATTGTCGCCGTACCGAAAGCCAATAGGGCAATCTCAGTGGCCGTGTCGAAGCCGAGACCAAACAACAAGCCCACAAAGTACATGTGCCAGTCGCGGTTCACCCACCGCAGACTGACGCCGAACACGGTGCTCAGGATCCCCTTGCCTGCCGGCGCCTGCCTGTGCTCCGTGCCCGCATGCAGCCGTCTCTTGCGCAACAGGGTCCACAGCACCACCGCGTTCCAGATGGCCACCACGTAGAGGAAGGTCGCCGAAACCAGAGATCCGGTGAGCGTCAACGCGACCGGGGCGGCGGTGGCCACCCAGTGGCGGCCGCAGACCGCCAGGACGGCAACCAACCCAAACACCACGGTGGAATGCCCCAGTGAGAAATACAGACCCACCGCCCGCGGGCGGGATCCCTCGTGCAAAAGTTTGCGCGTGGTGGTGTCGATGGCGACCATGTGGTCCGCATCGACCGCGTGGCGCAGACCAAACAGGTACGCCATTGGCCCAAGCGTCCACAGGCTCGACAAATGATGGGCCCCCAACCACCACGCGCCCCATCCCAGGCACTGCAGAACGCCCATCACCATCTCCGGAGTGCGGCGACAAGGCGCGCCTTGTGGGCTCAATACTCTCCCCCCCTGTAAGACAGCCTTAATACTTGCGCAGCAGCTGCGGCGTCGCGCCGAACCATTCGCGCCAGATGCGCCCCCGAACAACATGAAAGACCTGCTCCACCTCGTCGGTGGACAATCCGAACACGCGCACCATAAACCCCGGGCCCGGCAGCGGCGACAAGCCGACGCACCCCTGTATACCAAGCCCTTGCACGGACTCGGCCAACACGTTATGCGTCGGGTGGGAGAGCTCATAGCCCATCACCAGCAGTGTCCCGTAATGGGTGTAACCTTCCATCTGGCCGAGGCCCAGGAACGTGTTATCTGGGCACAGCCACTGATGGTCGTACAAAACGGGCCGGTCATCCACCCAAACTGTCAACCACGAGCGAAACTCGCTGTAACGGAACCACCCGCCGTCGGCGGACCAGCCCGGGGTGAGAATCTCCGAATAAAGCAGCCGTGAGGAGGAGCTCATGCGCACGTGTGTGCGCTGGTGATAGCGGGCGTTCTCGTAGGGGATGATGACATCCGGGCGAAAGTCCAAGCAGCCGCCTGGCGCCAGTTCGATGGCGAGGGACTGTGTGACAGGCCGCACCGGACTCTTGTATACCTTGGTCGCGGACTGTGTGGTTAACACCGCCCGCGATCCGCTCTCACAGACCACGGTCAGCTCGTACGCGTCCCCCTCCACACACCCGCCGCCCACGTGAATCAGGTATAATTGTGGATCTGGCCCCACTCCGTACACCGGGCGGGACAAGCGAAACTCGCCTTCTTCGACCAGGGACTCAATCTCGGTCCGCCCCCGCCGCTCCGCCAACTCAATCCACAACCGCCCCGTCAACTTCGGACAGCGGGAGTCAGAGCCCGGCCAAGAATGCGTGCTCATGCAACCACCCCACCACTTCGGCCACACCAACGTCATCCCGCAGATTGGTCAGAAACAGTGGACGCCCCGCCCGTGCCCGCAGCGCATCTTGCTCCATGACTTCCAAGCGGGCTCCGACGTACGGTGCCAGGTCAATCTTGTTGATGATGAGCAAGTCAGATTTGATCATCCCCTGCCCGTTCTTGCGCGGAATCTTCTCCCCCTGGGCCACGTCAATCACGTAAATGGAGAGATCGACGAGCTCCGGGCTGAAGGTTGCCGACAGGTTGTCGCCACCGCTCTCGACAAAAATGACATCCAGGTGTCCGTGACGCTGAAGCAGTTCGTCCATCGCGGCGAAATTCATGGAAGCATCCTCGCGGATGGCGGTGTGCGGGCACCCGCCCGTCTCGACCCCGATGATGCGGTCCTCGGGCAGCACCCCTGCGCGGATGAGGTAATTCGCGTCTTCCTTGGTATAGATATCATTGGTAATGACTGCAACACTGAGCTGCGGATACAGCTGGCGCGTCAGTTTATCCACCAACATGGTCTTGCCGGCGCCAACCGGGCCGCCAATGCCAATACGCACCGTGTCCAAACCGGAATCCCTCCTGACGACTAGGACATGAAGATTCGCACGTGAACCTGGCTGTGCCGCAGCTGGGCCATCTCCAGTCCCGGGGATACCGCGCCAAAGTCGCAATCCTGCAGTTGCAGCACCCTGCTGACGGAGTCGGGAATCTGGGCGCGCAGCGCAAACAGCAACAGCTGTCCATCGGTCTGCCCCAGCGGGATGGCGCGCACCCCGTTCTGCACCTGGACAGCCAAACTGCTGTACAAATAGCCGGCCAATCCAAGCGGCATGTCGATCCCGGCGGCGTGCGCAGCCAATCCATACACCACCGCAGGATGCCCATGAACACGACCGGCCCGAACGCCCTCCGCATATTCCCTCAGCAGCGTGTCCTCTGGAAACAAGGAGCGGGCAGTCACCACCAACCGAGTGCCCATGCGGCACGCCGCGCCGCGGGTCTCCTGCGGAACGTTGTTCACATACAGACGCTCGTCCACGCTGGCGATCCGCCCGAAGTCGTGGTCTGCAGCCGCCTCGTGAACAATCCGGAAAGCGAAGCCATCCGTGTACACCAGCGGCCCTCGCAGATAGGCCTCCAGGTACTCCCGAAACGTCGCCGCATCACACACGCGGCCGTCCTGGATGTACGTCTCCAGCCCCAACGAGTGAGCGTAAGCGCCGGATGGAAAATTGGAATCGTACAATTGAAGAAGGGTTAACAGCGCGTCCAGCATGTCGACAGTCAATCATGCCCGTGCCCGTGACTATGGCCGTGCTCCGCGATATGCCGAAACGGCTCCCGCAGCACCCGCTCTTCACGGGCAAAAGGGACGTCGAGGCTGACAAACAACTGCTCCAGCAGTGGATCGTCGGCGACGATAAGGGTGTCCCCCTCAAACTGGGCCGGCACATGACGGTTCCCCAGACGGTGCGCCACCTCGCCCATCTCCCGCAATGACCTGGGGGAAACCACCAGCACAGGCTCCGGCAACACCGACACCACGACAGCCGCCTCATCATCCATCCACAGGATATCTCCATCGTGCAAAGTTCCGCTGTCCGCCGGCAGCCGCAGCCCCAGTTCCCGCCCTGATTCTGTGCGAAGCCGCTGTATGCGTTTCAGCAGCGCGTCCGAATTCACCCACACCCTATCCAACCGGCGGGAACCCGCGGCGTCCCGGTGTACATTGCCCACCACCTTGGTGCAAATCACGAAAAAACCTCCGTTTCTCTTGTGGTCATGGGCCGGCGACGGATGGAGCTGCCAGTGCTCAAAACAGAAAGTACCTCTGCGCCATCGGCAACCTATCCGCAGGTTCACAGTGAACCGGCTCCCCATCCACCCGCACCTCATAAGTCTGCGGATCGATCTCGATCTCCGGGGTCAGGTCGTTGTGCCGCATGTCCGACTTCTGCAGACGCCTCGTCCCCGACACGGGCAGCGTACGTTTGTGCAAGCCCAGCCTCTGGCCAATCTGGCTCTCCTGCGCCACCTGGGAGACAAAGGTCACGCAGGTGTCAAACCGCGCCCCGCCCAGAGCTCCGAACATGGGACGATACAGGACAGGCTGGGGCGTCGGGATGGAGGCATTGGCATCCCCCATCGCCGAGAGCACAATCATGCCGCCTTTGAGCACCAGGTCGGGCTTGATCCCGAAAAAGGCCGGATCCCACAGGACCAGGTCCGCCAGCTTTCCTTCCTCCACCGAACCCACATAGTCGCTGATGCCATGGGTGATGGCCGGATTGATGGTGTACTTCGCGACATACCGCTTCACCCGCGCATTGTCCCCCACCCGCCCGGCATCCTCCGGCAGCTTCCCGCGCTGGCGCTTCATTTTGTCCGCCGTCTGCCAGGTGCGGATAATCACCTCGCCGACACGCCCCATCGCCTGCGAGTCGGAACTCATCATGCTGATGGCGCCCATGTCGTGCAGAATGTCCTCCGCCGCAATCGTCTCTGGGCGAATCCGCGAGTCGGCAAACGCGATGTCCTCCGGCACGTTCGGATCTAGGTGGTGGCAGACCATCAGCATGTCAAGGTGTTCAGCTACCGTGTTCACGGTGAACGGACGAGTCGGATTGGTGGAGGACGGCAGGATGTGGGGATACGAAGCCACTTTCATGATGTCCGGAGCGTGTCCTCCCCCGGCGCCCTCCGTATGATAGGTATGAATCACGCGTCCCGCAATGGCCTCCAGCGTCCGTTCGACGAACCCGCTCTCGTTCAACGTGTCAGTATGGATGGCCACCTGCACATCCATCTCATCAGCGACCCGCAGGGCCGCGTCTATCGCCGCCGGCGTGGAGCCCCAGTCCTCGTGCAGCTTCAACCCAATCGCGCCAGCCTCCACCTGCTCCACCAGCGGATCCGCATGGGACGCGTTGCCCTTGCCGAGAAACCCCACGTTCACGGGCAACCCGTCGGCCGCACGCAGCATCCGGTGCAGGTTCCATACGCCGGGTGTGCACGTCGTCGCGTTCGTACCGTCCGCCGGGCCGGTGCCCCCGCCGAGCATGGTGGTGATCCCGGATGCCAACGCCGTCGGCACCTGCTGCGGAGAGATGAAGTGAATGTGCGCATCCACGCCCCCCGCTGTGAGGATTTTCCCCTCGCCCGCAATCACCTCGGTGCCCGCGCCAATCAGGATGTTGACCCCGTCCATTACCCATGGATTGCCCGCCTTGCCGATGGCCGCAATGCGACCATCGCAAATCCCGACATCCGCCTTGTATATCCCGGAGGCGTCCACAATCACCGCGTTCGTGATCACCAGATCCATCACCCCATCCGCCCGCGTGGCGTGAGGGTGCTGTCCCATGCCGTCCCGAATCACTTTTCCCCCGCCAAATTTCACCTCGTCCCCGTACACGGTGAGGTCTTTCTCGATCTCGATGAACAGCTCCGTGTCGGCCAACCGCACGGCATCCCCGGTCGTGGGACCAAACATGTCCGCGTACTGTCTGCGGGACATCCAAAGTGTCATGGCTCGGTTTTCTCCTCCAGTGGACCTTCCGCGCGGGCGTTGAACCCGTGCACGCGGCGCTCCCCGGCAAACGGCACCAGTTCCACCGTCCGGGCATCCCCCGGCTCAAACCGAGCTGCCGTTCCGGATGGAATATTCAGGCGCTTACCCCACGCCTGCGAGCGGTCAAAGACCAGCGCCTCGTTGACCTCATAGAAATGATAGTGAGAGCCCACCTGAACCGGCCTGTCGCCGCGATTGACCACGGTCACCGTGACCACCGGCCTGCCCTCGTTGCATGTTATCGGATCGTCCAAAAGTACATATTCTCCCGGTATCAAAGCCACTCCACCTTTGATGAAAGTTCAGGGTCTTGCCCAGTGGATCCGGCGCGACGGCTCCGCTACTACGAGATGGGATTGTGCACAGTGACCAATTTGGTTCCGTCCGGAAACGTCGCCTCCACCTGAATCTCAGGGATCATTTCGGGAATTCCTTCCATGACATCGTCGCGCGAGAGCACCTGTCGGCCCAATACCATCAGTTCCTCCACCGACTTGCCGTCCCGCGCACCTTCCAAGATCTCGCAGGTGATGAGCGCCACAGCCTCAGGGTGGTTCAGCTTCAACCCCCGCTCTCTCCGCCGCCGCGCCAAATCCCCCGCCACGACCAGCAACAGTTTTTCCGTCTCCCTATCGGTCAGTCTCACGTCAGGTCTCCACCGGTTCCTTGTCCAGCACCGTCTCGGGCTGAGGAATACCCGGGACCGGACACTCTTCGTATCCAATCGTTGGCCGAGTCAACCGTTCAACCCGCGCCACCGCCTCGTCCGGGCGGGCCACCCATTCCTTGTAAAAGTCGAACGGGCACTCGGCAACCCCTTTGTCCCCTTCTCCGGAGTGATAGATACCGGTGTAGCCGCGGTGCAGCAGCTTGAACAGATGATTTTGCGACTGCGCGCTGCGGCGAAAATCGCGAATCTGCGACACGGACAACTCCGCGTACTGGACGCTGTTCTCCTCTGCCCCGCACTCGCCGAGCGTTCGCCCATCAAAACCGATGATGGCAGAGTGGCCAAAATAGGAATAGACCCCGTCGAATCCACTGGCATTGGCCACCGCCACATAACAGTTGTTGGCCCACGCCATCGCCTTGGCCATCCACACCTGCTGTTCCTGCGCTGGATACATGTATCCCTGAGCACGCACAATCAACTCCGCGCCCTTCATCGCGCAATCCCGCCAGATCTCCGGATAGTTGCCGTCATCGCAGATGATCAGGCTGATCATCAAGCCTTTCGGCCCCGGCGTGACCAATGTCTGGTTCCCGGGATACCACCCCTCAATCGGCGTCCAGGGCATGATTTTGCGGTACTTCTGCACGATGTTCCCTTCGTTGTCCATGAGCACGAGCGTATTGTACGGACGCTTGAGGGGGTGATCTTCATGGCGCTCGCCCGTAATGGAGAAGACCCCCCATGTGTTGGCAGCGCGGCAGGCTTGCGCAAAGATCTCCGTCTCCTTGCCTGGAATCGTAGTTGCCGTCGCCATCATTTCGTCCACGTCATACATGATTCCATGCGTGCTGTACTCGGGGAATACCACCAGGTCCATGCCCGGCAGCCCCTGCTTCATGCCCACAATCATGTTGGCAATCCGACGCGCGTTATCAATGACCTCCAATTTGGTGTGCAATCTCGGCATTTTGTAATTGACGACTGCAACCCCCACCGTATCCTTGCTGCTGGAGATATCCCCATGGCGCATCGCACTCGCTCCTCTCGCAGATGGTTGATCCGCCGTTTCCTCAGTGCCCGATTTGCCACGGACGATGCGCACGCTGCACCGCAGCCGGGTGATGATGGTGCGCCTGCGCGCGCCACTCGGCGGCCGACACCCGCCTCGGCTCGGAACCGCGTTCCATCCGCTGCCTGAGTAAGGCGGATTGCTGAAGCACCCCAAACGGCCTGTACACGCGCAGCGCCTCGCCGCCGCACTGCGGACACGCCGCCACCGAAACGGCCTCGCGCATGCTCAGCGTGAGTTGAAACTCCCCACATTGCCCACAGCGAAACCCATACTCCGGCATAAGCCTCCCCCTCGCTAGAAATGTTACGCGTGCGGCAGCACGTCCCGGTCAAAGATGGCCGTCGGGATGGCCAGCGTGCAACAGGCGTTGGGCACATCGACGATGCCGCTGATGCGCCCCTCCACAGGCGCCGTGCCCAAGATCATGTAGCCCTGTTCCGCCGTGTAGCCCAACACCTGCAGGTACGCGATGGCGTTTAGACAGGCCCGCCTATAGGCCACGTTGGCGTCCAGGTAGTGCTGGGTGCCGGTTGTCTCCTCCACCGAAATCCCTTCAAATACCAGGTACTCGCTGAAGCGAGGCTCCACGGGCCCCGGCCGAAATACAGGATTGTCCGTAATGCCGTATTTGGCCATTCCGCCCTTGATAACGTCGACGTGCAGGTCTATCCATCCACTCATCTCGATGGCGCCGCAGAACGTGATCTCTCCGTCCCCCTGCGAAAAATGAATGTCACCGACGGACAACTTGGCCCCGGGCACGAACACAGGGAAGTAGATACGGCTGCCTTTCGACAGGTTTTTGATGTCACAATTGCCCCCATTTTCTCTCGGCGGCACGGTGCGGGCAGCCTCTGCGGCCACCCTGTCGAATTGCGCACCACGCAGTGAACCCAAGACCGCGCTTCGCGGTTCAGGCAGGTTGGCCAAAGGCGGAATCCGGCCTGGGTTGGATTTGACCAATTCTCGCTCACGCGCGTTCCACGCATCCAACAATTCGTGGGAAGGCGCCACCCCTATCAACCCCGGGTGAATCAAGCCGGGAAATCGAACGCCAGGCACGTGACGGGACGTGGTGTAAATTCCGTGGAAATCCCAAATCGACTTGCCCGCCTCGGGGAAGTAGTCAACCAGAAACCCGCCCCCGTTCTCGCGCGCGAAGATACCATTGTATCCCCATTCGGCCCCTGGCAGGGCGCCTATGTCGAGGATGTCCACCACCAGCAGGTCGCCCGGTTCTGCGCCCTCAATGTGGACCGGACCGCTGAGCACGTGCACCCGGGTGAGGTCCACGTCACGAATATCGGTCGGATCGTCATTGTTCTGAATCTGCCCATCGGTCCAGTCCTTGCATTCGATGCGAAATTCGGAGCCGGCCTTGACCGATACCGCGGCAGGGATGTCGGGGTGCCAACGATTGTGTCCAGGTACATCCTGTTCTTCCATTGGTTTAGATAGGTCGATGTGGAACAGAACCTCAGGCATGGACGGTGTCCTCCCCTCAGCGAACTGCAGACAGAAATGGGATTGAAGATTCACTGCATGACGTCTGCAGAGACCACTCTAGCACGTCAAAAACAAAACACAACGTTTATTGTTATATTTTATAACATAAATTCCGAATGCCCGGCCTTTCTACCGACAAAAACAGCCGAGAACGATCTTTTTTCGTTCTGAAATTGTCAAGTTAAATTACAACCAAGATTGAAGTGTGCTGGTTTCACGTGATAAAGTGTCCTCACCCACGCCAAATCAACGAAAAACTATATCCATTCTCAATTGGCGTGGCAGAGAGGAGTGGAGCAGATGTCCGTGCTGGATGTGGAACAGAGCCGAAACGCCAGACAGAGGAGAACGTTCAATCGTTGGGTCAACAACCCGGTGATGGAAGACTACGCACTGCGCTACGCGCCGCGTTCGTTCCGCCGATGGAGTGAATTCACGGTGGCCAACTCGGCATTGGGCGGTATCGCCTACATGGCCGACTTTGCCATCGGCGGTTCTATCGCGTTGAGTTTCGGGTTCGCCAATTCGTTGTGGGCCATTCTCGTCGTTGCGGCCATCATCTTCGCCACCGGCATTCCGATTGCCTACTATTCCGCCCGATACAACATCGACATGGACCTGCTCACCCGCGGCGCCGGATTCGGGTATTATGGATCCACCCTGACCTCCCTGGTCTATGCGTCGTTCACGTTCATCTACTTCGCCACCGAAGGATCCGTCATGGCGCAGGCATTAAACCTCTTCTTTCATATCCCGCTGGCGGTCGCATACCTCATCTGCTCCTTGATTGTCATCCCGCTGGTGATGTACGGGATGACCGCTTTGTCCAAGCTGCAGGTCCTTACGCAGCCTGTCTGGCTGATCATGATGCTCGGTCCACTGGCCGCCATAGCCATCAAAGACCCGAGCGCGTTCACGGCCTGGAGCCATTTCGCCGGTGCGTCCGCATCAGGGGCGGCGTTCAGCCCGGTTGAATTTGGCCTAGCCTGCGGCGTAACGCTCTCCCTCATTGCCCAAATTGGAGAGCAGGTGGATTATCTGCGCTTCATGCCCGACCTGACCCCGTCCAACCGCTCCAAGTGGTGGATGGCGGTCCTCATCGCGGGCCCCGGCTGGGTGATTCTCGGCGCCTTGAAACAACTTGCCGGCTCCTTCATGGCTTTTTACATCGATCCGCTGGTCGGCAAGGTGCAGGCGGATGAACCGATTCATATGTACACCTACGCCTTCCACACCGTCATCCCGAGCATGTTCGCCGCGCTGGCGGTGGCCACCTTCTTCGTGCTCCTGTCGCAGATCAAAATCAATGTCACGAACGCCTATTCGGGGTCCCTGTCCTGGTCCAACTTCTTCTCCCGCATTTTCCACTTTCATCCCGGCCGGGTGGTCTGGCTGTTCTTGAACGTAGCCATCGCGCTGGCCCTGATGGAGTGGGGAATCTTTGGCTTCCTCAACACGGTGCTCGGGTTCTATTCTAATGTCGCCGTGGCCTGGATAGGCGCCCTGGTGGCGGACATCGTTGTCAACAAAATGATTCTGGGCATCAGCCCGAAATCCATCGAGTTCAAACGGGGACACCTGTACAACTTCAATCCGGTCGGATTCGGCTCCATGATCATCGCCTCAGCCGTCTCCATCGCCGCCTTCTTTGGCGCGTTCGGATCCACCCTGCAGGCGTTTTCGGCGCTCTTGTCCCTCGTCCTGGCGTTTGTACTGGCCCCCATCATCGCGCTGGCGACGAAGGGAAAATACTATATCGCACGCGACAGCCGTCAAGACCATGACGTCGCGACGGCTCCAGATACGGCGACACTGCACCCGCAGGGTCAGGCTGAGGTCACCTGTTCGTGCTGTGGCTACTCGTATGAACCCGCAGACATCCTGCATTGCCCTTTTCACGCCGCTCCGATTTGCTCCTTGTGCTGCAGTCTGGAACAGGCATGTCATGATCAATGTAAGAAAACTCCCCAGACCGTCACGGAGACAAAGGCACTGCGCGCATAAGCAAAAGCACTCAGTCCGCGCCTCGGAGAAGGACACCCGTCCACAGTGCGAGGCGCGGCACGCCCATTGCGAAGACTCTTCACGTTGGCCTCATGCACTCCCTGATTAAAACGGGTAAACACGCGGCTGGCGCTGGACGGACACCCAACGTACGGTGGTAAACTCCTCCAGGGACCACTCGGCGCCGAAACGCCCCAGACCTGACGCCTTTTCTCCGCCAAACGCGACGTTGGGCTCATCATTGATGCTCTGGTCGTTGACGTGTACCATTCCCGTTTGGATGCGCAGTGCCACATCGACGCCGTGCTCCAGGTCCCTTGAAAACACGGAGCCACTCAGGCCGTGCTCACTCTCGTTCGCGACACGAATCGCCTCTTCCTCGTCGTCGAATGGGATAATCGAGGCCACGGGACCGAACACCTCATGCTGCGCAATCTCCATGTCGTTGCGCACATCGGCCAGGACAAACGGCCTGACCAGACAGCCCTCGATGGTACCGCGGAGCACGACGCGGGCTCCCTCGCGCTCGCCCGCTTCAATCAGACGAGCCACCTTTTCCGCTTGGCGGCGATTGATGAGCGGACCAATGGTCACGGACGGATCGGCTGGGTCGCCTGCTTTCAACTGGCTAGCGTGGGCGACAAACTTTTCGACAAATGAGTCGTACACGTTGCGATGAACCAGGATGCGGTTGAGACACATGCAAATCTGGCCCTGATGCATAAACTTTCCGAATATCGCGGCTCGGACGGCCTGCTCTACATCCGCGTCAGCGAGAACAATCATCACGTTGTTGCCACCCAACTCCAGCGCGACACGCTTGAGGTGACGGCCACAAATCTCGCCGATGCGCCTACCCACAGCGGTGGACCCGGTAAACGAGATGAGTCTCGGAATGGGGTGCTCAACGAACGCATCACCCACCTCGGCTATGTCCGGCACCACCATGTTCAACACGCCCGCGGGGAGTCCAGCCTGTTCAAACAACTGTGCAACCAGAGATCCGCCGGTCAAAAAGGTTTGTGGATCCGGCTTCAGCACGACCGCATTGCCGGCAGCAATGGCAGGAGCCACCGAACGAATGGAGAGGGCCAGCGGAAAGTTGAACGGACTGATGACGCCCACGACACCTATCGGGAGACGATAGATTCGATTCTCCTTCCCCGGGATCATGGAGGGGCGGATGCTGCCTTCCATACGCAGCGGCAGGTCGCTGGCCGCACGCAGCATGCCGAGGGCGATGTCGATTTCGACGTGGGCCTTGACCTGAGTGCCTCCCAGCTCTTCGACAATCAGCTGGACAATGTCTTGTCGCTTTTGTTCAAGCAAACCAGCCACCCGCTGCAGCAAGGCGGAGCGTTCGTAAGCTGACGTTTTCCCCCAGTTTGGCTGCGACCGCAAGGCGGCGTGATACGCATCATCAATGTCAGCCACCGACGCAAAGCGTATTTGGGCAATCGATTCTTGAGAATATGGATTTACGTCGGAATATACCGTTTCACTACGACCCTCGCACCATACGCCGTCAATATACTGGCGGCTCAGCGCGCGTTTATCCAGCACGGAATACCACCTCCGACAAGAAAATCGCTTTCAATCATGGCTTGTGAGAGTCGTAAAGATTGGGTATTATTGGTCAGTTTAGGACGGAGATATGGAGATCGACAAGGCGTGGGTTCCGCACAGCGAAACGAAGCAGGACGAAAATTGAAAAAGCGGCCCCGCAACACGGGGTCGCCGCATTATGTTACCGAGATACCTGTCCAGGACCGGGGACCGGCCCGCCGCGTCGGACTACTCCCGCACCCCCAAAGCCACGCGCCGCGAGATGCGTGTCTTTTGACGGCGGCTCCGGGCCACGGAAATGAAATCGGGCATGGGCGTGGTCTTCTGCAGGAAAAATGCCAGAATGAAAGCCACAACCAACAGTCCCGTAGCAATCATAAACGCGTCGTTGATGCCCATGACCAGCGCCTGCCGGCTGAGATCGGCCACCTGCACCTTGTCTGTAGGCAAGATGTGATGACTGACCATCAACTGCTTCAAATGTGCAGCCGCGCGACTGGCCATGATACTGACCAACAACGCCATGCCGACGGCGCCTGATACCATGCGCAGCGTGTTCGACATCGCGGTGCCGTGAGGATAGTAGCGTTGCGGCAATTGATTCAGCCCCGCCGTCATGATGGGCATCATGAGGATTGACATGCCAAACATGCGCGCCGTGTACACCGCAGTCACGTACGCAAAACTGGTGTCCAGCTGCAGCCGCGTCAACGCGTAATTGGTCACGGTGGTGACACCCAAACCGACCACCGCGAGCCAGCGCGCGCCAATCTTATCGAACAACCGGCCTGTGATGGGCGACATGATGCCCATCACCACGCCGCCGGGCAGCAGCATCAGCCCTGACATCAAGGGTGAAAAGCCACGCACGTTCTGCATGTAAATTGGCATCAGCAGCATCCCGGCGAACATCGCCATCGTCACAATCAGCAGGATGACGGTGGTCAGGGTGAACATCGGGTAGCGGAAAATGCGGAATTCAAGAATCGGCTGGTCAATGCTCAACTGCCGCCAAACAAAGCCCAACAGACTGATGCCCCCGACCGCAAACGAAATCACCACATCGGTCGCTCCCCAACCGACGCTGCCAGCATTGCTGAACCCATACAGGATGCCGCCGAAACCCAGGCTGGACAAAATTACGCCCCACACATCCAGGCTGGGATTCCTCGTTTCCGTCTCATTACGCAGGAACAATACCGATACAACCAAATCCACCAACGCGATCGGCAAGATAATAAAGAACAGAATTCGCCAAGAGTGGTGCTCGACAATCCACCCTGACAAGGTCGGCCCCAGTGCCGGCGCAAAGTTCAGCGCTATGCCGAATATACCCATGGCCCAGCCGCGGCGCTGCACGGGAAACAAGGAAAAGATCACATTGGTCACAAGCGGCATCAGCACACCCGCGCCTGCCGCCTGAATGACACGCCCGGCCAGGAGCGTGAAAAAGTTCGGTGCAACACCGCAGACCAAGGTCCCGGCGGCGAACAATGCCATCGACACCAAATAGAGTTGGCGCGTCGTAAACCGTTCCAGCAGGAAGGCGGTGATGGGAATGACAATGCCGTTCACCAACATATAGATGCTGGCCAACCAGTCCGCGGTCGTCGCGCTGATATGCAGCCGATCCATGATCTGCGGCAGAGCCACATTCATCAAAGTCTGATTCAAAAAGGCGACAAAAGCACCCGCAATCATCAGCGCGAAGATGGGCGCCACACGAACCCCGCCGTTTTGTTCATTCGAACTTCGCGGTACCATCTGTTCTTGGCTCATGAGAGTCTCCTCTCCCTCCAGCAGGTTCTCTATGTTTTTTGGCAATCGGAAATTCCGGTCCCCGGACAACCGGCCGCGGGGACACCGGATCGTCACCGTAGTCTGCCCCCGTACGTCTTCCCACATTGTGACCGATCCGCTCCACCTGCAGGCCATCGAGTCGCATCCAACAGACACAACCTATGTCGTCGCTGGCCATCCCCCGACTCGTGCACTAATTTATCCCAAATGTCACCCGTGTTATGGGGGAGACAGTTGATGTGGAGCTACGTCTTATGTGCATCAAGATGCATTCCAGCTGTCGCGCTGCTTTGTCGCAGAATAAAGCAGTCCCCGACGGATGCCCTGCATCCCGGAGACCGCTCGACTGTCATATTATATCCTACAGCTTATCACGAAATCTCGTATGCGCAAGAGGAAAGATGTGAAAAAAGTGTTAACAGAGCCGGCAAGGTCCAGTTTTGACACGGGGACTGGTTAAGCGCCACCTCTTCCCCGAACAGCAACACCGCTGGGGGCAGAGAAGTAAAGCAGGAGAGGCTGAGACAAGGGCCCTTCTCAGCCTCCCGTCGGCTACGCCATCGTTATTCGCTGGCGTCCAGTTCGGCCACGACAGTGTCCGTATCCGTCACACATCCGAAGGCACGCCGAATAGTCTCGAGCGTGGCTTGCTGTGACGCCTCGTCGAATCCGCCGTTTGCATCACTGACAAAGACCACCTTCAAGTCTCGCATATAGGCACTGCGCGCCGTGCTCTCACAGCAAATGCTGGTCACCGTCCCTGTAATGATGACCGTGTCAACCTGCCCAGGGCTGCGAACGGTACGGATGAGTGTTTCGAGTTGCGTATTGTAAAACGCATCATAGCGATGCTTTGGCACCACAAACTCTTCGGCTAGCGGCTGCAGTTCCGAAACGATGTCAATACCATCAGTGCCATAGCGGATGCCTTCGCGTTGCAAGTGCGGCTGGATTCGCACCTCCAGAGGGGAGATATTTACATGATCGTACAGAATATGTTGGGTAAAAATCACGGGTACGCCATGACGGCGACAAGCGTGGAGAATCCGCTGCATATTAGGCAGGAATTGGCGCGCCATAGGGACTTCCATTGGAGCCCCTGCACGGACAAAGTCATTTTGCATGTCGATGACCAACAGCGCCGTCCGCAGCGGATCCACCCGCCAAATCGGCTCACTGGTGTATTGAACCACGCGCATTCCCCCAACTGAATTCTTTGTTGACAAAGTCATCAACATGATTAGTGACGATAATCCAGAACTGCACCATCGTCCAGTATTGTTTCCTTCCCATCACGAGAGCGACGCAGCAGATCCCTCGCCGACCTGCCCATGTACAGGCCGGTTCTTCACAGGCGCGGTTTCCTTAACGGCAAACGCAATTAAAGCGCTTATAAACGCGCCGCCAGCCGCAATCCACAGCGGCGCAACCAATCCATAATGGTCTGCCGCAATACCGCCGATAGTCGGTACTGCTGTTCCGCCGATCAATTCACCAACCAACTGAACTAAACCGACGGCGGTGCCGACATACTTCGGAGACAGGGATTCGCTCGGAACAACAACCATGAACAGTGGGAAGCACGCCTGACCGACACAGGTCAAAAATCCAATAATGCTCATTACCGCGACTGATCCGTGAACGAGGGCCAAACATACCGGTGAAAGCACTGCGATAAACGAGAACAAAATCAGCGTCGGCTTACGTCCCCATTTGTCGGAGATCCAGGGGCCAACGAATCCCCAGAAGAAGGTGCCAAGGCCCATAAATGCTGTGATAACGCCCATCTGGGTGCCGGAGAATTTGTCGTGTTCAGTTAAGAAGGTCGGTGCAAACGTGGTAAATGCGAAGAGCCACGTCATCATAAATACAGCAATAAACATCGTAATCCAGACGTTCCTCGTGCGGAAGACAACCGGGTAATCTTCACGGCGAAGCCGATGTTCATGTTTCGCCAACTGTTCTTTCGACATCCTTCGGTTGGGCTCTTTCATCCAAAACAGCAGGACAAAAAACATGATTAATCCCGGTACACCGGCCAGGTAAAAACCCGCATGCCATGAATACTTTGTGGCCACATAGGTCAAAACGAGCGGTGCGACCGCAGAGCCAATCAAACCCAAAGAACTTTGCACAAAGCCCATGTTGAACCCTCGGCGGTGCGGCTGTGAGTCCGCAACTACAGAAGCTTGGGCAATCGGAAGAACCGGGCCTTCGGATACACCCATCAGACCGCGAATCACCAGCATTGAACCGATGCTCCTTGCAATACCTGTTAAAAAGGAGAAAATTGAGAATGCCAACGTAATCGGCAACAGTACTTTCTTACGCGATCCAATCAAGTCAGACAGGGAACCAAATACGAATCCGGACAGGGACCAGCAAATCGCCAATATGGAAGTCATCAACCCAAGGTCTGCATTATTCATTTTCAATGCGGGACCAAAGAACGGAAACAGAAAAGAAACACTGAGCCGCTCCATAAAGACAAAGCCAAAAGTGAAAAACATCATCAGTACGATAGCGTTTTCATATCGAAAAAACGATTTTTTCGATCCGTTCGTCATACGGTACACCGTCCCTTCCCCATGGATTTTCATAGAATGAATGCCGATAACCTACTTTGCGCCCTTTGGTAATCGCTTTCAAAGTTATCGAACCACCTCCCTTCCGCTCTTGCTCAACACACTATCCCGCGTATTCCTCTCACAGGAACCACCTTGTTCCTCCATGCGGAATACGACAGAACTTTTGTTTAAGGACCAGTCGGCTCCTGGGATGAAACCGCACTCAACAATGCACGCAGCCACTCTCGACACGGCAGTACCTTGGTAGTGCTGGTCTGAGATCGCACCTTGGCCGACCACTCCAGCCGCTGTGCGGCACCTTCAGTTACCAGCGGCTCTACTCCGAGCCCCTGGAGAGTCAAAGCCGCTTCCTTCATTTCCTGTGCGCGCCGCTTCCCGTGTTCTTGATTACGTCGCAGCAGATACTCGGCGAACTCGCCCCAGCGCACCTGCGGAAAGGAGGCATCCAGCGACTTCAAGACCTGGTCAGTCACATCTGCGGACTCAGCTGCCAACAACGATTCCAGAAACAGTGCCTCTAAGCCCTTCACCAGGACACTGCGGCACATTTTCAGCACTGCTGAAACACCCACAGGGCCATCCATGACCTCAATCCGCATACCGTACGGACTCAGCGTAGCCTGCAATGGCCGAGCCCCGGGACCATCCGCCACCATGGGTACGCGGTGGCGCCACGGCGGTACAGCCGCCATCACGGACACGCACGCAAACAAGGCCTCACAACCAGCGCCTTCCAGAACTTTTCCGATCTCCCGCTTGGTTTGCGGTGAACACGAATTCAGATCCGCATAAACAGCTCCGGATCGTACATACGGGGCTGCGGCCTGCGCCACGGGCAGGGCGACCGCAGCTGTGACCATCGAGAGGATGATATCCACTGACTGCACCAGTTCGGGAAGGCTGTTCACCCATTCCACGCCAGCAGCCTGCGCGCGTTCCTGCAACGCCGGGGAATCGGCCGAGTCAAACGCCGCCATGCCGCGCAGGCCAGCTTCGCTAAGCCCAGCGGCAATGGCTGAAGCCGCCTCACCGAAACCGATGAATCCGACTCGCACGGAGTACTCCCCCCACACCGTGTTCATTGTTTCACTGAACAGTTCGCGTCAGCGCTCCACATACTCCACACCCAGTTGACGGAGCTTCGCTCGCAAGCCATAGATGTCTATCCCCAGTTCGCCGCGTGCCAATCTTGCCCGCGTGTCATTCTCTCGACGCGTTCGCTCCTGCGCTCGCGCGGCAACAACAGCCGCCTGTTCCTTCGGTACGACCACCACGCCGTCAGCGTCGCCTAGAACGATGTCGCCAGGGCGAATCCACACACCGGCGCAGACGACCGGGACATTGACCCAACCGGGACTCTCCTTAACTGTGCCTTTTGCTGAGACGGCCTTGGCCCACACAGGGAACCGCATATCCGTCAGCACTTTCGTATCGCGCACCCCAGCCTCAATAATCAGTCCCTTGACCCCATGTGCCCGAGCCGACACGGCCAACAACTCACCAAACATGCCGTCAGTGGACGAAGACGTGGTTGTAACGACCAAGACATCCCCCGGTCGGCAGGCCTCTATAGCGGCGTGAATCATCAGGTTGTCCCCCGGCTGGCAACAGACAGTGACCGCTGTCCCGCAGAGTTCAGCATCTGGATAGATAGGCCGCATATAGGGGTGCATTAAACCGGTCTTGTTCATCGATTCGTGCACGGTGGCACTCCCGAATGGAGCTAATGCATCGACAACCGCAGGCGAAGGACGCTCAATATCCAAGACAACTGTCGGTTTCACACCAACTCGCCTCCCACAGACGGATACACACGCTGATAGGCCTCCGCATAACGAATAGATTGCCCGGAATTGCGTCCGGCCTGCACACCACGGCGTTTCGCCACATCCGTGTAGTAGGCCCACAGGTGTTCCTGCGCCTCCATACATTCCATCGCCTGACGCTTGCGCTCGAATACGGACGAGATGTCCAAGAGCGCATCAATACGAAACTGGCACTGTTCGGGCTGATGAGGCTCATAGAGAAACACGGGCGGTGCACCAATCGGTGGATACGGTGACGGATAGCCGTGTGCCTGTGCGAGAATCCGGCATTCTAGAACAAGCTGCGTGGTCCGCGGGTGGTCGGCGTTGTAGGGATCCGTCAAGCTGTGCGTGAGGATGAGATCCGGCTGATGTTCGCGAAACTCCTGAACCAACTTGTCGCGTAGTTCCGGTGTCACCTCCAGAGGATAGTCTCCCGCATCCAAAAAACGGATGTCGGCCCCAAGAATCTGAGCTGCATGTTCAGCCTCCGCATGGCGAATGGACTTGATGTCATCCAACGTCTTGCCACTCTTCCAGAGTCTCGCGGATTCCCCTCGTTCCCCATAGGATAGGCACAAGACTCGAACCTGCCATCCCTTGTCATGATAGAGCGCGATGGCTCCCCCAGCCCTCCATACGAAATCGGCTGCGTGCGCGCTGACGACCATCAAGGTTGCCATCTGATGTGCTCCTCCCCTACGTGAATCCCATTGAAAATCCATTTGGATAACAAACTGACCATCTCCATGGTGCGATGCGTCGCGCTCACCGATCTACCAGGCGGCGTGTGTTGTCGACCATCATCAGCTGAACGTCGCGCTCCTGAAACCCAGCGGCCAGCAACCGCTCTGCAAAGTTGATCAAGCCGTCCACAATCGGTGGGTTCACTTTCTGGCCCAAATCTGAAGACAACACACACCGGTCAGGTCCCACGGCGCGTATGGAATCAAACAGTGTATCCCAATCGCATTTCCCGGTGTAAAACGTGGTGTAACAGTGTTCAATCAGGGCTCCCAGGTCAGCCAATTCCACTTGTTCCTCAATCGTCAAAGCTTCGGCCGGGAATAAGGCGTGCGTCACGACAACGTGATCCACCCCAGCCCGTTTGGCCTCACGTACTACGGTGAATATTTCGTCTCTATCCAGGTGACCGGTGGCCAGAGCCATTCCGTAATCCGCCACTAAGCCAAGACAGGTACGGAGATCGGATCGCAATTCCCCGTTCTCGTCGAATACGGTGAGAGGAGCAAGCGAAATCCCTTTCTCGCGGATTTCTTGTTGGATTCGCGCCCAAAAAGGCACGCGATGTTCTCCTCTCTGACGTTGCCGCTCCGTACTTTCGTTGGCAGCATCGACCGTCGGCAACCACACGATGCGGGCTCCCGCACGCCCAGCCAGGTCGACAGCTACAGGATTGAATCCACCCACCGAGTGATTGAGCGCAATGGCTCCGTATGCGTGGGCACCAGGCACTGCTCGATTAACGACTTGGGCTCGTTCCACGGTCGGGAAGTAGTGCGATTTCAGTACAAATCCATGCCATCCAATACTGAGCATGTATCGCGCCAAACTCAGGTCATCTGTTTGCCTCTCCAGTAAGTCAGGCTCCACATGGATGTGTGTATCGCAAGCGCCTTGTAAGAGTTCACGTATGTACGCTCGTTGGTCGGTCTTGTCCGCTCCGATAGGCATACGCTCTGTCCCTCCCTGCGCCTCATTTATGCCCATCTTGCCTGGACACCGGCTGCTGTCAGCAGAATTTCGCCAAGAGCCAGCCAGAGGTATCTGCGGCCACCCCAAAATCATAAACATTATTGTTAACAATCACAGTGCTAGCATCCCCTTCTCCCACATTCCGTTTACACGCCTGGCTTTATCTGCCGCAAAGTCTCACACACATGGGCCAAGTGGATTTTCATCGCCGCTTCGGCCGCATCGGGATTGCGGGCGGCTACTGCATCCACGATCTCCCTGTGTTCACGTAAAGAGCTCTCCGGCCGGCCTTGCGCCATGATGGTGCGGTATTGGTAGCGCACACTCTGGGAATTTAACGTGTCCAACAAGCGCTCCGCCGTATGATGACCTGCCATCGCCACCAGCTTGCGGTGCAGCCTGGCGTTATTCTCGGAGTAACTGATGAGGTCATTGCGCTCCTGACAGCGGCGCATGTCCTCCAAGATCTCCTGTAGAGCCGCGACATCTGCATCAGTAGCGTGCATAGCCGCGTATCGAGCAATCAACGCTTCCAGCGCCGCCCTGACTTCCAAAATCTCTACGGCTTCAGCATGGGTGACCATGCGTACTCGCGCACCTCGGTAACGCTCCCGTTCCACCAATCCTTCCTGTTCCAGCCGTGCCAACACCGTTCGAACCGTGGCTCGACTGGCGTTCATAGACTTGACCAAATCCATTTCCACCAAGTGCTGATTTGGCATCAACGTGCCGTCAACGATCGCCTTGCGGAGACGCTGATAGCACTCTTCCTCGGTCAATAAACCCGTCTGCGGCATTGTCGACATAGCGAAGCTTCCCATCCTCTGTTCATGAATGTCTTCATTATACCCCCTCCACCACGGGTGTACCGTAGCGATGGAAGCTCGCGACCGTCGGATTGCCCCAGGCTTGCCCGCGTTTCCGTTCGGTCTCTGTCCACGTGATCGGCTGCCAATCCGGCGCCAGGACAAGGTATCCGCCGGAGCAAACCTCAATTCGATTTCCTCCTGGTTCATACACGTAGACAAAATAGGTTTGGTTGATGGCGTGTTTGCTCGGCGCAAATTCAATGTAGACACCGTGATCGACAAACAGGTCGGCCGCGCGCCAAATGGACTCATTGCTGTCCACGCGAAACGCGATGTGATGCAGCCGGCTTTTGGCACCGGTTTCATCATAGGTATACACCAGATCATATGATTTGTTGGCGACACGATACCATAGGCCCGCGTGGCGACCATTGTCCAGCACAATCTGTTCGGTCAGCCGCAGGCCCAGCACGTCCTCGACCATCTGACCGTCCGCTTCCGGGTTGGAAGAAAGGTAGTTAATATGGTCCAGGGTCTTAACTGATGCGCCACGACCTGTAAACTTCTGAGGTTGATTTTTTAGTGTCGGGCGAAGCTCCGCTGGCGGCTGGTAGTAAGTCGTTTCATAGTATAACTCCATGAGATGGCCGTCGGGCCCAGAAAATTGATAGGCGGGACCGTGTCCACGGTCTCCTTCGACCCATTTCCCGTTAACACCCCGATCTTTGAGGGCTTCAATCCGCCGGTCCAGTGCCTCTGGACTCATCGTTCTCAGCGCCGTGTGGCCCACACCAGGTTGAGGTGACTGCGTCACCTTCAGCGAGTAGCGCTCATAGTCACCCCAACACCGTAGGTAGACCGACGCGCTATCTTCGTCGACCACTTCCATACCCAACACGTCGCGAAAGAACCAGACACTTTTCTCCAAGACCGGCGTAAGGAGCTCCACATGACCGAGATGAGCGATTTCAAACATCGGTGCAGCCACAAGCATCCTCCTCTCCTTCACAGAATCGGTGCACTCAACAAAATTGTCAACAATTTTGATTATAATCTCCGCAGGGCATCTGTCAATAGGGAACAGACAGTCGATTACAAATCCAATCACGCCTGGAATAGGCGGTGGCGGCGGGACAGCTGGCGACATTTGCGCTATGAGAAGACATCCGGCATGTCGCAGAGATGCCCTTGACCAGTGCCGGCAGGGCGGACAAGCGGCGCTTTACAATGCCCTCAGCCGACCGAGAGCCAGGGTCTTCCGAGGCCGCGCGTACGCCTGCGCAAGCCTCGGTGTCAGTTCCTGAAGGAGATTGACCCTTTCGTCCCATCACCCCCACATCACACGTCGGCCACCACACCGCCTACCGGCGTCGGGTCGGTTTCCACCTTCGTCATCCGCTGGTAATCGGCAACGTCCAGTACCGACGGATGGCCGCGCATCAACAGGACGTAAGCGATGAGTCCGCCGAGCAGGCTGAATAACCAGCCACCGCTCCAGAGAAAGTGGAGCGAAGGAAACACCAGGCCCAACAGGGCAATCACCCAGCCAATGACGAGCGCCCCCAGCGCACGCAGGTTGAAGCCACGGTCGTAGTCGTAGCGCCCCTCGGTCGAGTAGAGGGCGAGCAGGTCGAGCCGGCAGGAACGAACCAGCCAGTAGTCGGCGATGGCGATGCCGTCAAACGGCCCGAGGAGAGTGCCGTAGGTGCCGAGCCAGTTGTAAATGTAGTTGCTGAACTCAGACATCACATACCATGGCTGCATACACAGAGCCAACAGACCGGTGATGGCGGCCCCGACGCCAAACGTGATGCGCCGCGGCCACAAATTTTCAAAAGCGCGAGCGGGAGCCATCACGTTGGCGCCCACATTGATGGTCACCGAAGACAAGATCACAACTATCCCCGACACGATGACCATGATGGTGGGAAACTTAACGATGAGTTGGACCGGATCCCAAAGCGCTTGGTGATAGAGCATCACCGTCGCCGAAGTGACGGCAATCCCGATGAAGGAAAACCAGGCCATGGTCAACGGCATGGACAGGGTCTGACCGAGCACCTGTCCCTTTTGCGTCTGCGCGTAGCGAGTGTAGTCGGGAATGTTGAGAGCCATCGTCGCCCAGAAGGCGATCACGCCAATCACCGAGGGATAGAACGCGGCCCAAAACTTGGCGCCGTGGATAGTCGCCGGAGCGGACAGCATCGCGCCAAAACCGCCCGTCCGAAAAGCGGCCCACAACAGCAACACGACCGCCCCGACGGCCAGTGTGGGCGCCGCCACCACGGCCAGCTTGCCGATGGCCTGTGGACCGCGCATGGCTATGAGGATGTTGATGGCCCAAAAAACGAGAAACGCGATGCCAAGGTGCCACGCGAATCCGCTCCAACCCGGGATGACCCGGCCCAGAATGGCGTCGAGCGCCTGGCCGCCAAACCAGGAGTTAATGCCAAACCACCCGGCTGCGATGACGGCGCGCGCCAGGGCGGGAATGTGCGCCCCCCTCTTGCCGAACCACAGCCGTGCAAAGACGGGGTACGGAATCCCGAACTTGGTGCCTGCGTGCGACATCAAAAGGATGGGAATTAACACAATACAGCTTCCCACCAGCACCGTGAGGACCGCCTCCCACCAGTTCATGCCCAGCGCGATGAACCCGCTGGCCATCGAGTAGGTGGGCAGACAGATGCACATGCCAATCCACAACGACGCAAACTTCATCCCGGGCCATGCGTGCTCCTTGCGCGTACACGGGCGCAGGTCCTCGTTCCACAGTGTATGGTTGCCTGCCACCGAGCGGGCCGCGGCCTCGGTCAACATGACGGTATCGCCTCGCTGCACCTGAGTCTGCACAATATCGCCTCCTTTCTTGACGGCGGAGGCAAGGAGACACCGCCTTGCCTTGTCGCCGCTGGGGCCCCTCTACGGCAACAGGCCCACCATGTCCGTATACGTTTCGGGCCGCCGATCCCGATAGAATTGCCACGTGTTGCGCACCTCGGCAATCTGGCGTCGGTCCATCACACCCAGGACCACCTCGTCCTGATCACGAGATCCGAGCGCCACAAACTCGCCGCGCGGATTCACCAGGTACGACTGGCCATAGAACTCGCCCATGTTCCAGGGCGCCTCCCAGCCGACCCGGTTGATGGCGCCAACGTAATAGCCGTTGGCAACCGCGTGAGCCGGCTGTTCCAGCTTCCACAGGTATTCCGACAGCCCGGCCACCGTCGCCGACGGGTTGAGCACCAACTCCGCCCCGTGCAAGCCCAACAGCCGCGCCCCTTCCGGGAAGTGGCGGTCATAGCAGATGTACACCCCGATTTTGGCGTACTGCGTGTCAAACACCGGGTATCCACCATTACCCGGCTTGAAGTAATACTTCTCCCAGAATCCGCAGCCAGCCGGACCGGCTTGTACCTGCGGGATATGGTGCTTGCGGTATTTGCCCAGGTACCGCCCGTCTCCGTCGATCACGGCCGCTGTGTTGTAGTAGACGCCCGGCATCTCCTCTTCATAAACGGGCACCACCAACACCACTTGAAGCTCCTTGGCCAGCTCCTGCATGCGCCGGATGGTCGGGCCGTCGGGCACAGGCTCGGCCGCCTCGTACCACTTCGGGTCCTGCTCGGTACAGAAATAGGGCCCGTAAAACAACTCCTGCAAACAGACAATCTTCGCTCCCACAGCCGCCGCCTCGCGGATGAGACAGACGTGCTTCTCAATGGCCGCCTGCTTGTGCACAGCCACCGGCTCTCGTCCATCCACGTCGTGATGCGCCTGGATTAAGCCAATCGTCACTTCGCTGCCCGCCATGGACGAGCCTCCTTTCGCGGTCTTCAAAGTACAGTCGCACTCACCCGACCGCAGCGTTGAAACCGTCCCATCCCCGGGTGGCCATAGAACTGCCCGCCATCCACAATCACCTGGCCGCGAAGCAGCACCGTGCGCGCCTGGCCGCGTACGCGCATGCCCTCAAAGATGCTGTTGTCCACGTTCATGTGATGAGTGGCTGCGGAGATGGTGCGTTCGACGTCCGGATCCCAGATCACCAGGTCGGCGTCGCTGCCCACGGCCACCGTGCCCTTGCGCGGGAACAGGCCGAACAACTTGGCATTGTTGGTCGATGTCAGGGCGACGAAGCGATTGAGAGAAATACGCCCCTCGTTGACCCCATAGTGATACAAAATCGCCATCCGGTCCTCTATTGTCGGCGCACCGTTCGGGATCTTGGAGAAATCGTTACGTCCGAGCTCCTTCTGGCCTTGGAAATTAAACGAACACTGGTCCGATCCGAACGCCACCAGTTCCCCGTTGCGCAGGCTGCTCCACAACACCTTCTGGTGAAATGGCTCGCGCAGGGGCGGGGACATCACGTACTTGGCCCCCTCGAAGCCGGGACGCTCGTAGTCACTGAAGTCGCAGACCAGATACTGCGGGCAAGTCTCGCCAAAAATCGGAAGGCCGCGTTTGCGCGCGTCGCTAATGGCCTCTGCTGCCTGAGCGCATGTGACGTGCACGACATACAATGGCGCCCCCGCAATCTCCGCCAGTCGAATGGCCCGCTCAGTCGCCTCTCCCTCCGCCTCGGGCGGCCGGGTCAGGGCGTGATATTTGGGTTCCACATGGCCCTGGGCCAACGCCTCGCGCACCAGGACATCAATCACATCCCCGTTTTCCGCATGCACCTGCACCAGGGCGCCGCTTTGCGCCGCCATGCGCAGGGTTTGGAACAGGGTCTCGTCGTCGACCTGGAGGTTGTTTTTGTAGGCGAGAAACACTTTGAAGGAGGACACGCCCTCTTCCTCGACGATGCGCGGGATTTCGTTGCGCACCTGCTCATTCATGTCGCCAACCATCACGTGGAACGCGTAGTCGATGGTCGCCTTGCCCTCGGCTTTGCCGTGCCAGGTGCGAATCGCGTTTTGCAGCGTGTCTCCCTTACTGTGCAGGGCAAAGTCAATCACGGTGGTGGTGCCACCGAAGGCGGCGGCCACCGTACCGGTGCGAAAGTCGTCAGCCGTAACCGTGCCGCCAAAGGGCATGTCGAGGTGGGTGTGCGGATCGACCCCGCCTGGGAACACGTAACAGCCGGCCGCCTCCACCACTTGGTGACCCGACGTGTCGATACGGCGGGCAATGGCAGTCACCACCTCGCCTTCAATCAGGATGTCCGCCTCCTGGGTATCGGTCGCGGTCACCACCGTCCCTCCACGAATCACCGTTCCCATAGGTCCAGCCCTCCCTGATCACACAAATCCAACAGCATCATCGGCTTGCCGTTTGAAGATGGACGTCTCCTGCCATAGCCTTAACGCCGTATGTCGCCTTTCACAACGCTCACCCAAGCATTTGTCACGCGTGGATGGACTGCCACTGACGCCACGTCTCAGGCGGCCGGCCCGTGTCAACCTCGACCATCGTGATGCACCCCTCGACCGGACACACCATATGGCAGAGGTTGCAGCCGACACACTCGTTGACGTCCACAACCAACTGCTGCCCGCCGCTGCCGTCCTCCGCCGGATGAATGCACTGGTGGGCGGCGTCCTCGCAGGCGATGTAGCAGCGATTGCAATGGATGCACAGGTCCTGGTCGATGTTCGCAACCACTTTGTAGGAAAGGTTGAGGTCGTTCCAGTCCACATACTTGTGCACCGACTTTCCGACAAGGTCCTCCACACTGGCCAAGCCGCGGGCGTCCAGGTAATGGTTCAGACCTTCCACCAAGTCCTCAATGATGCGAAAGCCTTGGTACATGACCGCGGTGCAGACCTGGACATTGCTTGCGCCCATCAACAGAAACTCCGCCGCGTCCTGCCACGTCGCCACCCCGCCGATACCGGAGATGGGGAGGGGCACGCCGGGATCGCGCGCGCAATCGGCCACCATGTGCAAGGCGATGGGTTTCACGGCTGGACCGCAGTAGCCACCGTGCGCTCCGAGTCCGTCCACGTGCGGGATGGGATTCCATGTGTCCAAGTCCACACCCATCAAACTATTGATGGTGTTGATCATGCTGACTGCATTGGCTCCGCCCTGAGCCGCGGCCCGGGCGGTGTGGCGGACGTCGGTGATATTGGGGGTGAGCTTGACGATGACCGGAACCTCAGCCACCTCCGCCACCCATTCGGTGTTTTGGCGGACCAAGTCGGGTACCTGTCCGACCGCTGACCCCATCCCCCGCTCCGACATGCCGTGGGGACAACCGAAATTCAACTCAAACCCATCCACCCCAGCGTCTTGTACGCGCTTGACCACTTCCTGCCAGCGCTCCCGCTTGGGTTCTATCATCAGCGACGCAATTACGGCCCTGTCGGGGAACCGTCGTTTGACCTCGCGGATCTCGCGCAGGTTATCCTCCAGCGGCCGATCGCTGATGAGTTCAATGTTGTTCATCCCGGCCATCGATTGTCCGCGAAAACGCAGCCCGGCAAAACGAGAGCTGACATTGACGACCGGATCGTCCGTGAGAGTTTTCCACACCGCCCCGCCCCAGCCGGCCTCAAACGCGCGCATGACCTGATAACCGCTGTTGGTCGGCGGCGCAGAAGCCAACCAGAACGGATTCGGGCTGCGAATGCCGGCCAGGTTTGTGGACAGGTCGGCCATGCTCAGACACCCCCTTGGGCTTGCCCAGACAGAAAAGCATGTACCTGGCGGGCCGTGCGCTTGCCCTGTTCGGCCGCCTCCACTACCATGGCCTCACGTCCACCCTTGGCGAACGTACAGTCGCCGGCCGCGAACACCTTGCTCAGATTCGTGCGGCCGTCCGTGGTCTTGACGACGCCCGCTTCATGTTCTACGCCCAGCGCCTCCAGCAGACGCGCCCGGCGTGACTGGCCGATGGCGCGTATCACCGTGTCGACGGCCACCATAAACTCGCTGCCCGGTACAGGCTGAACGCGTTGGCCGCCATTGGCATCCTGTACCAGGTCGGTGGCGACAAACTCAATGCCCTGCACCCGCCCGGACCCGCCGAGAATGCGTACCGGCAGACAGCGCCAGCGAAACACCACCCCTTCCGATTTGGCAAAGGCGAATTCGCTGGGATACGCGGTCATCTCTGCCTCGCTGCGCCGATAGTAAATCACCACCTCCTCGGCCCCAAGCCGGCGCGCGCAAGTGGCCGCGTCTATAGCCGTATTCCCGGCGCCAATGACGGCCACGCGGCCGGGTACGGGAACGGGCTCGCCCATCTTCACCCGTTCAATCAACTCAATCGCGTCCCACACCCCCTGCAAATCCTCGCCCGGGATTCCCAGCTCCGGCACGTAGCCCATGCCGCAGGCGAGCACCACCGCGTCGAACTGGGAAAGAACGGTATCAGCGGAGATGTCCAGCCCGACGACTGTCCCGGTGCGGACCTCCACACCCAGGGCCGTCACCTGCTCAGCCTCCCAGAGGGAGACAGCAGCCGGCAGCCGGAAGGGCACGATGCCGTACGTATCCAGTCCGCCCAGCTGGGATTTGGCCTCAAACACCGTGACGGCGTGGCCGAGAAGGCGCAGCTCTCGGGCCGCCGACAGACCGGCGGGTCCACCGCCGATAATGGCTACCTGGCGACCACTGCCCGGCCCTGGGGTGAACAACTTCACACCGGTCGCACGCGCCCAGTCGGTCACGTAACGCTGCAGGTCGCCAATGCGTATCGGAGACTCATCATGGCTCAGCACGCAAGCCCCTTCGCACAGGTACTCCGTCGGACATACCCGGGCACAACTGGCGCCAATCGGATTGGCCTCCATGATGACGCGGGCGCTGCCCAGCAGATTGTCGGTTGCGATTTTGCGAATGAAGGCAGGAACATCGATATGGGTTGGGCAGGCCCGGGTGCACGGGGCGTCGTAACAGTACAGGCAACGATTGGCCTCATGCCGGACCTGGAGATGGCCCAAAGGTGGATGAATACTCACGTGGGCGGCATCCTCTTCAGCCAACGCGGGCCTATCCAGAGGCGATTTGAAAGCAGGACCCGTCACGAGAATTCCTCCTTCCCATGTGCGCTTGCTGCATGATGTTTCATGTGAATTATATGGGCACGCCCGTCCTCCCAAAAGCTAAAATGTTAAAAATCATGACATATATCTCAGGATTTTTTTCTGTTCACATGCGTAGATACTCTAATCTGTTATAATTACTTACAAATTACCGCGTCAGAGGGCCGAGCACCAAGTGACACATATGCCTGTGTCTCGGCTTCCCTGTCCGGCACAGACACCTAACTGTCAAACCAGCGCGTGGTCACGACCTTTTTGCGCGTGTAAAACTCCACACCGTCGCGCCCGGTGGCATGGAGATCGCCATAGAAGGAACCCTTCCATCCGGAGAAGGGGTAGAACGCCATCGGCGCCGGCACCCCCACATTGACGCCAATCATGCCGGCCTGAATGCGTTCGCGAAACTTGCGTGCTGCGGCACCGCTTTGCGTATACAGCACGGCCGCGTTCCCATAGCGCGATAAGTTGGCGATCGCGATCGCCTCATCCAGGTCCTGGACACGGATGACGGATAGCACCGGACCGAAAATCTCCTCGCGGGCGATGGTCATCTCGGGGCGGACGTGATCAAACAAGGTGGCCCCCAGGAAGAAGCCGGGACTCTGGACCAATGGGGCCTGACGTCCGTCGCAGACCAGTACGGCCCCCTCGGCTACCCCCTGTTCGATGAAGCGGACAATCCTGTCCCGGTGCTCCGGGCGAATGACCGGCCCCAGTTCTTTGCCCGGCTCGAGGCCGCTGCCCATCGGCAGAACCCGGGCGGCAGCGGCCAACCGGGACACCAACTCGTCTGCTATCGCCTCCTCCACCACGGCCACACTCCCGGCCAAGCACCGCTCGCCGGCGTTTCCGTAGGCGGAAGCCACGAGGATTTCTATGGTCCGGTCCAGCGGTGCGTCGCGCAGGATGATGTGGTGGTTTTTTGCTCCGGCCAGGGCTTGCACGCGTTTGCCGTGAGCGGCCGCGGTTCGGTAGACATACTCGGCGACGGGGGCGGAGCCGACAAACGAAATGGCTTGGATGTCCGGATGGGCCAGGAGCGCGTCCACCACCTCCTTGCCCCCGTGAACCATGTTGAACACCCCTGCCGGCAGACCGGCTTCGGCGAGCAGTTCCGCCTGTCGCACCGCAGACAACGGAGTCCGTTCGGACGGCTTCAGGATGAAGGTGTTGCCGCAGGCGATGGCGATAGGGTACAGCCAAAGAGGAACCATCAGCGGAAAGTTGAACGGTGTGATGCCAGCGACCACACCGAGCGGGTAGCGGTATACCTCCGAGTCGATGCCGCGCGACACATCGGGAACCGTCTGCCCCATCATGAGTGTGGGCATGCCGCAGGCAAATTCGACCACCTCGATGCCCCGCCTCACCTCGCCCCGGGCGTCCTCGAGGTTCTTCCCGTTTTCGGTCGTCACTAGCACAGCCAGGTCTTCCTTGTAACGCTCAAGCAAGTCGCGATAGCGAAACATGACGCGAGCCCGTTCCACCACCGGCACGACGGCCCAATCCGCCGCCACCGACAAGGCAGCCGCCACCGCCTTTTCGGCTTCGGATGCGGCGGACAACGGCAGTTCAGCCAGCTGCTCTCCGGTTGCTGGATTGGGCACCTCGAGTACACCGACCTCTTCGCCCGCGCAGAATTCGCCGCCGATATAATTCTTGAGTTTCATGCCGATCCGCCTCCCTTTCACTCGCTGACATGCCGCAGTTCCGGCTCCTCCGCCACCATGCCGGCCAGCGCCTCTCCCATCACAGCGAGCGCATCATCCACCTGTGTGGCATTGACCGACAGGGGCGGGGCGATACGCACCGTGTTGCCGTACAGCCCGCCCTTGCCAAGCAACAGTCCGTTCTGTTTGGTGTACTCGAGAAAGCGGCTGACCAAATCGGGCGCTGGCTGTTTGTGGCTGCGCACAAACTCCAGCCCCTGCATCAGTCCCCTGCCGCGCACGTCGCCTATCATCGGGTATCTGGCCTGCAACTCCTCCAAGCCGATGCGCAGGCGCTCGCCCTGGATGCGCGCATTGCCCGTCAGGTCCTGTTCCTCGATGACGTCCAGCGTCGCCAGAGCGGCCCGCATCGACACTGGATTGCCACCGAAGGTGGATATGGTGTTGGACTGATACGATGTAGCCACGTCTCGCGTGGCGATGGTGGCACCGACAGGCAGTCCGTTGGCCAATCCTTTGGCAAACGTCATCAGATCCGGACGGACCCCGGCGTGCTCAATCCCAAACATCCGGCCCGTGCGCCCAAACCCAGTCTGCACCTCGTCGGCGATAAACAGGCCGCCGTACTTGCGAACGATGCGCCAAATCTCTTGAAAGTAGACGTCCGGGGGCGTGATGAAGCCGCCCACCCCCTGAATCGGCTCCGCAATCACAGCCGCGACGCGACCCGAAGTTGAAGTGCGAATCGTCTCCTCCATGTCTTTGGCGCACTCCAAGGCACACGTGTCGGGCGTGCGGCCGAACGGACAGCGGTAGCAGTAGGCGTTCATGGCGTGCACCACGCCTGGGATGCCGTGCATGCCCAGCTTCCAGCTCGCTTGACCCGTCAGTGTCGTGGCCAGGGCGGATCGGCCACTGTAGCTGTGACGCAGGGCAATCACCTCATAGGCGCGGGTGGCCATGCGTGCCATGGCGACAGCCGTCTCGTTGGCCTCGGTGCCGCTGGTGGTGAAGAAACTGACCTCAAGGTTGCCAGGTGTCATGCGCGCCAATCGTTCGGCAAGGTCCACCATCGGCTGCGTGACATACAGCGTGGAGACATGCGTGAGCTTCTGAATCTGATCTGCCACGGCCGCATTCACCCGCGCCTGGGCATGCCCCACCGAGACTGTCAGAATGCCGCCAAAGAAATCAAGATAACGCTTGCCATCAGCGTCAAACAGACAGCACCCTGACCCATGGCTGAACACCAAAGGCTGCTCGTAATAGGTCGCCACACTGGGAGCCAGGTACCGTCTCTGCCGGGCAATCAGCGCTTCCGTCGTCTCCGCCATGGTTATCCTCCTGTCCCGCAAAGCCTCTCACCCCACCCGGAATCCGCGTCGTCTGGGTACCTTAGCAACCATTCGAATTGTCATGATAGACCGGGCTTGCGAATAAGGTATCATAGGTGAAATTCCACATCACGATACACACTGTACGACTGTCAGAGAGGTACCTTTTACAACCTGTCGAACCGTTCAGGTAACGCTCTATTAAGGACAGGACCAGCTTCGTGTAAGAATTTTGACATACATCACCGCTTTGGCGAAAACTTTCAGACCTTCACGCGGGAAATGATGTCCTCAATCCTTCCAATCGATCTTGCGCATTCACCTCAAAAGTGCGATCTTACCCATAGAAACCATCGAATACCTCTTCTGCTGATTGTTCGCTTCTTTTAGGTAGATTGCACTTGATGGTCTTATCATCGAGGAACCATCTCATAAGTATCAGTATCCCTGGGCTTTCATACCACTACTGAGTATTCGCTCGTCTTTCTCCGACTGAACCGCCGTCGAAACGGAGGCATGTGTGATGTCCGCTTGGCTCCGGGTGTGCGATGTCCTGAAACGACCGCCGTTTCAATCTGCCCTGCTCGCCGCGGGACAAGGAGGGCTCTCACGGCCCATCCGCTGGGTGCACATCCTGGACGTTCCAAACGCCCGCGGGCACATCCACGGCGGAGAACTGGTGCTGACGACCGGACTGGGCTTCGGAAAACATCCGTATCAGTTCCAATCGTTTATCGAAGAGCTGATTGAAGGCCAGGCAGCCGCGCTCTGCATTGAGTTGGGCACCGCCATTCGTGAGCTGCCAACCGCCATCCGACGCCTGGCTGACGCCAACAACTTCCCCGTTCTGTTGTTTCCGAAACACGTGCGATTTGTCGACATCACACAGGACCTGCACAAACAGATCCTCATCCACGAGCGCCAGGCCCTGTCTGAACAGACCTGGGTGGAAACCGTCATCAGCGGTCAAACCGTGTGGGATACAGAACCCTTGGCAGCGGCGATGTTACCCACACGATGGTTCTGCGTTGCCGTGTTGGCCCTCGATGAGCTGGTGGCCAGCAGAGCCGCGAATCCAAGCGTGGCGCTGGAAGTCTCGGAACAGCACAGGCACACGGAATCCGATTGGATGCAACTGACCGCGTCGGCTTGGCGCGACGTGATCCCGTTCATCCGTCCGGCGTTTCGAGCTGAGGGACTGCGGACACATTTGGCTATGCGCCAGGAAGAGGTGATTGCGGTGCTGGAATTCAGCGATCCCGAACGGGACTGGGTGAGTGTCCTGAACACCGGTTTTTCGGCCGTTCAATCGGCGTGCTCAGAGTGCCTCGGCGCGCCGGCGGCCACTGCCCTGCACATGGGAGTGGGCAGACCGGTCAACGGTCTGGCCCAAGTACCGAACAGCTATCAGGACGCGCGCAAAGCGCTTCTCATCTCGCGGCGGGTGCCCGGGCGCAGGTGGTGGATGTACGACGAGGCCGGTGTATTCCGTTGGCTGACACTGCTGGCCGGCTCACAAGCCGCGGCGGAACTGGCCGCGCGCGACCTCGATGAGTTGGCAGCCTACGACCGCCGGCATGGCACCCAGTTGCTGCAGACCCTGCGCGTCTACCTGGATTGCGACCGCTCCAAGCAACGCACTGCCGCCGCGCTGTACATCCATCGTCAGACGCTGTACCACCGATTGGAACAAATGGAGGCCATTCTGCGGTCCAACCTGGATGATCCCGTGCAACGTCTGTCCCTTCACCTCTCCGTGTATTACCGGACGTTCTTTCAACACCAACCCCATTGATGTCCATTCTGAATCACCCATTTGTCCTCTCACGCGTTTTTAGTATCACACATTTTATTTATATATGATATACTCATTTCGGATTCAGCCCTGTTAATTTGCCGATCATGTCCAATCCTGATTTGGGGGGCCTTCCATGAGCAAATGGGTATATCGATTCGATGATCCCGTTCATCCCGACAAGATGATCTTGGGCGGCAAAGGTGCCAATCTGATGGAGATGACCCAGGCCGGACTGCCGGTGCCTCCGGGGTTCACCCTGACGACCGAGCTGTGCCCGGTCTATCGAGAGCACCACGACCTGCCGGAGGCCGTGTTTCGTGAAGTCGAGGCGGCGATTGCGTGGCTTGAGCAGCGTACCGGCAAGACGTTTGGCGATGCCGACAACCCGCTCCTGGTTTCCGTTCGCTCGGGTGCGCCCATCTCGATGCCGGGGATGATGGATACCATTCTCAACCTGGGCCTCAATCCGGAGACAGTGGAAGGATTGGCCCGGCGCACCCAGAACCGGCGGTTTGCCTTCGACTCGTACCGCCGCTTCATCCAGATGTTTGCCGACGTCGTCCTCGGTGTCCCCAACCATCGGTTTGAACAGCAGCTGGAGGCAGCCCGCCGACGGGCCCGAGTGCAAACAGATCAGGACCTCGGCGAGGAGACGTTGGCCGAGTTGGTCCAATCCTACCTGGACATCGTCGAGCGCGAAACCGGCCTGCCCTTTCCTCTGCATCCCCACCAACAGCTGCGCATGGCCATCTGCGCTGTGTACGCCTCGTGGGACAACGAGCGCGCAAAGGTGTATCGAAAGGTGAACGGGATTCCCGACACCCTCGGCACCGCGGTCAATGTGCAGAGCATGGTGTTCGGCAACATGGGCGACGACTCCGGCACCGGCGTCGCGTTCACGCGTAACCCATCCACCGGCGAGCCGGGCGTCTTTGGCGAATACCTGATCAACGCCCAGGGAGAGGACGTTGTCGCCGGCATCCGCACGCCACAGCCGATTC
Organism: Alicyclobacillus shizuokensis NBRC 103103; assembly: GCF_001552255.1. Taxonomy (GTDB): domain Bacteria; phylum Bacillota; class Bacilli; order Alicyclobacillales; family Alicyclobacillaceae; genus Alicyclobacillus_G; species Alicyclobacillus_G shizuokensis. Next base: position 43,394 of record NZ_BCQV01000024.1, read on the forward strand.
ACCGCCTGGCTGAACACATGCCGGCCGTCTTCGCCCAGTTCCTCAGCGTTTGCAACCAGTTGGAGGCGCACTTTCAGGACGTCCAGGACATCGAGTTTACCGTCGAGCGCGGGCGCCTGTATCTGCTGCAGACCCGCTCTGCCAAGCGCACTCCCGAGGCGGCGGTCCGCATCGCCGTCGACCTCGTGGAAGAGGGGCGGATCGACCGCAAGACCGCACTCAGCCGCATTCCTCCGACCACGCTCGGCCAGCTCCTGCATACACGGATGGATCCGTCCGCACCTGTCACCGACCTGGCCAAGGGCCTGCCTGCTTCGCCCGGCGTCGCCAGCGGGCGCATTGTCTTCACGGCAGATGACGCCGAGGCATGGGCGCGGCGCGGCGAAAAGGTTATTCTGGTGCGCAGCGAGACGACACCCGAGGACATCCACGGCATCCTGGCCGCAGAAGGCATCCTGACCAGCCGCGGCGGCATGACCAGCCATGCAGCCGTGGTCGCCCGGGGCATGGGCAAGCCGTGCGTGTGCGGCTGCGACGCGCTGCGTGTGAACGAGCGCCAGCGGACGCTCGAAGTGGACGGCCGCGTGCTGGCCGAAGGCGACGTGTTGAGCATCGACGGCGCCAGCGGCCGGGTGCTGTTGGGCGAGGTGCCGCGCGTCGCCCCCAAGCTCTCATCCCATTTCGAAAAGTTGCTGGCCTGGGCGGATGAAACGCGCCGATTGGGCGTACGCGCCAACGCTGACACGCCGGAGGACGCGCTGCGAGCCCGCGAATTGGGGGCGCAGGGCATCGGGCTGTGTCGCACCGAGCACATGTTCATGCATCCGGATCGGGTGCCGGTGGTGCAGGCGATGATCCTCGCATCCACCAAGGAAGATCGACAGCGCGCGCTGCAACAGCTGCTGCCCATGCAGGAGGAAGACTTTTACGGGATCCTCCGAGCGATGGACGGGCTGCCGGTTACCATTCGTCTGCTCGATCCGCCCCTGCACGAGTTCCTCCCCAACCTGGAGCAACTCGCCGCTCGCCAAGCCGCCCTGCGCACGCGGCGCGAGATGAGTGACAAACAGGGAGTGGCGGAGTTGGAGCAGGAATTGGCGGAAGTCGAGCGCATGCTGGCCCAGGTGCGCGCACTGCATGAACTCAACCCGATGCTCGGCCATCGCGGCTGTCGGCTCGGCATCACCTTCCCGGAGGTGTACGAGATGCAGGTGCGCGCCATTTATCAGGCGGCGGCTCGACTGACACAGGAGGGGCTGCAGCCGCGCCCGGAGGTGATGATCCCGCTGGTCGGCCACGTGGAGGAACTGCGGCGCCTCAAGCGCCTGGTTGTGGACACTGCGCGGGCGGTGCAGGCGGAGACGGGTGTGGAGATACCGGTCAGCGTCGGGACGATGATCGAGGTGCCGCGCGCCGCTCTGACCGCAGACCGCATCGCCGAAGAGGCGGAATTTTTCTCTTTCGGGACAAACGACCTGACGCAGACCACCTTTGGCTTCAGCCGGGATGATGCCGAGGGCAAATTCCTGCACCAGTACATGGAAGAGGGTATCCTCCCCCACAACCCATTTGCCGTCCTGGACGACGAGGGGGTCGGACAGTTGATAGCGATGGGTGTCGAGCGCGGACGCCGCACCAGAGCCGGCCTGAAGACCGGTGTGTGCGGGGAACACGGGGGCGATCCGTCCTCCATCCGCTTCTGCCACGCCGCCGGCCTGGACTATGTCAGCTGCTCCCCGTTCCGCGTCCCGGTGGCCCGGCTAGCCGCCGCCCAGGCGATGCTTGCGTAAGGTGTGCACCATCCTGTGCATTCCCATGAATGTTGAAAGGCGCCCGACGGCCGACCGCCGCCGGGCGCCTTCTGCAATTGACACCTCTGGTCGTGCGCGTATACAATTTTAAGACGATTACCGATGGCGTGCGCAACCCAGAGCGCCTGCCTGGGCGAAGCGGGTGTTTAGAGTGGACAGTGGCAAACCGGCGGCTATCGACAAGACAATTGTCTTCACCGGCTTCATGGGAGCCGGCAAGACGACCCTTGGCCGTGAAGTCGCGCACCGATTGGGACGCACCTTTGTCGATGTCGACGAGAAGATTGTACAAGATTTCGGCATGAGCATTCCCGACATCTTCAAGACGCACGGAGAGCCGGCTTTTCGCGCGCGTGAGCGGGAATTGGTGTTCCGCCACTGCGAAGCGTCGCGCAGTGTCCTCTCCCTGGGCGGTGGAGCGTTTCTCCAAGAGGACATCCGCGCGGCCTGCCTGCGCCACTGTATCGTCGTATACCTCGACATCGACTGGCACTACTGGGTCAACGAGCGGTACCATCTTGTCGTCGACTCGCGTCCGCTGTTGCAGCAGCTTGATTTGGAGGAGATCCACCAGCTGTTTCAACGCCGCCGCGCCGTCTACCAAGCCTACCACACGTGCCTCAAATTGGATTATTCCACGGCAGACAGGGCGGTGGACCTGCTCCTGGAACTGATCTGCGAGCAAATGCTCACCCGGGCGTCCTAGCGCATATTTTTCGGCGTCCTTGCTTTGCGTTGCATCTGCCTGCGCATGGAGCCGGGAGATGGCTCGGCGAGTGTTCGGATTTCCCAGGGAGGTCGATAGCATGTCCAGTTCAAGCCACGTCTCGCAGGCCCCCATCCCTACCTCACAACACACACGCGGCAACAGTATGAAAGCGCTTGTGTCCATCGGTCTGGCCTGGGCGTTCGACGCCATGGACTTTTCGATTCTGACCTTTGTCCTCACCGACATCATGAAAGACTACGGCGTCGCGCTGACCTTGGCCGCCGGCGTTTCCTCCGCCACGACATTCGCCCGGTTGGGCGGCGGACTGCTGGGAGGACTGATGGGCGACGCCTGGGGGCGGAAGATCAGCTTGGTTCTTTCCATCGTATGGTTCAGTGTGTTTGAATTCTTGACCGGATTTTCCTTGGGATTTACCATCCTGTACATCGTTCGCATCCTGTATGGCATCGGCATGGGCGCCATGTACGCCAACGGTACGCCGATGTTGATGGAAATGGTACCGGCCAAATGGCGCGGATTCGCCTCCGGGCTGATGCAATCGGGGTTCTCATTCGGTTACATTTTCGCCGCCATCATCTACCGGGTTTGGTATGGCGATCTCGGTTGGCACGCGATATTTTGGATTGCCTGCATCCCGGCTCTTCTGGTAGCCATCTACATATGGGCGCAACTGCCCGAATCGTCGCGTTGGCAGACGGAGCGCAGGGACAGCCGCGCACACGCCGTGCCGGTCTCCCATCTGTTTTCTGGAGGGCAAACCTGGAGCACCGTGCACGCCGCCATCATCGCCCTGGTCGCGTTTGCCATCACATACCCCATCAACGTGTTCTACGCGACCCTGCTCAAGACAGGCGGCCATTTCAATCCTGAGGTGGTGGCGGACACCATCATCATCCTGAACGTCGCCGGCATTGTGGGAAACCTCCTGGGCGGATGGGTGTCGGACCTGATTGGTCGACGCTGGACCATCATCTTGTCCTCGCTCGGCACCATCGCCTGCTCCTTTGTCTTCCAGTCCATCGCGACCGATTGGGAACGAAACGTGTTTACCTTCCTGATTGGATTGTTCTCCATCGGAGGCGTGTGGGCCGCCATTCCAACCTACCTGGCCGAACATTTCCGGACGACGATCCGCTCGACCGGCCAAGGCACGACTTATCATTTTGGCGCCGCCGTCGGCGGAGCCGTCATCCCGCTCATTGTCTCGTCTATCGCGCCCGACGTCGGTGGACTAGGACACGCAATGACCTATGCGGTGGCCATCGCCTCGGCCGTGATGGTCATCCTGGTGCTATTGTGGGGGGAATCGAAGGGAACCGAGTTACGCTGACACTAGGCGGTCCCAAGCTTGAACCGAGTTTCGCTGGCGGCCTGGAAGTGATCCAGGAAAGCGGTGGACTCCAAGCCTGTCCTCATTCTATCCAGTGTGGCGATGTGTGTCCAGACCCAGCGGTCGATCAAACACGTAGACGGTCATAGCGGTGTCCGATCCCACGTCAAAATCGCAGTACAGCTGTACCAGCTTCGCGCCCACTGTGTCCTCGACCTCTTTGCGCACCGCCTCATCCTTGTAGATCTGCTTGACGAAGGTGGTGCGCAGTTCGTGCACAATGCGCGGTCCTTCTGCGGTTTTCGCCACAAACTTTTGCATACCCGTCAAAGTCCCTCTCATCTCACAGATGGCCCACGAACCGAGAAAGCGGGTGGTAATCTGCTCCGGTCCCTTTCGGTATGCTTTTTTCGCACCTCGCGCACCAGGTTGTTGAAATCGTGCACCACTTGCGCGGTGTCCACGGCCATCCCCCTTGTGCACGCCCATCCCTTGGTCGAAACTGGATTCTATATTACCCCCCGCACCCGTTCTGGTTCAATCCAGCGTCCCGACGAAGCTGCGGGCGGCACTTACTCGGACGATGTCAACCGACCATACAGATCCGGCCGCCGGTGCGCCCGGTAATCCAGCGCCGCATCCAGTTCCCGGCACAGACTCACCTCGATGTCGGCAACGACCACCCCTTCCTCGGACCGCGCTTCCACCAGCCAGCGGCCGAGCGGATCGACCACGCCGGATCCACCGCAAAAATGGATACCGCGTTCTTCCCCGACGCGGTTGCTGTAGATGACAAACAGGTTATTCTCCATCGCCCGCGCGGCGGCGAATACGTGATGGAAATCGCCGTAGGGGTGCATGTTGTTGCTGGGACAGATTATGAAATTGGTCCGTTGCAGCCCGAGGATTCGCGCTGCCTCGGGAAATTCCAGGTCGTAGCACACAAGCAGCCCAACGCGCCCCCAGGGCGTATCCCAGACCGGCATCGTGAGCCCGGCGGCAAACGTGGCCGGCTCCTCTCCGAACAGGTGCACCTTGGCATACGTGGCGACGACACCTTGTCCGTTGACGATGGAGACCGCGTTGTACAGAGACGGCTGGGAGCGGATGGGCTGACCGCCCACGTCGGCCGTCGGCCAATCCAAGTTGTCAGCGTGATACGACGGGTGGCCCACCACCACCCATACGCCGGCCTCGCCGGCCGCCCGGCGCACCTGGTCCAGCCAGTCCTGCACGTCATCCGGGCTGGGGCGGCCTGGCCACAATTCGGGTACATACCCGGTCACGTATAACTCCGGGAATACCACCCAGTCCGCACCGAGTCCGTCGCGCCCGGCCTGGTGAACCCAGCGGCGCAGCGCGGCCAGATTGTCAGCCGACCGGCCGGGCACCGGTGCTGCCTGTATCAGAGCCACCCGCACTCCAATCCCCCCTTGTGCCTGCTCGTCTCAACCATCCATGGCGGTCCAATCGTCCAATCGCATCTCCGGCGGCGCCACGCGGAACCCGCGCGTCAACACCGTGAGGTAAATCAGCCCCACGACCAGCCAAATGGCGCCCAAAATCATCGCGTTCCGGTCCAGATTCAGCCACAGCCAGGCGTCGAAGCCAAAGCCAATCAGCGGTAGCAATCCGTAGAGAATGGCGCCCCATCCGCCGCGCAAACGCTGCTGGACAAAGTAGTGAACGATCACCGCCAGGTTGACGAATGCGAACGCCGTGAAAGCGCCAAAATTGATGAACGAGGTCGACGTTTCGACGCTGAAGAACAGCGCCAGCAAACCAAAGAGCCCAACCAGCAGGATGTTCAAATCCGGCGTGCGAAAGCGCGCATGGATGCGGCCAAAAAAGCGGCGCGGCAACACCTTGTCGCGGCCCATCGCGTACAGCAGGCGTGCGGCGCTGGCCTGGGCGGAAATACCGGAGGAAAGCTGGGCGATGATGAGCCCCGCCGTGAACACGGCCGTGAACAGGTTGCCGCCAATCTGCCGGGCAATCTCGACCGCCCCCGCGTCGGCATTCGCAAACTTGGTGTAATCCGGATACACCAGCTGCGTAAAGTACGTCGCGGCGATGAAAATCACTCCGCCTATCAGGACAATCAGCATAATGGCGCGCGGCACCGTGGGCTCCGGACGGATCGTCTCCTCAGTCATGGTGGTGACGGCATCGAAACCGAGAAAGGAATAACAGGCAATGCTGGCACCCGCCATGATGAAGCCAAACTGGACGTGCGGATTCACAAAGGGCTGCGCCGACAGAAGACGGCCCGCCCCCATTCCGTGCGCAACATCCCGGATACTGAGGGCCAGGAAAATCGCAATCACTAAGAACTGGAACATCATCAACAGCAGGTTGACATTGGTGCTGACGCGGATGCCGACCACATTGATAATCGTCGTGACGACAATGAACAGCACAATCCAAATCCACGTCGGGACGCCGGGCAGCACGGCGTTCAAGTAGACGCCGCCAATCAACCAGATGACCATGGGCAGGAAAAAGTAGTCCAGCAGGGTTACCCAGCCGATGACAAAACCAAGATGCGAACCCATGGTCCGCCGAACGTACGTGTACGCCGAGCCAGAAATCGGATACGCTTTCGCCATTCGCCCGTAGCTGTACGCGGTGAACAGCATCGCTACGGAAGCGATGATATAAGCCGTAACCGCCGACCCGTGCGTGGTCTGGTCCATGACGCCAAAGGTGCCGAAAACAATCATAGGGGCCATGTAGGCCAGTCCGAACAACACCAGCGGATAGAGGGTCAGCGTGCGCCGCAACCCATGCTCCATCTAGGCATCTCCTCCGTTAACCATGCAGCGCCCGGACCGCGCCAAGAATGGCTCGCTTTAGGCGATCCAGTCCGTCCACAAGCTCTTCGTCCTGGATGACAAGCGGGCTCAACATGCGAATGACGTTGTTGTAGACCCCCGCCTTGATGGTCAGCAACCGCTCCTCCAGACAGCGGCGCGAGATCTCCGCCACCAGCTCCGGATAAGGGGCCTTGTCGGCTCCACGGACAAACTCGACGGCGACCATGGCGCCTTGTCCGCGCACCTCGCCGATGTACGGAACCTCCCTCTGCAGCTCCCGCAGGCGGGCCATGCTGATTTCGCCAATCCTGCGAGCCCGTGCGGGCAAGTCGTCGCGCTCCATGATTTCAATCACCTTGAGCGCGGCCGCCGCCGCCACCGGATTGCCGCCATACGTCCCACCGAGTCCGCCGACCTCCGTCGAGTCGAGGATCTCCGCACGGCCAACGACGGCGGAGATGGGCAGTCCCGCGCCCATCGACTTGGCCATCGTGATGACGTCCGGATTGAGCCCGGGATAGTGCTCGGTGGCAAACAGCCGGCCCGTGCGGGCAAACCCGGTCTGCACCTCGTCGACGATGAAAACGATGCCATGCTCGCGGCACAAGCGGCGCAGCTCGTACAGGAAAGCGGCCGGTGGGACGATGAATCCACCCTCGCCCTGCACAGGCTCGAGAATGACCGCCGCGACATTGTTGGCGTCGACGTACATGTCAAAGGCGCGTTTGACCATGGCCACACTCTCGTCGACAAACTCCTCCTCGCTCTGCCCCTCCGGACGGCGATACGGGTTGGGATAAGGCAGGCGGTAGACTTCCGGAACAAACGGACCAAAGCCAGCTTTGTACGGGTGCACCTTGCTCGTCAGCGCCAAGGTGAAGTTGGTGCGTCCATGAAACGCCTGTTCAAATGCAATGACGGCCGACCGGCCCGTGTAGCTCCGGGCCACCTTGACCGCGTTCTCCACGGCCTCGGCGCCGCTGTTTAGCAGCAGCGCTTTCTTCGATCCGGTAATTGGAGTGATTTCGCACAGCTTCTTCGCTAACTCCAGGTAGGGTTGGTTGAGGGTGACATGCACGCAGGTGTGAAACAGTTTGGCAGCCTGCTCCTGCACCACCTGCACGACCTCCGGGTGCGCGCTGCCGATGTTCAAGCAGCCGATGCCTCCGGCGAAATCCAGGTACTCATTGCCAGCGTCATCCCACATGCGGGCGCCCTCACCGCGGACGATGCAAACCGGGTTCTGCACGCTCACGCCGTTGGGGATGTAGCGACGGTACGAGGCCTCGGCAGGGGCGTCGGTCTTGACAGGGGTTGATCCGGATACACTCACGATGCATTCCTCCTAAGTAGCCTAAGTATCCTATCTTTCGTACCTCTTGGTAAACGCAAAAATCATGCCAACGTTGCACCGAATCTCCCATGGTAACGCGGTTGGCCTGCAACCGGAAGCAAGAAGCCACAAGTGATGCCGGAACCTCACCCAGGCTGCCCGCTGTCCTCTGGGGCGGCGACGCCTCGCCAGAGACCAGATGCATACAACCCGACTTGCTTTCGCTGCAGAGATGGTTCATATTTTGATGCAAATATGCATTTGCCTGGGCAGATGTGCATCAGTGGTCCTGCCCTCTGTGTGGGAAAATATTCCATAGAATGAGGAGACGATGCGGATGGAGTCGACAGCCCTGTTGTCGGTGCTGGATACACCGCTGCTGTGGGTGACGCAGGAACGCGTGGCATGGGCCAATCCGGCCGCCAACGCCCTATTCGCGTCCGCGCCTACAGGGCGGCCCTGGCAAGAAATCACGCAGAACCTTCCGGACGGCTACACATATCGGCTGCATCCGCTGACGGCGACTACGCAGGCTGGCATGCTGATGGAGTGCATCCCAAAAGCCAGCGACGAACTCTGGCGCGAAGTTCAGCGCCTGGCCGCGGAAAACCGGGAATTGGAACAGATTCTTGATTCTTGCCTGGACGAGGTATTCGTCACCGATGCCGACGGACGAACGGTTCGCGTGAACGAGGCGGCCGCGCAGATGTACGGCATGACCCGGGAAGAACTGATTGGCCAATCGGTTTACGAGCTCGAGCAGGCTGGGGTCTTCTACCCGTCTGTCACCTCGATGGTACTGCGCGAGAAAAAGCGGGTATCGGTACTTCAGACCACCCGATCCGGGAGACGGTTGATGGCCTCGGCCAATCCGGTCTTCGACGCAGACGGAAATATTGTTCAGGTAGTGACGAGCGCCAAAGACGTGACCGAGTTAGACCTGCCCCCGCTGATACCGCACACCGCCCAGCGGGCAGACGCAGAGGGCGCAGCATTTGGGCCCACAATCACTCTGGTGGCCGAGAGCCCGCGCATGCAATCCGTGTTGAAAACCGCCACTCGTGCGGCCGCCACCGACGTGACGGTGCTGATACTGGGAGAAACAGGCGTCGGCAAAAATCGCTTGGCCGAGTACATTCACGCCCACAGCCGACGCAACGGTCAACCGTTTGTGCGTGTCGACTGCGCGTCCATTCCCGAGAACCTGTTGGAAAGTGAATTGTTTGGCTACGAGCCGGGGGCCTTCACGGGCGCCGGCCGGCGTGGCAAACCGGGGTTGGTCGAGATGGCGGACGGGGGCACACTGTTTCTGGACGAGATTGCCGAGCTGCCGCCCACCGTACAATCCAAGTTGTTGCAGTTTGTACAGGAACAGAGCTTCACCCGTGTCGGTGGTGTGCGTCCAACCCGGGTCAATACCCGGATTGTCGCCGCGACCAACCGCGACCTCAGGAGCATGGTTTACCAGGGAACGTTTCGTGCTGACTTGTATTACCGGCTGAGCGTGCTGCCGATTGCGATACCGCCACTGCGTGAACGTCGTGAGGACGCGTCGCGGCTGTTCCGCGAAGCCGTGGACAGATACGCCCGCCGCTTCGGCACGTCGCCCAGGACGGTGACTCGGGAAACGTTGCGCTGTATCGAATCCTTGCCATGGCCGGGCAACATCCGCCAGCTGGAGAACGTCGCACAACGAGTCGTCCTGTTGTCGGACATAGCCGTCATCACGCCACACGTGGTGCGCCAGGCCATGGAAGAACCGACATGGGAGACCGACGCCCAGTGGGAGATTCCGCATCCTCCGGTTTCAGCCGTCAGGCAGCCTGCGCAACTCCCAACGGGCCAAACCCTCAAGGAACTGCTGGAAGAATACGAACGACACATTTTGGCGCAGGCGGCAACGTCCCATGCTTCCACCTACGCGATGGCCAAGGCGCTGGGCATCAGCCAATCCAGCGTCGTGCGCAAGCTGAGGCGATATGGAATCGGGGGAAGGTGACTAGCCAGTGAACGGGCTGCAGCTGCACGAATCATATCATAAACGCTATACTACGACGATACTGACCGTCGCGAATCCGTGCGCCGTGTCGTGTTGTACTTTGCAAATTTATGTGGGGCAGGGTGGCGGATTCGCAACATGCCGTCACCGCAGGCCATCGAAACGAAGCACAATGGCATTTACCCCACCCCGAAAACAGCTTGTCAGGTCGTGACACCGGTGAAACCTTCGAGCCACTCCTGGCGGTGGTTGAAATAGAAGATGCCGCGCGCCAACTGATCCACCGTCCACTTCACCACAGGCATATCGGGATAGGCAATATATCCTCCGGTAAACACTTCGTTGCGATTCCCTGACGGATCGAAATAATAGATTGTCTGACCGCGCGTGATACCGTGACGCTCAATTCCAACGTCAATCGGCACATCATGCTTGGAAAATATATCTCCAGCTTTGCGCAACTCGTTGAATTCATCCAACCAGAACGCAAAGTGGTGAAGGCCTTCGTCTCTGCCTGGGATGACCGCGATATCATGGGGCGTGTTGCTCCTGAACAACCATGCTGACATGGGGGTATCCGAACGCTCGTTCTCAACCACCTTTTCACTCATATAGAAATTCAGTGATTTCATAAGAAATTCGATTGTCTCGTGCGGTCTCTCTGCTGTAATGAGCAAGTGGTCTATCCGAGGAACCCCGACACCTATGAGACCTTCAGGCGCCGGTACGGGATTAATCTGCGGAATGGCTTTACCTACATAGTCCATGTCGACAAACAATTCCATAATATGGCCCGACGGCAACCGAAACCGAATTCCCTCACCCACCTTGAAATTTTCGTTTTTGGATACACGGGTTACTATAGCGCCATGCTGATGAACTTGTTTTTCCAATCTCTCGAGGTCTTCATACGTGTGAACCTTGAATGCCATTTTGACCAGACCGGCCCGATCAGACTGACGAAGCACGATGGAATGGTGGTCGTACTCGTCCCAACCTTTCAGATAGACTGTGTCTTCAGTCCGGCTAGTCTCTTGCAACCCCATCACGTCGACATAGTGTTGGCTCGCCGCCTCTAAATCCGTTACGCGAACGTCAACGAAACCCAAGCGCATGATTCCTTCTCCCATCTGCATTTCCTCCTTCATTTTTCTCTACATGTAGAGTTGCCCACATGTTTTCGCCGCAGCATAACCAACCTTTCAAGGCGACTTGTCATGTATATGGAGACATGAGTTTTGAGCAACGACTTGCACGCTAGAATGTATCCTTGTGCCTTTTCATCATCCGGAAGAGCAGCTCGAGAATAAACCGCGCTGTGATCCACGTCTCCAAAGAGCAGACGCATCTTACATGAGGCACATCCTCCCCGCCGACAACCGAAAAACAAGGGATGGCCTTCCCTGCCATAAAATTGGCGCATGAGTGCCTGCAGAAGGGTTTCACCCGGAAGCCCCCTCACCTCTTTTCCGTAGGGTTCAACATGGACCAAAAATCCATCGTCACTGCTATTAAGTTCCATATCCCCACCCTTTCGCTATGCTCGTCATAAGGTGGTTCAGATACGAAAACATCACAAGTATTCCTGCTGGATAATTGCCAACGCCGCTTCGCACACGGCTTCGTCCTCAGCTTCAGATCCTCCACTCACCCCAATGGCTCCAATCATCTCTCCGTCAACTTCGATAGGTGCCCCGCCGCCAAAGATGACCAGGTCCGGCGTATGGGGAATACCCAGTAATAGCCGTGGATTTTCTTTTAGCATGTTGTACCACCGATTTGTCGGCATCCGGAAGGCGGCAGCGCTGTACGCCTTCCTCTGGGCAATTCCAATCGACAGCAGTGGTGCCTTATCCATTCTGCGAAACGCCTTAAGATGCCCCGCCTCGTCAGTAATGGCGATGTTGACCACCACCCCCAATTCCTTTGCCTTTTCTGTGGCACGTTGAATCAGCGCTTCCGCAAAGTCGATGGTTATGCACTTCTCAACTTGGTACCTGTCCACTAATACATTCCGCCTCCCTGTATGAAACCTCTTTCCCACCGAGACACCACTTATCGTGAAGGTACGTCCATAGTGAACATCAAGTAATCAAATATTCATTCTCTCACGACCATCACTTCCCAGAAGAAAATCCGAAACCAGCACGCAGAATCCATCTTTGCGCTCAATTTGCGTCCAATGACCACACTGACCAAACACATGTAGCTCCGCTCTCGGCAAAAGCGTGAACAAACGATACGCATTCTCCAGTGGAATGACCTCATCTTCCCGTCCGTGAATAATCAAGGTCGCATTCTCGATCTTCCGAATATCATCATCTGGCGTAACCATGTCCCGTAACCGTTCCTCCAGGGGTTCACCAAACATTCGTTCGTACGCAGTGCGAGCCTCCGGATGCAGACTGTCTTGGTAGCGCATTTCCGCCAATCCAGGCGTGAGGTACTCCTTGTTGTAAGTGAAAATGTCCAGAAGTCGTTCCATTTCCTGCAGGTCCCGCGCCCTGTATCCCCAGACTGCTCGCAAGCCTTCCGTCATTTCAAACGGAACTCCCACCGACCCCATTAAAACCAATCTGCGACAGAGTTCTGGGTGCTCCGTTGCCAGGCGCAACGTCAGTGCCCCACCCATTGAATTGCCAATGAGATGCACCGGTTCACTCGTGACAGCGCGGACGAAGTCGTAGATATGCCGGACCCACACATCCATGCCATACGAAATCCCCACAGGTCTTTGCGTTTTGCCAAACCCCACAATGTCTGGCGCATAGACCCGAAAGTGGTTACCGAAAAAGGGGATAACCCGCCCCCAATTCGCCCAAGCAGAAACTCCGGGTCCCGAGCCGTGAATCATCACCAAAGGAGGTCCATCACCGTGGACGTGATAATGAGTCAAAATTCCACCTGCATCGATGTACTCGCCCTGTTCAAGTGCGTCTTCGTCAAGCATGGCCTACACTCCTCAACCTGGAATCAGGAACGCCGGGTCTTCATCCACTAGATACATATATTCGAGCGACTTAGATCACAAAAACTCCAGCCCCTGGCACACAGGAACACTCTTAAAATTCGTCGTAGAATATATTGGAGCTTCTCAACCCGCCCTTGTACAAAACCTTTAATGTGGTTTGAATGAGAATTGGCGGGCCACACAGGTATGCGTCCATGCCCAGGAAATCCTCCATGTATTTGGCCACCACATCAGCAATGTACCCTTCCTCCCCAGACCACTCATCGAGCGGTTCCTTGTCCGACAAAGCCGGAATGAAGTGGAACCTGTCGTGAGTCTCCTGCAGATTGGTCCAATAATCGAGCAGATACAGGTCTTTCTTTGTCCGGGCACCATAGAAAAACCAAACATCATCGGTAATCGGCTGGGTGAACAAATCCTCGAGCATCGCCTTGATTGGCGCCATCCCCGACCCGCCGGCGACGAACAACAACGGCTTGCTTCTATTCCTTAAGTACATTTTTCCATATGGCCCAGATCCTTGGATCGAGTCTCCAGGTTGGAGGTCGCACATGTAATTGGACCCTTTGCCTCCCGGAATCCGCTTGATATGAAACTCCAGAAGCCCGGCATTGGTGCACGGGGTGGCCATAGAATAGGCCCGCGAATCCTCCATGCCGGGGATGACAAACTCACAAAACTGCCCAGCAGCATAGTCGAAGTTCGGCCTGTCCATCTGTACCGTCAGTTTGTGAATGTCGTGTGTGTAAGGCGTGTTTTCGACCACCACCCCGTCAAAGTCATGGATGGGATAGTACCTAGCCCCCTCCTCTTCTTCGAGTTCCTCGACTTCGACGACCATGTCGCTCTCCGGGAGGGTGCTGCACATCAGGACGTATCCTTCGCTGCGCTCAAAGCTCATGAGCGCGAACTCCGAAACTCGGTCCATCAACTGATAGTCACCCTCTAACACGCGCGCCTTGCAAGACGAACAGTTGCCGTGGCGACACCCGTACGGTATCGGAAACCCCGAGCGAAGGACCGCGTCCAAGAGTGTCTGTCCTTCCTTGCAGACCACCTCACGACCGCTGGGCTCCAAGCTAATCCGGTATGTGGTCAACGAGTCAATCGCGTTCATCCACTGCTTCCTCCTCCGTGAGTTGGGCACTGGCCAAGGATGGGAGCGTCATGTGATGGGTCCCCTGCCCACCTATGCGGGGGTCAAGTGCGGCCAAAGATAAGCTGTCATGAATCTGTAACGCCATTTGCACGACAAATCGGTCGTGTCCACGGTTCAAGTCCAGTCCGCATAACTCCTGAATCTTGCCGACTCGGTAGCGGACACCCGTTTCTGAGACGTACAATTCACTCGCAACGCGCCGAATGTTGCCCGTGTGTTCCAAGTACGTACGCAGGGTCGGCAAAAGCTCCCCACGATGTGCCGCATCGTATTGCACCAGCCGCCCGAGCACCGATTCATAAAACCGCATCACATCCGGATGCCCGACACTCTTCACCAACATCAGCACCGTCTGAAATCCCTCGAAGATCCCAAATGCATGTCCGCAGGTTGGTGTGCTGTGCCCTTGTGCAAGGACCCAGTCGGCAATCAGTTTCGCGTCTTCGTAGCTGTTGCCGATATCGGACATGGAGGATACCATCCGCCCACACCCCACGGACACCGATACAGCCTTGAGCCTGCGACGGATGTGAAGAACGATGGACTGGCACAGTTTTTCTAAGTCCCAGGGCGGGTTTTGGACTTTCGTGCAGCAAATCAGACCAAGGATGTGACAGCCTTTGCTGAAGAAGTGGAAATCTTGAAACCGATTACGAATCAGCTCGAGCACATCGTCCTGCTGCTCCTCAGGTTCTACACGCACGGCCATGACCCGATATGCATCCTCCGGATTGAGGTCCAACATGCGTGCTCGGTACGCTATCTCCTGTTCACTGTAGCTGCCTTGCAGGATACCGTCCAGAAAGTCGCCGATCTTCTGTTCACTATCCTTGAGCAACAGCTGCTCATAAAACATCTGTACAGCGCACACGTTGAGCGCCCGCTCCACAAGGACGTACGCTTCCTCTGCGATTGGGCTGTCCCCCACCAAAACCAGTCGCCCCAACCGTGTGCGATTTGCGAGGATGACAAACGCGTCAATGCAGACGCCATCCACTTCACACTGAACGTGCGGGCCTACCGGAGACTCTCGGTTGGGAACGGGGTTATCCTGGCGTTTCCAACTCGTATACGAAAACCGATGAGATGTCTCGTGCCAGGAACTCAATAACAGTTGCCCCCTTCTCCCTTCCAACACGACGCTGCGCTGCATGACCTCTTGAATGACCTGTACAATAATGGAGAGGTTCTTCCCCTCAAACACTAATTCACTCAGCCGCCTATGGAGGTTCAGCGATTGAATCAGCGTCTGGTTCAGGTGATGTAGCCTGCGATAGGCTAAATCCAGTTCAGTGGCCAGCGACTCCGCCTCAAAATAACGGAACATCTGGCGTTCTTGCTCACTGCAATTCGCTAATGACTTGGCCACATATACACACTGGGAGTCCCCTTTTCCTCGACACTTAGACTCCGTAACCAGGACTGGCTCGCCAAAGATTTCCGATAGGTAACCGCTTGCATAGCCGAGCAGTGTGTAACAGACCGGCTCGTCACTCATGCCAAAGTGCCGCACATGTTCGTCCACTTCATACGAGTTGCGCCACTCTCCGGTGAAGTACAACGTATGGCTGTCTTTATCGACATGGAGTTCCCACGGCTCGACGGTGACAGTCCCCTCCAGTGTGTGGAGAGTGGGGCCGGCCAGGTACAGTTCCCTCTCAGAATCCCAGGAAAACATGGTCTGAATCGATTGGGCGTCATGTTGCCCGCACGCCCATCCGTAGCGCATCAAAAACCCTTTGGCCCGCTCCATGCCGAGCGTACTGGCCAAGTCTCTGCGTAAAATCCCCAACGCCTCCACCGAAATGAGTGTCATCCGTTTATCATTGAATCGTATCGTCCCATTCCGCCGGTCAATATCCATGAGTCGCTCCAACAGCAGTTCCCTGGCCTTCACCGAGACCCCTCCCTCTACGTGAGTCTGGTGATCTCTCGACGCCTTCGGAGACGATGTGCTAGGAATGTGAACGTCATTGGCATCGATCCGCGGACAGTCCGTTAACCCAGTAGGTCGATCGGATCGCCATCACGAAGCCCGTTCTCCTGCAGCGTTTTATCCAGATGCACGGGTTGTTGACCGGTGGCGTGCAAACGAACCAATTGGTATGTTTTTCCTTCTGGTAACCCCCACATTTGAGTTGCCTTATCCAACAGTTCTTGGGCCTTCATGTCGGGGTGAGCCGGCACTCCCTGGTGACTCAGAAACCGGTCGTCAGATGGCACTCGCACCCATACCAGCACGAACGATGCCCCCTCTCAAACCGTTTCAAACCTTTTGTCTAAGCCCAGTTCCTCGCGGTAGCGGATCCAACGGTGATAATCTCGCGAGGAATAATGTTCATTGGCCTCTTCCGGCGTGAACCCGAAATACTCAAACATGTCTTCCAACGATGAACCGAACTCCCCGGACAGATACGACTCGGCCGGCCACCACCACTGCATGTATTTCTCAGGTTCCGCAAGGAAAATGTCGCGACAACCTGGAGAACAGAGCATGTGTGTCTTCCCGTTGTACTCTACATACTGCGTCCAAGATTCCTGGGGCCTATCCGGGTTTGGATATTCACACGGGATTTGGCATACCGCGCAAACCGCCGGTAGGCCAGGAGAGGCCACAGCCATGACGTGATCATCCATCTTACGGAAAAACGGCGCGTAATACCGCTCGAAAGTGTTCGGATACTCTCTGGACAACCAATCATAATCGTCCGGCTGCAGGCGAAAACCGCGGAAGTAGTTGGCGTGCTTGTAATGATCAAGAATCCTCATGGTGGCATGCGAATAATGTTCTTTCTCTTTCATACTGTCCTCAAAGTGGCGCGGTGGCCGTATACCATATTTGAAAAGGTCCTTGAATAGACCGTTTAACACCTGGTCCTCGACGTACATTTCAAACGCTTTCTTCCAAGAGATGGCTCGTATTCGTGGATAGTAATCCACCAACGTCGAGATGACAGCGAACACGCGGTAGCATCGCCAAAACCATTTATCCAACCAGCGCTGGACAATCGGGATATTCCTATCGTCTTCCTCCAGCAGCATCTTTAACGCCGCCATGCCAAGCGCCATATGACGCGATTCATCCGACTGAACGCTTTTTCCGACGGACGCAAAGTGTTCGTCTCCCACAGCCGCGGCTGAAGAAGCAAATGGGAGAAACAAGATGTTTGTGAACACATATTCAAACGAGAACGAAATGGCGATCAACGCCTCGAAGGGCCCGGACGTGAGGGCGTCGTCAAAAAATGACTTGGGGACTGTGTTGAACCAAAGATTCTCGTTTGTCTTCGAGTAGGCATGCAATCCGTCATAATACCGACTCATGTGAGCGTAGTGTTTGATTTCTATTTGGGCGTGACGAAGTTCGTCAACAGCCTGGTTGAAGGTGGCAAAGCGAATGGCCTCAATCGGAATATTTCTCCCAATGTAGGCCATCAACCGGTGTGCCGCGTACTCTGCCGGTTGCACCGCGACAGCAAACGCCTTGACCCCCTCGAACCAGCGACTGTCCACAATGCGGGCGTGCCCGTGATTGGCCTCAAACGCGCCGCGAATTGCATGGTGCAAATGCTCCTTTTCGGATTGAATTTTTACATACTGGTTAAAGGTCATGCGAAATGGGTCTTCCCAGCGTTTGGGGTCGCGAATGTGAATCCCCTCCGCTTCAATCAGCGGATAAATCTCCTTTATATTCACGTCCTTAGGGTCCCACATCAGGTCCCGTGTAAGCGCTTTATATCGCGTGCTGACATTTAACTTGGCCATGGAAAATCCCCCCCTCTACAGTTTTGAATCCCGTCCCGTTTGATAGAAATAGCATGGAACCCAGCTCGTTTCAGGACTCGTCCGCGCTCCAGCGAATGACAAGCTTCTCCTCATCCCACTCTTCGATAAAACCAAAGTATGAGGCCATCACCATGTGTAACTCCTGAAGGTCCCAGTTGCGTCCCAAGATGTCCTCCACCAGTTGTCGGCGAATGATCATCCGCTGCGGAGCTTTGACCTTGACGTAAATATTGAAGTCAACCAGCTCGACACCGGGATTGTCCTGCTGAATCGCCTCCACAACCGCGTCGGTGACAGCCCCACCATTCTTATCGAGATCCACGCCTACGTACTGCTGTTGTGACGTCGCCACATCTATCTCCCCTTAAACCGATATTTTTACATCAATACCGCACTTTTCTAAGGTGGGAAGGATGTAACTTGCCATGGCACGTTCCATCACAGGTTCAACCGCACAAGAGATACCGTGGCGATCCAACAGACTTTGCAGCGGCGTCACCGCCTGTATGGCTCTGCTGATCCACTTGCTCGCCCACTGCGACATAATTTCCTGATTGGTCAAGGTTTCTTCCGGGGTGCTTTTCGGATTCGACAAGGTTCTCCCCCAACGGTAATCCCCAGGCCAGTCTTCGTACCCGAGCGACTTCAGATAGTCCCAACGGCTGGTGGTAGGATCAGTGGCAATCAACTGAAAGAGACTGGCCGTCCAGTTTTCTTGCCATTGCACCTGCTCGGAGCAGATAAGCGCCAATTCGGCCAATACAGGATCCCCGTGTTCAATTGAAATCGCATTCAGCTGTTCATACGCCAGACGGTCTAGGATGGGCTCAATCGCCAAGTGCAAGGCGACCAACACCTCGACCCAATCGTCCGTAACAAGCACGTGTTCCATGTAGCTGCGCAGCTTATCGTAAGATTCGTCCTCCAGCCACAGTTGGCGAGCGTGTTGCAAGGCTTGCAGCCCTTCCCCGCCGGCAAACTCCAAAGCCCACGTACTCAACCACTGCGCGCGTCCCTGCTTATCGAACGCGGTGTACGTAGCGGCCTGCTCGATAGGACACCCCATGGCGTAGCGTACGACGTGCTGCAGCTGCACAGCTCCGGCGTACTCGTAGTGGCGCAGGGGTGTATAGAAGGCGAGACTGAATTTCCTCCAGGCTGGGTCCACCCGTTCGTAGATGGCCAACTTGCCTGCGCGTTCAAACAACGCTTCTACCTCATCCGCCATCTTCTTGCGCGTCATCACGTACGTCTGATACCATAACTTTTTAGGATCACGAAACGCTTCCCAGTCACGCACGCGGACGCGCGTGTAGCGCGGATCGTAGATATCGTAGTCTGGCTTGTAATACTTGTTTCGGTAGTGACCATGGATGTAAGGCTGTTCCCGCAAAGTGACTTCTTCGTACTCATTCTTGGTCGCCCAGTCCCATGGCTGCTGTCGAATCGGCTGCAGGTTTCTGGCCTGCATGGTCACGGCAGTCCCCCCCTTCCATGTGGATGTTCATGTCTACCTTGTAGAAAAACTCTCTACATGTGGCCGTCACCCCTCTCCGTGCGCAATCGGGTGCTTCTGGCTCGAACTCGTTGTTCATCCTCATTTTCTCCTGACGTCGGTTGCGCGGAAAGTGTGTATTTATATAAAATTCAGCCCGATATAGCGAGGATTTCGCAAAACGGTGGTTGGCTTTTCCCTTCACCCCGTTCCGCCGCAGCATGCGTCTGCTATGATGTCTTCAGATGCGCGAGCGGCCACAGGCCCCAATGCGCTGGGAAAAGGAGAGGAGTGGACACGATGAACTCCCTGGGGATCCGCATGTTCACGGTCTTGCTGACCCTGACCTCAGGCTGTGTGGACGCCATCAGCTTCCTCTCGTTAGGCCAAGTGTTCACCGCCGCCATGACCGGCAACACGGTATTGCTCGGCCTGGCCGTGGCGCACGCGCCGGGATTGACGGCAATGCGCTACGTCGCAGCGCTCGGAGGATTTACCGCGGGAGCGGCCCTGGGCGCCTGGATTTTCCGCAACCGGACCGAATCTGCCCGCCTGAATGTTCGGCTCTCCGCCGTCCTTGCGTGTGAATGGGCAGCATTGCTGGCGTTTCTCGTCCTGGCCACATATGGAGGGACCCAGATTCCCAACCGGGACTTCTACTTAATTGTCGCCTTGTCGATGGCCATGGGGCTGCAGGGCACCGGTGCCCGCCGCATTGGCATTCCCGGTGTGACCACAGTGGTCATCACCAGCACCCTGCTGGGCCTGGTGGAAACGGTGGTGTGGCAGTGGCGGAGTTGGATCCAACGGGGCAACCGAAATACGGAACAACGCAGTGCTGCGCGCGCCAGTCTCCAATCGATACTGACATGGATCACTGTCATCGTCACGTACGGGATCGGCGCGCTGGTCTGTGGATTGTGCGTGCGCCGTTTCGGCTTGCAAGCCGTTTGGCTGCCGATTGTCATCGTCTTTGTCGTCGTGATTGCGTCCTGCTACTCGTGGTTGCGCGTGGGTGCAGGACGCAACACTCGCGTCACCTTGTGACCGCATTGCGCCCCCGGTCTTGAAGGAAGCACCACGGCTTCATCACAAGGACAGCCCGTCCCCGCCTGAGCGGAGACGGACGTTTGGCGTTTCGGCAATGATGGACTACAATCAACCGCCGCTGTGAACCACTGGCGTTTTGAATTGCTGCAAAGTGTACGAAGCGCTGGGCTTGCCGACAATCAGCTTGCCACTGCTCTGATTGTAGACTTCCAGCTGCCCGGACGAGTTTTTCACCGCAAAATCCCCTCGATGCAGCGTCACGGAACCGGCCGATCCGGTCAGCTTCAGTGTGTATCCCTGCGCCGGAATCACCTGATAGACATTGTTAAGCTGCACTTCGGTCGAGGGCACCCAGCCGTAGCCCACGACGTGGTACCAGAGGGTCACGAATTGTTTGATCCCGTCCTCCATGCCATCGGTCATAAACTGGGCCATCTCATCGATATGGTACGTTTTCCCCTTTTGCAACGCCGTACCGGTAGCCGGGAACAACTTCGCCCAGGTGGCATCGTCGCACACGCCGGTTTTCGAGAGGCCATGTGCCGCCTGAAACTGTTTTAGGGCGCTGGTAGTCTTGGGCCCAAACTCTCCGTCAACCTGGCCGCAGGAATAACCAAGATCATTGAGTCTTTGCTGCAGTTTTTTCACCGACGGATAGGAAACCGAGGAACTCGTCTGGGATAAAGTACCGTACAAGAACGAGCCGGCCGCATCGTCACTGAGCGACGAAAAGACAGGTAGAGCGCTGTACGGCGAGTTGGGCGCAACTTGCGCCACCGAATTGGTGCTCACTTTGTACACCGGTTCCGTGCTCGAGGCGGGCGCCGGCGGGTCGTTGGAAGCCTGATACTGCACATAATCACTGGCCGATCCGCCCGTCTCCGACACATATTCGCCCATGATGTCGCCAATGCTGTCAGCCCAAGTGGAACTGGTGGCATAGTTGGCGTTCATCCCGGTCAGCGTAGGCGAATCATGATAGTTGGACGCCCCTGGCGTCAGGTAGTTCTGGCGTACCTCCCACGCCTCAAACAGGATGGCGTATTCGCTGGACGGGAACGTGCCGCCGAAGCCATTGGCGTCCCTGTCGTACGCCCCGTAGCCAAACCAGTTGTTCTTTTGAGTGGCCAGCCAACTGCTTCCCCAACCTGTTTCCAGCGCGGCGTGCGCCAACAGGTAGGTCGCATTGGTACCGTACTTGTTTTGCGCCTCGATGAAGTATGTACCCAGTCCCTCCATGTTGCCAGGGTGGTTCGAGGCAACCCATTGATCAATCTGGCTTGCCGTCACAGACTTGGGGGCCGAATAGCGCAAATCCACATTGGTGTACGGATTGGACGTCGTGACTTTCACGTTGAACAGCGCCGACCACGTCGCCGGTCCAACTTGTCCGTCAACCGTCAGTTTTTTCGCTTTCTGAAATGCCTTTACGGCGCTCTCCGTCTTAGGACCAAAATCCCCATCGACCGTACCGCAGGAATACCCGAGTTCGTTGAGCTTCTGCTGGACTTCCTTGACCGCCGTTCCCTGAGATCCGACCTTTAAGACGGTCCCCGGATAGGCCGGTCCTTGGTTCGAGGAACTGGATCCAGATGAGCTAGAGCCGGACGACTTCGATCCGGACGAGCTAGATCCGGATGAAGTCGAACCCGATGAACTGGAACCTGACGATCCGGACGAAGAACCTGTCGTTACGCTGGTTGGCGGCGTCCCTCCGCGCGAAGCGACGCTCCCTAACGCGGATTTCAGAGCGGCCCAGGTTTTTGGCCCCACAACCCCGTCCATGACGAGTCCCTTTGCCTTCTGAAACTTTTTCACGGCGGACAACGTCTTCGAGCCAAACACACCGTCCACCGTGCCGCACGAATATCCCAGTTGATTCAGCGCGGTCTGCAGCGTTTTGACGGCAGACCCACTGGAGCCCTCGCGCAGCGTGGGGGTTGATGAGATGGTGACGGTGGATGATTTGCTCGATGACTGGGAAGAGGAAGACTTCCCGGAGGTCCCGCCAGAGGATGTTGACCCGGTCAGAGCAGCCCAGGTCTTGGGTCCTACGATGCCATCGACAGTCAGGTGCTTTGCCTTTTGGAATTTCTTCACGGCAGCCAACGTCTTCGGGCCAAAAATGCCATCCGCCTTGCCACAGCTGTAACCCAGCGCATTGAGCCGGTTTTGCAGGTACACGACGGTGGAACCGTGGGAGCCTATGCTGACGGTCGGGTAACTCGCCGCAAACGCCACCATAGGGGTCTCTCCGGCAACCCCGGTGGTCGTAACCGCGCCCATTCCGGCCAGAGCCAACACGGCGGCATAGGTCCGTTTCTTCAACAGTGCACTCGCCTCCTTGCAAACCAAACAACCCTATGTGACTGTCTGGAGATAGAAGTAATTCCGACAGGTACCACTGAAAGGAGCTGGCTTTCCTATCGGATACAAAATGACTTCGACAAGAAACTTCGATTTCCTACAACATCCACTTGACTTTCAGCACTTTTCTACTTTCGCTTCGGCGTCGCCATCCGAGCACAGCGGGCAAGAAAGCGGATCGCGTACCAATAGAATGCGCATTCATAACCTTGTTTCGGGTGAATAGAGTGATAGTGAAAGTAAATGTGCGCAAGGAGGTTGGTAGCATATGAATCGATTTGAACAGGGAATCTACCAATGCACGGAGCCAGTGGCCAAGCTCCTCGAGGTCACGGACAACCCGCATCACCGAGCCATTCTGGAGAATTACCGTCGACACATACATCTGGAAGGCTCCGGCCAGTATGAGTTGATTGTGGCGCCCGACATGATGGTGGATGAGCCCGTATACCGCATCAACTGGGGCGTGCCCACCGTCATCCGCGGCAAGCAGGGTGTGATTGAGTTTTATCGCAGTGCGGCACGCTACGTGATGTGGAACTCAGACGACCGAATTGCGGTGGCGGACTGGGGACTGTGTGATGAACTGACCTTCCATTTTCTCACAACCGGCCACATTCTCGAAGAGTTTGGCGTCGAGGTGGACGACAAGGACGCGTACTATCACTACACGACGAGGCAGGCGTTCGTATGGCCGTATGACGAGCAGGCCCGCTTGATCGGCGAACACCTGTACGTCGACGGGACGAGCGCCCAAGTACACAAGGTCGATATGGAGGAAGTCGTCACGCCGGAGCGGGCCGCGGAGATCCACCTGGAACTGCTTCGCCGGCTGCCACCGCACGCAGCGTCACCCAAGACTACCTCCTGACAGGCCCATACCGCCTGGCAGCCGAACTGCCGTACAACACGGCCGGCAGCCACTGACTTCGGACCCGGTGGCTGCCCATTGTACGGCGGCGTCAGCGCGGCCACCTCCCCGGCAGGTCAACGATCCCGCCGTGCAGTCAGGCTCGGCTCTGCGCTGGCGCGCTGCGTCGGCCCGTTCACCGGATTGCGCAGCGTGCCAATTTCGTCCACCGAGATTTCCACGACATCGCCCGGCGCCAGGGTGAACTCGTCCGGCGGAACAATACCGGTGCCGGTCATCAACACGGTCCCGTCGAGAATCGGATTATCACGCAACAGATAAGCAATCAACTCGTCGACGCCCCGATGCAGCTGGTTGACCGCAATGTCCCCCGAGAACACACTGGCCCCGTCACGGTGAATGGTCATACGCACCCGCCAATCGTGCGGCCGTTCACTGCCTGTGTTCCACAAGAGGACGGGCCCGAACGCGCAACTGTTGGCGAACACCTTGGCCTGCGGCAAGTAGAGCGGGTTTTCCCCTTCAATGTCGCGCGAACTCAGGTCATTGCCAATCGTCCACCCGATGACCTCGCCGCGCTCGCCCACCACCACCGACAGCTCTGGCTCCGGCACCATCCAGTGTGAATCCGAACGCAGCGACAGCGGCTGCTCGGGTGCAACCAGGCGCCGGTACGTGGATTTGAAGAACAACTCCGGCCGCTCGGCGATGTACACGCGGTCATAGACGCTGTCCTGCAGCTGGGTTTCCGCATTGCGGGCGTCCCGGCTGCGTTCGTAGGTGACCCCACTCGCCCACACCTCCGGGCAGGCCACCGGCGGCAGCAGACGACCGCCCCGCTCCAAATCGATAAACGAGAGCGCCGGGCCCTGCAGCAAGCGCTGTACAGCGGACGCCAGCGGCACACCCAACACCGTGAGCACACGCCACATATCAATCGGGCAGGTCCACTCCGGAATCTGCCGGGTGATGCTGTAGACGTCGTCCCCCTCAAGCAGTCCCAACTGAACGCGGCCGTCGGACGGATCGAGATAGCGAAGTGTACGAATCATGTGGATGGCCCCCTGTCCTGTGCTGCTAAGTGTTTCCAATCGATGGCCTGCGGGACTTGCTGGCTCACATGCGCCACCGGACGCATCTCCTTTCCGAATCACCTGTGTCAATACCCTCGTTCCAGATCCACCCCGGTTGGCAACGGCCGCCCCTCGCGATAGGCATGGTAGTTGTCCAGGATGATGGGCACCAACCGTCGGTTGTGGTGTGGGGTCCAACCTCCGTTGTGAGGGGAGATGAGAACCTGGTCCATCGACCACAATGGGCTCTCGGGAGGGAGCGGCTCCTCGTGAAACACATCCAGTCCCGCACCGGCAATCTGACCGGACTGCAGGGCCTCAATGAGCGCCGCCTCGTCGACCACGTCGCCGCGGGAAAAATTGAGAAACACGGCCGACGGCTTCATCCGCGCGAAACGCGCCCGGTCAAAGAGATGAAACGTCGTTTCGGTCAAAGGGGTGAGTACCAGTACATAGTCGCTGACCGCCAGCGCTGCGTCCAGTTGCTCGAATCCAAAGACGTCATCGTGATTAGGCAGGGGCTCTGGGGTGCGTTTGACCCCGACGACGCGCAGATCAAACGCCTTGGCTTTGCGCGCCACCTCACGTCCGATGCTGCCGGAACCGACGATGCACAGCGTCTTCTCCGTCAACTCGCTGAGCGGATAGACACGCTCCCATTTCCGCTCACGCTGGTTTTGCCAATTCGCGTGCAATCCGCGCGAGAAGGCAATCATCATGCCCAGCGCCTGCTCCGCAATCGGTTTGCCGTGTATTCCGCGTGAATTGGATAATTGGATGCCGCGCTCGCGCAAGAGGGCAAACGGAGCGCGCTCCACTCCCGCCGAGACGGAATGAATCCAACGCACCTGGGAGCAGTGGTTGATGAGTTCCGCCGTAATGGCCCCGCCTGGGCAGACGAGCATCTCCGCCTCTTGCAGGGCTTGTACGTAACCCCCATCTCCCCGCAAAGGGCCGAAGACGACGCGGTCATGGACCCCGGCGACCAAGGCGGCGTTGTCTTCCTCCCGCATTCGATGAGCAAAATACAACACACCACATCCCTCCTCGTATCATGGTCATAGAAGTTCTTTTTCGTTGAATTTCCAGATGGCCCGGGCCATCTGGAACAA
>NZ_BCQV01000025.1 GCF_001552255.1 Alicyclobacillus shizuokensis NBRC 103103
ACCGTCGTGTCCACTATTTCATCCTAACACCATCCGATGATAGGACGCCTCTTTTGCGGACAAGGGGCTGCCCACCCGATGCTCCCGGCTAACAGCCCCTTATGCAATCCGGTTCTGAACAAGCCCCTCAGAGCAGTTCCTTCGCCAAGCTCACCACATGGTCCAACGTAAATCCGTACTTCTCAACCACCACGTCTCCAGGCGCCGAGGCACCAAACCGGTCGATGCCGAACACGATGCCTTCGCTGCCAACATACTTGTACCAAGGCATCGGGTGCGCCATCTCGACGGCCAACCGGCGCTTCACGCCACTGGGCAGCACGTGCTCGCGGTACGCCGCATCCTGACGGTCAAACACTTCCATCGAAGTCATGTTGACAACGCGCACCGCCACGCCCTCAGTCGCCAATTTCTTCGCGGCTTCCAGGACCAAGTGCGCTTCGGAGCCGCTGGCCAACAGGATCAACTGCGGGCTGCTGCCATGCTCATACAGGACGTAGCCGCCGCGGGCAAAATCGTCCGCGTGTTCCTTAACCTCGGGAAGAACCGGCAGCTTTTGCCGTGTCAGCGCCAAGGCCACCGGACCGTCACGGTGTTCGAGCGCATAGCGGAAGGCCAGAGCCGTTTCCGTTGCGTCGGCCGGGCGAAACACCGTGTAACCAGGAATCGCCCGTAGCGAAGCCAACTGCTCAATCGGCTCATGGGTGGGACCGTCCTCTCCAACGGCGATACTGTCGTGGGTAAACACGTGCAGGACCGGCTGCTTCATCAACGCCGCCAGGCGAATGGATGGGCGCAGGTAGTCGCAGAAGACAAGGAACGTTCCCGCGTACGGGACGACTCCACCATGCAGGGCGATGCCGTTGAGCGCTGCGCCCATGGCGTGCTCGCGCACGCCATAAAACACGTTCTTGCCGGCGTAGTCGGCGCGGCCGAAGTGAGCCTCGTTCTCAATCAAGGTCTTGTTGGAGCCGGACAAATCAGCCGATCCACCCAACAGCGTCGGCACGTGCGGCGCTACCGCGTTGACCACCTTGCCGAACGCGTCGCGGGTGGCCACGGCCCCGGAGAATGCGGGTAAGACGCTGTCCCAATCGACATTCACCCGCCCGTGCAGGGCGTCGACAAACTGCTGCGCCAGGTCGGGAAATTCGCGGCCGTACGCTTCAAAAGCCTCGTTCCACTCCGCCTCCAGACGGGCGCCCGTCTCCGCCAAGCGGGCGAAGTGTGCGCGCACTTCTGCGGGCACATGGAAATCCTCGTACTCCCAACCGTAAGTCCGCTTGGCCGCCAGGGCTTCCTCCTTCCCGAGCGGGCTCCCATGCACCTTGGCAGTTCCCTGCTTGTTGGGGGCACCGTAGCCAATCACCGTCTTGACCTCAATCAGGGTCGGCTTGTCCGTCGAGGTCTTCGCCTTGGCAATCGCCTGGGAAATCTCCTCCAGGTCATTGCCGTCTTCCACCCGCAGGACATTCCAGCCGCACGCCTGAAACCGCCCCTTGACATCCTCAGTGAACGACCAATGGGTCGGACCATCCAGGGAGATGTCGTTGGAATCATACAGGACAATCAGCTTGTTCAACCCGAGATGGCCGGCGAGCGAGACGGCCTCTGTCGCCACGCCCTCCATCAGATCTCCGTCTCCGCACAGCACGTATGTATAATGGTCAACCAGTTCCCGCCCAGGACGATTGAAGCGTGCGGCCAAGAAGCGTTCAGCCATCGCCATGCCCACCGCCATGGCGATTCCCTGGCCGAGCGGGCCCGTGGTCGCCTCCACACCCGGCGTGTGCCCATACTCCGGGTGGCCCGGAGTTTTTGATCCCCACTGACGGAATTGCTTCAGCTCCTCAATGCTCACGTCGTAACCGCTCAGGTGCAGCAAACTGTACAACAACATCGATCCGTGGCCGGCCGACAGGACAAACCGGTCCCGGTTAAACCACGCAGGATTGTTCGGATTGTGGCGCAGATAGCGGCTCCACAATACGTAGGCCATCGGTGCCGCGCCCATCGGCAGTCCGGGGTGCCCAGAATTCGCGGCTTCGATGGCATCAATGGAGAGGGTGCGGATTGTCTTGACCGAGAGCTCGTCTATCTCTGAAAATGCCACTTCTACATCCACTCCTTTGTTCGACTTGCCTGTACACCCTTTATATGATACCACGCGCTCGCCTTCGACACATCCATTCACAATCATGCCGCAGGCTGGTCACGAAAGCGTCAGCACTTGCACCGGCATTGACTGGCTCTGGCGCGTTCGGGGGAGTAGGCTTATACGTGTGGAAGGAGCAGCAGGACGATGACTTCAGCCTTTCTCATCATCCTTCTCATATGGGCGGGCGTATTTGCCTACGGCATTTTCGCCGCAATCGATTTTGGCGCCAGCATCTGGTACGCGTGGGCTTATTTTCGCCGGCGTCGGGAGGCGCTGTTCATTCTGCACTCCCAACTGGCATCATTCGGATGGACCGTAATCCACGTGTGCCTGATCTTCATTGTGGTTGGTGTGGTGGAGTTCTTTCCCGCCACGGCCATGCTTGTGGCGACCAATCTGATGTGGCCGGCGGCTGCAGCGCTGTCCTTGATGATGCTGCGCAGCCTCGTGCTGGTGATGCAAGCCGGCGCCGCCCGGCCGGGTGCAGCGTCGGCCGTCCTGCACGGGGTCAGCGGCCTCTTGGTGCCGCTACTCCTGGTTTCCATCCTACCCTTGTCCGAAGGCGGCTGGGTCCATGCTGTCAACGGGTTGCTCTATGTCAGGTCCCTGCCGTTTCTCCGCACGCCGCTGTTCTGGAGTTTTGCAGCCCTGTCCATCGGGAGTGTGCTATACCTGTCCGCCGTCCACTTGGCGGTCCTGGCGGCCGCCCTGCAGGCCCCACGGATGGAACGCCGGTTCAAGGTGCGGGCTGCCTGCGCCGTCCTCCCCACCTGGCTAGCGGCAGCGCTCACGCTGGTTCTGCTGCGTTTCTCTGCCCCGTTGCACTTCGCCCGGCTGCTCTCGGTGTGGCCCGCCCTGGCCGCAGCTAGTCTGTTCTTTCCCATCACTATCGGACTGCTCCATCACCGCTGCCACCGCCTTGCCCAGGTCAGCGCCGTGGTTCAATACCTGCTGGTGGTGGCCGCCTATGCTGTTACCCACCTGCCGTACTTGATCTACCCTTATCTGACGGTGAATAACTCGTTCGACCCCGTTTTTCGTCTGACCGACTCACTGTTCGACGCCGTGCAAACGGCCGTCATCGTCGCAGTTCCGGTCGTCTGGGCGCTGTATCAGACTGGTCGCCGGATGAGACGGCGAGGCTGGAGAAAACACCGACGCCCCGACAAGAAGGAACCCGATTCCAAGACAGGGTAGATCAACCAACGAGGACGCGGATCGCAACGAGCGGTCGAGAAATAGATACAGGTCAATCCGACAAGCGGATCGGCCCAGATACGAGCGCAGGCAAACGCAGCCGCCCCCGGGTTTATGGGCGCAGCAGCCAGAGCAAGGCCACGATGGCCAGATTCAAACCGACGGCATAGGCTCCGTCCCTCCAGGTGAGTGAAACCTGACGGTAATACGTCCGGCCGCCGGCCGTAGCCGCGACGTCGCCTTGAAAACCGCGCGCCTCCATGGCCAGTGCGGCCCGCTCCGCCATGCGCACCGCTTGACTCAACAGCGGCAATGCATAGACGGCCGGGCGCAGGAACCCGACCTTCGCGTCCCGTCCCCGCAACTGGCGAGCCTTGCGTAGCCGCGTCCACTCGTCCTGGAACAACGGCAGATAGCGAATCCCCGCCAACAGCCCGTACGCAAACTTGGGCGGGACGCGCAGGTTTTGGCAAAACGCCGCCATGGTCTCGGTCACATCGACCGAGGAGAGGACGTACACTCCGAGCCCCACCGCGGACAGCATGCGCAACGCCAGCACCAAACCGGACAAAAACCCCGGCCAACTCAGGTGGTACCAAAGAATTTGAAAGGTGGGCGTGCCCGGCGCCACCCGGGCGTAGGCGGTCTGGGTCCAGACGTACACGATATAGAAAGCCAGGAAAGGCGACATGCGCTTCACAACTTGGATGGGCGACAACCAGGCCAGGCCCATCATCAGTGCCAACACGAAGGCGAACAGGCCCAGCCCCTGCGGAATGGAACGCACCGCCATGGCCATGCAAACCGATACGACGCAGGTCAGCAGTTGCACGGCTGGATTGATGCGGGCGGCGAGCGGCTTACGCCTCCCCGCCCGCGCATTCGGCTCCTGAGCCGGCCGGCCGGCTGTGTCGCGGACGAGCTTGTCGGCGTGGTCGTCAACCACCAAGTGCCGAGTGCAAGCGCGCTGAGCACCCGCGTCGTGAGTAGATGTCTTGTCGCTAGCGGGCACCTCCATGTCCTGCTCCTGCAAGGAAAATTCGGTCAACGGCCTGAGGTCGTCCACCAGGTGAGCGCGGGTCATGATGTCCGGGCGTTGGAACAGGTCCTCAGGCGGGCCGCAGAACAGCACGCTGCCTTCGGCCAGCACGACCACCTGCGTGGCCCACGCCCGCACGAGCTCCATGTCGTGGGTGGTGATCACGATGGTCGCACCCTGTTGATTGAGTTCCCCGAGCCGACGCAGAAGAGCTGCCTGGGTCGCCGCGTCCTGGCCAAAGGTGGGTTCATCAAGCAGATACAAGCGATGGGGCTGGCGCAGCATCGTCGCCACGCTGAGCCGCCGCTTCTGGCCCTGGCTGAGCGAGAACGGGCTTTTCATTTCCGTTCCCGCGAGCCCGAACTCATCCAGCAGCGCCTTCACCGCCGCGGGGACATCCTCGCCCACCGCACGATTGGCCAGCTCGTCCGCGACGCGTTCGAAAATGAACTGGAACTCCGGATTCTGGAAACAGTAGGCTGCCGCTTCCACCAACTCCCGCCGCGACCAGGCCGGCAACGGGCGACCCAGCAAGTTCAATTCGCCCGCGTCCAACCTGACCATCCCCATCATGGCCTGCAGCAACGACGATTTGCCTGCCCCATTGGGTCCCACAATCGCCGTGAAACTTCCGCTTGGAATGGTGAAATTCACGCCATCCCAGACCACGCGGCCTGCATACGCCAAACGTCCGCCAGACACGGAGACGGCCGCCGGCGCCTGAGCTTGAGGCTGCCCATCACAAGATTGCCCATGCCGACGCTGGCGGTCGTTGGACCGGGCTGTCAGGGATGGCATCCAGTCCCCATCCGCCGGTCGGCCTCGGACAACATCGGTCGGCGTCGCGGCAGCGCGGCCGTCCATATCCGGCAGCGATTTCCAGGGCGGGACAATCCCCACCTGCTTCATCCACTCCCACTCCTCGGCCACCACCTGCCGCGTGGGACCGCTGCGATGAATGCGGCCGTCATGGCCCAACAAGACGACTCTGTCCATAAAGGGCAGCAGCGGATTAAACCGGTGTTCAATGACCAGCAGCGTCTGTCCCTGCTGGCGCATCCTCGCCAGTTCGATGAACACCTGGCGACTGGCGAGCGGATCGAGATTGGCCGTGGGTTCGTCGCAGATCATGACCAGGGGCCGCATCACGCGGGTGCAGGCCATGGCCAGCCTCTGTTTCATTCCCCCGGAAAAGTGCTGATGGGATTGGGACAGGTCCAATGGGAGCCCGCGTTCACGGAGTGCTGCGCGCACACGCTCCGGCATTTCGTCGCGGGGTACACGCAGGTTTTCCAGGCCAAAGGCCACCTCGTCTCCCACTTCGAGCATGCACAGCTGCGTCTCCGGATCTTGGAATACCATGCCGATGCCGCCGGGCTCCGACAGCCGCGGGTGACGCCAGACCCGGCCGGCAACCTCCGCCTCCACCGCGCCCGGCACCAGTCCGGCAATCAGCAGCGCCAAGGTGCTCTTGCCGCTGCCACTCGGCCCCAGGAACAGGACCGATTCGCCCTCGTGAAGATCAAAATGAACGTCGGACAGCACAGGGTCATCCGTTCCGGGATAGCGCAGCTGTACCCCCCGCAACGAAACCACAACATCGGGCGGTTGGTCTTCCACGGTGCCGCGCGGAGCTGCACAAACAGAGGTCGGCGCGGTCGCTTGCACACTCATGGCTGGCGGCGCACCTGCCGAGCAATCTCAAAGTTTTGCAGGGATCCAGTCCGGTGCAGCGCGTCCCCTATCCACTTCGGCAATGCGCCGCCCAGTACGGCGCCGCTCAACATCGTCACAATGACGAATCCGGCCAAAACGCCCGGTGCGTACGAGTTCGCGCCATACTGGAAGTAGGCCTGCACCGAGTACCCAAGCCCCGCCAGGGCGCCCGCGAGCATCATCACACCAAGATGATAACGGCGCCAGCGGAACATGGCGAAGCCGACCTCGGCGCCCAAGCCCTGCAGGACCCCGGACAGAACGGCGCTCAAGCTGTACGGGCTGCCGAACACAAACTCAAACAGGGCGCTCGCGATCTCCGACAAGAGCGCGGCCCCAGGACGTCGGATGATATATGGGACGAGTCCAGCCGCCAGCCACCACAGACCGTTGAACGCCGCCTGCAGAACCGGGTTCAAGCCGGTGGCCGCGACACCGTACAGCCAATCCCAGCCCATGTAAATGGCGCCGCAGACCGCAGACAAGACCACCGCCACAATGATGTCTCTGAGCTTCCACATGCCACACCCACTCCTTTACGTTGTCCATCATGCTCGGCGCAGGGCTTCGGCCGCCTGTAGGGTGCTGGCCACACACGTGCGACAACGAAAAACCACCTCGGCGCACGCACAGCGTGACCCAGAGGTGGTCGTCATCGTGATTTGCACGGCACTTCCTCACGCTGGCATTATCCAGATCGAGTCCCCAGGGTTAACGGTCTCCCGTTTCTCAGCCGAATCGGCACCCCTAGCGCCATCTATTCGATTTTGCTTTTAACTCTACCACTTTAACTCTACCACGCGCCTGCCGGCTTGTAAATCCAGCACTCAACGATTTGTCTCCGCGCGTACAAACAGCCATACCCCCAAGACCGAAAAGACGCAGAAGAACGCGATAACCACGGCCACATCCAAGGCCGGCGAGTAGAGAACAACGTTGTGGTACTGCGGCTCACCCCAGTAAAACACGGCGCGCGTCAGGTCCACCACGTACGTCATCGGCATGATGTGGGCCAACCACGCCAACACGCCGCTGGAGTGATTGACCGGGATCATCGCGCCGGAGAGAAACATCTGCGGAAACACGACCATCGGCGTGCCAATTTGGGCCGTCTTTTGGTCGTGTACCACGCCCACCAATAAGGTGCCAAGCGCGCCTCCGGACAGACAGATGAGCGGAGAGAGCACGAGCAACCGCACAAAGCTCCAGCCGCCGAGCGATATCCCGAGAACGAGCGCGATGAGGATGAGCCCCGCCAGCTGAAACAGGCTTGTGCAGCTGGAACCCAAAATCTTGCCAAAAATGATGGCGTACCGGGAGATGGGCGCCACGTACATCTCCTGGGTAAAGTCGTTCTGGCGGTCTTCCACCAGATTCATGATTCCCGCAATGGTAACCTGGAACAAGGTGTTGACCGCCATCCCAATGAGCATAAACTGCAGGTAGTTGTAGCCGAGTCCGGCACCCATGTTCTGGGCGATGGTCTCGCCCATGAGCCCGACAAAAATGAGCGGAAAGGCAAGGCTGAACACCAAGGACCCCACGCTTTTGAGCGACTTGACCACATCCCGGGCGGCAATCGCCACCGCCGCGTTGACCTCGCTTGACACCGCCGTCATACCCCATCACCTCCGGCTGTACCGCCCGTGACCAAGCGAATGTAGGCCTCCTCCAACGTCGCATCGACCACCTTCAGCTTCGTCAGGCGCGTCTGCAGACGGCAGAGGATGGACTGCGGCGTCTCCTCGCTGTAGCGGACCTGAAACCCCTCTGACTCTTCAACAAAGCTCAACCCGAGCGCCGACAACTCCCGCTTCAGCGCCGCCCGGTCGGCAGCATCCACAACCATGCTCCGGTCAAGCAACCTGTGTTTCAATTCCACCGGCGTCCCCATCATCTCGATGCGTCCATGGTTGACAATGCATACGGTATCGGCCGTTTCGGCTTCGTCCAGGTAGTGCGTGGTCAGGAACACGGTCATCTCCTCGCGATCACGAATCTCGCGCAGGTACTGCCAGAGCGAATGGCGGCTGACCGCGTCCAAGCCCGAGGTGGGCTCGTCCAGAAACAGCACCCGCGGCCTGTGCATGAGGCTGCGTATAATCTCGAGCTTCCGCTTCATGCCGCCAGAAAAGGTTTTCAGACGCTTGAACAGGTGATCGCCCAGTCCGACCATCTCCGCCAACTCGCTGACGCGCCGACGATACTCCGCCGGCATCAGGCGGTACCATGGACGATATGGATAGAGCCCGTAGAGGCATGCGTGCAAGCGGATGTTTTCCTCGGCCGACAGGGTGAGATCGAGACTCGGATTCTGAAAAATGATGCCGATGTTTTGGCGGACTCGCTTTGCCTCCGTGTCCAGGTCGTACCCGGCTATCCGCACCTGACCGCTGGTCTTGGCCAGCGTGGTGGTGAGAATCGAAATGGTGGTCGTCTTGCCGGCTCCATTGGGGCCGAGCAGGGCGAAGAACTCCCCTGGCTGGACCTGAAAGCTGATGCCTTTGACCGCCGGCTGCTTGGCCTTGCGGTATTGCTTGACCAGGTCCTCCACAGCAATCAACGGTTCCATACAGATCCTCCTGCACACTGATTCCACCCGGACCCGCAGGGTGGGCACGCGACCAGCATACGGAAGGTGTATGAACAAAAGATGAACAAACGTTCAACCACCGGCCCCAGACTGCGCCGATTCTGCCTGCGGCAGGCGGACGGTAAAGGTGGTCCCCGCTCCCAGCCGCGACTGAACAGTGATTTGCCCTTTGTGGATGGACAGAATCTTGTTCACAATCGCCAGCCCCAGGCCGCCGCCGGACTTCTGGGCGCTGCGCGACTTGTCCGCCTTGAAAAACCGTTCAAAGATGCGTGGCAGGTCCTCCTCGGCGATGCCGATGCCGGTGTCGGTGATGCGCATCTCCGCCCAATCGCCGTCCCTTTGCAGGGAAATGTCAATCCGTCCGTTCTCTCCCGTGAATTTGATGGCGTTGGCCAGCAGGTTCATCCACACCTGGCTGAGCAGGTCCTCATCCGCCGTAATATAGGTGGGCGGCAGCGACACATCCACCGCAATCTGCTTTTTGAGCCACAGCGGCTCGCACGTCAAAACCACGCTGCGGATTTGCTTATCAAGACGGTACCGCTGCGGATGGAACGAGTGCTGCCCCGACTCCAGCATCGTCAGTTTCAGGAGATTGTCCGACAGCCGCGACAAGCGCCGGCTTTCCGCTTCGATGATATCCAGGTAGTGGCGTCGCTGCGACGGGGGCAGGCGGTCGTCCTTGAGCGCCTGCACAAACCCGGTTATGGAGGTCAGGGGCGACTGGATTTCGTGCGATACATTCGAGATGAACTCCTGGCGCACCTCCTCCAATTGGGCGAGTTCCTCCGCCATCGTGTTGACGCTGTGGACGAGCTGCCGAAACGGGTGGTTGCGCCCGCCCGGCTCTGTGACCAGCTCGACGTCCACGCGCACGTTGAAATCCCCTTTCGCCATCCGGCGCATCGCGTCAAGCAGCGATTGAAAGAACAGGCGCTGCTTCGACGCCTGACGACGGCCCATGACCAGGCCGCCCCCCACGAACAAGACAATCCCCACCCCCACCATGGTCATGTGCACCACGTACCCGCTTGCACGATAATGAAGCCAGCGATAGCCGTACTGGGTGACAAAGAAGGCGAGCGAGAACGCGGCAAACGCCCACGCCAACACCAATGCGATGTATAACACGACAATCAGGGCACTGGGAGAATAACGCGACCCGCCTTCGTGAGCTGCGCCGCGCCTTCCGGCTGGCCAACGCGGCCGCACGCGCAGCCTATGCCCTTCACGGCTCATGTCCCCACCTCCAGCCGGTAGCCTAGGCCACGGACGGTCTTGATGCAAAAGCCGCTGGCCTCGTCCGGAAACTTGTCGCGCAGGCGTTTGATGTGGACATCCACCGTCCGTTCGTCGCCGGCAAAGTCGTAGCCCCAGATGTCTTCAATCAGTTGCTCCCGTGACAGGGTCCTGCCCGCGTGGCTGGCCAGTTTGAACAGGAGCTCGAACTCCTTGGGGGGCAGAGAAATCTCCTCACCGCCCAGGGACACTTGTCGGGTGCGTTCGTCGAGCAGCAGATTCCCCACCTGGACGGTGTGCTCGGTGGCAATCTGGTAGCGACGCAGCAACGCCCTGACGCGGGCCACCAGCTCCAGCGGCTCGAACGGCTTGACCACGTAATCGTCCGCCCCCAGCTGCAGTCCCTTCACCTTGTCCACCGTCTGGCCTTTGGCCGTCAACATCAACAACGGCACCTGGCTGACCGCGCGCACCTGCCGGCAAAACGCGAATCCGTCCAAGCGCGGCATCATCACATCCAAGACCACCAGATCCACCCTGGTCGCCTCCAGCACCCGAAGCGCCTGTTCCCCGTCGCCGGCTTCGCACACCGTGAAGCCGTCCCGCTCCAGGTAATGGCAGACCAGCTCGCGAATGTGCGGATCGTCATCAACAACTAAAATCCGCGCCATGACTCGCCCCCCTCCAGGTATAGGATAGCGCGACGAGACAAACCGTGCACGACAGCGTCCAGGGTGTATGGACGAGCACAAGCCAACAAGAAAGGATATGGATCAAACCGTGTAGAAACGAGCCGTGGGTTGATTTCCAACGGTCATTGGGTTATCGTTGACTTATCGTTCAGTCAAAGAGGTGGTCCTTATCCCGCGCACCGAGAAAGTCAATCAACAGATTCGCGATGAGAGAAAGGAACAAATTCTCGCGGCGGCTGCGGAAGTATTCGCTCGGAACGGATATGTCGGAACGCGAATCGATGACATCGCCTCTGCAGCCGGAATCAGCAAGGGTCTGATCTACCACTACTTTGGGGGTAAAGAAGAGATATTCAACACCCTTATCGAGGGTGCCACACACGGGACGATTCGTCTCTACCAGCAAGCTTTCGGGCTGCCGGGCGCCGCCGTCGAGCGGCTGCGATGGTTGATTGAACAGGTGGTCACCGGTTTGGTCGAGCAGCCGCACATGTTCATGGTGGTTCTTCAGGCGTTTGTGAGTGACGCTGTGCCACAGGAAGCGCGTGACCTTGTCTCGACGGTGGCCGCCAAGACCGGGTCCATCGTCACCCAATTCATCGCTGAGGGACAGAAAAACGGGGAGATTGTTCAAGGAGATCCGGAACACCTGGCGTTCCTGTTGGGTTCATGCATCCAAGGATTGGCCGTCGCGGAGACGATGTCCACACCCATGCCGTCTCTGTCTACCGCCGACAGCCTTATACGATTGTTTACGCAATCCACGTCACTCGAATCCGGTGACTAGTCGACTTTTTCTGTTCAATTTTTGACCGTACAGTCAGTCAATCATTGAGATCCACAGTGGCAAGGAGAGGGATGAATGAACCTAACCCAAACCGCTGACACCCACGGCGCCGAGACCGAACGCCTTGGCGTCTTGGTCCAGATAGGGCTGTTAGCAGGTCCCTTTATGTCCATGATTGACAGCAGTGTCGTAAATGTCGCTCTGCCAGACATGGCAATAGCCCTGGACAGTTCCCTGGCGACAGTCCAGTGGGTCGCGAGCGCTTACCTGCTGGCATTGGGTATGTCGCTCACGGGTACGGTATACTTGGCCAAACGGTTCGGCACGAAGCCAGTTTATCTTGTGAGTTTGATTGGATTTACGGTGTCTTCCGTGCTCTGTGCACTCGCGCCAAGCGCAGGGACGCTGATTGCTGATCGCGTGATGCAAGGTGTCTTTGGTGCGCCACTCGTACCCTTGGCGATGAACATGCTATTAGGCAAGGGAAAAGCAGGGAAACAGATATCCGCTGCTGCTGGAATGATTCTGTTCCTGGCGCCCGCGGTAGGGCCCTCTCTCGGCGGCGTTCTCATCCGCTGGGCAGGCTGGTCCACAATCTTCTTAGTCAATGTTCCCGTTGGCATTCTGGCAGTCCTTGGGGCGACACGTCTGCCTGCTATGGTGGCGCATCAGGAAACCGGCGAGGCACACTTCGATACATTCGGATTCGTTTTACTCTCGTTCGGATTGGCAGGACTTTCCTACGGCGCCTCCAAAGGACCTCAGTCCGGATGGTTCTCCTGGTCTGTATGGCCTTACTGGACTGCTGGAGTCGTGCTGTTGGCTATCTATGCAGCGTGGGCTCTTCGTCGTGAAAATCCGATTGTTGACATGACACTCCTCCGGAAACCCCAACAGATTCTTGCGCTGGCGCTGGCAGCACTCGTTTCGGTTGTGACTTTCGCGGTTGTCTTACTGGTGCCGACGTTCATGCAGGAGATTCAAGGCAAATCCGAAGTGGCGGCGGGAGTGACGCTGCTGCCGCAAGGACTCATCACCGGCATTGGCGCCGTGTTGGGCAATCAATTGCCGTCAAAGTGGGGGGTGCGTCGAACCGTCGTTGTGGGGATGGTCCTCCTCACCATGAGCACGGTGGGGCTTCTGGCGGTAACGGCGACCTCTCCCGCCTCGCTCACGGCGATGATTCTTTGCGGTCGCGGATTTCGCCATCGGGATGGTCATCCAACCACTCCTCAATGGATTAATCGGGTCACTCCCCGAGTCCAAGGTTGCGGACGGCAATACTTTGTTCAACGTTGTAGAGCGCATCAGTGGAACGCTCGGGATCGCTCTCTTGGTAACGTTCTTTCAGGTACGGGAGCACGTGCGCATGCAGCCGGTGACCGCAAGTCTGAGCGTTGCGGGCAACCTGGTAAACCCAAGCGCTCCCGTCGTAGCGCGGCGGTTCCCCGTTTCCGCACAACAGCACCTGGCGAACGCGGCGACATCTGGGTTTCACGATGTGATCTGGCTCGTTGCGGGTATGAGTGCTTTGGGAATCGCGATGGCCCTCATGATCAAAAACGAGTCAGCCTTGACACATGAGGGGAGTTCACACATTCGCAGGCGTGGAGCGGCAGTCCCTTCCTCGGACGTTCCCCAGCATCGCCGAACCACTCGATAGCGGATATCTCAGCCAGCCGCCTGACGCACCCCGGCCCGGACCGCCCAATCCTGGACGCCTCAGCGCGCCCTGTTGGCCAATTCGCGCAGGACCAACGATGGCGTCACGCCGCTCGCCTTCCAGAGCGCCAGCAGGTGGTAGAGCAAGTCAGCGCTCTCGGCCACCAGCTCGCTCCCCCCGGTCGCAGAGTCGGCCGAAGCAGCCGCGTTCTTCGCGGCAATCACCACCTCGACGCTCTCCTCGCCCAACTTTTTGGCCACTTTGTCGATGCCCTGGTTGAACAGATACGACGTGTACGATCCGTCCGGGCGCTGCTGCCAACGCGTCTCCAAGGTCGCCCACAACCGTTCCAACACCGACCAGTCGGCAGCCGGCGCGGCGGACACCTCCAAGCGTACTGGCCCTGAAGAAGCTCGGGCTCGGGTCTCTCCGCCCTCTCCGTCCGGTCCCGGCGCATCCCCGTCTCCTCCGTCCCGGCTGCCGCCCCGCCCATCCCGGGCGACCCCGTCCGCGCTGGCCGAGGCCCCTTCTCCTCCGCGCCCGGCCTCTGGCAGGCGGCGCACCAAGCGCCGGTAAAAGCAGCTCGCCGCCCCCGTGTGACAGGCCGGCCCGGCCGGATCGACACGGTAGAGCACGGTGTCATTGTCGCAATCCAGCCACACCTCGCGCACCCGCTGGACGTTGCCCGAGGTCGCGCCCTTCTGCCAAAACTCGCCCCGGGAACGGCTCCAAAACCAGGCGTATCCGGTGTCCAGCGTCCGCTTCAGCGCCTCGCGGTTGGCGTAGGCGACCATCAACACGGAGTCATCCGCCACCGATTGCACCACCACCGGCACCAGCCCGGTCCGGCTGTCGTAGCGCACCGCCTCCAGCGCCACCTCGCCGCTCAGGAAGCGTTTGGCTGCGTCCACCGCACCGGCACCCCCCTCTGGCGCAGGTAGTCCTTGACCTGGCCAATCGACGTCTCAGCAAAATGAAACACGCTTGCCGCCAGCGCGGCGTCCGCCTTGCCCGCGGTGAGAACGGAGTGGAAGTGCTCAAGGGCACCGGCTCCGCCGCTGGCGATGACCGGCACCGACACCGCTTCCGCAACCATGCGCGTCAATTCCAGGTCGTAGCCCTCGCGCGTGCCGTCCTGGCGAAAACTGGTCAACAGGATTTCCCCCGCGCCAAGGCTGGCTGCCCGTTTCGCCCACTCCACCGCATCGATGCCGGTGCCTTTGCGGCCGCCTGCCACCATCACCTCGTAGCCGACGCCGGCCGGGCGCAGGTTGGCGTCGATGGCCACCACGATGCACTGCTCACCAAACCGGCGCGACGCCTCGCGAATCAGTTTCGGGTTGCGCACCGCCCCCGTGTTCATGGATACCTTGTCCGCGCCGGCGAGCAAGAGCGCCCGCACATCCTCCACGGTCGAGACGCCGCCACCCACCGTCAGCGGGATATTGACCCGGCGCGCCACCTCCGCCACCACCTGGCGCATCGCCAAACGCCCTTCCTGCGAGGCGGAGATGTCGAGCAGCACCAGTTCATCAGCGCCCTCGCGGCAGTACAACTGGGCGAGTTCCACCGGACTTCCGGCATCGCGGCGGTTCTGCAAAAACCCGACATGCTTGACGACCCGCCCGTCCAGGACGTCAAAACAAGGGATGATGCGCTTGGTCAGCATGGGCGCTCCGCCTCCTTCCTCCCCAGCCGCAGGGCGGTTAGGGCCTGTGCCAAATCGAGCGTGCCATCGTACAAGGAGCGGCCGGCAATCGCCCCCGCCAAACCCGCGTCCCGGGCTGCCAGCACGTCCGCCAGAGACCGGATGCCGCCTGAGGCGATGCAGGCGAGGCCGCTTGCCGCTTGAATGGAGGCGGCCAACTCAAGGTTGGCGCCGGTCAGCGTCCCGTCCCGCCGGACATCGGTGACCAGCGCATGGCGCACCCCGACCGCAGCCAACCGGTTGGCCACCTCAAGCAGCGGCACATCGGTCTGCTCCAGCCACCCTTTGACGGCCAACCGTCCATCGCGACCATCCAATCCCACGACCAGCGTGTCCGATCCGTACGTCTTCACCATCTGCTCCACCCACTGGCTGTCCAGCGCTGCCGTGCCGATGACGCAACGGGCGGCCCCGGCCTCCAGCCAGCCGGCGAGCGACCGCTCGTCGCGGATGCCGCCGCCCACCTGGACGCGCGCCCCGGCCTCAGCGGCCGCTGAGAGAACCTCAAGGATGGCCTGCCGGTTGACCGCGGCGCCCGCTTTCGCGGCGTCCAGATCCACCACGTGCAGGAACACAGCCCCGGCGGTGAGCCAACGCTCAGCCATGGCGCGTGGGGAGCGCCCGTAGACCGTGCTGGCTCCGTAATCCCCTTGCAAAAGGCGCACACACTGCCCGTCGTGCACATCAATAGCCGGATACAGGGTGAACTCCGGCGCTGTTTCACTGCCCATGCTGATTTCCTCCCACCGTGACCGGCTGACACAGGTGGACGAAGTTGGCCAGGATACGCTCTCCCACCGGTCCGCTTTTCTCTGGGTGAAATTGGGTGCCAAACACATGTCCGCGCGCAATCACGGCCGGCACCTCGACCTCTCCGTATTGGCTGACCGCGACGGCGTCCTCCGGGTGCGCCAGGCGCGCGTAGTAGGAGTGGACAAAATAGACGTGATCGCCCACCTCGACACCCGCCACCAGGGGATGATCCGCCACCCGCACGAGGTCGTTCCAGCCCATGTGGGGCACCTTGAGCCCTGGGCCAAAGCGGACCACTTCGCCGGCAATCAGTCCAAGTCCGACATGTCGGCCGTGCTCCTCACTCAGCGAGAGCAGCATCTGCATGCCCAGGCAGATGCCCAACAACGGCATTTCGGCGCGGACAACCTCCCTCACCACCGGCAGCAGCCCGCGCGCCCGCAGTTGGAACATGGCGTCGGAAAACGCGCCGACACCTGGCAGGACCACTCCGCTGACCGACTGGCCCGCGACCACCGTCCGCCACTCCTCGGCGTTGGCCACCAGGAACGTCTTTGCGCCGGCGCGGGAGAAGCCGCTTTGCACGCTCGACAGATTGCCAATTCCTAAGTCAAACACGGCAATCATTCCAGCACCCCCTTGCTGCTCGGCACACGGTCTCCGTCGGCGGCGACCGCCATGCGCAGCGCCGCCGCCGTCGCCTTAAACAGGGCTTCCACCATGTGGTGGCTGTTGTCTCCGTACAGCACGGCCAGGTGCAGGGCCATGCGCGCCTCGTTGGCCAACGCTTTAAAGAACTCTGCCACCAGTTCGGTGGGGAAGGTGCCGATTCGCTCGGCGGGAATGTCCGCCCGCAGGACGAAGGCAGGCCGCCCCGAAAGGTCGATGACAGCTCGGGCCAAGGTCTCGTCCATGGGTGTGTGGCGTTCCCCATAACGCCGTATCCCTCGCTTGTTGCCCAACGCGGCGTGCACCGCCTTGCCCAGACAAAGACCGATGTCTTCCACCAGGTGATGATCGTCCACGTCCACGTCTCCCGTGGCGCGGATGGTCAAATCGAATCGGCCGTGCACCGCAAACAGGTGCAGCATATGACGCAAGAACGGCACCGGAAAGTCCAAGTCGGCCTGTCCATTGCCACGCAGGTTGAGCCTCAGCTCGATCTCGGTCTCGCCGGTATTGCGCGCAACCTCCGCTCTGAATGTCGGTTGCTCAAAATCCGCCACGTTGTCCGCCTCCATCGTCCCCATCTGCCTGCCCCCTGGGCGGCGATGAATCAGCGCCAGGGCTGCGCGCCAATACCGCGCGCGCGTGCGCCTCCAGTCCCTCCGCGCGGGCCAACGCCACAATGTGGTCCTGGTGCCGGCGCAGGGTCTGTTCGGTATACTGCACACTGGTCATCCGCCGCAGGAAGTCGTGCACGCCAAGGCCCGACGCAAAACGTGCGCTCCCGTGGGTCGGCAATACATGGTTGCTGCCGGCGTAGTAGTCGCCCACCGGCTCCGGCGACCAAGGGCCGAGAAACACCGCCCCCGCCGTCGTCACGCGCGGCAGCCAGGCCTCCGGTTGAGCCACCAGCAACTCCAGGTGTTCAGGCGCAGCTCGGTTGACCAGATCAATGGCCTCCTGCACATCGGCCGCCAGCACAATCGCTCCCCACTGCTCCAGCGCCAAAGCCGCCTCCGCGTGCCGTGGCAGGACGGCCAACTGGCGCTCCGTTGCCGCCTGGACGGCGTCTGCCAGGGCTGCGTCCGTGACAACGCAGACCGCGCCGGCGTCCGGATCGTGCTCGGCCTGGGCCAGCAGATCAGCGGCAATGAACTCCGGATTGGCGGTATGGTCCGCCACCACAAACACTTCGCTCGGACCGGCGATGCTGTCGATGCCGACACTGCCCACCACGGCCCGCTTGGCCATAGCCACATAGCGGTTGCCCGGTCCCACGATTTTGTCGACGCGCCGAATGCTCTCGGTTCCGTAGGCGAAGGCGGCGACCGCCTGCGCCCCGCCGATCCGGTATACCTCGCGGACCCCAAGCAGGGCGGCGGCGGCCAGGACCAACGGGTGGGGCCACCCCGTCTCGCCATGAGGGGGCGAAGCCAAGGCAATCTCCGGCACCCCCGCCACCTGGGCGGGGATGACATCCATCAACACGGTCGAGGGGTACGCCGCGCGGCCGCCGGGCGCATAGACGCCGACCCGGCGCAGCGGCCGCCAATGCAGTCCAAGCCGCTCGCCGTCCCCGCCCGACCACCACACCTCGGTCGGCTTCTGCGCCTCATGGAAGGAGCGGATGCGGGACGCGGCGGCGGTCAGAGCCTCGCGCAGAGAAGGGCTCAGGTGGGCCAGGGCCGCCGCCAACATATCCTCGGGGACGCGCAGCGCCCACGCCTCCGACGCCGCCTCCGGCCGCCGGTCAAAGCGAACGGTGCACTGGCGCAATGCCGCGTCCCCCTGCTCACGCACCGCAGCCAACACCTGCTCCACACTGCGGTCGTCGGCGTGCGTTGTCAGCTCCCTGCGCCACGTCCATTCGCGGACTGGAAATTTGCGGATCATCCTGTCTTCCTCCTTGCGACGGCCGCCGCCAATGCCTCGGCCACCTGACGAATCGCCTCGCGCTGCAGGTGGTAACTGGAGCGATTGGCAATCAGCCGAGCCGACACGTCCGACACCGTGTCGAACACCTTCAGCCCGTTGGCCCGCAGGGTGGCGCCTGTCTGCACCAGGTCAAAGATTCTGTCGGTCAGGCCGATGACAGCCGCCAGCTCGATGGAGCCGCTGAGCGGAACAATTTCCACCGCCGTACCCTGGCTGCGGAAGTATTGATCCGTCAGGCGTGGGTACTTGGTGGCCACACGCCGCGGCGGTCGCAGCTCATCCTCGGGTCGGCCGGCCACGCACAGACGGCAGCAGGCGCACTCCAGATCCACCAGCTCACTGACGTCTCTGGGCTCCTCCATCAGGATGTCCTTTCCGACAATCCCGAGGTCAGCCACGCCATACTGAACGTACGTGGGGACATCCGCTGGCTTGGCCAGCAGGTAGCGCATGCGATGCACCTGGAACGTCGCCGCGTCGGCGGCCACGTCAAAAACCAAGGCCCGTGTCTCGTCCAGATCCGTGGGCAGAGGAAGTCCCGCCGCCAGGAGCAATGGCCACACCCCGTCCGTGGTCCGGCCTTTGGCCAGCGCGATGGTCAGCACGAGA
This sequence comes from Alicyclobacillus shizuokensis NBRC 103103, assembly GCF_001552255.1. Taxonomy (GTDB): domain Bacteria; phylum Bacillota; class Bacilli; order Alicyclobacillales; family Alicyclobacillaceae; genus Alicyclobacillus_G; species Alicyclobacillus_G shizuokensis. The sequence continues at coordinate 18,759 of NZ_BCQV01000025.1, forward strand.
CCACCCCCCGCTGCATAACCAGCTCCTCGTCCGCAAACAGCGTCATCAGCCGCTCGACTTCAAACGTAAACCCGATGGCCGGCGCTGGCGCACCAAACTCCCGCAGCAGGTGGTCGTAACGCCCACCCTGGGCAATCGGCGCGCCGGCACCGGGAGCGAAGACCTCGAAGACCATGCCCGTGTAGTAGGACGGATCGCGATGCAAGGAGAGGTCGAATACCATGGCCGAAGCGTGGTCACTGGCCCGGATGGCGTCCGCCAATTGGCATAACGCCCGCCATGCCGCCTGCAACCGCTGTGAAGCGGCCGACTCCGGCCGCACCAGGGTGCCCGGGAGCGTGTCCGGCTGGAATGGGTTCAACGTGGACAGCAGTTCCATCACGTCCACCTCGCCGACAAAGCGCCGGCTCTCCGCCCGAAATGCCACGTAATCCCCGGCGGTCAACAGCGCAAGCAAGGGCTCCAGGTCATCTGCAGGCACGCCCAAAAGCTCGAGCAGAGCGGGGACAAACAGAGCATGGCTGATGACCATGCGCACACCGGCACGCCTCAGCCCCGCCAACGCATCCAGACACAGGCTCAGCAACTGGCTGTCGGCCGCCACTCCGGACTCGCCGATGCATTCCACCCCCACCTGGGTCGATTCGGCGGCGCGTCCGCTCATCCAGGACAAGGTAGCCGGCGCGTCGGAGCGATGGTAAACGCGCTCGGCATAGCACCAGCGGATGGGGAGCTGCCCTGCGGCCACCAAGGGAGCCGCCATCCGCGCGACACTCGGCGTCATGTCAGGCCGCAGGGCCATTGGGCGGCCCGAACGGTCAAACACTTGCACCCACTGCTCCGAGGCAGTGGGCCCGCGTCCCCGCTGCAGGGTGTCCGCGTATTCAAACGCCCCGCTGGAGACAAGGGAAAAACCGCGGTCTTCAAAAAAACGGATGAGCCAATCCTCCAGGTTCCGACGCATCCGCGCCTGAGACGGAAACAGGTCCCGCATCCCCTGAGGCCGCTCGGCCCACCGCATGGCATCCAGCGCCACGCACATCAACCCTTTCCAGCCAACACAAGGTCCATTCCTATCCGAAGCAAAAGGCGTTGCCAGAACCGCCCTGCTTTAGTTCTCTACCAAAGTAAAGTACGTGTCGTATTGTATACCCTCTCTCCCAATTCGTCAACGAATCGCATGGACGAGACGCCCCCAATCCGGCGCGCCGCTGCATTTTCCCAATCGGCTGGAGAAACCGGGCAGATTGTCTGCCGAAAACACGGCGAGGCGCGGCGCCATATGTTGCTGTAGGCATCCGAAGCCGCAAAAAAGGGGGGTGACCGGTTTGGAGGTTTGGCAAGGCAAGATGGTTTGGGTATGGGAAGTGAGCGAATCCAGCGGCGGCAACATCCAGGCCATCATTGAGCGGGTGCAGAGCGCGCGACTCGCCGGACTCATCGTCAAGGCACACGACGGCCGCAACTTTTGGTCACAGTTTTCTTCCAGCCTGGTCCACCAGCTGCATGAAGCCGGACTGGTGGTGGGCGCGTGGGGCTACTGTTACGGCGCCCACCCTGACGCGGAGGCTGCCAATGCGCACAGGGCCCTGTCCCTGGGTGCCGACTTTTATGTGGCGGATGTGGAGGCCGAATTCGAACCATCCGGCATGGCTGACGCGGCCACCCGGCTCATGGCCGCCATCCGACAGCAGGCCGGTGGCAAACCGATTGGCTATTCGACGTTCGGACTTCCCAAATATCACCCGGGTTTCCCGTTCCACGCCTTCAGCCGCCACGCAGACTTCACCATGCCACAGGTGTATTGGGGCGACTTTCGCCTGCCGCCCAGGACGGCCGTGGCTCAGAGTCTGGCTTATTACCAACCGTACAAGATTCCCGTTGCGCCGGTTGGACAGGCGTACGGCAGCGTGACCCCGGGCGAAATCCAATCGTTCATGGACGCATGCAAGAACCAGCCGGGCTACTCGTTTTGGAATTATCAATCGGCGACAGCCGCGATGTGGTCGGCGATTGCCGGTGGCCCGGCGCCGCTGAAGGAAGGAGGCAAGCACATGCTCGAGCGAGGCAGTCAAGGCCAAGCGGTGAAGCTGCTCCAGGAGGAGCTCAACTTGGTGCTCCATGTGCATCTGGCGGTCGATGGCGCGTACGGACCCAAAACCGAAGCAGCCGTGAAAAGTTTTCAACAACAGCATCACCTGACGGTGGACGGTATTGCGGGAGCGATGACCTTGACCACGTTGGGCCAAGCGCTGTATCAACTGCCAGACCCCAACACCGCGTCGAAGCTGCGGGAAGTGCTGGAGCTGTTGCAAAAGGCGGAAAAAGCGCTGCAAGGAGTGAGCTGAGTGAATAGCGAGCTGGAGTTAAAAATCCTCGAATCCCTGTTGAGTCTGATGACCCTGCTGATTGGCGTCGGCATCAGCGCCTTGGCGCCACGCCTAAAGCGAATTGTCAGTGCGCACGCCGACGGCAAGCAGGCGCAGCTGGCCTCGCACGTGATCGACGGGCTGTCCACCATCGCCGAGGCGGTGGTTCAGGAATTCAACCAAAAGGTGGTGGCCGACGCAAAGAAAGCTGGCGTTTTCACCCCGGCGCTGGCGCAGAGCATCAAGCAGGACGCGGTATCTGCCGTGATCAGCCAAGCCGGGCCGCTGGCCGCGCTGGGCGGGCAGGTCATCGGCGACATCCCCAGCCTGGTCTCAAGCCTGGTTGAACAAGCGGTCGCCAAACACCATATTGACACCTCGGGCGGTGGGGCGACATCCGCCTGCCCATCCGCCGCCTCCGGTACCTGACCGGCCGCGTCTACAGGCGCATTATCGCCAACCACCCGTGGGGCCGCTTCGCCCTCGGGCGGCCCACGACCATCCCGACCGACTCAAACCCCCACCTCTTCCTCATGCAGCTTGCCGGTCTCCTGATACCGCTTGGCCATAGCGTCGATCTCCCGTTTCAACTCGGCCACCAACTCTGCTTCCGGCACCTTGCGCACCACCTTGCCCTTGCGGAACAACAGGCCTTCCCCGCGGCCGCCGGCGATACCGATATCCGCCTCCCGCGCCTCGCCGGGACCGTTGACCGCGCAGCCGAGCACCGAGACCTTTATCGGGGCCTGAATGTGCTGCAGATAATCCTCGACCTCGTTGGCCACGGCAATCAGGTCGATGTCAATGCGACCGCACGTCGGACAGGAGACCAAGGTCGGCGCATTGGAGATCAGGTGGAACGTCTTCAACAGTTCACGGGCCACCTTCACCTCTTCGACCGGATCTGCGCTGAGCGAAACCCGGATGGTGTTGCCAATCCCCATCGACAGCAGCGTGCCCAAGCCAGCGGCGCTCTTGATGGTTCCGCTGTACAGCGTGCCAGATTCGGTGATGCCCAGGTGCAGCGGATAATCGAACGTCTCGGCCGCCAGCCGATACGCCTCAATCGCCAACTGGACATCGGACGCCTTCATGGACACGACGATGTCGTGAAAGTCAAGTTCTTCCAAGATACGGATGTGGTGCAGGGCGCTCTCCAGCATTCCTTGGGCTGTCGGGTAGCCGTACTTGTCCAGGATGTGATGCTCCAAGGAACCGGCGTTGACACCGATGCGGATGGGAATCCCCCGTTCTTTGCAAGCCTTGACCACCGCTTCCACGCGCTCGCGGCCGCCGATATTCCCCGGGTTGATGCGGACCTTGTCCACGCCGCCGCGGATCGCTTCCAGGGCCAAACGATAATCAAAGTGAATATCGGCGACCAAGGGAATATGGATGCGCCGCTTGATCTCCGGAATCGCTGCGGCCGCCTCCCGGTTGTTCACGGTGACGCGGACCACCTGACACCCCGCTTCCTCCAGGCGCAGGATCTCGCGCACGGTCGCTTCCACGTCTGCCGTCTTGGTCGTCGTCATACTCTGGATGACCACTTGATCACGGCCGCCGATGGAGACATCACCCACTCGGACCGTCCGTGTTTGTTGACGCAGGTACATAGGGTCGCCTCCAGTACATGGACTCTACTGCAATTATACATAATCCCTTGCATTCGGGTGGCCGGTTCACCGTTCGGAGACCACGGCGCGAGGCGGACAGCCAACATTCGTACGACTTCCCTACAAGCGACGGGATTTGATACAGTATGGTGTGAAACGTGGAGACAGGGTGAGCCTGTCCGAGACTTGTCGATCCGGCCGCGTCTGTGCCGGCGAGAATGGAGCGTGTTCCCAGACGATGATTGACCAAATTGTCACGTACCTGGGGAGTGAGGCGGATGACCTCCTCTCCCATACCTGCCGCACCATCCCGAAAGAGAGCTTGACCTTGCCCGGACCGGACAGTGTGGACGAAGTGTTCGCCGCGTCCAACCGCAACAACCAGGTTCTGCGCAGCCTGCAGCAGCTGTTGAACACCGGCCGTTTGAGCGGCACCGGGTACGTCTCCATCCTGCCTGTCGACCAGGGCATCGAGCACTCGGCAGGCGCTTCGTTCGCCAAGAACCCCGCCTACTTCGATCCGGAGAACATCGTCAAGCTCGCGATTGAAGGCGGCTGCAACGGCGTCGCCTCGACGCTGGGCGTGCTGGCTCTGACTTCGCGCAAATACGCCCATAAGATCCCGTACATTGTCAAGATTAACCATAACGAACTGCTGACGTACCCGAACAAATTCGACCAGGTCTTGTTTGCCAGCGTGCGCCAGGCGTGGGAATTGGGAGCGGCGGGCATCGGCGCCACCATCTACTTCGGGTCCAACGAGTCGACGCGCCAGCTGCAGGAGATCAGCGCGGCCTTCGAGGAGGCGCACCGGCTCGGCATGTTCACCATTTTGTGGTGCTACCTGCGCAATCCGCAGTTCAAAAAGGACGGTGTCGACTACCATGTCGCCGCGGACCTGACCGGCCAGGCCAACCACCTGGGCGTGACCATCGAAGCGGATATCATCAAGCAGAAGCTGCCGGAGACCAACGGAGGATTCAAGGCGTTGAACATGGAAGGCAGCAGCTACGGGAAGACGGACGAGCGGATTTATACGGAATTGACGACCGACCACCCCATCGATTTGGCCCGCTACCAAGTGGCAAACTGCTATATGGGCAAGATTGGCCTCATCAATTCCGGAGGCGCTTCCGGTGCCAACGACTTCGCGGAAGCGGTGCGCACCGCGGTCATCAACAAACGGGCCGGTGGCATGGGTTTGATTTCGGGCCGAAAGGCGTTCCAGCGGCCGATGGACGAAGGTGTGAAGCTGCTCAACCTGATTCAAGACGTCTACCTGTGCGAGGATGTGACCATCGCCTGAACAAGCCATCATAGTCCCGGTCCCATTCTGGCATACTAGGAGCGCAGCCGTCCCCTGCGGGGCGGCTGTCTCTGCCAAGCCAAGGACAGGAGGAGGGACCACGATGGGACAGCACAAACAGTTTGAACCCGGATGGGAAGTCCCCAACGACGGCTTTTACATTGAGGTCGGGGAGCACCCAGACAGCGCCTCCATTCGCGATCCGCAGAAGGTTCACCTGAAACGGGGCGACACCTTCCCCGCCACCAGCAACCACAACCGCAAGTGGGTGCGCATGAAGGCGCATAACACAAAGGACTGAGCAAAATGGCACCCCGTTTTGTTCGCCTCAGCCGCGCCCGCCATGGGGGCAGCAGGGTCACAGATCCTCCCCGGTCATGGGGCTGTCATAGGACACGGGAACGGTCGGCGCGGCCGGGTGCTTCCCTCGCCCCTTCTTGACGTTCGACAGATGCGTCGTGTAGCGCAGAACCAGCAGGAACACCGCAACGAACGCAAACAATCCCAAGGCAAAGGCAATCAGTCGCATCGAATCATCCCCTCAGGCGTGCAGTCCGCACCACGCGGCGAACTGACCAACAGTCAGCACCCGTTCCATCAACAGCACGACAATTCCAAACATGACGGTGTACAGCCATACGTTCATCGCCACCGGAAAGAACGCGTTCACCTTGGCCTTGTTGGCAAAACTGGCGTACCAACCGGCGATGGCAATCAGCACCGCGGAGATGAACGTCAAGCCAAACACAATCATCGAGGTCGGCCAGTCTATCGTCTTGATCTGCTGGCTGTAGCCCGCAAACCACAGCATGAGACGAAACTGAATCAACGCCGTGGCCACCCAGGACAACACCGCCAGCGCCAACACCGCGTTGAACGCCTGCCACCGGTCCTTGGCAAAGAACGCGGCAGCCACAAGCACCAGCACCCCAGACACAATCAGGAGCAAGGTATCCCAATAAGGAAGGTCTGTGAGCAGTCGATTGTTCAGCGTGAACTTGCTCGGATTCCAACCGCGCAGGTAGACGTTCGAGGCGACAAACACGGCCGACATGAACGTCAAAGCGACCAAACCAAGCCACACCGCCAGGTTTGCGTTGGCCTGCGGGTCTATGCGCTCATCGTGCACCGCCTGTCCGCCATGCCCGTTTTCCATCCGCACAGCCATATCCGCATCTCCTCTCCTTCTCCATGGATGCCTTTAACCGGCCCTTGCCCTACACAGGGTTGGCGCTCCGCAAGCGCCGTCATCCAGCCCCCGGACGGCACCCGAGCGCCAGGGCCGAGGACCACCGCAGGCGGCCGGACGTCGCTGGCATCGTCTGTCTGCAACTTCCCCGCGCGCCCGCGGCTCCCCGCTCAAGCCCACGTTGGATTCGCCTCCGGTTCCGTTTGCGGCGGATCATACGGCCGGTACGGGTTGTCGGTGACGGTCGGGATTTCGTCGAAATTGTGCTCCGGAGGCGGAGACGAGACCTGCCACTCCAAGGTTTGGGCGCCCCACGGATTGGGCCCCACCTTCACCCCGTATTTGGCCGCCCAGAACAGGTTGGCGACAATCAACAGGGTACCGAACCCCAAAACGTAGGAGCCGATTGTGGCCACGTCGTTCCAAAACATGTACTGGGGCGCGTAGGCCGCATATCGCCGCGGCATCCCGGCCAAACCGAGAAAGTGCATCGGAAAGAAAGTCAGCTGCGTACCGACGAAGTAGAACCAGAAGGAGACATGCCCCAGCGTCTTGTTGAACATTCGGCCCGTGACTTTGGGAAACCAAAAGTGCAGCCCGGCCATGATGGTCATGACACTGCCGCCGAATAGGACGTAGTGAATGTGGGCGACGACGAAATACGTGTCGTGCAGGTGCATATCCAGCGGCACCGCGGCCACCAGGACGCCGCTGAATCCGCCGATGATGAACGATCCGATGAACCCGAGCGACGCGTACATCATCGGCACCGAGTACTCGACGGAACCGCGCCACATCGTCGCCAGCCAGTTGAAAATCTTCACCGACGTCGGTACAGCGATGACCAGTGACGAAATCATGAATGGAATGCCCTCGGACATCTGCATGCCAGCGACAAACATGTGGTGAGCCCACACGAAAAAGCCGAGAAAACCAATCGCGACGCTGGAATAGGCAATCGCGTGGTAGCCAAAGATCGGCTTACGGGAAAACACCGGCAGAACCTCCGATATGATCCCGAACGCCGGCAGAATCATGATGTAGACCGCAGGATGCGAATAGAACCAGAACAGGTGCTGATACAGCATCGGATCGCCGCCGGCGCTGGAGTTGTAAAACACGGTCGACCAGTGGCGATCGGACAAAAGCGTCGTGATGGCTCCGGCCAGGGCAGGGGTGCCGAACAACTGCATCCACGCGGTAACCCAGATGCTCCAAGTGAACAGCGTCATGCGATTGAACGACATGCCGGGAGCGCGCATCTTGTGAATGGTGACCAAAAAGTTGATAGCGCCAAGAATGGACGACAGGCCAGCCAAGTGGACCGAGAAAATCCAAAAATCGATACCGGCGCCCTTGGCGGACACGCTGTACGGCGGATAGGCGGTCCACCCGGCGTCCGGCATGCCGCCGGCCATGCTGCACAGCATGATGACACCCGCAGTCAGGTACAACCAGTAGCTCAGTGCGTTCATTCGGGGGAACGCCATGTCCCGGGCGCCGATGTGCAGGGGTATGAGATAATTCCCAAACGCCCCGGTCAGAAGCGGGATGATAACCAGGAAAATCATGATGGTGGCGTGCATGGTGAAGAATTCATTGTAGGACTGCGCGTCAAACACCCCTTGCGGGACAAGCAAGTCGGTACGCACCAAAAGCGCAAACAGGCCGCCCAAGAGGAAGAAGAAGATGGCGGTAACCCCGTACATAACGCCGATTTTCTTGTGGTCGACGGTCAGCACCCACTCGCGTACAAACGACTGCCGACGTGGGCGCGGATGACTGAGGACAGCCTCCATGAATCCTCACCTCGCAGGTTGAAGTCATAAGGGTCGGCGCCCGACACGGTCGCGATTGCCTTGTATATACCTACTTCTTCAACGAGGATACCCACTGCTGAAACTCGGCCTGCGTCACGACCTTGCCGGTCGCGTGCATTTGCGAATGGCCAGCGCCGCAGAACTGGTCGCAGGGCACATCGAATACATGCCCCACCATGTCCGGCTTGATGTTAATCCAAAACTGCGTGATGCGCCCAGGCAGAGCGTCCTGCTGCAGCCGCACATCCGGTATGTAGAAACCGTGTATCACGTCAGCCGAGGTAATGTCGAACAGCACCGGCGTTCCTGCCGGCACCTCCAGCGTCCGCGCATGCGCCCCGTTGGGATACTCAAAGTCCCAGTACCACTCGTGGCCGGTTACGCGAATCGTCACATCCTGAGCCGGCGGTTTTTGAAGCGCATACACGTACCTGACGCAAAATGCCCCCAAGAAGACCAAAATGGCTGCCGGTACGAGCGTCCACACCACCTCCAACTTGGTGTTGCCGTGCACCGCAGCCCCCGTCGGATTGCGCCGGGTCCGCCGGTAGCGAATCAGAAACGTGATCAACAAAGCCTCGACCAAGACAAAGAAGAAAGCCACCACGCCCAGCATGATGTAAAAAAACGAATCCACGCTGTGCGCCATCTGAGTCAGCTCCACCGGCAACCACGATGAGAACACGGACGCACCCTCCTTTACCGGTTTGCCGTCCAAGCTATGGATGGGCTCCCGGAGCTTGGGCGTCGCAGATTCGCGGCTCCTGGACGTCCTGCCCAACCAGGGATGAATGCCCCTTGCCATACGGTGCATGCCCTTCGCACAGCCAGTCTCCCAAATCCCTGCAAGATTCCGATAGCATCGGCAACAAGAAACACACACTCAATTCAAGATACGGGTACAGTTTACCATAGAAATGCCGCCGCGAGTCAAGCGACGCGGCGGCTTCTGCCTGCTACCCAGAACCTCAACCCGGTTCGATTCAGAGAGTTTCTGCGGCTGTCCGCTTGGCTTGCAGTTCTCCATGTTGAAACGCCGCCACCAAACCAAGTCCGGCCACGCACACCAACGCCGTCACAACAAACGGCAGGCCTTTATCCCACTGGTACAGCAGCGTGGCCAACAGGGGACCCACGATGCGGGCGAGCGAATCCATCGATGACAGCAGTCCGGAGGCCAGTCCCTGGCCCACCGTGGTCCGCTTGCTCACCAAGGAGGTGACAGTCGGCTTGAGCACCGTGTTGCCGGCCCCGAAGATGGTCATGAACAAGGCCGCCGTCCAGAAACTGTGCGAGAGCAGAACCAAGAACAGTCCCGCAGCCGATACGGCGAGCCCAAGATAGAGGGTTGGAACCTCCCGGCCGTGTTTGACGTACCGTTGCACGATGCCGCCTTGGATAAGGGCGCCGACGATGCCAGAAATGAAGAACATATATCCAATCTGCGTCGGAGTGGCGCCAATCTTCCACATCTCGTAGTACTGAAAACAACCTTCCAACGCGGCAATCGTAAACTGGGCGATGAAATCCACCAGATACATGTATTTCAATGAGCCGGCAAACGCCGCCCACCTGGACTGAGTGCTGGCGGTCACGTGAACGCGCTGCTCCCGATCCGGTTCCTGCAGCGATACAAGCGCCCATACGGCGTTCAACAGGGCCAGCGCAGCCGCCACAAAGAACGGAATGGCCACGCCAAAATTGGCGAGAATTCCGCCCACGCCGGGACCAATGATGAACCCTAGCCCGATGCTCATGCCGGCGAACGCCATCCCGCGGGTGCGCTCCTCCACACCCGTCACATCCGCGATGTAGGCCATGGCAGTGGCCGTCACCGCGCCCGAAAAGCCACCGCCGACAATGCGCGCTAAGTACATCAACCACAGCATGTCCTTGGCCAGTCCAAACAGGAAGAAGCTGAAGGCAAACCCGACCAACCCAACCATCAGGACCGGCTTGCGCCCGATTCGGTCGGACAATCGCCCCCACCAGGGAGAAATGAAAAAGGCCACGGCCGAGTACACGGCGAGCATCAGGCCCAGGTGGTACGGCTGGGCACCGACATTGGCAACCATCATCGGCAGCACCGGTATGACCAGCCCAAAGCCGACAAAAACCGTGACAATCATGGACAGAATCACTGCAAGCCGTCTCAGCACCACTACATGCCTCCTCTGTTCACCATTCTCAGGATAGCACCAACGACCGCCGTTCAACACCTTTTGGCCACTACAGAATGTGTCCAGCCATTGACATTCAGAGACGCCGGTCAAGGTCGTGTTTTGCAGTATAATCTATAATAGTAGGAATGATATGAAGACACGTCTGCCGAGGGGGGACACAAAGTGAACTCACTGCCAGCGAACACCGGCTCAAGCAAACGGCATCAGTGGCGCACGCGGGCTTGGATCTTGGCCATGGCCGGCATCATCACAGGACTGGTCCTGACACTGATTCCCGTGATGCACCACATCGCGGCCGCGCGTGAAGCCGCTCATCAACATACATTTATGGAATACGTCACGGTGCACCACCTCGGGACCCTCACCGTGATTGATTCCGGCACCGGGCTGGACCCGGTTTCGTATGTGCTGACCGTGCGCCGCCCGGTCTCCGTCAACGACCGTGAGGCGTTGCTCACCCGTCTGATGAAGAAGTACTACGAATACGACAAGGGAGAACTGTTGTCTGTGGTCTACCGCTCCCCCACGGGCCAGGACCAGCCCATTGGATCGGCTCATTACGATGACTCGACTGGACGGCTGCAGCTGACTATCAACCTCGACAGCGGCGGCACCCGCGTCGTCAATCGGGATGAGCATTGGTGAAAGCGCATCTCTAACCTGTGCTGGTGCCGCCCCGGCGGCATGGAGGTCTATCTGCGAAACAACTAGGACGAGATTGTTTCACCGGATGAGGCGGAAGCAGCGAGTGGCAGAACAGTGGCTGCAGGCGCATTTACCCGCGCTTGAGGGGCCACATGCGGCAAGACCCTGCTCAAGTACGTCTTGCGTCCATGGGTTCACTCCCCATTCACGGTCGCCTAATGCCTACAGTGAGGTCTCACCTACTGGAACTTGACACCGACAATTTCCGCCTTGTTTCGTATAATTTCTTACGGAGTTTGAGACATCCGTATTGGTCTTTAGCTGTCCATCCTCTTAACCCCATTGTGAGTCGTCATAGAAAATGTACAGCGTTCTTGACTTGGTATCTAAGAAGTATGCTTTCCGTGTCGTGTACGAATCTTGATATTCGTATCTTGTTTTGATGAACGAATAATAGTATCCATCCCGTTTGACTTTAGGCAATGGATTCTTTCTCCCAGACATTGGGTTCTCTTGTCCAGGCGAGAGATTTAGCAAGGAGTAAGGCACAACAGTTCCAGACTTCCATCCCTTGTCCTTAGCGGACTTCATGAAGGTATCCATTTGAGTCTGATTGAACCGTACGACTACATAGTCCTGTTCCTCATCCATTGCAACCAGATGATCGTTTTCAAGTACATCGACCGATCTTGGAATATAAATGTTAGTCCGGGATGCGATAGTATACGCAGCACCACCCAATATCTTGGCAAAGGCCAGTATAATCAAGCCTACAGTAGAAAGAACGCCAGCTGTAATCGCCCACCATTTCAGGAGTGCTATTTTTCTTGATATCACCCATCTGATCAGTGAGACAATAAGCCAAATAATCATCGGTAAACATATCAAAATAAGGAATATTCCATAACCATACCCTAATTGATTCCCTAAATTACCCAGATACAATTGAGTATGTAGATTCACTAGCATCCTCACCTATCACGAATTTGAAAACAGTATTGGTTTCACAACTTGATCAGCAATCGATTAGAAAATTGATATAAACATAGATTTACAATAGCACAAGACCGGGCACTGTATGTGAGACGAATACCAAGACCATGATCTCGTCATTGCCAGACCGGATGGTAGCCCGATGCACTTCCAAACGTTTGAAGATGCTTGGTACCGATTCCTGAAAGCGTGCTGACGTACCAAGAACTCGGTTCCACACGATGAGCTGAAAATGCTGAAATGGCGGGCTCTCATGAGGCTGGAGAGGCGTTTGTGACACTCAATTTAAGTGTGTTAGACTACATCCATGTAAGTGCGAACTTTATATGTCAAGTCTGTGTCAAGGTGGATGGGTGAGTTATTGGGATTTGAAATCGCCTCATCGGCTTTTCTTATCTGCCTTCGACAAGCGGACTGCGCATCTGCGACAATGGGTATCGAGGAAATGACAGCCAGAGTGGGGGGAACGTAATGGCGAACCAATTGCAAGACCCGTTTGGCATCAAAAAGAAGTTAACCATCGATAACAGCCAGTTCACCTACTACCATCTCGGGGAACTGGAACGAAAAGGGGTCGCGGACGTCGCAAAGCTCCCGTTCTCCATCAAGATCCTGCTGGAGGCGGTGGTGCGGCAATACGACGGCCGTGTGATTGACGAAAACCATGTCAGGGAATTGGCCAATTGGCAAGCGGCTTCGCCGCAGCGCACGGACGTGCCGTTCAAACCGGCCCGCATCTTGCTCCAGGACTTCACGGGCGTGCCGGCCGTTGTCGACCTGGCGGCGATGCGTGCCGCCATGCAGCGGATTGGGGGCAATCCTCAGCGCATCAACCCACTCATCCCGGTCGACCTGGTCATCGACCACTCCGTGCAGGTGGACGCGTTCGGATCGAAGGAAGCGCTGGAGTTTAACATCCAGCGCGAGTTCGAGCGCAACGAGGAACGCTACAAATTCCTGCACTGGGCGCAGAAGACGTTCGACAACTTCCGCGTGGTTCCGCCGGGAACCGGCATCGTCCACCAGGTGAACCTGGAGTACCTGGCTTCCGTCGTCGGACGCCGCGAGGTTGACGGCGAGACGGTAGTCTTCCCGGACTCGCTGGTCGGCACCGATTCTCACACCACCATGATCAACGGCATCGGCGTCCTCGGCTGGGGCGTCGGCGGCATTGAGGCCGAAGCCTGCATGCTGGGACAACCCCTGTATCAGCTGATGCCGCAGGTCGTCGGCTTCAAGCTGACCGGCCAGCTGCCCGAAGGAGCGACGGCCACGGACCTGGCGCTGACGGTCACACAGATGCTGCGCAAGAAGGGTGTCGTCGGCAAGTTCGTCGAGTTCTATGGCCCGGGGCTGAGCAACATCAGCGTCGCCGACCGCGCCACAGTCGCCAACATGGCTCCCGAGTACGGCGCGACGATGGGCTTTTTCCCGGTCGACGAGGAAACCCTCAACTACCTGCGCAGCACCGGTCGTGACGAAAGCCAGGTTCGACTCGTCGAAGCGTATTGCAAAGAGCAGGGCTTGTTCCGCACCGACGCCACGCCCGATCCGGTATTCACCGACACCCTGGAACTGAACCTGGGAGATGTCGAAGCGACCTTGGCGGGTCCGCGCCGGCCGCAGGACAAGATTGTACTGACAAAGATGAAGTCTACCTTCGAGGACACCCTGCAAAAGCCGCTCGACCAAGGTGGGTTTGGCCTCGGCGACGAAGACGTCCGGAAGGAGGTTCAGGTGCAGTATCCAGAGGGCGTGCAGTCCACCATGAAGCCGGGCGCGGTGGTCATCGCGGCGATTACGAGCTGCACCAACACCTCCAACCCGACGGTCATGGTCGGCGCCGGCCTGCTGGCCAAAAAGGCGGTCGAGAAAGGACTGAAGACGCCGGCCTACGTGAAAACCAGCCTGGCACCGGGGTCCCGCGTGGTCACCGATTACTTGGAGAAATCGGGCCTCCTGCCGTACCTGGAGCAGCTCGGGTTCGATGTGGTCGGCTACGGCTGCACCACCTGCATCGGAAACAGCGGTCCGCTGCCAGACGCCATCTCCGACGCCATCAAGGACAACGACCTGCTGGTATCGGCGGTGCTGTCGGGCAACCGGAACTTTGAAGGCCGCATCCACTCCCTGGTACGCGCCAACTATTTGGCGTCGCCGCCGTTGGTCGTCGCCTACGCGTTGGCCGGAACGGTCGACATCGACCTGACGCAAGAACCCATTGGGCGAGATCAAGGCGGCAACCCGGTCTATCTGAGGGACATCTGGCCGACTCCGAACGAGGTGGCCGAGGTCATTCGTTCGGTCATCACACCGGATTTGTTCCAAAAGAAGTACGCCAACGTGTTCAACAGCAACGAGCGCTGGAACGCCCTGTCCAGTCCGGAAGGCGAATTGTATCAGTGGGACGAAGCGTCGACTTATATTCAGGAGCCTCCGTTCTTTGTCGGACTGACCGCGGACGTGCCCAAGGCCCAGAGCATCCAAGGAGCGGCCGTGCTGGCGCTGCTCGGGGATTCGGTAACCACGGACCACATCTCGCCCGCCGGCAACATTGCGTACGACAGCCCAGCCGGCAAGTACCTGCGTGACCATGGCGTCAAGCCGGCCGACTTTAACTCGTACGGATCGCGCCGGGGCAACCACGAAGTGATGATGCGCGGAACGTTCGCCAACATCCGCATCCGCAACCAGATGGCACCGGGAACCGAGGGTGGGTTCACCACCTACCTGCCAACCGGCGAGGTCATGCCGATTTACGATGCGGCCATGAAATACAAGGAAAACGGCCAGCCGCTGGTGGTCATTGCGGGCAAGGAATACGGCACCGGCAGTTCGCGCGACTGGGCGGCGAAGGGGACCATCCTGCTGGGCGTGCGGGCGGTCATTGCGGAGAGCTTCGAACGCATCCACCGCAGCAACCTGGTAGGTCTCGGCGTGCTGCCGCTGCAGTTCAAGGCGGGTGACAGCTGGAAGTCGCTCGGCATCACCGGCCGTGAACGGTTTGACATCCTTGGATTGGACGGGGACCTGCAGCCGGGACAGGACATCACCGTAAAGGCGACGCGGGAAGACGGGACGAGTTTCACCTTCACCACGACCGCTCGCCTGGACAACCAGGTGGACATTGATTACTTCCGCAACGGCGGCATTCTCCAGACCGTGCTGCGCAATTTCCTGCGCGGCACCGCCCAGTGAACGTGTCGTCCGTTGTCTGAAGAAAAACCAGGGGCCACTCCCGGTTGGGAGACCCCTGGTTTTTGCTGTCGACCGCCTAGGCTGCTGCTTACGGACTGTTTGGTAGGATGGTCAGCACATCCTTGCTCGCTTCGGCTTGAGCGGGCCTGCGGTCCTCCGCTGCAGCCATGACGTGCCGCTCATGACGCTCTCAACAGGCGCGTTTCTCAGCGTAGCACATAGTCAAACACGGTCTGATTGGCGGCGTCCGCACCGGTCACGCCCTGTTCACCCGCGCTGACGTCAGAGTGAGACCCCCACATAGCCCGCGACTGCCATGTCGAACCATGCGGCGCGAAGAATTCAACATCGATAGCCACCGCATCAGGATGTTCCTGGCGAACCTGTTGGATGATGTCCCGCGCGTACGCTTCCAGATGCGCCCTTTCGCTGTTGACCGTCTCCACATGGACAACGTACGCATGCCGATTCCCCGCCTCCGCCGCCACCGACTTGACGGTATAATGTGGGCGCCCAAGATACAGGCCGACCAGAGACACCGCCGCCAAGACGATAAAGCCGACAAAGTACCAACGGCTGAGATTGCGTCGCACAAGCCGCAGCATGCCCCACAGCAGGAGGATAATGGCCAAAACGCCTGCAACAAAACCGACAACCAGCATGTCTACTCTCCTTCTATCCCCGTCCACTTTCACAACAGCAGGGGAAATCGCGCAATCCGTCAGATTTCTAGTATACAGGAGCCGTGGTTTCCATGGCCATGGCAGAAAACGGACAACACCCGCTGCGCTGGCATGGTGGCCCATCGATGCCGAGTCATGGACAAAGAAAGACCCGGCCTGGTCGCCGGGTCCCTGTCGGACACTGGGCACTTTTGTGGATGCCTCTTCGTTCCGCACGGCCAGTCAAAAAGAGCCGCCGGTCAACTCTGGAGGTTTGACGACGCCTTGTGAGCACGGCGTCGTATCAGCTCTTCCTCGGGTTCCCCGCGCGCCATGCTCTGACTGGCGAGAGCATTGGCAATCGGTCCAGAGGCCTCATCGCCGCGTCCAATGGACTTGCGTCTCGATGTCATCACACAGCCCTCCCAGCGTGGTGTCCGACACTCGATAACGTGCCCACACCAGCCGTCCAGTATGTGATGCCATCAAACTGGTTTGCGGTTTAAGTCCGGCAGCACCCAATATATAACAAGTCCTGCCAGTGTGGCCAAGGCGACGCCATTGTTCGGGTAGCCGACGCCGACAATGAAGATGACCCCCGCCACAATCAGGTTCTTCATGTTCGTGAAATCAACCCGTTCCTCAATCACGTGGCGAATTCCCATAGCTGCAATCATCCCAAACAAAAGAATGCTGATACCGCCCATGACCGGCACCGGAATGGTGTGAATCAACGCCCCTACCTTGCCAAACAGACCCAATATGATGGCGACGACGGCCGCTCCTTGAATGATGCGAGCGGAGTACTGGCGCGTGATGGCCAGAACGCCCAGATTCTCCGCGTACGTGGTCTGAGCAGGACCGCCCATGAGGGCGGACAGCAAGGTCGCCGCGCCATTGCCCCAGAGGACTGAAGAAAATCCAGGGTCTTTGGTCACGTCGCGACCGATGATCTCATTGAGAACAAACATGTGACCCAGGTCCTCAACCATGGTGACCAAGGCGATGGGTGCCATGGCCAACACGACGGATCCGGTGAAATGCGGCAGAACAAAGTGGGGCCACGATAGTATTGGTGCGCTGGCAACAGAGTGCAGATCTACGAGACCGCGCGCGCACATGTATATGTATCCGACCATAATTCCGACCAACAAGGGGACCACGCGCAGCTGCCGTGGACCCACCAGCGAGGCGGCAATCGCTGCGGCCAGGCTGACAATCGCCGCGTCCCAGTGCACCGCGGCCATGTTGCTGACAGCCGTGCCGGCCAGCGACAGTCCGATGACCGAGACTACCGGCCCAACCACGACCGGAGGAATGAAGCGCCGCACGCGAGCAAATCCCAACTTGGTCACGAGCAGGGCCACCAGGGCGTAGACTACTGCCACGCTGACCAAACCAGCGGCCGCCTCCGCCGGTGAATGGTACTTCCCCACATAGAGGGTCAAGGGTGCAATGAACGCAAACGAAGACCCAAGGTACGTAGGCACCTTACCCCGCGTGATGGCGTGAAACACCAGTGTGCCCACACCGCTGGAAATCAAGGCGCTGCCGGTATCCAATCCGGTCATGTAAGGGACGAGCACGGTGGAGCCAAACATTGCGAACACGTGTTGAATCGAGAGAGGCACCGCCCGCCAAAACGACTTCATCACATCCACTCCTCCACAATCCTGCCATGTCAGGTTATCCGCACGCAGCCTGTATAACCATAGCATAAAAGGGTCCTCAGCAACGCACCCTATGCTCGGTTTGCCACCAACTTTTTTGAGAAGGAGTGTCAATCCATGGCGAAACCGGATGACCGCAGCGACAATGTGGAAAAACTTCAGCGGTCGATTCAGAACACGATGGCCAACCTGCGGGAAGCCAACGATTTTCTCAAGGCGCATGGAGAACAGATGAATGAGCGGGACAAGGCCGCCCTGGAGGCTAAGAACGAGCGGCGGGAACGTGCCATCGAGGGTTTCCGGGATGAAATCAAAGATGAGGTGGAAGACGCTCATCAGCTGTGAGCATCTACCGTGGGCGCTAAAGGCCGACGGTCCGGATACGGCCTGCGGCGCCCACATCCTTACCGACTGCCCAGCTTGCCCGGTGTCGCGCCCGTTTGTTGTACAATAGCCCACAAAGTCCGTATGCGCTGACGCAGGCAAGGGGGAACACGAATGGCAGTTGTGAACCGAGCACGTCTGGTGTTGGCTTCTTCTTCACCGCGTCGACGCCAGCTACTGGCTATGTTTCAGCGCCCGTTTGAAGTGCAAACCAGCCAAGCCGACGAATCGGTGCCCGGCCACCCTCATCCGGCCGAGTTGGTGCGGATACTGGCCGAGCGCAAGGCAGGCGCGGTGTTGCAAAGGCTCGGCGGCCACGACACCGCGGGCGATCCGGTTATCATCATCGGCGCTGACACGGTGGTTGCGCTCGACGGCGAGATCTTGGGCAAACCGCGCGACCACGAGCAAGCTTTCGCGATGCTCTCGCGGCTACAGGGCAGGGCGCATGATGTGTACACCGGGCTGTGTGTGCTGGCCCGGGACAATGACGGAGCCATCCGAAAACGCCAGGGATTTTCACGAACCCGGGTGCATATGTCGAGTCTGAATCCCCAACAAATCTACGCCTACATCGCCACCGGAGAGCCCTTCGACAAGGCGGGGGCCTATGGAATTCAAGGATACGGATCGGTTCTCATCCACCACATCGAGGGAGACTATTTCACCGTGGTGGGCCTGCCGCTCCACCAACTGGGACGCTACCTGGACGAACTCGGCTGTCCGCTACTGGACCCGCAAAATCGGCCGGCGGAGTGACATCCCCGTGCAACTATACTAAAATACTTCCGTAAATCCTTCATGATAGAGGCGATGACAATGCCGTACGGAAAGGAATTTTTGCGGGACCACCGAGTGTTGTTTCTCTCCCTGGTGTTGGCTGCAGACATCGTGGTCGCACTGATTCAGCCCTATCGGCCGATACTCTGGCTGGCCATCATTGCCGGCATCGTCCTGTTTTATTTCATTGAATACATCACGCACCGTTTTGTGCTGCATGGGATTCTCAAGATCATTCTACCCAAGGCCTACGAGGGCCATGTGGTGCATCATCAGCTGCCCACCGAGCTGAAATACATGTTGACGCCCAACGTGTACAACATGCCTGGATATATTGTGTACTGGGTGGTGGGGTACCTCGGCACCCGCAGCGCCCTGATCACCGCCGGCCTGATTGTCGGCACATCGCTCGCGCAGCTGTACTACGAATGGACCCATTTTGTCTCGCACCGGCCCATCGTGCCGCGCAGCGCCTGGGGTCGGTGGATGAAAAAGTA
Organism: Alicyclobacillus shizuokensis NBRC 103103; assembly: GCF_001552255.1. Taxonomy (GTDB): domain Bacteria; phylum Bacillota; class Bacilli; order Alicyclobacillales; family Alicyclobacillaceae; genus Alicyclobacillus_G; species Alicyclobacillus_G shizuokensis. The sequence goes on from NZ_BCQV01000025.1 coordinate 38,071, forward strand.
CCACCTGCTGCACCACTACAAGAACGAAAACTATTGGTTTGGCGTCACCAACCCCAGCCTCGACATGGTCATGGGCACCAACCCCAGGCGGGACGAGGTCGATACCGTCAGTTCCGCACTGAAAGGCGAGACTTGGCAACGCTAGTCTCGCCGCTCTCTGCACATACGCGCTAGCGGTGAAAGATACGCTCCCCTCCAACCCAGGTCGCGAGGACCGATAAGGATTCATCCAGGAGCACTAAATCGGCATCCATACCGGGACGAATGTCCCCCTTGCAATGTGAGAGCCCCAGTTGGCGCGCCGGCGTGGTGCTGGCCATGCGCACGGCGTCGAACAAGCCAACCCCCACTTTCATGGCCATGTTGCGCACGGCCTGGTCCATGGTCAGCGTGCTGCCGGCGAGCTGGTCGCTGCCAGCCAAGCAGGCTCGCCCGTCGCGCACCGACACCGGAAGGCCCCCCAGGTCATATTCTCCATCCGGGCGTCCGGCAGCCGCCATGGCGTCTGTAATCAGCGTCACGCCGTCGGCTCCCTTGACCTTCACCACCAACCGCAACACGTCCCAATCGACGTGCTGTCCGTCCGCAATCAACTCGCAGACCACACGCTCATCCAGCAGGGCCTGTGCTACCGGCCCGCCCTGCCGATGGTGCAAGCCGCGCATGCCGTTGAACAGGTGTGTGGCCTGGCGCACCCCTTGCCGGATGGCCTCGCCGGCCGTATCGGAGTCGCAATCCGTGTGCCCCATCGAGACCAGCACCCCCTGCCGGCCGAGCCACTCTATCAAGTCGCGCGCCCCGGGGCGCTCGGGAGCAAGGGTCATACTGCGGACCAACCCAGGCACCCGCGCCAGCAGTGATTCGGCCAGGGAAACGGACGGATTGACAATGTGCTCCGGATTCTGCGCCCCACGCCGGCTGGGGGCGATGAAGGGCCCCTCGAGATGTACGCCGAGAATGACGGGGCCCTGCCACCGTCGCTGGCGGACCTCATGCACGGCGTCCAGCGCCTGAAGCAGCCGGTCTGCTGACGCGGTCAGAGTCGTCGGGAGCCAACCGGTGGTGCCATGGGACGCATGAAAGCGGCCAATGCGCTCCACGCTCTCCGGTCTGCCATCCATGACATCGGCTCCGTCCCCCCCGTGCACGTGCATGTCGATAAACCCCGGCACCAGCCACGCCCCACGCGGTTCAGAGAAAGTCGAGGGTGCCGCCGCAGGCGCCGGTCCGGCGCCCAACTCGCGGATGACGCCGTTTTGCACCCGCACGTACCCGTCTTCGCAGATACCGGTTGAAGTGACGATACGAACCCCGTTGAGGACCCAGTCATCGCTGCCCATACGATGCGTCACCTCCAGCCAAGCGATAGATTCGGCCCGTCACTTCTCCAGCATCTCGGAAGCGTGGATACGAGCCGTGGAACTGTCGACCTCCGACAACCGCAGCTTGACAGCGGGGATGGAACCAGCGCTCATGGACAATTCCGTCAGCCCAAGCCCGACAAGACACTCCGTGGCGTGCACGTCGCCCGCAAGCTCACCGCACATGCCCACCGGTATGCCCGCCTTACGCGCCGCATCGCACGTCATCTGCACCAGCCGCAGCACGGCCGGGTGCATCGGTTGATACAAATCGGCCACCTGCTCATTGCCCCTGTCCACCGCCAGTGTGTACTGAGTCAAGTCGTTGGTGCCGATGCTCATGAAGTCCACTTCGCGGGCGAACACGTCGGCCAACACGGCTGCCGCAGGAATTTCCACCATCATGCCGACCTTGATCTGCTCGGCCACCGGTACGCCGACGGCCACCAATTCCTCGCGACATTCACCAAGCAGGCTCTTCGCCTGCCTGAGTTCGGCCAGCGATTGGATCATCGGGAACATGATCCACAGCTGCCCGTGCTGGCTCGCCCGCAGCAAAGCGCGCAACTGCGTCCGAAAGACAGAGGGCTGGTCCAGACAAAAGCGAATCGCCCGGTGGCCGAGGAACGGGTTTTCCTCCTTGGGCAACTGGGCAAACGGCAGGGGCTTGTCCCCGCCGATGTCGAGCGTCCGAATCACCACCGGCCGCGGGGCGAACGCCTCCAGGACGGATCGGTATGCTGCGTATTGCTCCTCCTCCGTGGGCCAATGGTCAGAGTTCTGATACAAGAATTCAGTTCGGAACAGGCCGACCCCTTCCGCCCCATTGGCGAGCGCCGGCTCTACGTCCTTGAGGCTGCCGATGTTGGCGAACACCTCAATGCGCACACCATCCTTCGTCCTGGCCGAAACCTGCGCCGCCGCCCGCAGAGTTTCGCGCCGGGCACGCTGTTCTTGCGCCTCTTGGCGAGCACGCTCAGCTGACGCTGGGTCCGGGTTTACCGTGACTTCCCCGGCCCGTCCGTCCACCACCAGGACGTCTCCGTCGCGCACCTGGGCGATGGCTTCTCCACCCAATCCAACTACACTCGGAATCCCCATCGTCCGCGCCAAAATGGCGGTATGGGCGGTCTTGCTGCCGTGCGCCAGCACAAACCCAGCCACGCCCGCAGGCAATTGGGCGGTATCGGAAGGTGCCAGTTCGTCCGCCACGATGATGGCGCCGTCCGGCACGTTCCGCCCGCCCGTCTCGACACCGCTCAACACCTGCAGCAGGCGCCTCCCGACATCCCGGATATCATCCGCACGCGCCCGCAGGTACTCGTCGGCAATCGCGGCCAGCATGTCCGCCGTCGCCTCGGTGACCTGCTGACACACCGCTTCGGCGTTGAGTTGATCAGCCGCGATTCGCCTGCCGATCTCGCCGACATAGGCCGGATCGTCCAAGAAGGCGAGGTGGGCGTCGAACACCCTGGCCTCCGCTTCGCCCACTTGGGCAGCCGTTCGTTCCCGGATGTGCGTGATCTGCTGCTTTGCTGTCGCAACCGCCGCCTCAAACCGCTCTTGTTCTATAGCGACCTGCTCCGGCGCCAATGGGCGCACAGGTACGTCGGCCGCTTGAGTTCGCCACAGGAACGCTGGCCCCACCGCAAGCCCCTCCGACGCGGCAATTCCACGATACACTCGTTCCACTGATTGCACCTCGTCCATCCTCTCTAAATTGTCAGCACAGCCCTGCCCCGGCCGTCACCGAGGCCGGGCCAACACGCGAGCGCATCGTGTGAATTATTCCCCTAGACCGCTTTCGATAAGAGCGACGACCGATTGGATGGCCGCCTCCTCGCCCTCGCCTTCGGCGCGAATCGTCACCGTCTGACCGGATTGAACCGCCAGCGACATGACACCGAGGATGCTCTTGGCATCCACCTCTTTGTCCTCTTTGCGGATCCAGATCTGGCAGCTGTGGCGGCCGCACTCCTGGACCAGCAGCGCTGCCGGCCGGGCATGCAGTCCGCTCGGGTTGTGAATGGTGACCGTTTGTTCTGTCATCAGGACTCTCCTCTCTCAGCCGCTATGGTCTGGCTGATAACGGTGTACGACCTTATTGTATCGATTTTTGCCCTGGTTGTGGTCAGACTCCCGCGTCCACGACAATATTTCATGAATGTGTGAATGTGCGACAGGAACGGGAGACCGCTCTCTGTATCCGGGGCAGGCGAAGAGGGTCGGGACGTCTCCGAACGCGGTTCATGGTATAATCAGCCTGTGAATTGCCTGTATTTGGGGGGCATGCCCGTGCGCTTCAGCATCATCGTTCCAACCTACAATGAACGGGAAAATGTCTGCATACTGGCGGATCGAATCGCCCAGGTCCTGGCGGACCGGACGGACTGGTACGAATTGTGGTTTGTGGATGACAGCGATGATGATACCCCCGACATCTTGCAGGCGCTCATGCAGCGCGATCCGCACGTGCGCGTGCACCACCGCGGTCACGGCCGCGGCCTGGCGACGGCGGTGGTGGAAGGCTTCCAGCGGGCTGGTGGAGAATTCTTCATTGTCATGGACGCAGACCTGCAGCACCCGCCAGAGGTCCTGCCCACGGTCATGGACCGGCTGCTGCAGGGGATTGACGTGGTCATCCCGAGCCGCTTTGTGGCGGGCGGATCGGACGGCGGATTGACGGGCACGCGCAAACTCGTCTCCTGGATTGCGCGCAAGATGGGACAGCTGGCCCTGCACCGGCTGCGTCATGTCTCCGACTGCACAAGCGGTTTCTTCGGTATCCGCCGCTCGGTCGTCGACGGCGTGCCGCTCGCCCCAATTGGCTGGAAAATCCTCATCGAGGTCCTGGCCAAGGGCCGATACCGCACCGTCCATGAAATTCCTTACCGGTTCATCGCCCGCCGTGCCGGCGAGTCCAAGATGAGCCTGCGCGAACAGTGGAATTACGTCCACCATTTGATCCGCCTCGTGGCGCAGCTGCCGGAGGATAGAAGATTTTATCTGTTCTGTCTGGTTGGGCTCCTTGGAGTTGGGGTCAACCTCATGGTCATGGCCCTGCTCCTTGACGTGGCACACCTGCCCGTGCTCGTTGCCTCCGTGTCCTCCTCCGTCGTCGCGATGGTGCATAACTTCGTCTGGAATGATCGCGTCACCTGGCGCGGGAGGACGGTCCGTGGACGCTGGCACCGGTGGCTGCAGTTGCCATTGTTCATGGCGATTTCGGCCGTCGGCATCGCCATCACAGCGGCAGCGGCGCAGGCCTTTGCCTGGCTGCACATCCCCGAACTGTATGGGCAGTTGCTCGGGATTGCCCTCGCCACCGTCTGGAACTTCACGGCCAACAACCGTTGGACATGGGCGGCGAGGGGAGGCCCCGGCGACGACGAGCTTGCGCCGGTGGTCTCCGTGACACGGGAAAAAATATTGTGAGGGACCATGCGCCGGGCAGCCCGGCGCCTCAATCGGCAAAACGGTAGGTGTAATACGCTTCCTTGCTCCGCTCCGCTTCCATCCTCCGGGCCGCGTCGGGATTTTTCGCGAACTGTTCCTCCAGATTCTTGAGCATCGCCTCCGACTGCGAGCGGTGCGCCCGGATGGCCGCCATCTTGATGTCGAACACCGCACGGACATCGTTGATTACGTCCGGATCGCCCAACTTTTCCCGGGCGTCACGGGAAAAAGCGCTGCAGTGCACGGTCGGTCGCTGATCCTTGGGCAACATCTCGACCGCGCGCACGGTCGCCGCCCCGAGCGCGTTGTGGTCTGGGTGCACCGCGAATCCCGGGTAGTGCGTGATGATGAGAGAAGGTTTGAGCTCCAGGATGATGTCCCGAATGCGCTCGGCCAACGCTTCCCGGTCCTCAAACTCTACCGTCTTGTCGCGCAGCCCCAACAGCCGCAAATCCCGAATGCCAAGAACCTGGCAGGCCTCGCGCAGTTCCTGTTCCCGCACTTGGGGCAGCGACTCGCGGGTGGCAAAAAACGGCTTGCCCATGTTGCGTCCCATCTCTCCCAGCGTGCCGCACACATAGGTGACCGGTGTGCCAGCCTGTGTGTGCATGGCGATGGTGCCCCCGCTGCTGAAAGTTTCGTCGTCTGGGTGTGGGAATACCACTAAAACGTGCCTCTCCATTGTGTTCAACTCCCTTATCCGCTGCACACACCAGCGTAGGATACCAACCGCAGAGCAAAACTGCGCCTAGATGCGCTCAGATGCGAAACGGGGTGCGGCTGAGCTCCAAGGCGACCGCCAGGCGGCCCTCCCGGTCATGACCGGCCATCAGCAGCCGTCCCTCGGCATCCACCTCGTAGTCGGTCAGTCCCTCGGCGTAGACCCAACCTTGGTCCATCTTGAGCCCCACCCGAAACGGGCCGTCTCCGCTCACCACCCCGCGGTGATACCGGATGCGCCCGTTGCGAATGTACGCGCACACCGCCAGCTGCGACTCCTGCCTATGCGCCGCGTACGCCCCGTTGGTCGTCTCCAGGTGCAGGTACAAATCCTGGTTTTCAAACTCGTTGAGGACAGTTTGCACCGCCTCTTTATCGATGGGTCCCATGGCACAACCTCCATCCATCAAACCTGATCCACAAGTCCTGTCGCTACTTCATAGGTTAGCAAACTCTCGTCCGATCTGCGAATGATGGCGAGTTCATGTATCAAACCTCTTGCAGTTAGCATCTGCTAATCGTACAATACCCAGAGAGAAAGTTGATTCACTAGGTCATGTTTGTCGACGCACCGAGACGAGGGGGAGTATCGGTTGTCTTTCCGGTGGAGTATCAAGCGAACGATTTTGACGGTGTTGGCGGCTGCGGTGGTGGCGGCGCTCGTGTGGCAGGGCGTCACCGCCGGCGGCAATCCGGACCCGACGGCGCAGAACATTGGCCGAGGTGCGGCCATCGTGGACACAGGCATCCTGGTGTTTCGCGAGGGATTGGAGACCATCCTCGTCCTCTCGGCCATCACGGCCAGCCTGGTCCGTACCCGGCGAGCGTATTGGCGGCCAATCTCAAACGGCGCCGGACTCGCCTTTCTGGCCACCATCGTTACCTGGTTTGTAGTGGTGGGCATCATCGCCCTGGTCGGCCAGACCGCCTCGGAACTCGACATCCAGGCGGCTACCGGGCTGTTGGCCATCCTGGTCTTGCTGTTGGTAATGAACTGGTTCTTCCACCGCATCTATTGGACCGGCTGGATTTCGATGCACAACCGAAAGAAAAACGAAATGATTGATACGCTGGAATCGGACGCGACAGCGCCAGTCGGCATCGCCGACACCGCGAAATCGGTGGCCTACAAAGGCCTGGTCGTTCTCGGGTTTACGTCCGTCTATCGGGAAGGCTTCGAAGTCGTGCTGTTCCTACAGAACACGCGCATGCAGGTGGGGTCCATGGTTGTCCTCATCGGCACCGCGGTGGGCCTGGCGCTTACCCTGATGGTCGCCGTCCTAACCTTCTTCGCCCACCAAAAACTTCCCTACAAAAAGATGCTGGTGTTCACGGGCGTCATGCTGGGCGCCGTGTTGTTGGTGATGGTCGGAGAACAAGTGCAGGAGATGCAGCAAGCCGGCTGGCTTGGCGCCACCCAGCTGCCGGTGCACTTCCCGGACTGGATGGGGCTTTGGTTCTGTGTGTTCAACAACATTCAAAGCCTGGCCGCGCAGTTCATCGCCGCTCTGTTCGTGCTCGGGTCCTACTTTGGCGCGCAGTATGTGCGGGTATGGAAGCCGCGACGGGAAGCGCTGCGCACTTCCGCCGGGCAGGCGTAAGGCGCGCCAACCGCGCGCGGGCACAGCCAAGCGTACAGCCCATATCCCTGTGGGCGATCCGGCCGGATCGCCCACACGCTCTACCTTCGTCGCGAGGCTCAGTTTACTCAATCGGCGAGTTCCTTTTCCATGCGCACATGCAAGATTCCCGCGTCCAGGAACGGCTCCTCGCTGACCACGCGATAGCCCAGCTTCTCGTAAAAGGCCTGTGCCTGGCACTGGGCGTCCAAGACGACGCGCCGCAAGCCGAGCTGTCGCGCTGCCGCCTCCGCGGCCGCCATCACGGCCCTGCCCCAGCCCCCACCGCGGACCGACCGGCGCACGGCCACGCGCTGGACCTTGGCCGTTGTTTCATCGTACCGCTTGACCCGCGCGGTCGCTTGAGCCATCCCCCGCCCATCCCGGACCAGGAGATGGACGCAGGCGCCCACGCGGTCCCATTCGTCCCACTCCAGGTCTTCCGGGACGCCCTGCTCCTCGACAAACACCTCGCGGCGAATGGCGAGGCACTCCCGCAACTGCTCTTCGTTCTCCACGACCTGCGCGCGCATCGGCACTCCCCTTTGCACGCACGCCGAATCAATGCGTCGCCCGCCGTTCGAACTCCTGTTTCAGTTGGGCTGCAATGATATTCTTCTGAATTTCCGACGTGCCTTCATAGATTCTCGTGATGCGGGCATCGCGGTAGAAACGCTCAATCGGATAGTCGGCGATGTAGCCGATGCCCCCGTGAATCTGCACCGCTTTGTCCGCCACTCGGTTATACACCTCAGAGCCATACAGTTTCAACATCGCCGCTTCCTTGACGATTTTCTCGCCCTGGTCCGCCTGCCAGGCGACCTTGTACAGGAACGCCCGCAGGGTTTCAATTTCGAGCGCCATCTCCGCCAGGTAGTGCTGGATGATCTGCTGCTCGAAGATGGGCCTGCCAAATTGCTCGCGGGTCAAGGCGTGAGCGAGCGACTTTTCCAGCAGGTACTCGCACGATCCTAAAGACCGCGCGGCCAAGCCCGCCCGGCCGTTGGCGAGGATGCGGAGAGCGTTGACGTAGCCGCGGCCGACCTCGCCGAGCACGTTCTCCTCCGGCACCTCCAGGTCTTCAAAATAGAGCTGAGCGGTCTGCGAGCCATGCAGTCCCATCTTTCTCTCCACCTGGCCGACGTGAAAGCCTGGAAAGCTGCGCTCGACGATGAACGATGTGATGCCGTGCGCCCCCTTCGCCGGGTCCGTCGCGGCCATGACCGTGAACACATGGGCAATGGGGGCGTTGGTGATGTAGATCTTCTGGCCGTTCAGGATGTAGCGATCCCCTTTCTTGACCGCCACAGTGCGCAGATTGGCGGCGTTGGAACCGGCCTGTGGCTCCGTCAGGGCAAAGGCGCCAATCCACTCCCCGGAAGCCATTTTCGGCAGGTAGCGGCGCTTTTGCTCCTCGTTTCCCAACTCCACGATGCCCACGCTGCCAATCCCGTTGTGCGCGCCAACGACCGTAGTGTAGCCGTTGATGGTGCGCCCCAGCTCTTCAAACACGGCGCATTTGCCGAGCATGGACAGGCCAAGGCCGCCGTACTCCTCGGGAATGCTGAGGCCGAACAGCCCCAGTTGCTTGGACTTGAGCAAGAGATCGTCGGGCACCCGGTCCTGCTGCTCAATCTGCATGGCCAGCGGTTCGACTTCCTGATCGACAAAGTCGCGCACCGTCCGCTTCATCTCCATCAACTCTTGCGGCAAGAGAAAGTCCATTGGCAATTCCCCCTTCCAACGGACATGTCACTCAGGTGAGTGAATCCACATCCGGCAGGTGAGCGTCGATGAAGCCGAAGATGGCTTGGAGCCGGGCCACCCGCAGCTTCGGCTTGCCCCCGCGAGAGAGCCCGTGGCTGGCGTTGGGTATGCGCAGCAGTTCCACCTCCGCGCCGCGCCGCTTCAGCGTCGTGTACAGCTGCTCGGCCTGTTCCATCGGGCAGCGCAGGTCGTTTTCCGAGTGCAAAATCAACAGCGGCGTCCGGATATGGGCCGCGTGGGCCAAGGGCGACATCTGCCACAACCGCTCCCGTTCCGCAATCACGTCCGACACACCCAGTTGGCTTTCGACGAACAGCGGTCCGATATCACTGCACCCGTAGAAAGAGATCCAGTTGGAGATGGAGCGTTGTGTGACCGCGGCGAAAAACCGTTGGGTGTGCCCAATCAACCAGTTGGTCATGAAGCCTCCGTAGCTGCCGCCGGTGACGGCGACGCGCTCCCCGTCGAGAAAATCGAATTGCGACAGAGCCGCCTCCAAGCCGTTCAGCACATCGGCCGCGTCGTCCTCGCCGTAGTGATGGCGCACCGCGTTGACAAACTCCTGACCGTAGCTGGTGCCCCCGCGCGGATTCGTGTAGACTACCGCATACCCCTGCGCCGCCAGCCACTGCATCTCGTGAAACATGGCGTACCCGTAGTGGGTCTGCGGCCCGCCGTGAATCTCCAGAATCACCGGGTAGCGCTTTCCCGACTCGAAACGGGCCGGCTTCATCACCCATCCCTGGAGCGTCCAGTCCCCACCCGATTTGTAATAAAAGGGTTCCGGCTCCACCAGCGCCACCTCGTCCAGCCACGTGTTGCACCGGTCCAGACGCACCTCCCGCTCCGGAAAGAACGGCAGCGGACCGTCCATCGCCTCGGTCACGGCGCGCGGCTTGCGCGGCCTGGGTGGAACGCCGGCAATGCCCACCGACACCACCTTTCCCGGGTGCGTTGGGGTGCCGTAAGTCACAACAAACCGTGTCCCCCCGTCGCTGGCGAACCCATACACGTCCCTGTCGCCGCCGATGACCACCTCGCCCTCCGGTGTGCTCCCATCGGTGGCAAAGCGGACCACCTCGCAGCGTCCTTCCCGCGCCGACAGCACGTAGATGAATCGGTTGTCACGCGACCATACGGGGGGCTGGTTCTTCACCAGACCGTGCATGTCCGATCCGGTTGCGTCCCCGATTTCGTCGGGAAACTGTCCGGTCAACCGGGTCACCCCGCCATCCGCCGTGGCGACCAGAAACAGATGCGTATGCGCAGCCGACCAGTACTTGTACAACTCCTCGCCGTGCCCGAGCACGGCCAGGTAACGGCCGTCCGGTGAATACGCCAGGTCATGCGCCACCACATCCGCACAGAGCAGCCTAGCCTCTCCGCCGTCCGCCGGCACCTGGTAGATATCCTCATACCACCAGTTCACATCCGGGTTATCCCGCCGATTCGTGGTATAGGCAACAGACTTTCCGTCGGGGGCCACGCTGAACGCAGAAACCCCCTCGCGCTCCCACGTCAGCTGGCGACAAACACCCGTCTCCACGTCGATGGCCACCAACTGTCGCACGCGCTTGCGCGACAGTCCCACGCCATCCCCCTTGTAGTAGAGCCGGTCGTAACGTTTGGGATTATCCGCCCATTCCTTGTTCTCCTTGTCCATTTGCTCCTGAACCTCTTTGTCCGTGAGGTCCTCATCCCAGAACGCGACGTCGCCCACTGTCTGCTCCCGGGGCACCGGCACCAACGCGTACAAACTGCGTCCATCCGGCGCGAAGGCCAAGGCGCCTGGAGCGTAGCGGAAGCGGGTCAACCGCCGTGCCTCGCCCCCTTGCATCGGCAGCAACCAAACCTGCGTTCCATACGCGCGATTGGACACGAACGCGAGCGTGTCGCCGTCCGGCGACCACACGGCTCCATGGTTATGCGTACCGCTTGTCGTCAGCGGGCGGAACTCCGCCCCATCCGTGCGCGCTAGCCATAGCTGCGTCTCGTAATCGTCCTGTTTCTCGTCCACGCTCATGCACTCGAACACGGCCCATTGCCCGTCCGGACGGAGCACCGGATTGGACAGCCATTGAAACCGATAGAGATCCTCCGCTTGGATGGTGCGTTTGGACATTGTCATCCCCCTCGTCGGTGAACCTGCACCAGCCGCCCAACCGGCGTCTGCGCACCCCTGCATCGCATGTTCATGAATCAACGTATGATTCTAAGTATAGATCAGACTTCACGGACAAGGGTGCCTGCTTGACTGAGGAGTATTTCGCGTCCGGGTTGCAGAGAATAGCGAAAAACGGAAAGCGAGGTGACAGCCGCCATGCACTGGCCCAAGCTGTCCCGCTCCATCCTGACGGCCGCCAGTCTATGCCTGGCTGTGGCTATGGCGGCGTCCCCGGCACGGGCCGCAGAACTGCCTACCCAGCCGACTACGGGGAAAGAGACGTTAACCGTCGTCTCCTACAACACGCACGGCGGCATCGGCATCGACGGCCGCTATAACTTGGCGCGGATTGCCGACATCATCACCCAGACGCACGCCGACGTGGTCGGACTGCAGGAAGTGGGTGCCTACTGGCACAAGCACGCCCAGCATGAGGACGAGGCGCAGTTCTACATCCGACGTCTCCATATGTACGGATTTTTCGCCCCCATCTTCAACCTGGACGCGGGCACCCCAGGAGGCCCCCGGCGCCAATACGGCGTCCTGCTCCTGAGCCGCTATCCCATACAGGGCATGGAAAACCATCGGATTGCCCGCCGGTTGACGCGAGACCAGCGCGAATCGGTGGCGATGAAACCGGGGTTTGCGGAGGCGATGATTCACGTCCATGGACAGGACCTGCACATTTACCTCACGCACCTGGATTATCGGCGTGATACGCATGTGCGAGCGCGGCAGGTGGCCGACATGATGCGCATCGTCTCCGAAGACACCGGACCCAAGGTGTTGATGGGTGATCTCAACGCGGTCCCCGCTGCCCCCGAACTGCGACCGTTGTGGAAAGTGTTCGACCAGACGATGAACCGGTGCCAGGGCGGATGCGCCACCTTCCCTGCCGACTCCCCCAGGCGCTTGATTGACTACGTGCTCGTCAGTCATGGACTTAAGGTCCGGTCCGTTCACGTCGTGGACACGACGGCGTCCGACCACCGTCCCGTCCGAGCCGTGATCTCGCTGGCCGGCGCGAAACACCCGCGAACCTTGCCGGCCCCCGCCAGCAAGCGAACGTAAACCTGTAGTATACTGGGGGATATTGACATACATAGGTGCAGGTGAACGGGAATGAAGCGACGCTGGATGGGGCTGGCTGCAGCCCTGATCTGTGCCGCAGCCCTGTGCGGATCCACGTACATCGCGGAGGGCAGACCGCACAGACACAGTGAACAAGAAACGGTGCTGGTTGTGGGTGGATCGATGGCGCACGGGTGGCTGGACGCACGGCGCGACAGTTACCTGCGGCGCGCCTTTGCCGAGCTCAGCAGCACCACTCCCGTGCAATGGCAGTATGTCGACCGAAGCCGTCCAGGAGAACGCGCGGTCGATGTGATGCATCGCTACCCGCATTGGCTCTTGAGCACAAAGCCCCAAGTGGTGGCCATCGCTTGGGGACTGCTCAACGACTGTCACAAGCGCACCCCCATGGCGAGGTTTAAACACGCCATCCACGCTGAAATCGACGGCGCCCTGGCGCGACATGCGGTCGTCATGCTCGTGACGCCGCCGGTGACCGAGGCGTCGTCCTCGTTCTATCGTGCCGGTACCGAACGCTACCTGACGGCAGAAATGGAGGTCGCGCACGAGTTCCGCAGTCCGAACGTGCACGTCTTCGACATCCTGTCGCAGATGCGCCGCTACATGGCTGCCCATGGCCAGACGTACTGGGTGTACTATGGAAACTCCTGGCATCCCAACAGCGCCGGCCACCGATTGGCTGGCCAGCTCCTGTACAGGGACATCGTCCACATGCTGGGACGCGGTCCGATTGTCTACGTCGAGAACCCTCGATTGGCGAGGCCGAGGCCGGGAGGGGACGGCAATGCGAGCACCGCCGCCATGTAGGCCGCATGGTCCTTCTCAGGCCCGGTTGCGGCCTATATCCTCCAACAGGTCCAGCCATTGCTGGCCAATCTGTTGAATGTCAAAGCGCTGCACATTGCGCACGGCGTTCTGGCCAAAGCGACGCCGCTTCTCATCGTCCCCCATCAGATCCATGAGCGCCTCGGCAAACCGTTCCACATTGCCGTTCTCGACCAGCCAGCCGTCTTCGCCATGCGTCACAATCTCCGCCGGGCCCTTGGGGCAGTCAAACGAGACCATCGGCACGCCACACTGCATCGCCTCGACCAGGACCATGCCGAACCCTTCAAACCGGGAACTCAAAGCATAGATGGAAGCCTGGGCCAGTTCCTGCTGCATGTCGCGCGAAGGGCCCATCAAAAACACATGGTTGTACAGGTGCTTATCCAGAATCAACCTCTGCAGGGCGTCCCTCTCCCGGCCGTAGCCGTAGATCTTCAAGCGCCAATCGGGGAAGCGCTCGACCACGCGCGCAAACGCCTCAATCAACAGGTCGAACCCTTTTTGCGGCACCAGCCGGCCAGCGGCGATGACAGCCTTTTGATCCAAGGAGGACTGCGGACAGGACACCTGTGGAGCCGAATTCGTGATCTTGCGGACATCCAGCCCGGTACTGTCAAACAGGCGGCGATAGGTGGCGGTGTCATCATCTGTCAGCGTGATCAGATGGTCGAGCCGCGGGTAGAGCCGGCGGATGGCGCGCTGCAGCCCCGGCGGATGGATGTCGAAGTTGAGGTGCTCCTGTGCCACCCGACAGACGCGCGGATCCACGTATTTGGCCGCCATCAGGTTGAAACTCGGCCTCGTGGTGATGAGGACACCGTCATGGAGCGACTTGAGAAAGCGGTAGATCTTCACGTCGCTCATGAGCGAAAACGCGTCGTACGCCTCATCATCGCGGTGGATCAGCCGGCTTTTCAGCTTGGGCACACGCAGGTACTGCAGCGTCCGCTGTTTGATGCCCGGCCGCCCGCCGACTTGGCCCGCGGCGACCGAGTTACGCAGAACGCGGATGCGAATGCGCGGATCTATAGGAAAGAACGGATCCTTGTTCTTGCGAAAAACACTGACAATCTCTACATCCTGGCCGTGCGCGGCCAAATAGTTTGCCGTGTTGAGAACTGTGCGGACGGTGCCGCCCATGCCATAGATGTCAAAGATCAAAAAGGTGATTCTCATCGGCGCCCACCCTTTCCGACGTCGTCGAACACAGCCTCAATCACGCGCCGCGCCGCGCCGCCGTCTTCCAGTGAACAGAAACGCCGGCGGAACGCGTCGTACTTGTCCTGATAGCGTATAGACCATTCGTCCACCTGGCGAATCGCCGCAAACAGCTCCGCCTCAGTGCGCACCAGCGGTCCTGGCGCCTGCTCTTCCAAATCAAAGTAAAACCCGCGCATCACAGATCGATAGGCCAACAGGTCATAGGTGAAGAAGATCATCGGCCGACCCGAGTTGGCAAAGTCAAACATCACCGAGGAATAATCGGTGATGAGCAGGTCGGAAATCAGGTACAGATCCGCGATGTCGTCATAATAGGTGAGGTTGCGGACGATGCCGCTGTCGTCTATCCATTGCATGCGCTGGGCATCGAAGTAATGCAGGCGCAAGAGCAGAACATAGTCGTGGCCAAACTCGCGCTTGAAATCATCCAGGTCGAAACGAAACTCGTACGGCGCATGGCGCTGCTGGCCCTGATGTTCTGAGTCCCGCCAGGTGGGCGCATAGAGGATGATCCGCTTTGTCTCCGGGATATCCAACCGGCGGCGAATCTCCTGGGCGCGCCGAGCGGCATCGGGGCGGTAAAAGACGTCGTTGCGGGGATAGCCCACCTCCAACACGGCTTTGTCATAGCGGTAGGCGCGACACAGGATCTCGGCCGTATAAGGATTGGGGGCAACCAGGTAGTCCCACCTGCGAACCCGGCTGAGCAGTTCCGGAGCCGTGTTCTCCTTGTACGCGGTCGAACCGGGATCGACATCGTACCCCAACCGTTTGAGCGGCGTTCCGTGCCAGGTTTCCACATGCACCGTGCCGCGGCGTTTGCGATAAAAATCCGGAAAGTTCCCGTTATTGATAAAATACTTTGCGCGAGCCATATAATAGAAATACGCGGTTGATCTGGGCTTCACCAGGCGCGGGGATCCGGGCAACCGTTTGTTCAGGTCTTTCATCACCCAGACGGCTCGAAAGCGGCGGCCTTGTCTGAGCATCTGTTCGTAAATGGCGCGCGGGTTGCAGGCATAACTGTTACCGTAGTAGCTCTGAAACACGATTAGGTCACTGCGCACCGGCAGCACACGGTTGGCGGCGCGGTAAAAGAGCACCCGCAGCCTGTCGAACACTCGGCGCAGCCGCGGCCGCCGATCCAGTCGGTCGTCAAAGGAGGAGACCACCGCGTCCGGGCTCAGGGTAATGGGAAACCGCGATTGATGGCTGGGAAACTCCAAGACGCACTCCACCGAATCAAAGTGCAGGTTTCTCACCACGTCGTCGTGGATGGCGGCAAATTCCCCAGCCGACAGCGTGGTCATCAGGACAGCCTGAAAATTGCTCGTCTGTCCCACCCTCTGCAAACTGCATGCCACGGGAATCCTGAGCACCTTGCCGTATTTGCAGCGCACGGTCAGCACACCCGTCACCTGGTCGACGCCCTCCACGGGGGGAAACACCTCCAAGCGCACCCGCAGCGTCAACCCCGTTTTCCTCGCCTCGACGCACAAGACCGACTTGACCCGCACGTCTGGACGAACCCTGACCGCCAGGTAGTCGCCGCGCGTGTAGAGCGGGTAAACGGCATAGGCTTGTCCGTCCAGCGTGAAGCGCTGGCATGGAAAACGCACCAACTGGTTCTTGTGAGCGATGCCGTCCTGCCAGGAACGCAATCGGCACGCACGCCCCTGCGCCGACAGGGACAGGTCCCAAAGCCCCGGGCGTAAGCCGTCCCGCAAGAGACCGCTCGGCGTCAGTCGGACGTTGAAGCGGCCATCCTCCACCACAACAGGCACAGCCATCCCCGCCTGCGAATCGCGTCGGCGTAAGCACAGCTGGGCGGCCCCACTATGGCCGGCCGGGCGTAGCACCCGCCCGAGAATTTGAATCACCCCATCGCGGGCATAGACGGCCTCCACCTCCGCCTCCAGGTCATGGGGCACCAGGCGGACGAACGGGCGCATCCCATCCAGCAACAGCTCGCACCGCACCGCGCCAAGATGGGTATGGACGATTGGGTTGCGCCGGTCAAGCGCGGCGGGGCCACCCTCGCGCTGGCGCAGCGGCAACAGCCGCTCGTCGTCGCTTTGCCCGACAGAGACAAAAAACTCCAAACGCTGGTCCATCAGTCCGGCCAAGTCCAAGGCCCCCATCGGAATCCGGGCTGTGAACGCCAAGGACGACGCGGCGGACGGCGGCGCATAGTCGACCACCCGAGCTATGGGTTCGCGTCCGGCCCTCGACTCCGCCGCTGCAGTCGACATCGCATCCCCTTCCTCGATCCAAGGGACCGGTTTCGCGGCAAAGGCGTATTCCGCAGTGGCCGCCTCGTTGCGCACCACCAGGGACAGGTGGACCCGCTTGGGCTCATTCGGATCCACCAGGGGACCAAACACGTACCCGTTCAAAACCAGCACACCGTCCCCATCCCAAGCCGTCGACACCAATTTGGCCGATCCGTTGACGCGACGAATGCGGATGGACAGGTTACCCTGCACGGTGCTGTAGGGAATGGCGGCCAGGCGGCGCGGACGGTGGAACGCGTACAACGACTCCCGCTCGCGAAGGTGGCTGCGCACCCGCCAGCGCGGCGCCTCGCCCCCCGCTGCCACCACTCCCCCTTTGCGGACATATGCGTCCCAGGTGTCCACGTCAAACAGGGCTTCGCCATGCCCGCCGGACGGTATGAAGGGGATATCGGCCACGTACGCGGCTCCCGAACCAAGGCGTTCACCGTCGCTGCGCATCAGCGGCAGCGACATCGTACGGGACGCATGCCGCTCCTGCAGCAGCAACTCCCAATCGGCCCCGTCATCGACGGCCGGAGCCAACCACAAACGCCATCCCGAACTCATCATTTCGAGGTCAATCAGCTTCCACTCCTGCTTGTCCTGACCGGCAAACCGCGCTCGTCGGTTCACGCTCGTTCCTCCTGCAGCATCTATTTGCACGCTGCATCGGCCGGTCCTACTCAAGTCCGGCCGATGCGCGCCATATCTTATATCTTCTGTTAGGTTCTCCATCTCACAGCCCGAGGCCACACTCGGAGCCGAGCACGAGCGTATTGTCTCACAAGCGCACAAGCTCGTCTAGCACTATCTGTTACAGAATATGTAAAGTTCAGGAACACCCAGCCTTCCCTTCCATCCAGCTAAAGGGGCAACACGGCTATCGACGTCTCCAAGATGCGGCGCTCGCCCGGTTCCAAGGCGGACATACCTGTTTCGTCTGCCGGCAGCGCCAAATTGGGTGCATTGGTCACCCAGGTGTACGGCTCCGGGCACAAGAAACCCTGTTTGCCGTCCGCGTTGTACACGACCCAAAACCGAAAGGGCTCCGCACAGTCGTAATGGACCTTAAGCCCTGCCGCGTCGTCCCGCAGCACCGCCCGATTCGGCACACCGGCTGCGGTGGAGAACACGTCATCCCGCGCCACGCCCGCCAGCGGTAGGTTTTCCGCCACCGACGCTGGCACCGGGTCCTGCCGGCCCGTCGGCAGATTGCGGGCATCCAGCTGCCACTGTTTGCTGACCGGCAGGCTGAACCGGCAATCCTTCAGATGCCCCCCGTCCGCCAACGGGAAGCGAAACGTCGTATGGTAACCGAACCCAAACGGCAGTGGCCGCTCGCTGTGGTTCTCAACCGTCGCGCGCTTGATTAGCCGTGGACCGTCGAGCACATACTCCACGACAATCGTGAAACGCTGCGGCAATTGACGCAGCACCTCCGGATGGTGAGCCGAATCAAAGGTGACGACAATCGCCGTCCGCCGCCCCCCTTCCACCGTTTCCGCCTGCCACGGACGATGGGCGACAAAGCCGTGGATGTGATTGTGTTTGGACGGCTCGGTCAAGTCAAACTGGTAGGTCTGGTCAGCGAACTGAAAGCGCCCATCCGCAATGCGGTTGGGCGGAAACAAAATGGGTGCGCCGAAGAGTATCGGCCGCGCCTGATACTCTTCGCGGCTGGACGGCTGGCGCAGCAACTCGACGCCGCTGGGACGGTGCACAAGCGAGACCAACTTGCCGCCCAGACTGGGGGCCACCGTCACGGCCAGTTGCTCACCCACCGCCGTGATGGCCGCTTCCCCGACGTACGACGAACGCACAATAGACATGTGGCTATCCTCTCCCTGACAAGCAAACGGCCGGCGCATAGCTGCACTCGGCCCTCGCGGAAATTCACCCACATGAAACAGGCTGCTGATGCACGTTCATTATTGTACTGAACCGCATCCCCGGGTGCTACTTACGCCTCACCCTCTCCTGCCACTTTGCCACGTATTCCTCGAGAACTTTGTGCAGGTCTCGGCCAATTTGCGCATAATCCGCATCGTCCAGGTTGGCCAGAGAAATGCGCACCGACCACCTCGGAGCATGGAAACCGCCGCCATTCAACAGCACCACCGACGATTCTTCGGCCAACCGGAACAGAATATCCGTGGGTTCGCACGTCTCCCGAAGAAACTGGGCGAACTCCTGACCGTAGTGGCGGGCGGCCCATTCCGCCAGGTCAAACTCCGTGTAATAATCCGCCATGTGAGGGACATTGGGCACCGGGAGACCCAGCCCTTCATAGAGCAGGTGCAGGCGGTGCCGGCAGATGGACTTGGTGAGGGACTTGTAATCGTCGTCCGCATCCACCAACGCGGCCGCAGCGAACAGGGCCATCTGGACCTGCTGCGGCGTCGACAGACCGGCCGTATGATTGAGCGCCACCTGGCGGCTGTCCGCAACCAGCCGGTCGATGAAACGCAGCCGAGACACGTCTGGGGTCAACGACTGGTAGCGCTGCGCCAGCTCCTGCTGCTGCTTTTCCGGCAACCGGCGCAGCCGCGCGTCAAACACATTGTCTTCGTGCACCGCAATCACCCCCAGACGCCAGCCCGTGCAACCAAAGTACTTGGAAAACGAGTAGACTCCGATTGTGTTGTACGGGAGCTCGGCCAGCAAAGAGCGATAACCGTCGACGAATGTGCTGTACACGTCATCCGACACAATCATCAGATCCGGATGGTGACCGCGCACGATCTCCACCAGACTGCGCAACGTATCCGCATCCATGGCCACCGAGGGAGGGTTGCTCGGATTGACCAGGAACAGCGCTTGGATGCTCTGATCCTCCAGTTTTTGCAGCTCACTGTCCGGGTACTGCCACGTGTGGCTGCCATCTTCGGCCCGGCCGCTGGCGACAACCTCGACCACGTCGAAACGGTACCGGGGCAGTCTGGGTATTTCCAGATAAGGTGGAAAAATAGGAACCATCACCGCCACACGTGCCCCCGGCTCGAGCAGGTGATTGGCCAAAAGGGAATCGAAAATGTAGCACATGGCTGCCGTCGCACCCTCCACCGCGAACAGGTGAAAACGGCCCACGTCGCGCCCTGCGCACAATTCACGCGTCAGATACGCATGCACTACCCGTTCCACGTGCACCAGCATACGGTCCGGCGTCGGGTAATTGTCGCCGATAATTCCGTCCACCAATTCGTGGACGTAGCCATCCGGGTCCAGTCTGAGGACATCGCACCCGTACCGGATCACGCGAGCGAGCAAATCGGCCCCGGGCAGGCCGCGGTGGATGTACAAAAACTCGTCCATCCGCGCGCGGATGCCCGGCTGCCTGGGCTTGCCCGCCAGGTTTCCCTGCTGCCAGACCCGCCGCGATTCCTCGACGGCAAATTGACCGAGCAGAAAGAAAGCGTCGCGCGCCCCGGCGTGAATCCAGTTGGGATTGCCGCGGCCGGCATCCAGCAGCACGCGCGTGCTCTTCTTTTGGTGGTCCTCGGCCAGGCGTATCAGTTCGCGGTTCCATTCAAACGGACTGACGGATTCCAGGCTGCGCCCCGTCTCCCCCGGCTGGACGCGGCCTGGCCGCGTCTGCACTGGCTGGCCTGGCACGGTTTTCGTTGTCATATCCTGCACCCTCCCCGGCGACCGCCGGCCACGCACCCGGCGTCGTCCGTTTCGCCTGCGGCCCTCCACATCCTGGCGCTCACAGGAATCAATCCCAGTATGTCCGGCGCCAAGAAGGTTTCATGCAGGATAAATCGGTATAATGGAAGTGCAAACGATATCATGAGCGGGGCGCAGCGCACCCGTCCAAGGAGGTCTCGTCCGTGACCTATTTGCCCGATGCCAACCGCTACAAGAACATGGTCTACAACCGATGCGGCCGCTCCGGACTGAAACTGCCCGCCATCTCGCTGGGCCTGTGGCATAATTTTGGCGGTGTGGATTCGTTCGAAAACGCCCGTGCCATGGTCCGGCGTGCCTTCGATCTGGGCATCACCCACTTTGACCTGGCCAACAATTACGGGCCTCCGGCTGGATCGGCCGAAGAGACGTTTGGCCGCCTGCTCAAACAGGACCTGGCCCCGTACCGCGACGAACTCGTCATCTCCACCAAAGCAGGTTATTATATGTGGCCCGGACCGTACGGGGAATGGGGATCGAAAAAATACCTGGTGGCCAGCTTGGACCAGAGCCTAAAACGCATGGGACTCGATTACGTGGACATCTTCTACTCCCACCGTCCAGACCCGGATACGCCGCTGGAGGAAACGATGGCGGCGCTGGACTTGGTGGTCCGCCAGGGCAAGGCGCTGTACGTCGGGATTTCCAACTACAGCCCGGAGCAGACGGAACAAGCCATCTCCATCCTGCGCAGCTTGGGCACCCCGCTGTTGATCCATCAGCCGTCCTATTCCATGCTCAACCGCTGGATTGAGCACGGCCTGCAGGCGGTGCTGGAGCGGGAGGGTGTGGGCAGCATCGCGTTTTCGCCGATGGCTCAGGGACTGCTGAGCAGCCGCTACCTGCAGGGCATTCCCGAGGACTCGCGAGCCGCGAAACCGACCGGCTTCCTCAAGTCGGAGCAAATCACCGAGGAGACGCTGGACAAAATCCGCCGCCTGAACGACATCGCGTCGCGCCGTGGCCAGACTTTGGCGCAGATGGCGCTGGCCTGGGTGTTGCGCGAAGGGCGCGTTACCTCCGCTCTGATTGGCGCCAGCCGCGTCAGTCAGATTGAGGAGAACGTCAAGGCGCTGGACAACCTGGCGTTCGACCCGCAAGAATTGGCCGCCATCGACCAAATCGTCGGGGCATGAGCATTTCCGGGCGCGCCACCACACAAAATAAAGGGTTCGATCCCCTCGAACGGATCGAACCCTTGTGCTTGCGGTCCGTGTCAACGGTTAGCCAAACGGCACACGGGCCGGATGGCGACACCGATGACACTGCCAATCATGGCGCCGATGAACCACTCCCAGCCGTGCAGGCTGAAGGTCGCAATGCCCGAGAAATAAGCGCCGATGTTGCAACCGAACGCAATGCGGGCGCCGTAGCCCATCAGGATGCCGCCGAGCAGAAGGCCGACGACCATCCGCCAGGGCAAGGCGCGCAAGTAAGCCTTCGGCAACAGCCCGCCGAGCGCCGCAGCCAACAACGCACCGACCATGATGGCGATGTCGTCGGTGGTTTCGAGATGATGCAGCACACCTTGGTGCAGCGCCGACAGGTTATCAGGATTCTGCCAATAACCCCAGCTCGTGACCGGCACCCTAAACCACTCGGCCACCTTGGCGCCCCAAAGCGCGAACGCGGATGTTACGCCCCAAGCCTTGCCGGAGACCAGGAGAATGACAAAGTTGCCGAGCGCCAGCACAAACGCTCCGGCCAACCAGGACCAAGGACCGCGCAGCAACGACCGCCAGGTAAACTGGCCCCTGCGGAACAGCCTCTCCACAGACCCATTGCGCCGCTTCTCCAAAACATAGACCAGAGCAAAGACAACCGCCATGATCAAGAGATTGACGAGCAGACCGCCGACGGGCCCAAACGACTGCAACAGGTAGACGTTGCCCAGCTGCGGGGTAGACTGCCACCAGGTGAAATTGATGGTTCCCAGTACAGACCCGACGATGAATCCAATCAGGGTCAAAATCCCACGCACGTCCCCGCCGCCAATATGATAAAGGGTGCCGGACGCACAACCATCCCCGAGTTGCATGCCGATGCCAAACAGGATGGAGCCTGCCAGGACGGAAAGCCCCACCGGGTGCACGCTGGCCTGTACCGGATGGCCAAACACGCTCGGCGCCAGTAACACCGGCAGGAACACCAAGTTGGCAATGGCGAACATGACCATCTGCGCCCGGATGCCGATGCCTCGGCCGGCGACAATTAAGCTGCGGAACGAGCTGGTAAAGCCAAAATGGGCGTGGTACAGGGCCATGCCGAGCACGCCGGCGACCAAGAACAGCAGCGCGTGCGCGTAGGAATCGTAGAAAGCTAAGAACACCGCGCCGACGATGAAAAATGCGATAGACACAAGGACGATGGAACGCTGCATCGACGGGCGGCTCTGCTCACGCAGGCCGCCACCGCTGTCCAGGTCGAGGAGGCGCGCCTCAGTCGTAGCCATGCCCTCCACTCCTTTCTGCTACTTTCTGCTCTATGTGTGTATTGTGTTGGAAGGGTGCATGACTGATTATATAACTATCCCGACATGCGTACAAGGGTTTTTCGAAGGAATCGCCGGCCACCCGGCCCACTCCTCAACGCCGGGCTGGCTGGACGGCGGCGACAATGAGGAACACCCAGCCGAGCAGCAGGCAGACACCGCCGAACGGCGTCACCGCGCCTAGGACTGTGACGCCGCTGGTGGCGAGGACATACAGGCTGCCGGAAAACAGCACGATGCCGATGGCAAACAGCCACCCCGCGGCGCGCACCAAGCGACCGCCGATGTCCAAGTGCGCGAGAATGCCAACGGCCAGCAGCGCAAGGGCGTGATACATCTGGTACTCGGCGCCCGTGTGAAACACGTCCAGCATGCCGGCCGGCAAGTGGCCCTGCAGAACGTGGGTGGCAAACGCGCCCAAAGCAACCGAAAGAAAGCCGAAGATAGCCCCGACAGCAACAAAGCCCATTTGTTTTCCTCCTCACGGATGCAATGTCGGTCTCAATCGACGTACAGATACGTCACCTTCTCAAATCCCAGGTGCGCATGCCAGGCAAACCCGCCCCGCATTATCACAAACTCGTCCAGGAGCACGAACGGATCGAGAACAGAGTGATGGACACCCGGAAACGGTTGACGCACCCAGACTCCTGACGGGCTTTTCTCCCATTTGGCAGGATGGACACCCAAGAGTCCGGATGGAGCGTGGACTGAAGTCGTGCTTGGCCGCATCATGACCTGATTGTAGCACGTCCACAAGTGGCTGGTGAAAAGCCCTAACCGCCCGGTGGCATTCGACATACTGTAGGGCAACAGCAAGGGGGCCCAAGGCATGAGGGAAGCAGAGGTACAGGGCGCGACGGTGCAAGAACGCGCCCTGGTCGCCATCGATAAGCTGTTGGCGCGAGCCATGGAGCACGCAGGCGGCCTGGAGCGGACCTTGCTGCGCCAGGCCATCAGTCGGCTCTATCCGCGCCTGCGGCAGCGCATCCTGGCCGCGACAGACAGAGATATCCGTCAAGAGGTGGAACATCTGCAGCGGCTGTCGGCCGCCGTCTTGGGAACGGAGGCCACCGCCGCGCCGCCTGCCCCGCGCTCGACCGCCCACAAAAGGCGCCGGAGCGCGCGCAGACGGGTCCAGCCGGCCCGGCGCAGACGCACCCGGCGGTGACGCTCGACGCAGGCGGCCGCCCACCCGCCGCCGACGCGGGCATTCCCCGCCGGCGCCACAGGCGCAAGTCCGCCGTTTATGGGACCCTCAGCTGGGGAAGAACGAACTGGTACAAACGCTCGGCACACTCCGCAAGCGGTATATCCGCCGTGGTCACGTGGAGATCCGGCCGCAGCGGCGCTTCATACGGCGCCGCCATCCCTGTCATACCCGACAATTGCCCAGCCGCCACGCGGGCATACAAGCCCTTCGGGTCACGCTGCTGACAGACAGACAAAGGACAATCCACAAACACCTCGACAAACGAGTCCGCTCCGATGAGAGAGCGGGCCTCTTGCCGTGACGCTCGATAGGGAGAGATGACGGCTACGATGACGACCGTTCCCGCCTCGACAAACATACGCGCCACATGGGCGATGCGCCGCACATTCTCCAGCCGATCTTCCTCGTCGAATCCGAGGTCGCGGTTGAGACCGGATCGAACGTCGTCTCCGTCCAAGACATAGGTGTGCACACCCCGGCCGTGCAGGTCGCCGGCCAGCAACCTGGCCAGCGTGGTCTTCCCCGCCCCGGACAGACCGGTCAGCCACACACAAAATCCGCGGTGTTGATGGAGTCGCTCCCGATCCGCCCGCGTCACGACCGGTATCTGCCCACTGTGTCGCTCGCTCAATCCAATCCCCCCGTTTACCTGCAGCAGACGATGAGGTTGCACCCATCTAGAAGAGCGTATGCGACACGGAAGCGGTTCAGTATGTACACTGCACCATATGGACAGTATGGGGTACTATAGGAGGGTGTTTGGGTTGTCCGTTTTCCCTAATTTTTTCCTTGTCGGTGCGGCCAAATCCGGGACCAGCTCCCTGTACCATTATCTGCGCCAGCACCCAGAGGTGTATATGAGCCCCATCAAGGAGCCGCACTTTTTTTGCAGCCACCACTTCCCCGCCCGTTTCACCGGCCCTGGAGACGAAGAGTTTTCACTGGCCGCCATCCGTCGTGCGGATCAGTACAGGGCCTTGTTCCAGTCAATCCAAACAGAAACGGTCGCGGGCGAGGCGTCTGTGTTTTATCTCTGCTACCCAGACACCGCCCTGCGCATTCATGCCTGGAATCCGCAGGCCAAGGTGGTGGCCATCCTGCGTCATCCGGCAGACAGAGCCTTTTCCGCCTACATGCACCTGGTGCGCGACGGACACGAAACGTTGAGCTTTGAACAGGCGCTGGATCAAGAGGACGCGCGCATGGCGGCAGGCTATCGACCCCTATGGTGGTATCGACGCCTGGGATTGTACAGCGACGCCATCGACCACTACCGGCGTGTGTTTGGCCCGAGCCAGTTCAAAGTGTTTTTATACGAGGACTTTCAAGATCCAAGTCAGGTGATCCGGGAGACCCTTGCCTTCTTGGGACTCAATCCGGATGTCCCCATCGACACACGCATCCGTCACAACGCCTCCGGGGTGCCCAGACTGCGGCCGCTCTATCGTTTTTTGCAGCAGCCGCACCCAGTCAAGGAGTGGGCCAAACGCGTTTTGCCGCAAGGGCCCTCCAGCCGGGCCAGCCATTGGCTGAAGAACCGTCTGTTGGCCCGCCCGCAGATGCGGCCACAGACGCGCCAAGCTCTGATCTCGTTTTACCGCGCGGACATTCTGCGCCTGCAGTCGCTCATCCAGCGCGACTTGACATCGTGGCTGGATGATACTCCGTGACCTGGTCTTGCCGCCCTACAGGCGGAGCATCCGTCAGTCGCGCTGGGCGGCTGACACCATCGTCACAAACGCAGTCTTCAACCTGCAATGGCCACAAGAAGCGTCGGTCGGGCTGTGCCTGAATCTCGGTTCTCCCTCATCAGCCTTTAGGGCCGCGATTTTGTAGACGGACTGGGGACGTGGGGAAGGTCTGCTGTCAAGCGGCGAAACACGATTAGCAAGTGATCTTGATGACGGCGGATATCCACGACTTTGATGTATCCCTGTTCGACCAAGTCGCGGACTTCACTGAGCACAGTCGGCCACCTGGTGAGATCCGAACGAGACAGCGTCAGGTATTCAAACTTGCTCTCCACCGAAGCACCCCCTGAATTCAAAGACGATGACCGCGCTGTTTTTGTCACATATTATAACGAAACAACCTGTTGATGTCATAAACCTCACAACGAAAACCGAATTACACGTTTGACTTTACGTGAGATCTCCCCGATGCGCAACCATTAGGGTTATATCATATGACATAATACAGGCTGATGTGCGTCCGTTCGTAGCGGGGGTCCACTGCGGAGAGAGGATGGATTCCACACAGATCAAGCCAAACGCGGTGAATTCGGCAGCAGCGCCGGACACCTGCCCCGCCGTCCACAGACGGTCCGGGACAGGTTCCATCAGATTACAGGCCGGCCGCCGAAAAGAGACGGGCAAAGGCCGCCTGCGACCGCGCGGCCAACGCGTGGCTGTCTTCCGTGAGGGGCGTGGGCGTCAGGACCTCTTGCGCAACCGGTCCGTCGTAACCGATGTCGGCCAGAGCCTGCAAAAAGCCGACCAGATTGATGACACCTTCCCCAGGGAACAGCCGATCGTTGTCCCGCACCTGTGAAACCGGAACATCCTTCGCGTCATTGATGTGCACATGCACGATTTGCTGGTTGTGCAAATTGCGGATATCGTCCACCGTCGCACCCGTCGTGTACCAATGAAACGCGTCCAACAACAGTCCGACATTGTCCTTGCCTATGGCCGCAATCCAATCCAGCGTGCTCTGCAGGTCCCAGATGAACGGATGGCGCCCGACCTCACGCAGGTGATGCGGGCCGACAAATTCCAGCCCTAAGCGCATCCCGTAGGCCCCTAGGATCTCGGCGCAGGTGCGCAACCGGCGGGTGGCAATCGCCAAGAAGTGGGCGGGGTTCTCATCGGTCGATGGCAGGATGTACGTGCAGCTGCGCGTGCATCCGAGCGCACTGGCCGCCGCCGCGTGCTGCGCCAAGAGCGGCAGACCGGCGCGAAATTCAGCCTCCGTCCGACGCCACTCCACGACCAGACCCATGCTGCCGATGCTGACCCCGTGCTCCCGGAGCAACGCCAGAGCACCCGCCTGCCCATGGCGCTCCACCAGGCCAATCAATTCTTCACCTCCGGCGTCGATGCTGGTAAAACCGTACGCCGCCGCCAGTTCAATAAACGCTTCCAAAGAGCCAACCGCACCCACTCCGGCACGGGTCAATCCCTTCTGCACTGACTTCCCTCCTCACCACTCATCTAGGCTTCACAGCGACCAATCGAGCACCACCTCGCGGCCGGTGCGGGACGATTCATAGATGGCGTCGAGAATCAGGTTGTTCGCCAGCCCCGACATGGCCGAGCAGATGGGTTCACGGCCGGTTTGCACACACTCCACAAAGTGCCGGGACAACCGGGCCCGCTCCCCCTCATCCTGGGCGGGCGGAGTCAACTCCGTCTGCAGCGGCTGATTGAATTTCTCGGTCAGGAATGTAGCCCGATGGCCCACAATCGACGCGCCGCCGTCGCTGCCCATGAGGTGGACAAACGGCTGGCTGTCGGTATCCGCATGCACGGCCCAGCTGACGTCGAGTGTCAGCGTGCTGCCGTTGTCCATCTTGATCAGCGCGCTCGCCAAGTCCTCCACATCAAATTGGCCATCCCAGTTGGGCGTGCCCCAATTGCCAATCCCCCGGCGGCGAGGGCCAAACTCGGCATAGGTCGATCCGTACACCGCCACGGGCTTGGGATTCCCCATCAGGTACAGGGACAAGTCGAGCATGTGCACGCCGATGTCGATGAGCGGACCTCCGCCCGCGTCCGCCTTGCGCGTGAACCAGGTGCCCCAGCCTGGGATGCCCTTGCGCCGCATCCACCCGGTTTTCGCCATGTAGATGCGCCCCAGTTCTCCTTTGTCAACCTGTTCCTTGACGGCCAGCGCGTTCCACTGCCAACGCATTTGGTGCCCTATCATCAACAGCTTTCCCGCGCGTTGCTGCGCGCGCACGATGTCTTTCGCGGCGGCCGCATTTATTGCCATCGGCTTCTCTAACAGCACGTGCTTGCCCGCCTCGAGTGCGGCGATGGCCAGCGGAGCATGCCAGCGGTTGGGCACCCCAATCACGACGGCGTCAATCTCCTCATCCGCCAGCATGCTGTCGATGTTGTCGTACACCTTGGGCAGCGAGAACTCCTCTCGGGTCCGCTTGGCCAACTCTGGCACCGCATCCGTCACACCGAGAACGACTGCGCTGTCCAGCTGCAAAAATGCGCGGATATGTACTTTTCCGATGTTGCCCGCGCCAATGATGCCAATCCGAACCGGTTGAGCCAAAACAACGCCTCCTCTGTGAAAGCAGCGCGCAAGCGCATGGCGGCGCTCAGCCCCATGCAACCTGTCACGGCCATCGTAGCACACCATGTAAGCGCCGCCAATAGCACCCGCTTGACATGACAGAATAGGAACATCCATGAAGACGGGCCCACCCGGTCGGTAACAGCAGAATTTTCGTTTTGCCCCGATGATCCTTGGCTATTGCTGGTCTTCACGCCGGTGAACCCCATCGTCGTCTCCCTCTTCCTGGGCGTCGGCGCAGGCGGCCTCTTCACGCTCACCCTGCTCTCGCCCATCGATGCCACCAAGACCGCATCGAAGGCCCGCTCACGGTCGGCGATGGTGCAGTTGTGCGATATGTCATCGGTGCCCTGGGCCCATCGTTGTCGGATCCATCCACGATGCGGCACACAGCTACACGCCTGCCTGCGGGCTGTTCATCATCCTCATTGTGGTGGTGCTCGGCATCGAATGGACGGTCGGACGCAGGCCGCGCCCCCGCGTCAGGCACACACCACACGATTAGAAATCAAGGCACGAGGCTGGGCACACCGCCGCATGCAGCACGGAATCCAGTCGAATCCGAGTGCTTGCACAGCCTGCTCACACAGGCTATGATTGTCCTCAAATTGAGAGGGAGGACGGGGACATGTCCATCCACAACGCAGCCGTACAGAAAGGCATCCGGATTGAGCTCCTATCGGTTCTCTGGATGATGGTGGAAGCTGGGGTTGCCGTCGGCGCAGGTGTGATCGCGAATTCGTTGTCCTTGGTGGCCTTCGGTGCAGACAGCGTCATCGAGTGGATGCCGGTGGGGTGTTGTTGTGGCGCCTCGTCATCGAATCCCGGGGAGCGACTTTGGAGCGCGTGGAGCGTGCTGAGAAAATCTCCTCCTGGGTTGTCGGCTTTGCCCTGCTCCTCTTGGCAATCTATGTGGTCGTTTCATCCGTGGACAAGTTGATTACTCGTCAAGGGGCAGAAACGAGCGGTTTGGGGATTGCTCTGGCCATTGCCTCCGGCATCTTGATGCCGTATCTGTCCCACGCGAAAAAGCGCATCGGAACGGAAATCGGGAGCCGGGCCCTGCGCGCGGACGGATCGTGCAGTATTGTCTGTGCGTACATGGCTTGGACCGTGTTGGCCGGAGCGTTGCTGACCGCATCCTTGGGCTGGTGGTGGGTGGACTCCGTCGCCGCCTTGGCATTGGTGTACTTCATCGTCAAGGAAGGATGGGAAGCCATCCAGGAGGCGCGTGGAAAGGAGGACGCGTGTGGTTGTGACGGCCGCTGCGACTAAATGAGTCGTACGAGTATTCACCGTCGCAGCCAACCCTGCAAGCTGACGCTGGAGGAGGCCGGACCGCTGGTCGCGGACGCCGTCCACAGGGCACGGCTCCCCCACAGACTCCTCTCTTGGATCAGACCCCCGTGGCCACATGGCGTTCACGTATCACATGCAAACACCCACATATTATCAAGAATAGAATCAGCAGTACCGCGACAAAGGCCAGCATCATCCACAACACTTGGTTTGGCAGGAAATGATCCATGGCATACCCAATCACAGCCGGGAATACCGCCCCGCCCACTCCCGCGAAGGCCGTGACTGCACTCGTAACCATACGCTCCATACCGGGAAACGTGTGATTCGCATAGACCATCGTAATAGAATACACGGCGGACATCGACAAACCCAGCCCGCATACCGTAAGGTAGGAGACCCATGGATCTCTGGATTGGGTTAAGAGGAAAATGAACACCAGACCGACAACGAGGCTCCCGAACAAGTAGCGTTCGTAACTGACACGGCGGACAATCCAGCCAATGGCAAGCCGCCCGCCCACCATAGCAATCCAAAACGCGGAGGAACTCAGTGACGCCAAATACGGACGTGCCTTCAGATACGCCGTGAAAATGCTCGGCAGAAAACTGTTCAGGCTGCTCTCGAAACCCACGTAGACAAAAATCATGACAAGAAACAACATGAGGACTGAGTACTTGGAAACTCTCCCCTGAAAGACCGGCGGTGCGGCGGTGCGGGCGTCCATCTGTCCTTCCGCCACGGTTATAGATTGTAGGGGAACCGAGATGGATCCCCAAACCATGGCTAGCACAAACGCTAACCCTCCCACAAGCAAAGGACAAAACCTCCACCCATGCGCAGCGATAAGGCCGCTGGCCATGGCCGGCATAGAGAGTGCCCCAACGCCAAACGCTACTTCCAAACGACTCATGAAGATCGCACGTCTTCCTGCGAACAATTCCATCACGTAGGAAGCCACAGCCGTTTCCAGGGCGGAGGCGCCAATACCATTCAAGACCACAAGCAGTTCTACCCACAAGAAACGGGGTAAGCACAGAATGCCCATCTGCGCAACCGCGACCGCCAAGGCAGATCCAGACAGGATGAATCGATAGTGATACCGCTTCATGCAACTCGCGGTGATTGGAACCCCGATGACAAATCCGATAGATTGCAGGAGTATAAGGAACCCGCCTGACGTGTACGTGGTGTGGTAGTGGGACAGCAATTCGGGCATGATGGCACCGAAAAACACGCTCGTCATTCCACCCAGAAAATACATGGCATAAGAGGCCCAAAGAAAGCGGTTCAATGGATAGCTCCTCCCAAACAGAGACCCAAGACCTCGACCTGAAGCCGACGCCTGGCCATTCAAGGGTTCCGACCCTCGTATCCCATTCTCTGCGGCGGTATCCGTTCCGATCATTCTTGCGCTCCGTACTTCGTTCGAAGCGCTCAGCACCGATGAGTTGACCCACTTCGGCATCCATCACGGCTTCGGCAAGAACTTTCAAACCCTCCCGCAGAAAATCGACGG
>NZ_BCQV01000026.1 GCF_001552255.1 Alicyclobacillus shizuokensis NBRC 103103
AAAAAAGCAAAGCAAGTTAAGCGGGGTTATGACAGTACATATCTGAATATTCACTTTAAGTTTTTCTCGATTTGGTGTGTCCAATCTATTGACATAGCACCAGCTTTGACATCGTCAGACTTACGGAGGACGAGTGGCAAAATGATGACGTTTCACCTCACAAAACAGTGACTGCAACAACGGATGTATCCGACGATGCCGAATCGACGAGTACATCCGCCGAAAATCTGAATGGTCTTGGTGAGAGCGGCGCTTGCTCGGATCTGGGGGACAAGCAAACGTATGTTCACATCCACTTGAGTTACCGACTTGGTGATTGAACGTCATGTTTGTGTTTCACGGTTATTATGTCCTAGTTTCCCTCTTTTCCTGTCCCACATTTCGAGCCCACTTTCGGGCGCAACATTGCTTTCGACAGGCCTTCCTGACAAGGGCGCATACGTGCCTTGACCTCGTCGCCTAATGCATTGATCCCCCGATGAAAGCTTGGAATCTGATCACACAGACCTGGGGTGGTTGTCCTGGTGGTGACCAAGCCGCTGCGAGATGCGTCGGCCAGTGTCCATGACCAACGGCGCCAGTTCGACCAACCTGGCTGGGTCGAGGCGTTGGCGGGGACCTGAGACACTGCAGGCGGCCACCACCTGTCCAGTGTTGTCGAAGATGGGAGCCGCTACGCAGCAGATGCCAAGCTCGTGTTCTTCCACATCCATCGCGTAACCCAACCGGCGCGTCGTTTCCAGGGATGCCAGGAACTCGGCTTCGTCGGTCACCGTGTACTCCGTCAACTTCGGCAAGCCATAGCGACGGATGAGTGCGCGCAGTTCGCCCGCTGGGAGAAACGCCAAGATGGCCTTTCCCAGGCCCGTGGCATGCACGGGGACACGTTTGCCGACGCGCGAATGCATGCGGATGGTGTGCGGGGTCTCGACCTTTTCGATGTAGACCACCTCGCCTTGGTCGAGCAGGGCGAGATGGACGACCTCCTGCGCCTGCCGCGCCAGCTCCTGGAGGTGGGGTAGGGCTTCGGATCGGAGGTCGATGGAGGACAACAGCCGCATGCCCAAATCCAACAGGCTGTAGCCGAGCTTGTAGCGGCCGGTCTGCGTGTCCTGTTCCACAAATCCCCGCTTCATCATCGTCCCCAAGAGACGATGCACCGTGCTTTTGTACATGCCGGAGCGACTAGCCAGTTCTGTGATGGCTGCGCCTTGCGGGTACTCACTCATCATCTCCAGCAGGCTGAGCGCCTTGTCGACCGATTTCACTGTGTAGTCTTCCACGGGTCCCACTCCGATGCCATTCCGGTTGTGCTGTCGTCTTCATTATACAGGAGTTCAGACCAGGCAGACGACAGGCGATCGCCACCTTGTTCTGTATTACAGAACAATCTTCCGTAATACGTAATGGTGTGTTATGATGAAATTCAGAATCGTGCTAAGGATCCCGAGGCGCGGACAGTGTGGACAGGGAGGCTGAGGCCATGGAAACCACGTATCCATGCCCAAACGGCGTGATGGTGAGCGGATTGTACCAGGAACGGTTTGCGGAAGTCTTGACTCCCGAGGCTCTCGCCTTTATCGCCGGGCTGCACCGGCGCTTTGAGCCGCAGCGGCGACGGCTGTTGGAGCAGCGTACAGCTCGCCAGCAGGCGATTGACGCGGGGCAGTTGCCCGACTTTCTGCCGGAGACGCGGGAGATTCGCGAGAGTGAGTGGAGCGTGAGCCCGATTCCTGCGGATCTGACGGACAGGCGAGTGGAAATCACGGGACCGAGCGGCGACCGGAAGATGGTTATCAACGCGTTGAATTCGGGCGCGCGCTGCTTTATGGCCGACTTTGAGGACGCCAACTCGCCGACGTGGGAGAACACGGTGGGCGGGCAGGTCAACCTTCGCGACGCGGTGCGGCGCACGATAGAGTACGTCAGTCCGGAGGGGAAGCGCTACGCGCTGCAGCCACGGGTGGCCACGCTCATTGTTCGACCGCGCGGTTGGCACCTGGTGGAAAAACACGTCCAGGTGGATGGGCAGCCGGTGGCCGGCGCCCTGTTTGACTTCGGGCTCTATTTCTTTCACAACGCGCGTGAACTCCTGGCGCGGGGCAGCGGCCCGTATTTCTATCTGCCCAAGCTGGAAAGCCACCTGGAGGCCCGGTTGTGGAACGATGTGTTTGTGCACGCCGAAAGGGAGCTGGATATTCCTCGCGGAACTATCAAAGCTACAGTCCTCATCGAGACGATTTTGGCCACCTTTGAGATGGATGAAATCCTGTACGAGTTGCGGGAGCACGCCGCGGGGCTCAATTGTGGGCGCTGGGACTACATCTTCAGTTATATAAAAAAATTCCGCAACCGGCCCCAGTTCATTTTGCCAGACAGGGCCCAGGTGACGATGACCGTACCGTTCATGCGCCACTACACGCTCTTGACCATTCGGACCTGCCATCGCCGTGGGGCTTTTGCCATCGGCGGCATGGCGGCGCAGATCCCGGTCAAGAATGATCCGGCTGCCAACGAAGACGCGTTGGCCAAGGTGCGGGCGGACAAGGAGCGGGAAGCGAAAGACGGGCACGACGGCACATGGGTGGCGCACCCGGGATTGGTGCCGGTGGCGCTCGAGGTCTTCGACCGGTACATGCCACAGCCCAACCAGCTGGACAAGAAGCGGGAAGACGTTCAGGCCACGGCCGCGGACCTGCTGCAGGTGCCGGAGGGCACCATCACCGAGGACGGGCTGCGTATCAATGTCAGCGTAGGTCTGCAGTACATCGCGGCTTGGCTCGGCGGAGCTGGCGCGGTGCCGATTTTCAACCTGATGGAGGACGCCGCCACCGCGGAGATATCCAGAGCTCAGGTTTGGCAGTGGATCCGTCACCCCAAAGGTGTGCTGGCGGACGGACGCAAGGTGACCATCGATTTGTTCCGCCAGGTGCTGGCGGAAGAATTGGAAAAGATCCGGACTACCGTCGGGGAGCGGCGCTATGAGTCCGGAAATTATGCCGTGGCGGCACAGCTGTTTGAGGAGTTGACCACAGCGGATGATTTCGTTGACTTTCTCACCCTGCCCGGGTACGAGCGATTGCCGTAGTCTGTCACATGACCAGATTGGGGCGGATGGCTACCGAGGAAACCTCTGTACAGGACGCATAGCCATTTGTAAGATAGCCAGTGTTCGGTGTTTTGCAGCAAGACTGGATAGGCGCCACGTGCGCAGACCAGCGGAGGGAGACGGGAGCGTGAAGATTGCCAATCTACGCAGAGACGGTCGCTGGCAGCTGGCCATTGAACACGAAGGGCGGCTGGCGACGGTGTTCGACATTGCGGAGGCCGCGGGCGAGTCGGTCAATTCTCTACCCCAGACAGTGGACGATTTCATCGCGCAACCGGGGCAGCGGCAACGTCTGCGGGAGATCTGCCGGCAAGGGCTGCAGCAGGCGCGTTGGCAGACCCTGGCGGAGGATGAGGTGCAGTTTGGACCCTGCGTGCTGAACCCGCAGAAGATCATCTGCATCGGTCTGAACTATCGCAAGCACGCGGCGGAGACCGGTTCCCCCGTGCCGACAAGTCCGGTCGTGTTCAGCAAGTTCAACAACACCCTGGCCGGGCACCGAGAGCCCATACCGTTGCCGTCGGCGTCCCGCCAGGTGGACTATGAAGCCGAACTGGCCATCGTGATTGGGCAGAAGGTCAGCGGCGTGGATACGGAGCACGCGTTGGCGGCGGTGGCTGGGTACACTGTGGCCAACGACGTGTCGGCTCGCGATTTGCAAAACCGTACACCGCAATGGCTCCTCGGCAAGACATGCGACAAGTTTGCCCCCATCGGGCCGTATTTTGTGACCGCGGACGAGATTCCCAACCCGAACGCTTTACCCATTCGCGCCTATGTGAATGGAGAGCTTCGTCAGAATTCAAACACCAGCGACATGATCTTCTCCTGCGCGGAGTTGGTGTCCTACCTGTCGCGGCACATGACGCTGTGGCCGGGAGACATTATTTTGACGGGCACACCGGAGGGGGTTATCCTCGGCCTGCCTCCGCATGAGCGGCGCTGGCTGCAGGCTGGCGACGAGGTCACCGTCGAGATTGAAGGCATAGGCCGGCTGACCAACCGCTTTGTGCAAGTGACAGAGGAGACCGACGGCGAACGTTAGGCCAGATTGCCCGGACCAGCGTGGCAGTCGGTGCGCGCCCTGCCACTTTACGGCCTGGGCGGGCCGCCTCCGCTGGATGGGTGCATGACCTGGGACCACGCCCGGACAGACTAGGCGTGGTCCCTCTCCTTTCGGGGGGCGCCCACTGGCCGACAGGGGGGAGGTGAATCCTGTGTCGGGAGGGCCGAATCCCAGACAGCGCCGCGCGCTCCGCGATCCGATGCTGCCAGACCCAGAGGAGACGCCGGAGCCGGTGGAAGCTAGTGTGGAGCGGATGTCCAACGAGGGGGGCGTGGCCCCGGAAATTCCGCACGATACCCAGGAATACAAAGGGGTGGACGAGGAAGTTAAGCCGGAGTGAGGATGTTCGACTCAACTTTCGGTATGATGGAATGGCGGGATTCCAACACAGCTCCTGTAATCCCTTGGAGCCGAGAAAGGAGACGCCATACCACGTGAAGTATGACTTTGATGCCGTCGTCGAGCGGGTGGGCACCGGCTGCTCGAAATGGGATGGACTGCAAGAACGGTTTGGCACCACAGACGTATTGCCGATGTGGGTGGCCGACATGGATTTCCCGTCCCCGGAACCGGTGCTCGCGGCGCTGCGCAAGCGCGTGGAGCATGGGGTGTTTGGGTATCCTTTGGTCACTCCAGGCTATCTGGAGGCGGCGGCAGACTGGTACCGCCGCCGCCAGGGTTGGCCTGTAGAGGAAAAATGGCTGGCGCACGCCCCGGGAGTGGTCCCGGCCATCAGTATCCTCATCGAAGCACTCACGGACCCGGGGGACGGGGTGCTTGTGCAACCTCCGGTCTATTACCCGTTCATGCGCGTCATTCGCGAAACCAGGCGCCGAGTCGTCGAAAACCCGCTGCGGCTGGAAGACGGCCGATACGTGATGGACTTGGCGGATCTGGATGCGAAACTCCAGTCCGGGGGTGTCAAGCTGGTCATTCTGTGCAGTCCGCACAACCCGGTCGGCCGCGTTTGGGACAAAGAAGAACTGCGTCAGTTTGCAGAGGTCTGCGAGCGTCACGACGTGCTCATCATTGCCGACGAAATTCACGGCGACCTCATTCTGCCTGGACACCATCACACCCCACTCGCCTCACTGGGGGACCGCATTGCCGAGCGGACTGTGACGTGCGTGGCGCCGAGCAAGACGTTTAACCTCGCCGGACTGCAAACGGCGTTGGTGGTGGCCAGCAATCCACGTCTACGCGAGGCGTATCTGGCGGCACAGCGCCGACGCTCGCAGGCCGGTGCGAACGCCTTGGGCTTGGTGGCGGCGGAGGCCGCCTATCGGTACGGCGACGACTGGCTCGATGAGCTGGTTGTCTATCTGCAGGGCAATGTCGATGTCGTGGTATCCACAGTGAAGGCCGAGATCCCGTCATTGTCGGTGGTGGTGCCCGAGGGGACGTATCTTGTCTGGCTGGACTTTCGGAAGCTGGGGCTGGCCCAGTCCGAGCTTGATCAGTTCTGTCTGACACAGGCGCGAATTGCGTTCGACGAAGGGCACATTTTTGGCACTGGCGGTCAGGGCTTCATGCGCATGAATGTCGGCTGCCCGCGGACGTATGTGCGGGAAGCGATGGACCGCTTGAAACGGGCAGTCAATGCACTATCCGTCGGTGCCTGACGTGCATGCGGCGCGGTCGTGCGCCCTATTCCACTGCGTTCCGGTGCTGGTCCGCACACATCCTTTCCGACGCTCTGAGTTGGCGTTGGGCGGCGGTCGTGCCGCCCTCTTTGTTCGTTCTTCCCGGACATGTGGGCGCTGTTCAAAAAAAATTCATTTTCTCTTCGAGTCCCAATTCCAATGCTATAGTAAGCGTTTACCGACAGAATTGGGTAAACGCTTACATTTATAATAAGGAAAGTTGTGACTATTGACACTCGTCTTCCCTGGAGTCTACAATGTCCTTCAAACTTCTTTTCGCCTCATCGTTCTCACTTTTTTCACTAGCTATATTTGGCTTACAGAAAATAGTAGGACGATTCGAACGGGTCCCGGTTATGGGGCACGTGCGGCTTTGTTGATTTCTTCTTCGGGAGTGTGAAAGAACATGGGGCAAACCATCTTTCTCAACGGCGACTATGTCAGCCGTGACGAAGCCAAGGTCTCCGTCTATGATCATGGACTCTTGTACGGGGACGGGATCTTCGAGGGCATTCGTGTGTACGGGGGAAACGTGTTCCGACTTCGCGAACACCTGATTCGCCTGTACGAATCGGCGCAGTCGGTTATGTTAAAGATCCCCTACAGCTTGGACGAGATGGAAGGCATCGTTGTCGAGACGGTGCGTCGGAATGCCTTGGATGACGCTTATATTCGTCTGGTGGCGACACGCGGCACGGGGGACTTGGGGCTTGATCCATGGAAATGTCAGACTGCAGCGGTGTTCGTCATCGTAGAGGAACTGGCCATGTTCCCGAAGGAGCTATACGAGCAGGGCATTGACGTCGTGTCCGTGCCCACGCGGCGCAGCCGTGGCGATATTCTCAACCCGAGAGTGAAATCATTGAATTACCTTAATAATATTTTGATTAAAATCGACGCCCGTGTCGCAGGGGCGAGCGAAGCCCTTGTATTGAACACGGAGGGCTACGTGGTCGAAGGGTCGGGCGAAAACGTGTTTATTGTAAAGAACGGCGTCTTCTACACACCGCCCACGTATCTCGGCGCCCTCGCGGGCATCACGCGTCAAGTGGTGATGGAGATTGCCGAGGAACTGGGCTACATGGTGAAGGAAGAGGCGTTCCATCGCCATGATGTGTATGTGGCGGATGAAGTGTTCCTGACGGGTACAGCGGCTGAGATTGTACCGGTGGTCAAGGTGGATGGACGTGTCATCGGCACGGGGGAACCCGGATTCTGTACCAAGCAGGTGCATGAGGCTTTCCGGCGGCGTGTGCTTGTCGATGGAGTGCAGGTCTATCCCGACCGAGCGGCATCGGTTGCATCCCGCGTCTGATCAGTCACGGATACTATCAAGGAGGTGCCTGCATGCGCAGCGACATGATAAAAAAGGGCGTGGACAGGGCGCCTCATCGCAGCCTGCTGTATGCGACCGGGGTGAAACCGGCGGACCTGCCGAAACCGTTCATCGGGGTGTGCAATTCGTACGTCGACATTGTTCCTGGTCACGTCCATTTGAAACAGATGGCTGAAGTGGTCAAAGCCGCCATTCGCGAAGCCGGCGGCATACCCTTTGAATTCAACACCATTGGCGTGGACGACGGCATAGCCATGGGCCACATCGGCATGCGCTATTCCCTGCCCAGCCGCGAACTGATTGCGGATGCGGCGGAGACGATGATCAGCGCGCACTGGTTTGACGGTGTCTTTTATATCCCGAACTGCGACAAAATCACCCCCGGTATGCTGATGGCAGCCGTGCGGACCAACGTCCCCTGTGTGTTCGTCTCCGGCGGCCCGATGGAAGCCGGACGTTCGCGGGAGGGCAAGACGCTGTCGCTGGTGTCCGTGTTTGAAGGGGTTGGCAGCTACCAATCCGGGCGCATCAGCGAGGAAGAACTCATGGATTTGGAACGGAACGCCTGTCCAACGTGCGGATCGTGTTCAGGCATGTTCACAGCGAACTCCATGAATACGATCATGGAAATTCTGGGAATAGCCCTCCCCGGCAACGGAACACTCGTTGCCACCTCCAAAGAGCGGGAAGAACTCATCTACGAGGCGGCCCGCCACCTCATGCGACTCATTCAGGAAGATGTGCGTCCGCGCGACATCATCACCCGCGAAGCCATTGATGATGCGTTTGCCCTCGATATGGCCATGGGCGGATCGACCAATACCGTCCTGCACCTGATGGCGATTGCCAACGAGGCGGGGATTGATTACGACCTGGAGCGCATCAACGAGATCGCCCAACGCGTCCCGTATATCGCCAAGATCAGCCCGGCGTCCGAATACAGCATCCAGGATGTGCACAAAGCGGGCGGCGTGTCGGCCATTATCAAGGAGTTGATTGAAGCTGAGGCCATTCATCCGGAGCGCATCACCATTACCGGGAGGACGATTCGAGAAAACGTCCAGGATGCCGAAATTCTGGACGAACGGGTGATTCGCCGGCGTACCGCTCCTTACAGCCCGGTCGGGGGGTTGTCAATCTTGTTCGGAAACCTGGCGCCCGATGGTGGGGTCATCAAAGTGGGCGCGGTGCAGGATGGCATCACGGAATTCGAAGGCGAAGCCATCGTCTACGAGTCGCAAGAGGACGCTCAGCGCGGCATCAACAGCGGCGAGGTCCGCGAAGGGCACGTGGTGGTCATCCGCTACGAAGGGCCCAAAGGGGGGCCGGGAATGCCGGAAATGTTGGCTCCCACCTCTTCCATCGTCGGGCGTGGCCTTGGCACGAAGGTTGCCCTGATTACCGACGGCCGGTTTTCGGGTGCCACACGCGGCATCTGCGTCGGGCACATCTCACCGGAGGCGGCTGAAGGGGGCCCCATTGCCTGGGTACAAAACGGGGACCGCATCCGCATTGACATGAACGCGCGCACTATCGATGTGTTGCTGGATGACGCCGAACTGGCCCGGCGCAAGGAGCAGTGGTCGCCGCCGGAGCCGAAACAGAGAAGCGGTTATTTGCGGCGCTACTCGCAGTTGGTGACGTCGGCCAACACGGGGGCGGTGTTGCGCGGCTGAGGCCGATGCGGCGGGTGAGGGCGACATCCGCCGCCCGGATGGGCAAAGCGTAATCGCGTGGAATCACGGATCCCTGCTGCAGCGGGGCCGACAAACAGAGATGGAGGGAGAGAAATGATGAGCACGGGAGCGGAAGCCGCAGCGCCAAAACCGATGCCGGAGAAAGCGGGCGCCGAGCCCAGTCCGCAGGCGCACGGGCGGCAGGTGCATAGCACGCTGGAATTGACCGGGGCCGAGATGCTGGTGGAGGCACTGCGCAGGGAGGGTGTCGAGGTTCTGTTTGGCTATCCCGGAGGGGCGGTGCTTCCCGTATACGACGCCCTCTACCAATGTGGGATTCGGCACATCCTGCCCCGTCACGAACAAGGGGCCATTCACGCGGCGGAAGGCTACGCGCGCGTGACCGGGCGACCTGGGGTTGTGCTGGCGACGTCGGGGCCGGGCGCGACCAACCTGGTCACGGGTCTGGCAGATGCGATGATGGATTCGTTGCCTCTCGTCGTCTTCACCGGTCAGGTGGCGACCGCGGTCATCGGTACGGATGCGTTTCAAGAGGCCTCGGTGCTCGGCATCACGATGCCGGTCACCAAACACAGCTATCAGGTGCGTGAGGTAGCGGAGCTGCCGCAGGTGATTAAAGAGGCTTTCCACATTGCCACCACGGGTCGTCCAGGGCCCGTACTCATTGACCTGCCCAAGGACATTTCCAGCGCCAAGGGCGTGTTTCATTATGACGCACCGGTTTACCTGCCTGGCTATCAGCCGACCGTAGAGCCCAACCGGCTGCAACTGCGCAAACTGGCGGCCGCTGTGGCAACGGCGCGCCGGCCCGTAATCCTCGCCGGGGCCGGTATTCTGCACGCCCGTGCGCACACCTTGCTGCGCCAGTTCGCCGAACGCACGCGGATTCCGGTGGTCAACACCTTGCTCGGGTTGGGAGGCTTTCCGGGCAATCACGAGCTGTTCCTGGGCATGGGAGGCATGCACGGGACGTTTGCCGCCAACCACGCGCTGTATGAAACCGACCTCCTGATCAACTTTGGGGCTCGCTTTGACGACCGCCTGACCGGCAATCTCAATCACTTCGCCCGGCGGGCGAAGGTTGCCCACATTGATATCGATCCGGCCGAAATCGGCAAGAACGTCGAGACGGACATTCCGGTGGTCGGGGACGCCGGCCGCGCTCTTGAGGTGCTGCTGCAGGAATGTGCCGGTCCGGGCCATTATGAGGACTGGGTTTCACACCTTCTGGAGCTCAAGCGGGATTACCCGTTCTGGTACGAGCGGGACGACAGCGGGCTCAAGCCTCAGTGGGTGGTGGAGGAGATTTGCCGCGCGACCCACGGAGACGCGATTGTCGTGACGGACGTCGGTCAACATCAGATGTGGGCGGCTCAGTTCTATTTGTTCGCGGAACCCAATCGATTTGTGACGTCGGGTGGTTTGGGCACCATGGGCTTTGGTCTGCCTGCCGCTATCGGCGCTCAGCTCGGTGATCCCAATCGGGTGGTGGCCGCCGTGCTCGGCGATGGCGGGTTTCAGATGACGGTGCAGGAGCTCGCCGTGGTGGCCCAGTATCAGTTGCCGATCAAGGTGATTGTGCTGAACAACTCCGCGCTGGGCATGGTCAGACAGTGGCAAGAACTATTTTACCAGGGGCGCTATTCCCATTCCTTGCTCCCATTGCAACCGGACTATGTCAAGCTGGCGGAGGCGTACGCAATTCCGGGTCGCCGGGTGGAGGACGAGGAAAGTTGCGCTGCCGTCCTGCGCGAGGCGTTGGCGCAGCCCGGCCCTGTGCTCATCGAGTGTCGGGTCAAACCGGAGGAGAACGTGTATCCAATGGTGGCCCCGGGCAGTGGCCTGCACGAGATGATAGGGGTGAAACCATGAATGCCCGGATTTTGAACGTGGTGGTCAACAACCGCACCGGCGTCCTCAACCGCATCACGGGACTGTTCCTGAAACGGGGTTTTAACATTCAGAGTCTGACAGTGAGCCCGAGCGAAGTGGACGGTCAGTCGCGGATGACGATTGTCTTGGCCACCGGAGACGAGCGGATCGTGGAACAGGTGATCAAGCAGTTGTCGAAACAGATAGACGTGCTGAAGGTCCAGGACATCACGGATCAGCCGATTGTCGCCCGTGAACTGGTGTTGATTCGGGTGCACAGTCCCATCTCGACTCGGGCGGAGTTGACGAGCCTGATTGAACCGTTTCGGGCCTCGGTCATCGACGTGGGACGTGATTCGGTGACCATTGAGGCCACGGGCAAGCCGGAGAAGATTGACGCCTTGCTGGCGCTGTTGCGCCCGTACGGCATCAAGGAGCTGGCGCGGACCGGCTTGACCAGCATGACGCGCGACAGTGAGACGGTGCAGGAGATTGCCCGTCTTGCGAAGAGCAACGCCTTGTGGGTTTAATTCCAGCGAACAGAGAGGATGTGCCATCATGGTGAAAGTGTATTACGACAAAGATATCGAACTGAACGCCTTGTCCGGACGCACGGTGGCGATTGTGGGGTATGGATCGCAGGGGCATGCCCACGCGCAGAACCTGAGGGACAATGGAGTGGATGTCATCATCGGGCTGCGCCCGGGCCGCTCTTGGCAGCAGGCGGAGGAAGATGGGTTTGCGGTCTATTCGGTCGCCGAGGCGGCTAAGCGGGCTGACGTGGTCGTGATTCTGCTCCCAGACGAGCGGCAGCCGCAGGTGTACCGCAGCGAGATTGAGCCCAATCTGGCGCCCGGAAAGTGTCTGGCGTTCGCCCACGGATTCAACATTCACTTCAGCCAGATTGTTCCTCCCAGTGGGGTGGGCGTGTTTATGGTCGCTCCCAAGGGGCCGGGGCACTTGGTGCGTCGCGTGTTCGTAGAGGGGGGCGGCGTACCGGCTCTGTTTGCGGTTGGTCAAGAGGTGGCCGGAGGCGGTGTCCGCGAGCTGGCGTTGGCCTATGCCAAGGGCATCGGGGCCGGTCGCGCGGCCGTGTTGGAGACCACCTTCGCCGAGGAGACGGAGACGGATTTGTTCGGTGAACAGGCCGTGCTGTGCGGAGGGCTCTCGGCGCTCATCAAGGCGGGCTTCGAGACCTTGGTCGAGGCCGGATACCAGCCGGAAGTCGCGTATTTCGAGTGCCTGCATGAGATGAAGCTGATTGTCGATCTGCTCTACGAGGGCGGATTGGAATACATGCGCTATTCGATCTCGGACACGGCGCAGTGGGGGGATTTCACTGCCGGCCCGCGGATTGTCACCGAGGAGACGAGAGCGGAAATGCGCCGCCTGCTGAAGGAAATCCAGAACGGAACTTTTGCTAAAGGGTGGATTCTGGAAAACCAGGTGGGGCGTCCGCAGTTCAACGCCATCAACCGGCGCGAACAGCAGCACCCGGTGGAGGTGGTCGGCCGCCGCTTGCGCGAGATGATGCCGTTCATTCGTCGGCAGACGACGGGAGTGCCGATGGCGAAAGCCGAGGTGGCGGCCGATGCGGAATATTGAAATCTTCGATACCACGCTGCGGGACGGGGAGCAGTCGCCCGGTGTAAATCTGCACCCGCACGA
The DNA here is from genome assembly GCF_001552255.1 of Alicyclobacillus shizuokensis NBRC 103103. GTDB lineage: Bacteria > Bacillota > Bacilli > Alicyclobacillales > Alicyclobacillaceae > Alicyclobacillus_G > Alicyclobacillus_G shizuokensis. Next base: position 12,392 of record NZ_BCQV01000026.1, read on the forward strand.
GAAGTTGGAAATTGCCCTGCAGCTGGAAAAGTACAATGTCGATATTATCGAAGCGGGATTTCCGGCTGCGTCCCAGGGTGACCTGGAGGCGGTGCGCCAGATTGCTCGCGCCGTCAAGGGCTGCTCGGTGGCCGGCTTGGCGCGCGCCAACTTGAAGGATATTGATGCGGCCTGGGAGGCGCTGCGCGAGGGCAGCCAGCCGCGCCTGCATATCTTTATCGCCACCTCGCCCATTCATATGGAGTACAAACTGCGGATGAAGCCGGAAGAGGTCGTCGAAGCGGCGGTATCCTGTGTGCGTTACGGGGCGCAGCGATTTCCGTTGGTGGAGTGGTCGGCCGAGGACGCGACGCGCAGTGATTGGGACTTTTTGGTTCATATCATTCAAAAGGTGATTGACGCGGGCGCCAAGGTGATCAACCTGCCGGATACGGTGGGCTACACCACGCCGGAGGAGTACGGGCGGTTGTTCCGCTACATCCGTGAGCATGTACCGAACATCGACGGGGTCAAACTGTCGGCCCACTGTCACGACGACCTGGGGCTGGCGGTGGCCAACACCCTGGCCGCGATTGAAGCGGGCGTGGACCAAATCGAGGGCACCATCAACGGCATCGGTGAGCGGGCCGGCAACACCGCCTTGGAGGAAGTGGCGGTGGCATTGGCCATCCGCAAGAACGCGTTTCAAGCCGCCACCCGGCTGGACCTGCGCCAGACGGTGCGCACCAGCCGCCTGGTCAGCAAGCTGACCGGGATGTCGGTGCCGGCCAACAAGGCAGTGGTCGGTGCCAACGCCTTCGCCCACGAGTCGGGCATCCATCAGGATGGCGTGTTGAAGAACACGCTGACCTATGAAATCATTGAGCCGGAAATGGTGGGCCTGTCCTCCAACTCGTTGGTGCTGGGGAAACACTCCGGGCGGCACGCGTTCCGTGAGCGGTGCAAGGAGTTGGGGCTGGAACTGGACGAAGAGCGCTTCAACGAGCTGTTTGTGGCGTTCAAAGCGCTGACCGATAAAAAGAAGCAGGTCACGGACGATGATATCCTGGCGCTTGCCCTGGACGCGCAGGCGGAACCGACCGGGACACGGTTCGAGTTGGAGTTCTTGCAGGTTTCGTACGGATCTGCCTTGACGACGACGACCATGGGTCTGCGTTGTCCGGACGGCTCCGTGGTCTGCGAAGCGGCCACCGGCAACGGCAGCGTCGAGGCGATTTTCAATACGATTGAGCGGATTGTCGCGAGTCCCGTGACCCTGCTCGACTACCGCATCCAATCGACGACGGGCGGCCAGGACTCGCTGGCCGAGGTATACGTGCGCGTCGAGTCGGGCGGACGAGAGACGAGTGGACGCGGGATTGACAACGACGTGTTGGCGGCATCGGCCAAGTCGTTCCTGGACGCCGTGAATCGGTTGCAGCTGCCGAGCCGTGGTAAGGTGGTGGAAGTCGGATGACGAAGCGGATTGCGGTTCTGCCCGGCGATGGCATCGGGCCGGAAGTGACCGCGGCGGCGGTACGGCTTCTGCACGCTGTGGCAGCTTGGACCGGGGAGCGGTTTGAGTTCAGGCACGGTCTCATCGGCGGCGCGGCGATTGACGAGACGGGCGAACCGTTGCCGCAGGAGACGGTGGAACTGTGCAAAGACAGCGATGCGGTGCTGCTGGGGGCTGTTGGCGGACCCAAGTGGGATCAGGGGGCTGGGCACCAGCGCCCGGAGGCGGGTCTGCTGGGCATTCGCAAGGCGCTGGGGGTGTACGCCAACCTGCGGCCCATCACGGTCTTCCCCAGTCTGGTCGACGCGTCGCCGTTGCGGCCAGAGGTGGTCCGCGGCGCCGACTTTGTGATTGTCCGCGAACTGACGGGCGGTCTGTATTTCGGTCAACCGCGGGAACGCCGGCAGGTGGATGGTGGACTGGAAGTGGTCGACACGCTGGTGTACACGCAGGGGGAGATTGAGCGGATTTTGCGTCTCGCGTTTGAACTCGCCCGCCAGCGCCGCGGCAGGTTGACCTCCGTGGACAAGGCGAACGTGTTGGAATCGAGCCGGGTTTGGCGAGAGACGGCGGAGCGGCTGGCTCCAGAGTACCCGAATGTGCAGCTCAATCACCTCTTGGTGGACAACGCGGCCATGCAGTTGATTCAGAACCCGGGCCAGTTTGACGTGCTGGTGACGGAAAACCTGTTTGGTGATATCTTGAGCGACGAAGGAGCCATGATTACGGGGTCCATTGGTTTGTTGCCGTCGGCCAGTCTGGGCAGCGGGGGGCCCGGGTTGTACGAGCCCGTGCACGGATCGGCCCCCGACATCGCCGGTCAGAACAAGGCCAACCCGCTGGCCACCTTCTTGTCGACGGCGTTGATGCTTCGGCATTCCTTGGGACTGCCGGAGGCTGCGGACGCGATAGAGCAGGCTGTGCGTGACGTCCTCGCCGCCGGCTGGCGGACGGCCGACCTGATGGGCGGGGGCGTGACAAATTCGGCGCACAGCCCGCTGGGTACCGGCGAGATGACCGACAAGGTGCTGGACGTCCTGAAGACTCGATTGGAAGGGCAAGGGAGGGGAATCATCGATGTCCACAGCGCGGCCGAAGACGCTGTTCGATAAAATCTGGGAACCACACGTAGTCGTGGAGGAAGGCAGTCAAAGCCTCATCTACATCGATTTGCATTTGATCCACGAGGTCACGTCGCCGCAGGCGTTTGAGGCTCTGCGCTTGGCAGGTCGCAAGGTGCGCCGGCCCGATTTGACGTTCGCCACCATGGATCACAATGTGCCGACGGACAATCCGTTCGACGTGCGCGATCCCATCGCGGCCAAACAGATCCAGACGCTGGCGGACAACTGCCGGCAGTTCGGGATTCCGTTGGCCGATTTGAACAGCTGCGATCAGGGCATTGTGCACGTCATTGGGCCGGAGCTGGGCCTGACTCAGCCCGGAAAGACGATTGTCTGCGGCGACAGTCACACCTCCACCCACGGGGCGTTCGGCGCCCTGGCGTTCGGCATCGGGACCAGCGAGGTCGAACATGTGCTGGCCACGCAGTGCCTGTGGCAGGTGCGGCCGAAAACGTTGAACGTGCGTCTGAACGGGCGGATCCCAGCCGGAGTTACGGCGAAGGACATCATCTTGGCGGTGATTGGCCGTTACGGTGTTGATTTTGGCACCGGCTATGTGATTGAGTTTTCGGGCGAGGCGGTGCGGAGCCTGAGCATGGAAGGCCGCATGACCATGTGTAACATGGCGATTGAGGCCGGCGCCCGGGCCGGCTTGGTCGCGCCGGATGAGAAGACCTTTGCCTACCTTCAGGGCCGGCCCTACGCGCCGCAGGGGGCGGACTTCGACCGGGCCGTAGAGGCCTGGAAGCAGCTGTGCACGGACGAGGGCGCCGAGTTTGACAAGGTCATTGAATTGGATGTGGCGGACCTGGAACCGCAGGTCACCTGGGGCACCAACCCGGGCATGTGCCTGGGTGTGAACGACGTGGTGCCGAGCCCGGACAGCTTCACCTCTCCTGTCGCGCGCCAGGCGGCCGAACAGGCGCTTGCCTACATGGGGCTGACCCCGGGAACGCGCTTGACCGATGTGTCCGTCCAGCACGTGTTCATCGGCTCGTGCACCAATGCCCGGATTGAGGACTTGCGGCTGGCGGCTGCTGTCGCCAAAGGCCGGCGGGTGGCGCCCGGGGTGCGGGCTCTGGTGGTGCCCGGATCGAAGCGGGTCAAGGAGCAAGCGGAGGCGGAGGGGCTGCACGAGGTCTTCCGCGCGGCTGGCTTTGAATGGCGGGAACCGGGCTGCAGCATGTGCCTGGCCATGAATCCGGACTTTGTCCCGGCCGGGGAGCGGTGCGCCTCGACATCCAACCGCAACTTCGAGGGCCGTCAGGGGAAGGGAGCGCGTACGCACCTGGTCAGTCCGGCGATGGCGGCTGCCGCGGCCATCGCGGGTCACTTTGTCGATGTGCGCGAGTTTCTGGACGGATCTCCGTCGCCGTTGGCGACCGGATCGAACACTGGGGGTGCAGGCAATGGAGCCGCTCGTCCGGCATGAAGGGAAAACGGCGTTCCTGGACAGGGTCAACGTCGATACGGACCAGATTATACCGAAACAGTTTCTGAAGCGGATTGAGCGCAGCGGTTTCGGCCAGTTTCTGTTCTACGATTGGCGGTACTTAGACGATGGCTCCCCCAATCCGGAGTTTGCGCTCAACCACCCCGATTACGCGGGGGCGAGCATCCTCGTGGCGCGCGACAACTTCGGCTGCGGGTCCTCCCGTGAACACGCCGCCTGGGCGTTGGCCGACTACGGGATTCGGGTCATTTTGGCGCCTTCGTTTGCGGACATTTTTTACAACAACTGCTTCAAGAACGGGCTGCTGCCGGTGGTTTTGGCGTCCGAAACCATTCAGCACCTGTTCACTGTCGGCGCGGGTCATCCGTACAGCCTGACGGTGGACCTGGAGAAGCAGCGCGTGGAGCTGCCGGATGGAACTAGTTACCCATTCGACATCGATCCACAGCGCAAACACAAGCTGCTGAACGGTCTGGATGATGTCGGTTTGACCCTGCAGCACGAGGCCGCCATAGCGGATTACGAACAACGGCGCAGCAAGGCGGCGGTCGGCTGATGGACGTACAGGTTGGATTGCTCGGGTGTGGAACGGTCGGGTCCGGAGTCGTGCAGCTGCTGCGGCGTCGGGCCGGCAAGATCCAGGCTTTGACCGGCATGCGCCCGGTACTAAAGCACATTTTGGTGCGCGACGCGACGAAACCGCGGGCTGTCGACCTGGCTGGCGTCCATGTCACCACGCGGCCGGAGGACATCCTGGAGGATGGGGACGTGCGCGTGGTCATTGAGACGATAGGCGGCGTGGAGGACGCGAGGCGGATGCTGCTAGCCGCCATCGCGGCCGGCAAGCACATCGTCACGGCCAACAAGGACCTGATTGCCAGCCATGGCCCGGAGATCTGGGAGGCCGCCGCCAAGGCGGGCGTGGACGTGTACTACGAAGCGGCGGTGGGCGGCGCGATTCCGCTCATTCGTCCGCTCAAGGAATCCCTGACGGCCAACGACATCACCGACCTGAAGGGAATCCTGAACGGAACCACGAACTACATCCTGACGCGTATGACGGAGACCCGGGCGGAGTTTGCCGACGCGCTGAAGGAGGCCCAGGATCTGGGCTATGCAGAGGCCGATCCGTCCAGTGACGTGGACGGTCTGGATGCGGCGCGGAAGCTGGCCATCCTCGCTTCGATTGCGTTTCATACCCAGGTGCGCTTGGAGGATGTCGAGGTGGCGGGCATCCGCTCCGTGTCCGCGCGCGACGTGCAGTACGCGCAGGAGTTAGGCGCGGTGATCAAGCTACTGGCCACGGCTACCGACCGCGGCGGGCAGTTGGCGCTGCGGGTGCGGCCGACACTGGTGCCGCGGGACCACCCTCTGGCCAGTGTTTCCGATTCGTACAACGCCTTGTTCGTACGCGGCGATGCCTCGGGGGATCTCATGTTCTTTGGCCGCGGAGCGGGCTCGCTGCCGACCGCCAGTGCCGTGGTCGGTGATCTGATTGAGGTGCTGCGCAATCTGCGGCTGGGTGTGGTGCAGATGGCCCCGCAGGTCTGTCTGTTGCATAAACGGGTGGACGCGGCTTCCATGGAGCCGGCGCGCCACTACCTCAGGCTGCTGGTCGACGACCAACCGGGGGTATTCGCGCAGATTGCCGGTCTATTTGGCGAAGGCGGCGTGAGCATGGAGTCGGTACTGCAAAAACGGGTCCACAACAGCTGCGCCGAGATTGTCATTGTCACCCATCGGACGTCCCCCCGGCGATTGCGCGAGGTGCTGTCAGCCCTGCGGCAGTTGGCCAGTGTGCGGGAGATCTGTAGCGTGATGCCAGTGGAACCGGGAGACAAGGAAGGGGAATCCGCGGCTGATCAGGAGACGGCTGGGGCCGCCATGCTGCCGCTGGCCGTGGATGGATGAAGAAAAACCGAGACTTCGTTTACACCGTGCGGGCAGGGGAGGAGCCTGTTGATGATCAACGTGCAGACACGGCACAGGCGCTGGCCGGGGATTCTGTCGAGCTATCGGGAATGGTTGCCGGTGACCGAGCAGACGCCGGAACTCAGCCTGTGTGAAGGCAATACACCACTGATTCCGTCGCCTCTCCTCAGTCGGCGCACGGGCTGTGACGTGTTTTTGAAGTATGAGGGTGCCAATCCGACCGGATCGTTCAAGGACAGGGGCATGGTGTTGGCCGTCGCCAAGGCTTTGGAACAGGGTTCGGAGGCGGTCATCTGTGCTTCCACCGGCAACACGTCGGCTTCCGCGGCGGCCTACGCGGCGCGCGCCGGGGTGCGCGCCATTGTGTTGATTCCCGAGGGCAAGGTGGCGCTGGGCAAGCTGGCGCAAGCGGCCATCTACGGGGCGGAGGTCGTGTCCATCCGCGGTAACTTCGATGAAGCGTTGCAGTTGGTGCGGGAGCTCTCGGAGGTGTTGCCGGTGACGGTGGTCAATTCCATCAACCCGCACCGGTTGGCGGGCCAGCAAACGGCCGCCTTCGAGGTTTGCGACGCGCTCGGCGGCGCCCCGGACAGGCTGTGCATTCCGGTTGGAAACGCGGGCAACATCAGCGCCTATTGGCAAGGGTTCACGGCTTACCACAGGGCGGGCGTGGTGAAATCGACCCCGAAGATGAACGGATTTGAGGCGGAGGGGGCCGCCGCCTTGGTGGTGGGGCACCCGATTGAGCACCCGGAAACGTTTGCCACCGCCATTCGCATCGGCAATCCGGCATCCGCGGAGTTGGCGCTGAACGCCGCCAGAGAATCCGGCGGCGCCATCGGTTTCGTCAGCGATAACGAGATTCGCGAAGCGTATCAATGGATTGCGGGAGAAGGCGTGTTTGCGGAACCGGCGTCGGCGGCATCCGTTGCCGGCCTGCTGAAGTTGGCACGCACCGGCCAGTTGAACCCGGGCGAGACGGTGGTGTGCGTGTTGACCGGCAACGGGCTGAAAGACCCCGATTCAGCCACCAGCATCGCGGCTGCGTCGGCCCAGGTCGTGAATGCGGAGTTGTCGGCCGTGCGGCAGGTGCTCGAGAAGCGGTTGTGAGAGAGGCAGGATGGCGGTAGACATGGATGCAGCGATGACAGCACGGGATCAAGCCAGATCCACCCTGCGCCTGCGCGTACGGGTTCCTGCCACCTCGGCCAATCTGGGACCTGGCTTCGATTGCATGGGGCTGGCGCTGGCCCTGTTCAATGAAATCGAGGTGGAGACCGGTCGCCCGTTTGCGATCACGATGGAAGGAGAGGCGGCCAACCAGCTTCCGCTCACGCGTGACAACGTCATCGTGCAGGCGATGGAGCTTTTGTTCGAGCGGGCGGGGACCACGCGCGTACCTGCGGACTTTTGCATTCGCGCCCACAACCACATTCCCATCGCGGCGGGACTGGGCTCCAGCGCCAGCGCGATTGTCGGCGGCCTGCTGCTCGGCAATGGCTTGGTTCAGCACTTTGATCCGGAGCGTGCGCTGGATGACGCGGCTCTGCTGAAACTGGCGACGGAATTGGAAGGACACCCGGACAACGTCGCGCCTGCGCTGTTTGGAGGGGGGTGCCTGTGTACGGCGGACGGATACGGCCCACCCTATACGCCTCTGCCCATACCCGAGCAGCTGGTGTTTGCGGTCGGCGTGCCCAACTTTCCCTTGCCGACGGAAAAGGCGCGCAAGGCGCTGCCGCAACAAGTCTCGATGGCCGATGCGGTGTACAACGTGGCGCAGGCTGCGCGTCTGATGCTCGCGTTGGCGAGCGGGCAACTGGACGGGCTGCGGGCGGGCTTTGGCGACCGGCTGCATGAGCCGTACCGTCGCCAGTTGATACCCGGGTTTGAGGACGTGCGCCGCGCGGCGGTGCGGCAAGGAGCGAAGGCGCTCACGTTGAGCGGGGCCGGGCCTTCGCTGTTGGCTTGGTGCGACAGCGAGAAGGTGGCTCTGCGGGTGGCCGACGAGATGACCCTCGCCTGGCGGGAGTACAATGTGGAGTGTGTATCGATGGTGCTCCGGCCCTGGCTGGACAAGCCCCGTGTGGAACGATTGGCGCCGCAGGCTTGACCTGCGGCGCTTTTTGACGGTTTGATTGTTTTGTGGCTAATTTCGCGCGTGTCCGTGCTCCGACGCCTCGAGCTGCCTTTCCTTCCACAGCAGATACGCGAAGTAGGCCGCGTAATACGCGAATAAGATGACAATGACAAGCACGGTCCAAGGGTCGCTCGTATAGTTGTTCGCCTGCAGATGAGCCGGTTGGCCATTGGATGCGGCGACGAGGTCTTCGCTGTGGTACAATTCCAACAATCGGTAGGCCAGGCGGCCGATAAACAGGAGCAGCACCACACCACTCACCCAGCCGCTGGGCCGATAGTGCCACACGCCGTTCCGGATTTCGAAACGGGTGGTGGCCGCCGCGACCCATGCCAATGCCAACCCGAGCAGGATGCCGATGCCCATCACCCAATCAGACAGGTGAGTCTGGGCTGCTGTCACCACAAACAGTACGAGCAGCGCCACGAACAGCAGGCAGCGGATACTCATGCGTCGGCGCTGGATGGGTTGGAACGAGATGGTGCGGCGGATGCGTCGGTAGAGGCCGAACGCGACGAGGATGACGATGACGAGTACGGGCAGGATGTGACTTTCCACGCAATTTCTCCTTTCGGCTTGTGTGAGCCGCAGACAGGATTGCCGTGCGTTTGTGTCTTGCTGCGCTCTTTCCCTTCTTATACCACAGTCCATAAGAGGATGGGAGGGTATGGCGTGTCACAGTCCGAAGAATCCAAATACGTCCAGCAACATCTGGCCAACGAACGGACGTTTCTGGCTTGGATTCGCACCATCATCGCGATTTTGGGCATTGGCTTTGTGACCACGAGCTTGCACTTTGAATTAGCGCGCGACATGCATCCGTTCTCTGATGCCCTGATTCGCGGTATCGGCTTGTTCACGATTTTCATCGCCTTGGCGGCTGCGTTCTACGCGTGTTGGAGCTACCTTCACAAACGACGCGGCATCAACTCCGACCAGTTTCAATCCGCTTTTCGCTTCCCCGTCTTCCTGAGCGCGTGTCTGATCTTGATGCTCCTGGCTATGGTTGTCTATCTCCTGACGGCCTACTGACGCGAGCGCTGCGACTCCCGACTGGTCCACCTCCGCCGCACCGCGCGATTGTGCAAGATACGGTACAATGGGAGGGTCGAGGAGGGAGAGCATGGTTCCACGCAAGGTCCGGCATTTCAATCGCTATCGAACGATTGCGCAGATCCTGGTCCGAAACGGGTTTGCCTGGCTGGTGGCGCGCCTGGGTTTGCACGACGTCCTACGGCTGCCCCGAAAGTGGTTTACTCCCGGTGACGAGTCGTCCGCGTCCCAGCCCAGCATGCCGTGGCGGGTGCGCAGGATGCTGGAGGAACTCGGCCCCGCGTTCATCAAGGTGGGTCAGGTGGCGAGCCTGCGCCGGGACCTGCTGCCGGAGCCGTTGATTCTGGAACTGGAGAAGTTGCAGGATCAGGTGCCGCCGTTTTCCTTCGCGGATGCCAAGGCCATCGTGGAAGACGAGCTCTCCTGTCCGCTGGAAGACGTGTTTGCCATGTTCGAGGCCGAACCTATCGCGGCCGCCTCCCTGGGTCAGGTGCACCGGGCGGTGCTGCGGAGCGGCGAGGTGGTGGCGGTCAAGGTACAGCGGCCCGGGGTTCAGCAGCAGGTCCGCGTCGACCTGGAGATTTTGGCCGATCTCGCCTGGCGGGCGGAGCGGCACCTGAGTGTGGCCAAGCATTACCGCGTCAGCGACATGGTGGAAGAGCTCTCCCGCACCGTTCTGCAGGAATTGGATTACCGCGCGGAAGCCCGCAACTGCGAACGCATAGCTCGCGAAAATCGTGGCAACCCGGAGATCTACATTCCCAAGGTGTATTGGCCCTATACCACCTCCCGCGTTCTGGTGATGGAGTACGTGCAGGGGATAAAGCTCGGTGACGTGGCCAAATTGCGCGAGCAGGGATTCGATTTGTCGGAGTTGGCGGCGCGGGCTTCACGGGCCGTTTTCGAGCAGTTGCTGATTCGCGGCTTCTTCCATGCCGATCCGCACCCCGGTAATCTGGCGGCGCTGCCGGACGGGCGCATTCTGTTTCTGGACTTTGGCATGGTTGGCCGATTGACGCCGGAGATGCGGGATCACCTGACTTCGCTCGTTATCGCGCTGATGCGCCGCAACACCGACCAGATTGTGCGGGCACTCACGCGCATGGGGGTGGTGCCGCCGGATGTCGACATGGCGAAGGTGCGCCGCGACATTGACGACCTGCGGGAAAAATACTACGACGTCCCCTTGGCGGAGGTCTCCTTGGGCGAGTCCGTCAAGGACATCTTCACCGTGGCGTACAAGCACCGCATCGAAATCCCGCCCGATCTCACCTTGGTCGGCAAGACGCTCCTGACCATCGAAGGGGTGGTGGAGAATCTGGATGAAGGGTTCCGCATCATGGATATTGCGGAACCGTTTGGTCGCCGGCTGCTGTGGGAGAAGGCGAACCCGGCGACGGCCGCGCGACGGTTGCTGCACGGCGCAGAAGTGCTGTCCGAGTTGACCGTTGAGCTGCCGCGCGTTCTCCAGGATGTACTCCGGCAGCTGCGGCGCGGTCCGGTCGAATTCAACCTGCGCGTGCCCGAATTGGAACAGGTGTTGCGCAATCTTGACAGGATTGGCAATCGACTCTCGTTCAGCCTGATGGTTCTGGCTATCAGCATCCTGGTGGCGGCCTGGATGGTTGCGTGCTCGCTGACCGATCCGAAGCTCCCCGTACTCGGGTTGCCTGCCACGGACGTGGGTCTCTTTCTGATTTTCGCCATGCTGGTTTGGCTCATCTGGTCCATCTTCAGGTCCGGGCGGTTTTGACACGCCGATGGTGACCGGGACCGCACGGCACCAGTCGGCTCCGCTTCCGTCACATCGGCGCTATCTTTGCACCGCCTCGGCGGGGGGTGTGGCCATCACCTCATCCAGCCACTTGACCATTTCTGTGAACACCAGCTCGCGCTCCGGTTCATTGAACAACTCGTGATAGCACGCCTCGAACAAGAGAAATCGCTTGCTGGGGGCCTGCAGCTGGTCGGCAAAGCGCCGGGACGCCTCCGGTGAGACAAGTTTGTCCGCACCCGCCTGGAGAATCAGGACTGGTATGGAAAAGCGGCTGGGGTGGGCGGTCGCGGCCGCCATGGCGCGCTGCAGTTCCATGAACCAGCGTACGCTGACGGTCTGCACCAGCAGCGGGTCGTTGGCGTAGGCGTGGACCACTTCCGCAGAGCGGCTGATGGAATCGGCCTGAATGCCGTTGGGTTGCTGCAGGCGGGGCCAGACCCGGTCCAACACGGTGGCCATGCGCGCCTTGAAGCGTGGTACGGTCATGGACAGCTGCAGGCAGGGGGAGGACAGGACGGCGGCGCGCAGGTTGCGCTGCGCTTGCGGGCGCGTTTGCAGGTAGCGCACCACGATCAGACCGCCCATGCTGTGACCAAACAGGATGTGAGGGATGTTGGGGTACAGTTCGTCCGCTCGGCGGACGAGCCTGTCGACCACGTGCAGGTATTGTTCGAAGGAGTCGATGTGTCCGCGGCGGCCGCCGGATCGGCCCAAGCCCGGTAAGTCGGTGCCGAGGACGGCGTATCGTCGCCGTTGCCATTGTGAAGCCAACCACTCATAGCGGCCGCAGTGTTCGCCGGCTCCATGCACCAGCAGTACCACGGCACGTGCGCCGTGCGTCGGCCAATGCCAGTCTTTCAGTTTTACCATTCCACCCGTTCCTCGCTTATCTGGACGGCGGCAGCCAGGGAAGGTATCCCATCCGCCGTTCGTCAAGATCCGTTTATAGGTATTATACGACTTTATAGATAGATGTCATGCAGTTTGCTCCGCATGGAGGTGGGGTCGCTGTGTGCAGCGGACGGCCGACGCAGCAGGTTGTGGTACACTGGCGAGAGATTTAATCGCAGCCGAGACGAACGGGGAGACAACAGATGGGATTGGAAACGGGACAACGGTATACGACACGGGAAGCCATCTCGCTGATTTACGAATGGTTGAATCGGGCACGCCCGCTCCTGCCAGACGGGCCCGACAGGGTGGTGCGCCACCCGGAGTGGACCGGGCGACTCCTGGCGGAGTTGGGCAACCCGGATGCGGCGGCGTTCAACGTGGCTGTCACCGGCAGCAAGGGAAAGGGATCCAATGCGATTCTTCTGGCGGCCATCCTCCAGTGCCTGGGTCTGCGCGTAGGACTGTTTACCAGCCCACACCTGATTGACTTCATGGAGCGGATTCGTTTGGGTGGACAGGTGATGCCGGAAGCGGTGTTTGTGCACTGGATGACACAGGTGTATGACGAAGCGAGACGGTTGCCTGTACCTCCCAGTCAATACATTGGGCCGGTGGGCCTGTTGGCGTGCGTGGCCGCATTGTGGTTTGCCGACGAGCAGACGGATGTCAACGTGTTTGAACTCGGGCGCGGGGCGTTGCACGACGATGTGAATCAGGTCCGTCATGAAGGCGCGTTGTTGACACCGGTGTTCTTGGAACACGCGCGGGAACTGGGGCCGACGCTGCCCGACGTGGCACGGGAAAAGGCGGGGGTCCTGCGGACCGAGACCCGTTGGCTGGTCAGTCACCCCCAGTCGGAGACGGTGCAGGCGGTGTTGAACCGGTGTGGGCCGCCGGGGACGGACACCCAGCTGTTGGGCTGCGACTTTTCCGCCAGGGTGGATTCGCGGCCGGGTGGGGATGAGACAAGGGTGTGGGTGCGTTTCGCCGCCGGGGACGAAACCTGCATCCGCCTGCCGGGGGTTCCCGATTTTCTCGCCCGCAACGCCGCTGTTGCCGCGGCGGCGGCCAGGCAGGTGGCGAAAGAGCGGTGGGGCCATGAGGCGTTGCTTCCGGACGAGATTGACCTGAGGCGCGTGCGGCTGCCGGGCCGGATGGAAGTGATAGCCCGGCGTCCGCTGGTGCTGGTGGATGGAACGGTACACCGTGAGACGGCTCTGCACGTCGGCGCATGGGCCGCATCGGCTACGCGACGCGGCTCAGCGCGGCGATTTGGGGCCGTGCTCGCCATTCCTGTGGATAAGGATGGTATGGGCGTACTGGGCGCACTCCAGGAGCACGTGCAGTGGGTGGTATGGACCGGGGCCAGCAATCCGCACCTACGGTTTGATGACCGTTTCTGCCGCGCCGCGCTCGCCCTGGGGATGCGCAGCGAGTGGGTGCCGGACGTGGCCCAGGCCCTGGACGCGGCGTGGGCTCGCGTCGATCCGGCGGACGGCCTGCTGTTGTTGGGGACCCAGTCCTTTGTGGCTGACGTGATGCAGCACTTTGCCATCGACACGCGCACCATCTGGCGCCTGGGGGAATGACACCTTCCCCCTTCTCCGCCCATATGCTGATGTAGGCAACGGGGCTTCGGGAGGTGTGGCGGTGGACAGTGCACATTGGACGGATTGGATTCGTCAGTCGCTGCGCGAACGAGTTGGGAAACCTCGGATCGCCGGGTTGACCGTGGTGCTTGATGATGGGATAACCTCCGCCGGCATGCGCGACTGCTTGCAGGCGGCCGCTGAAGGTATCGATTTCTGGCTGTTGTCGGGATGCCACGCCGTGATGCATTCGCCCGAATGGGTTATGGATAAGGTGAGTTTGTGCCAAGAGTACGGGGTGCTGGCCTGTCCCAGTGGTCGGGCGTTTGCGGCCGCCTTGAATCAGGACGCTTTGCCCGCGTACATCCAGTCCGTGGCGGAGGGCGGATTGCGGGCGCTGGTCATGGCGGATGAATCGGAGCGTATGAGCGCGCGCCAGCGCCGGGACGTCGTTCGCCGTGCACACGCCCTGGGACTGTTGGTGCTGTCGCAGATGCCGCGGCGGGCGGCAAGCGCCAACATGGACACGGTGATCCGCTACCTGCACGGTGACCTGCAGGCTGGGGTGGATTACATCTTGCTGCCGCTGCAACTGGGGCCCTGGGGGACCGATGATCTGTGGTGGGGACGGCAAAAACGCCGTCTCACCAACATCCTGGAGGGCGTCGGTCCGTTGCAGAACCGCCTGATTCTGAAAACTCCCTGTCGGCTCTTGCAGTTTCGCCTGCTCACGGAGCTGGGGACGAAGTTGAACCTCGGTGACGTGGCCCCTGAATCGGTGATCGTACTGGAAGGGCTCCGGCGCGGCGTGGACCCCGAATGGGTATGGGTGAAGGAGGCCGCCGATGAGCCAGGGGTAGAACCGACACCATCGCCGGTGGACGCATCATCGCCGAGACCGCGAGCGGACAACGCAGGGCCCGTGATTTGGCTGGACGGCCGCCGTGGGTCGTCCGGCCGCAGACGCAGGGATGCGCCTTCCTGAAGGTCGGCTGTTGCGCGAATGTACGGGAGGCAGGAGAATTTCTCCTGTCTCTCTTCATTTTTTCGTCATAATTCGGGAGAATGGGGTGTATGGTTCACTAAAAGCGCAATCGTTGCCGATGTGAACCTGTGAGGTCGCAGCAACACTTGTTGTCCGCGGGCCGCAGCCCTGCGGCGGGCGATCTCGCGGTCCGCAATTTGCAGCACCATTCGGAGGTGTGAGTACGTGCAAACATGGTGGTTCCATCATCCGCCTGCCCAGCGGGAAGTGTACCGCCGCGAAGGCCATTGGCCGGACAAGACCGCGTCCGACTTCCTGGCTGAGGCGGTGCAGCGATTGCCAGACAAGGTCGCGATTTTGGATCCGTTGCGTCGGTATACGTATCGGGAACTTGCGGACAAGGTCCGCCGCGCCGCGTTCGGCTTGTTGGAAATGGGCATCCGTCCGGGGGATGTCGTGTCCTTCCAACTGCCCAATTGGTGCGAGTGGATCATCTTGCATTACGCCTGTTCCCGTATCGGCGCCATATCCAATCCGCTCATCCCCATTTATCGCGGCCGCGAGCTGGAGGTGATGCTTCGCCAGGCACAGCCAAAGCTTATCGTGGTTCCGAGAGAGTTTCGCGGTTTTGATTACCCAGCCATGCTGCGGGAGGTCGCCGAGCGCGTGCCGCTCGGGGGCAACGTCCTGGTGGTCGGCAGAAGGCAGCCCGACAGCTGGGAATCGTTCATGGACAGCGCTTTTGAGGAGGGCAGAGACGACGCAGACCTGGACGCGTTCCGGCCGTCCCCGGATGATCCCACCGAACTCATCTTCACCTCCGGGACGACGGGCACGCCCAAAGGGGTGATTCACACTCACAACACGCTGAACGGGCCAATTGTGGCGTGGGCGAAACGGATGCAGGTCGGCGTGGACGACGTGTTCCATATGGCCTCGACCTTCGGGCACCAGACCGGGTTCTTGTATGGGGTGCTCCTGCCGACGATGCTCGGGGCGACGGCGGTCTATCAGGACGTGTGGGACCCCGAGGAGTTCGTTCGGTTGGTCGCCGCTCATCGCATCACCGTGACCAACGGGGCGACGCCGTTCCTGTACGACTTTATCCACGCCGCGAATCTGCGGGACTACGACGTTTCGTCGCTGCGCATCTGGGGCTGCTACGGTGCGCCGATTCCCCGTCCGGTTATCCGCCAGGCCTTGGCGGTGGTTCCGAATTGCAAGGTGTTGGCCGGCTGGGGACAGACCGAGAACGCTCTTGTGACCGTGACCAAACCGGACGATTCGCTCGAGAAGCTGACCACTACCGACGGCATTGTCTTTCCCGGATTGGTGGTACGTGTCGTTCATCGCGACGGCAGCCTCTGTCCGCCCGGCCAGGAGGGTGACCTGCAGTGCCGTGGGGCCACCCTGTTTGTCGGATACGTAGATCAGCCAGAATTGATGCAGGAGTCGTTTACAGAGGATGGCTGGTTTCGGACCGGTGACCGGGCCGTGATGGATGAGGACGGGTACGTCAAGATTACGGGCAGGACAAAAGACATCATCATCCGCGGCGGCGAAAACATACCGGTGAGTTACCTTGAGGATGTCCTGCACGAGCATGAGGACGTGCAGGCGGTGGCGTTGGTCGCCAAACCGGATCCACGGTTGCAGGAGAGGGTATGCGCCTTCATCGTGCAAAAGCCCGGCAGTGAGCCGCTGACGCTCGAGCGTCTGCAGGCGTTCTTGCGCGAAAAGGGGGTGGCGAATCACTACTGGCCGGAATTTTTGCGGCTCGTCGAGGAACTGCCACGGACGCCAAGCGGCAAGATTCAAAAATTCAAGCTGCGTGAACAGCTGCTGGCGGAAGGCGATTAGCCGGCGCCAGGGGTGTCTACAACAATGCCAGCAGGGCGGGAGGTGGAGTGGATGGAGCCGAGGGTGGCGGTGGTCACGGGGGCCGGCCAGGGCATCGGTCGAGCCATCGCCCTGCGGTTGGCGAAAGCGGGGCTGTGCGTGGTCGCCGCAGACATCCAGGGCGAGTTGGCGGAGGCGACCGCCGCCGAGATCCGGGCGGCGGACGGCGAGGCCGCCGCGCAGGTGTGCGACGTCTGCCGCACTGCGGACGTGGTGCGCACACGCGACGTGGTCATGGAGCGCTTCGGCCGCTGGGACGTGTTGGTCAACAACGCCGGATGGGATAAGGTGGAGCCGTTTGTGGACAGCGACGAACCGACATGGCGGAAGATTCTTGAGGTCAACCTGCTGGGGAGCATCCGCTTTACGCAGCAGGCACTGCCCATCATGATGAAGGCCGGGTATGGACGCATCGTCAACATCAGCTCCGACGCGGGCCGCGTTGGCTCCACCGGGGAGGCGGTGTATTCCGCGGCCAAGGGCGGCATCATCGCCTTTACCAAGACGATAGCTCGGGAAATGGCGCAGCACGGCGTGACCGCCAACACGGTCTGCCCCGGTCCGACGCAGACCTCATTGCTCACGCAGATCGCGGCGGGCCATCCGCGCTTGATAGACGCCATGACCAAGTCCGTACCCATGCGGCGGCTTGGGCAGCCGGAGGATGTGGCCGCGGCGGTGGCCTTTTTAGCCTCGGAGGACGCTGCCTACATCACCGGCCAGACGTTGAGTGTCAGCGGCGGGCTCACCATGTGTTAGGGGGCGCGGGAGTTGGCTTTTCAGGACATCCTTTACCGTAAAGAGGCGGGCATCGCGACCGTCACCATCAATCGTCCGCACGTGCTCAATGCTTTCCGCTGGCGCACCGTCGAGGAGATGATTGAGGCGTTGTCGGATGCCTGGGCGGATAGGGAAATTGGGGTGGTGGTGCTGACGGGCGCGGGAGACCGCGCATTTTGCGTCGGCGGCGACCAGAAGGAGCGCAGCGCTGCCGGTGGCGGCTACGGTGGGCGCAGCCGCAGCGATCTAGGGTTGGACATCGAGGAGGTGCACGCGCTCATTCGCAACATTCCGAAACCGGTGATTGCGGCGGTCAATGGCTACGCCATTGGTGGGGGGCACGTCTTGCATGTGGTATGCGACCTGACGATTGCCTCCGACCAGGCGGTCTTTGGCCAGGTCGGGCCCAGGGTCGGATCTGTCGATCCGGGCTACGGCACGGCCTATTTAGCCCGTGTCGTGGGCGAGAAGAGGGCGCGTGAGATCTGGTACTTATGCCGTCGCTACAGCGCTGCCGAGGCGTATGCGATGGGGCTCGTCAACAAGGTGGTCCCGCACGCTGATTTGCTCACCGAAGTGCGGTCCTGGTGCGAGGAAATCTTGGACAAAAGCCCGACCGCGCTGAAGCTGGCCAAATACTCGTTCAATGCCGACACGGCTCACATCGGCGGCATCGCTCAGCTGGGTATGAGCGCGGTCAGTCTCTATTATGGAACTGAGGAGGCGATGGAGGGCAATCGCGCCTTCACGGAGAAAAGAAAGGTGAATTTCCGCCCGTTTCGACGCTGGCACTCCGTCCATCCTGGCCACGACAATCCCCGGGGCTCTGTGTAAGCCTGCCGCCGCCTGCGCACCCTATGGGCAGCGAGGTGCGACAAAGGCTATGGGGGCATGCTCATGGCGGTACAGTGGCAGACGGGGTGGCTGTTGGCGCTGGTAGGATTGAGCTTCGTTGGGTGCGCCCATCCGGAGGCGGCGGGCGTTCGCGATCCGGCCGGACCGGCCTGGTACGCCGAGGATTTGAGCAGCGGACTGGCGGCCCTGCTGGCCCAGGCGGAGGCGCTGCGGCAGGCGCTGGAGCAAGGCAGCGCGGAAGAAGCGAAGACGCAACTGTCGGCGCTGCGGCGCACCTGGACGGGGGTCGCAAAAGCCGCCGGGGGAGACCCCGCGATGCGCACTGCGATGGGCCGCATCCTGGCGGCGATGCAGGCGGAGTTGGCCCAATCCCGGCCGGATTGGCACAGGCTGCGCCGCCAACATGAGACGCTGGCGGCCAACCTGTCCACACTCAGACGCCACCTGAGGCAGTCTGGGGGATACAAAGGCCCCCTGTTTGGGGCCGGGCGTTAGCGCTCGTGAGACGCCGACGCCTGTTGGGCACCCGGTGCGGGTTGAGAAGGTTCTCGCGCCCGGATGTTCAGCGGACCGCCTTGGCGGCGCTCACCGCGGCCTCATAGTTCGGGTGCTGAGTGACCTCCGGGACATACTCCACGTAGGTGACCGTGCCATTTGAATCGATCACAAAGACGGCTCGGCACTCCAGGCGCATTTCCTTCATGTAGGTCCCGTAGGCCCGTCCGAACGACATGTTTCGGTGGTCGGACAAGGTCTGCACGCGGTCGATGCCCGCGGCCGCGCACCAGCGCTTTTGCGCAAACGGCAGGTCGGCGCTGATGGTCAGGACCACCGCGTTGTCGCCCAGGGCGGAAGCCTCTTGGTTAAACCGGCGCGTCTGCGCGTCACAAACCCCCGTGTCCAGCGACGGAACGACGCTGATGATGCGGACCTTTCCATTGGAATCCGCCAGCGTCACCGGGGACAGATCATTGGCCAGAACCTCAAAATCCGGGGCCTTGTCGCCCACGCGTATTTCGGGGCCAATCAAGGTAACAGGCTTGCCCGCAAAGGTCACAACTCCGGTGCGCTCCTGCTCCATTTATTCCCTTCCTCTCTCAAAGCTGGGTGATGGATTTGCCCGACTAGTGGGCACAATTTCATCATAGCACACCTCTGTTTCCAGACAAGCCGATGGCCGTGAGGGGGTTACACGCTTTCATCCTCGCCCTGAACCGCCAGTGGTCGACAGGGTACGCGGCCCCGGGCGCATGGGCGTGAGGCCGCCGACGCCGCGTTTTTCCCTGCTTGTCAGGTTGTAGTATAATCGACCCTGTGGCCACATGTGGCGTGATTTGGGAGGGAATCGTATGAGCCAGCAAGCTACCTTCAAAGCCGGGTTGGAGGATGTCGTTGCGAATACGTCCGAGATCTGCTACTTGGACGGCCGGGAAGGCCGATTGATTTATCGCGGGTATAACATTCACGACTTGGTGAACGGCGGGGCTTCGTTTGAAGAAGTGATTTATCTGTTGTGGCATGGGGATTTGCCCAACAAAGCCCAGCTGAACGAGTTGAAACAAGCGATTGCGAGTCAACGGGCGCTGCACCCGAAAGTGATGGACCTGCTCAGCGGCCTGCCGAAGGACGCCAATCCGATGGACGTTCTGCGGACGGCCGTTTCCTACGCCGCCCTGTTCGATCCGGACGTCGCCGACGACTCCTATGAGGCCAGCGTCCGCAAGGCGACGCGATTGGTGGCCCAGGTGCCGACGATTGTCGCAGCGGCAGAGCGTCTGCGGCAGGGTTTGGCGCCGGTGGAACCGGACGCGAGTCTCAGCATGGCGGCCAGTTTCTTGTATCAGCTGCAAGGGGAGAAACCGGACGAGTTTACGGAACGGGCGTTCAATACAGCGCTCATCCTGCATGCGGATCATGAACTGAACGCTTCCACGTTTTCCGCCCGTGTCACCGCGGGTACGCTGTCGGATATCTACTCGGCCATCGTCTCGGCTATCGGGACTCTGAAGGGACCGCTGCACGGCGGAGCCAACGAGCGGGTGATGCGGACATTGCTGGAAGTTGGTTCGATAGACAACGTGGATGCGTGGCTGACGGAAGCGTTGGCGGCCAAGCGCAAGATCATGGGCTTTGGCCATCGCGTCTATCGCACGGAGGATCCGCGCGCGACGCACCTGCGCCAGTTGAGCAAAGAGGCCGGGGAACGGGCCGGCGAGACCAAGTGGTTTGAGATGTCGCAGAGAATGGAGCAGTTGATGCGCGAAAAGAAAGGGCTTAACGCGAACGTGGATTTCTATTCGGCCTCCATGTACTACAGCATCGGTTTGCCCATCCACCTGTACACGCCCATCTTCGCGTGCAGCCGCATCTCCGGCTGGACCGCGCACGTGCTGGAACAATACCAGAACAATCGCCTGATTCGTCCGCGCGCCGAGTACACGGGCGAGACGGATCGCCGCTTCGTGCCGCTCGCCGAGCGTGGGTGAGCCAGAATGTAACAGCGTATCCCTCCTTGATGCGGGTACACTATGCCTACACCAGGGAGGTGATGAACATGGCACAAGGACAGAAGACGAACACGCTGGTCGTGCAGAGCGCGGCCAAGGCGTTGGACCAGCTGAAGTACGAGGTGGCCTCCGAGTTGGGCATCCAGCCCCCGTCCGATGGCTACTGGGGCACGATGGCCACTCGCGACACCGGTGCTATCGGAGGAAATATCACACGGAAACTGGTGGCGCTGGCGGAGCAGCAGTTGGCTGGCCGCAGCTAACAAGTGAATGGCTATTGGTAAGGGGCTCCACGCCGCGGGCGTGGGGCTCTTTTGTTTGAGGGTAGCGTCTTTTCAGGCAAGCGAGGCTATCCAAAAGCCACAAAACAGCCCGCGGACCAAGGCGCCCACGGGCCAGCCAATTGGAGAACCGTTATTGCAACTGACTCTGTGCCTGCGTCGGCTGCGAGATGCGGTTGAGCGCGTCTCCTGCTTCGTTGATGTGGATGTTTTGACGCGCCAGGTCGCCAATCGCGCAAATGCCCTGGAGGGTGCCCGCGTTGTCGCACACCGGCAGGCGTCGAATTTGGTGTTGGGCCATTAGGTCAGCCGCTTCGTGTGCGTCCGTGTCCGGGGTGGCTGTAATCACCTGGCGGCTCATGCAATCGCCGACTTGTGCGTTGAATTTACCGTTGGCCACAGCCTTGCAGGTGATGTCTCGATCGGTGATGATACCAACGACGCGCTTGTTGGCGTCGCACACCGGAACCGATCCACAGTTGACCGAGTTCATGATCTGGGCGGCTTTCTGTACAGGGTCGGACTCCTGGACATACGAAACGTTGGTCGTCATCAAGTCCCGGACTTGCATGCAATCGCCCCCCTTGGTGCAGTGTGCGGACAGGTCCGCTTGGTTAGTATGCGCTCGTGGTGCCGCTTCATGCTGTCAGGCGGCGACGGCGCCAACTCAGGGTGTCTTCGACCGCTGTATAAACTCCCCACGCACCGGCAATGATGCGCAACGCGCACTCCAATGGCTCTGCCGTGGCGCCGGGCAGATGGGATTGAAAGCTTCCGTCCACGCCCCACAAGAACAGCGCGATGCCGAGAACGAGCGCGACGGCGACCGTATAGCGCAGCCGTGAACGCGCCCCCAGCAGGGCCAGAACGCCGAAGCCCAGCAGGATGCAGGACTCCAGTGGTAAGATGTGCATATAATCGCCGATATGTCCAAACAGCCAGCCGACGGCGGCAGCGGCCAGACACAGCCAGCCGACGAGACGATTGTAGACCCTTGCGTACACGGGTAGCCCTCCCTTCCTGGGTGCGGCTTTCGGTCTCGTCGCTATGGTCTCACCATGATGGTTATGCGGCCTGCGGACAAACTATGCCCAGCGCATTGGCTTGGAGCGCGTGGGCAGGATATGGATGTTGTGGTAAACCTGACGCGAGTGAGGGATGGGCATGCAGGAGAGAGGTACAGACTTGGAGCTGACAACGCTGCTGCGCGAGCTGCGACAGGTGGAGGCGCAATTGGTCGCGGTGGAGGAGAGGCTGAGCCGGTACTTGCACAATGTCGGGGTGGCTGACAGCCATATCGCGTCAGCATCCGGGGCGCCATGGCAGACCCAGTCCGTCGTCGATTATGGGGCCCGCTACCTCTCCTGGCCAAAGCCCAATCTGCGATCGGACGAGGCTGCCCGGGGGGCGGCGGTCGGCGCGGTGAGCCCTTCTGGGTCCATCGGGAGACAGTCGGAGCACGTTGACTACATGCGCCCGCATCCGCCCGTGTGACGGCACGACGCGGCGCGCCGGGAGGTGCCTTGGAGGCAACCAGAGCGGGATGGCGCGAGCCCCCTTTTCCAATCCGCTGTCGTCATGTATTGTTGAGGTATCGGCGTGTCTGGGATACATGAGGAGTGACGTGGGTGAAACAGGAGACGCGACGCCGATTTCGACGCTGGTGGTGGGTGGCAGGGCTTTTCGTCCTTGCCGCGGCGGCCTGCGCAACCTGGCGGGCGTGGCCGCGTCAACCCACGGTGCACGTCGTGAAAGTCGAACGCAAGACGCTCAGCAATCGAATTTTCGCCAGCGGTACGGTCCGTCCAGTCAACCGGCAGGACGTGATGGCCTCGGCGTTGCCGGCTCCAATTGCTCAGATCCGCGTTGACGTCGGGCAGAGGGTCCACCAGGGGGATATCCTGCTCACGTGTCAGAATCAAACCCAAGCCGCATCGCTCAAGGCGGCGCAGACAGCTGTGCAAAACGCCCAACAGGCGTATGAACAGGCCAAGGAGCAGTATCAATCTGTGCCGCCCGGGTTGCAACCCCAATTCAAGGGAACCTTGGACCAGGCGAGCACCACGCTGGCGCAGGCCAAGGTGCAGCTGGCGCAGGCGCAGGCGGCTTATGACGCGACCATCGTGCGCGCCCAGTTCTCTGGGACAGTGCTTGTGGTGAACCCAACGGGCGTTGCCCCAGATGGCACGGCGGCTCCGGTGGTCGAGGTGGTTGGAGAGGACAAGCAGGTGGTCATCAGCGTCTCCGAGGTGGACGCCGTACATATTCATAGGGGAATGACCACGTCGTTGACCAGTGACGCGTATCCCAACCAACAGTGGCGGGGCACCGTGTCGCACGTGGCCGGTTATGCGACCAGCCAGACTTCGGGCGGTGGACAGGTGGAAGTGGACATTGCGCCTGCCCCAGGGTTCCCAGTTCCCATGGGGTATCAAGTCGATGCTCGGATTGCCAGCACGACAGCCGGCAAGGTCGTTGTCGTGCCGTATGAGGCTCTTGTGCAAACCGGCAATGGCTACTCAGTCTACGTGTACCGCGAGGGGCGTGTACACCAGGCAGCCGTGCAACTGGGCCAGTCGAGCGACACCGAGGTGCAGGTCACCAAGGGTGTGCATCCAGGGGACGAGGTGGTGCTCAACCCCGGCAACCTGCATAATGGAGAGGCTGTGACCGCCAGGTGATCGAGCTGTCCGGGGTAACGAAACGCTACCGCTCCGGGGAGGAATGGCTGACGGTTCTGGACGACGTTCACCTGACAGTGGAGGCCGGAGAGTTTGTCAGCATCATGGGTCCTTCGGGAAGCGGCAAATCCACCTTGATGCACATCCTCGGCTGCTTGGACGTGCCGACGAGCGGATCGTACCGGTTGTTCGGCCGGTCGATTGAGCAGCTGTCGGCGCAAGAATTGGCGTGGGTGCGGAATCAAGAGATCGGGTTTGTGTTTCAAAACTTTCATCTGCTTCCCCGCATGACGGCGCAAAAGAACGTGGAGTTGCCGATGATGTACGCAGGAGTGCCCCGCCGTGAGCGGCATCGGCGAGCGCTTGAGCTGCTCGCCCAGGTGGGGTTGGCCGACTGGGCCCATCACCTGCCGAACGCGCTCTCGGGCGGACAGAAACAGCGCGTGGCCATTGCCCGGGCGCTGGCCAATCGCCCCGCGCTGCTGCTCGCCGACGAGCCCACGGGGGCGTTGGATTCGGCGACGGGTCAGGAGATCATAGACTTGTTCTTGTCTTTGAACGTGGACGGCATGACCGTCGTCTTGATCACGCACGACGCCGATGTGGCCAGGCGTGCGAGGCGCATCGTGCGCATACAGGACGGGCGGTTGGTGAGCGGCGCTGGCGAGGAGGGACGGTCATGAACTGGGCGGAGACGCTGTTGTCGGCGTGGACGGCTATCCGCAGTAATAAGCTGCGCTCGTTCCTTACCATGCTGGGCATTCTCATCGGCGTTTCGGCCATCATCACCATCGTCGCGTTGGGGCAGGGCGGCCAGGCGGCGGTCATTGCCACCATCGAGAGCCCGCGGCTGCAGAACACAATTCAGATTCTACCCAAGGAGACGTTGGAACCGGGGCTGCCCCAGCCGGACCAGGTTCTCTCTTTTTCAGACCAGGATTTCCAGTTGGCGCGGCAGTTTCCGGGCGTAGCGGACGTCTATTATACCTTGTACGGTCAGGCCACGGTAGCCAGCGGCGGTCGTGTGGTCAACGCCTCACTCAACGCCGGCCCGCAATACTTGAACGAAATTGCCCACTTCACAGTGGTGCAGGGGCGGATGTTTACGGTTTCGGACGTGTTGGCGCACCGCCGCGTGGTGTTGCTCAGTCCTTCGTTGGCTGAAAAGCTGTTCACCGGATCATCCCGTATTGGGCAGACGGTTCAGATTGGCGGGCAACCGCTGCAGGTGATTGGCCTTGCCGAGCCTGCGCAGCTCAATCTGCTGGGCAACTTTTTGGGCACCGATTACGTCTACATGCCTGCGACCACCTGTCGCGACCTGTTTCCCTGGTGGAGCATCAGTGAGATGGATGTGCAGGTCAAGCCCGGGGTTGACAAGGTTGATCTGGGCAACCGCATCGTCACCGCCCTGAACATTCGTGTGCATGACAGCAACGCGTTCGAGGAGAGCACCCGCTTTTACGCCGGGCTGGAGCAGACGATAGGGCAGGTGACGCGGATTTTCACCCTGGTCATCGGTTCCATTGCCGGCATCGCATTGGTGGTGGGCGGCGTCGGGGTGATGAACATCATGTTGGTATCGGTGACGGAGCGCACCCAGGAAATCGGCATCCGGGTCTCTTTGGGTGCCACCAAACGGGCCATTCTATTGCAATTTCTCACGGAATCGGTGCTGATTACGCTGATTGGCGGCGTGCTCGGTGTTTTGCTCGGTGTGATGGGGTCGTTCGTCATGCGCGCCGTTGTGGGACTTCCCACCGCCGTTTCCGGTTGGGCGATTGCCGTCAGCCTGGTCTTCTCCACCCTGATTGGGCTCATCTGCGGCATCTACCCCGCCAACAAGGCCGCCCGTCTCAACCCCATTGATGCGCTGCGCTATGAATAAACCAAAAAGAGCCCCGGGACTCCGGGACTCTTCTGCGCAATCCGTCAGGTCAGCCGAGCACCCGCATCGCCCGCAGGCGGCGCACTCGTTCACGTGTCGACGGGTGGGTGCTGAACAGTGTGACCAACCCCTCAGCCCGCAGCGGGTTGACGATGAACAGATGGGATGTGGCCGGCGAGAAGCCACCGGGGATGTGCTGGGCGTATGCCTCCAGGCGTTCCAGCGCGTCTGCCAGTGGATTCGGATCGCCCACGAGCTCGGCTCCCGTCGCGTCCGCCTTGAACTCACGAGCGCGCGAGATGGCAAACTGGATGAGGGTGGCGGCAATCGGCGCCAGAATGATCATCGCCAGCTCCGCCAGGATGCCTCCGTTGTCTTCGTCGTCACGGCGTCCGAAGCCGAAGATGGCCGCCCACTGCAGCATGTTCGCGATGGACGTAATCAACCCGGCCATCATCGCGGCCAGGGAGCCAATCAGGATGTCGTGGTTCTTGATGTGTCCAATCTCGTGCGCCAGTACCCCTTCCAGCTCCCGCGCCGAGAGCGTGCGCAAAATACCTTCTGTCACGGCCACTCTGGCGTGGTCGGCGTTGCGGCCGGTGGCAAACGCGTTGGGCTGCGGCGACGGGGTGATGTACACCTTCGGCATCGGCAGTCCCGCTCGGTTGGCCAGGCGGCGGATGATGGCGTACAGTTCCGGATACTCGTGTTCCGCAACCGGGTAGGATCGGGTCATCAGGATTGCCATGTCTCCACTTTTCCAGTAGCCGATGAAATTCATGACGATGGAAATCAAGAGAAACACCAGCATACCGGTGTGGCCGCCGACCCACTCGCCAATCAGCACCAGGATGACGGTCAACAGTCCCATCAGGAACCAGGTCTTGATGGAGTTCATTTCCTCAATCCTTCCCCATATGTGATGAAACTCACGTCTATAAATACATGGTAACGGTCGCGGAAATAGGGTGTAAAGGGGAAAGTCCCAAGGTTCCGTGACGAATTTGTCGCATTTGAGCCACAAAACGGCCCCAGAGCGGGCCGCACAGTCAAATTGTCTGCCGTTTCGGGATTCGCTATACTGGCAGCGAAGAGGGTGGATAAAATCATGCGGTTAGGACTCACGATTGAATACGAAGGAAAGAATTACGACATATTAGAACTACCGCCCGAGGCGTTCGTACACTTGGTGCCGAGCTTGAATTTTGACCAGTTTCGCCGCATTGACGAGTACTTTCAGGCCGTCTGGCCCGAACCGACGCAGCGGCGCCACCATGTACTCGCCTTTGCGGCGGAACTGACCGGCGCTTCCATTGATTATCTGTTGCTGCATCGAGAGTGCATCCACTTTGACGACCACGACCTTTCGACCTACGTCATGGAACACACCAAACAGGTGCACCGTCCATCCTGATGTATCGCCGCTCCCAACCGTCCTCGTCTTGGCCAAGGGAGCGGAGCGGGGCGGCGCGGCCAGCCACTTGCTGGCCTTGGCCGATGCCCTCCGTCAAACCCCGCAACGTCGGGCCTACCGCTTTGTGGTGACCGGATCAGGGTACCTGAGGGAACATCTGCAAGCCATCGGTGTCCCCGTCATCGATCTGCCGGACGCGCATCTGCAAGCCCTCACCGCGCTCGTGAGGTTGCTGATTCAGCAGCCGCAGGCGGTGCTCAACGCGCATGGACCGCGCATGAATGCCCTGGCCGCTTTGGCCGCCCACAGGTGCGGCTGCCGCTGGACGTCGACGATTCATTCGGATCCGCGCCACGACTTTTCCCATCGGCGCTTGCGGGGCAGGCTGTGGTCACACATCAACACCCGTTTTTTGCAGCGCGCGGACGGTCTGTTCATGGTCAATCCCGACTACCAATCCCTGTGCCCAGACCGACCCTCTTACCATGTCCCCAATGCTGCCGTCCTGACCCCGCTGCCCCAGCCGCGCAGCCATTACCGCCGATTGTTGCGCGAGCGGATTGGCATTCCGCCGGACGCTGCGGTTGTGGGGGTGGGCGCCAGGCTGCATCCCAGCAAGAGCATTGACACCTTAATCCGAGCCATGGCGCGCATTGAGCGACCGAATGTCTACCTGGCGGTGGCGGGTTGGGGTCCATCCGAGTCCGCACTCAAACGCCTGGTTTGCGAACTGCAGGTGTCCTCGCGCATTCGCTTTCTCGGCTACTGCGATTGGATGCCTGAGTTTTACGCCGGACTCGATTGCCATGTGCTCTGCTCCAGGAGCGAGGGATTCGGTCTGTCCATCTTGGAAGCTGGATTTTATGGCGTTCCCAATATCGGCAGCGATATTCCCGGCATCCGGCAATTGATCACCGATGGTGCCACCGGATTGTTGGCTCCCGTGGGTGATGCGGACGCGCTTGCGGCCTGCATTGCCCGCCTTCTTGATCACCCAGCGACCGCCCGGCAACTGGCCGTCCGCTTCCAAGAGACGGTGCTGCCCAGCCACACACCCCAGCGCCTGCTGGCGGCCTATGAGCATGGGTTTCAGGCGTTGCTCGGGCTCCAGGAGATGCGGAACACCTGGCCTTTCTCGCTGTAGCCAAGGATCTGCGCCGGCCCGTCGAGTTCGACCGGCTCAATGATGCCGTCCCCGTGAAATGGGAAGTCCTGCGCCGAGTGGCTGTCTGCCCTTTCGATCACACGCAGGCGCACCAATCGGTCATCACGACGAACAGCGCATAGCCAGTACCCACCCGTCAATCCGTAGCTGCGATTGGGCAACAGGACCAGTTTCGCGCGGGCTGAGGGGCGAATCCACTTGCCCTCAGCCTCTATTATCCAGCCTCCGTCGCGCGAGTAGCGCAAGAGGGTGGCTTCTTCCTCACTTCCCTTGCGGATTTCGCCGACAGCCATGGTGGACGTTTGGTACAACAGGTGGCCCGCTCCTGTCGCCAGAACGCGTTCCGGCGATTGGTTGCGCCAGAGCACGAAAGTGTACACGCCGCCTCCAACCACCACCAGAGCGGCTACAAACGACAGCAGCTGGCCCAGAACCCGCCGTTCGGACATGCGTCATGCCCCCATCCCCCGTTCGATATGAACGCTTGGATGGATGTAAGAATATACAGAAACAAACCCCGATGCAAGTGGCATCGGGGGACGCGGCCTAAGCGGCACTATTTTTCGCGGTTGGTGAAAGTTCTGGTTGCAAAATGACAGGCTGCATCGTATACTGTCACTCGTAATCTTTGGCCGCGTCCACAGGATACAACCGCAGACTTGGAACCCTCCTTCACTTAAAGGGTTAGGACCTCGAAGGACTAACTTTCCCCCGTGGTGAACGGTCAGGGCTCCACATGCCGTAAGGGCATGGCATTTGCGCTAAAAGGGGGATTTTTTTATGGACACTTTTGGGCGTCACGTGATTGCGGAACTGTGGGGGTGTAACCCCGAAAGCCTGAACGACTTGCAGAGCATTGAACGTATTATGGTCAACGCGGCGCTGGAAGCGGGCGCCGAGATCCGGGAAGTGGCGTTTCATAAGTTTGCCCCACAGGGAGTCAGTGGGGTAGTCATCATCTCGGAGTCTCACCTGACCATTCACAGTTTTCCTGAACACGGATACGCAAGCATTGATGTGTACACATGTGGGGACCGCATAGATCCCAATGTCGCCTGCGACTACATCACAGAGGCGCTGGGGGCCACCAAGCGGGACGCCATCGAGGTGCCGCGGGGCATTGGACCTATCGCATTGGATAATGTGAAGGTGCGCGCGGTCTCCGTGTGAGGGACCGCAGGCAGATGGGACCCACCTGTATCCATAGACGTTTATACGCGGTTTTAAGCATCGTCCATGCAGAACTAGGTCGCGCCAGGGAGCGCGGCTTTTTTATTTTGTGGAGGGCACCCCACTCGCGTTGACGAGCGGGGGCCTTCCCGAGGCACTCAATCGCCCGAGAACACGCGCTCGTGATGGGTGGGCAGCAGCCTGTCCAGCAGCAGCTTGCCGTTGCCCGCGTCCACAATGACCAAATACCGTTCTTCGTCATCCTGGGCGAGACCCGTATACACCAGGTCGGTACGAATGTTGCGTAATTGCACGTCTTCCACCTTCATGCCTGGGTGGGCTTGGGCAATCGCTTTTTTGGCCTGGCTGGGTGTAACCTTCGCGTATTTCTGCAGCTTTTCTGTGTATACAGCACGGCTGGCCAGGTAGGCTTCACGAAGCACCTGACGGCTGACGCGTACGCTGGATCGGAGCTGCCAGTCATGCTGAACGTCGGCGTGTCCCGCAAACGGTCCGCCTGCCACAGCCCGAGCGCTGCTGTGCGCGTGAGTGGAGGGGACGTGGCGCCAAAGTCCATCACCTGCCCAGGCGATGGGGATGGCGCTGCCCATCATCACAACGGCGCTGGTTGTCAAGAGCCACTTTTTCATAGCGAACATCCTCCTCTACGGCTACCCCGTTATCGTTGCCTATCCCATTCCAAAATATGTATTCCGACGATCCCGCTTGACTGCGGCGTTGCCATCGGCTACAATAGCGATTGTCCGATTCGGGACGGGTGTCCAAGGGTCATCGGGTTCCAGAGTCGGGAAGGTGAGGGACCGTAGCTCAATGGGAGAGCACTGCGCTGGCAGCGCAGGGGTTGTGGGTTCGAGTCCCATCGGTTCCACCATGACAGACCTGCTTGGCGGCAGGTCTTTTTTATTATAGGATGATCTGGAAGGAGAGGATGGCGGCCTGGCCATCCCTGCGCCGAGATTGCTGGTTGATTCCTGCCGGTTCATCTTGTACTCTGTTTCTGCAACCGAAACATTTGAACGCTGAAGGAGGGTTCATCATGGGACTGGATACTCGCTGGGTGCGCTACGGCGCAGACGACCGCTACATGGGCTATCTGGCCGTGCAGGATCACGCGCAGACGCCGTTGCCGGCGGTTGTGGTGCTGCAGGAAGTCTGGGGGGTGGACCAGCACATTGAGGACGTGACCGAACGGTTTGCCAAGGCCGGCTATGTGGCGTTTGCCCCAGATCTGTACGCTGTCGGCGGCAAGCGCCCGGAGGCCCTGCATCGTGATCGGGTGGAGGCGGTGAAAGCGTTTATGGAGAAGCTGCCGCCCACCGCGTGGGGCAATCCGGCTGAGCGCGACGCGGAGCTGGCGAAGCTGCCGGGGGACGAGCCTCAGCGCGTGAGAGAGACGATGACCGCCTTGTTCAGCGGTCTGGATGTGGACAACTATACTGATCAACTGCGTGCCACTGCTGACTTTTTGCGTAACCAGTGCCAGTTGAGTAAGGGCCAGAGTGTGGTTGCTGTGGGCTACTGCCTGGGCGGAGCGCTGGCGGCTCATTTGGCGAGTCATGATCCGGAGTTGAAAGGTGCAGTCATGTATTACGGACGTTCGCCCAAGGACGAGCGTATCGCCGCCATTCAGTGCCCGGTCCGGGCGTTTTATGGCGAGTTGGACGCGCAGCTGACCGCTACCGCACCTGCGCTGGCGGAGGCGATGAGCAAGGCGGGGAAGGACTTCGAATACAAAGTGTATCCGGGCGCCCATCACGCCTTCTTCAATGATACGCGCCGTTCCTACAATGTGGCCGCCAGCCGCGACGCCTTTACCCGTACGCTGGCCTACTTCAATGAATGGGTTGGTTAAACGCCCGAGGTTGCAGTAGACTCGTCTGATAGCGACAGGTGCCCTCGCTTTGCCGTCTGCGAAGCGAGGGCACTGTCATGCGAGGGGGCTGTTGCCGAGCGGCAGAGGTTCGGACAAGTGCCGCTTCTTCGCTCGCATCGGCCCTTCTGCCTGAGTCTCCGGCCCATAGATGGTGCCTACTGGTCTTGAGTCCTGTACTGTTCGTCCTGTCTGCCAATACACTGTGGCAACATGGGGAGGAGGGACAGGGATGGCGATGCCAGTTGGGCCATGGGCGGACAGGGGATACCCAAATCCAGACCAGATGGTTCCCCCGGAGGTGCAAGCGGCTGCCGAACGTGTGATGGCCCGCTACGACATGAACGTGGCCGGCATGACACTCATCACTGCCAAGTCGGACAAAGGCGGAGCGATATGGAAGCTGGAGACTGACCGGGGGCCG
Source organism: Alicyclobacillus shizuokensis NBRC 103103 (assembly GCF_001552255.1). GTDB lineage: Bacteria > Bacillota > Bacilli > Alicyclobacillales > Alicyclobacillaceae > Alicyclobacillus_G > Alicyclobacillus_G shizuokensis. Next base: position 43,789 of record NZ_BCQV01000026.1, read on the forward strand.
CGCAGCTTGAAGCTGTTGCACCGCGCTCCGGAGCGCAGTCGCTTCGCGGTGGCCGCACAGGACTATCTGGTCCGCCGCAAGGCGCGTGTCCCGGCGCTCGTGACGTCGAAAAAGGGACGGCTGTACAGCCAGGCGGGCGGAAAACTGTGGATTGTCACGGACTGGATTGAACCGCTGCAGCCAGTCTCCAAAGTGGACCTGGCGGGTGCGCAGGAATTGTGCTACGGGTTGGGAGAATTCCATCGCCGCTCTCGGGGATTCATCGCTCCGTGCCGCGCGCGGCGCGCCTCTCGCCTGTACAAATGGGAACAGGCGTATCGAAAGATGGCGGTGAAGATAGGTTGGTTTCGCAACCTTGGAGAGGTGTACCAGGACGTCCCGGGCAGTCAAGCGCTGCTTGATGTGGTGGACAAATTCGCGGCGCAGGCCTGGGAAGCGTATCAGCGGCTTCAGGCATCACCGTATCGCAAGCTCATCCAGCGCGGTGAGTCTGCCTGGGGTCTCGCCCATCAGGATTACGGTTGGTCCAACGGCCAGCGTGGTCCGGGTGGACTGTGGATCATCGACCTAGACGGGGTGGCGTACGACCTTCCCATCCGCGACCTGAGGAAGTTGATCAGCTCGACCATGGAAGACGCGGGGCGTTGGGACGTGGAGTGGATGCGCGGCATGATTGACGCCTACCGTGAGGCGAACCCGGTCCGACGGCAGGTGTTGGAGGTCTTGTTGGTGGACTTTTCATTGCCCAACGAATTCTACAAAAACGTGAAGGAGATGGTCTTCCGCCCGGTGGAGTTTATGGGAATGGAGTTGGAACCAGTGTTGGCTCAGGTGGCGACCTCCGAGGCGAGCAAGTGGCAGGCGCTCCAAGAACTTGCCCAGGTGCTGGGGGTGAGCAAGGCATGAAGGTGCTGTTGATAGTCACCGAGAAGCTGCCCGTTCCAGCCGTGCGCGGCGGGGCGATTCAGACTTACATCGACGGTGTCCTGCCCTACTTGGCGCGTGTCCACGACGTGACCGTGCTTGGCGTGGCCGACCCGGAACTGGACGCAGACGAAACAGTGGAAAACGTGCGTTACGTGCGCTTTCCGGGCAAAATTTTCGGAGTCTACGAAAAACATGTCCTCACGTTCTTGGCGAAGGCGGGCTCCAGTTTCGACTTGATTCACATCTTCAACCGGCCGCGTCTCGTCCAAGGGGTGCGTCAGAAGGCGCCTCAGGCTCGCATCATCCTCAGCATGCACAACGATATGTTTCTGCCTGGAAAGATATCTCACGACGAGGCCGATACAGCCATTCAAGCCTGTGAACGCATCGTCACCGTAAGCGATTACGTGGGACGGCGGATCGTGCAGGATTATCCGCAGGCTCAGCCGCGGCTGCGTACCATTTATTCGGGAGTGGACGTGCAGCGCTACAATCCGCGGCGTCACCGTGATCAAGTTAAGCAGGCGCGCCGGGAACTGAAGGGGCTGTATGGCATCGAAGGGCGCAGCGTGGTGCTGTTTGTCGGCCGTCTGTCGCCGAAAAAGGGAGCGGACGTCCTAGTCAGATCCATGTGGTATCTGGCCCAGGCGCATCCCGAGGCGGCCTTGGTGCTGGTGGGCGGCAGGTGGTACAGCGACAACGAGATGAGCGATTACGTTGCCTATGTCAAGGCGCTGGCGGACAGATGCCCGCTGCCGGTTGTCACAACCGGGTTTGTCGCGGCCGACGAAATTCATCGCTGGTTTTGGCTGGGAGATGTTTTTGTCTGTCCGTCCCAGTGGGAGGAACCCCTGGCGCGCGTGCACTACGAGGCGATGGCGGCTCGCCTGCCGATTGTCACCACGGCTCGCGGGGGCAATCCCGAGGTCATCGCGCACGGGGAGAACGGGTTCATTGTGAAGCGCCCGGAAGACCCGCGTGCGATGGCGAAGGCGGTTGGCCGGCTGCTGGCGAGTCCAAGTCTTCGCCGGAAGATGGGGAGAAACGGTCGGCGCCTGGCCAAAAGCCGATACCGGTGGCGGCGGGTGGCCCAAGAGATCCTTGATGTCTGGGAGAATACACCATGAGCACCGTCATCGTCACAGGCTGCGCCGGTTTCATCGGGTCTCACCTGTGTGACAGGCTGCTCGCCTCAGGGCACGAAGTCATCGGCCTGGACGCCATGACTGGTAACTATCCGCGCTGGGTGAAGGAGAGGAACCTGCGCGCTGCCGCTGGGCACCCGAAGTTCCATTTCATGGAGGTCGACCTGTGCGCGGGAGACCTCGAGGAACTTGCGCGCCGGGCCGCCGTGGTCTTTCATTTGGCAGCGCTGCCTGGGGTGCGCAGCAGTTGGGGGACGTCCTTTGCGGATTATTTAGGAGGCAATGTCCTGGCCACACAGCGGCTGCTTGAGACGGTAAAAAACCTGGATGCCATACGTCGACCCACGGTCGTCTACGCTTCCTCATCGTCCGTGTACGGCGACATGGAGGGGCCGCTGGCGGAGGACGCCCCCACCAGCCCACGCTCTCCCTACGGCGTCAGCAAGTTGGCGGCTGAGCAATTGTGCCGGCTATACGCATCGGAATTCGGAATCCGGGCGGTGTCGCTGCGTTACTTCACCGTTTTCGGGCCTCGTCAGCGCCCGGATATGGCTGTGCATCGATTCATTCGCGCCGCCCTGTGCAGTCAGCCGGTGACAGTTTACGGGGACGGTGAGCAGACGCGCGATTTTACCTATGTCGGCGACGTGGTGGACGCCAACCTGGCGGCCGCGGAGTTGGGCCGAGCAGGGGATGTGTTCAATATCGGAGGCGGCAATCGTGCCAGCGTCAATGACTTGTTGGCCATCATAGAGTCCGTCTGCTCTGTGGCGGTACAGCGCCAGGTCTGTCCCGCGCAACCGGGCGACGTGCGGCGAACTTACGCCGATATGGAGAAGGCGGCTGCGCGGCTTGCGTTTCGTCCCCAGGTTGGTTTGACGGAAGGTATCGAGCGGCAGGTGGCGGACATGCGGCGTTTGTATGGACGGCAATCGTGAGCTTGGCAGAAAAGCAGGGGTGCGGACGGTGAATATTGCGATTGTCGGTATGGGCTATGTCGGGGTATGTACGGCGGTGGCTCTGGCCGCGCATGGGCACCAGGTGGTTGGCGTCGACATTGATGTGGAGAAAATCCGGCAACTGCAGGCCAGCCTGCCACCCATCTACGAACAGGGAGTGGCGGCGCGGCTGCAGAAGTACCGCCAGACGGGCCACCTGCGCTTCACGACCACGCTGGCCGATGCGCTGGCGGATTGCCCCGTGGTGTTTGTCACCGTTGGTACGCCGGCGGCCGCCGACGGAAGTTGTGACCTGTCGTTTGTTTTCAGCGTCGCGGAGACCATTGGACGGCACATGCACAGGTACACCATCGTCGTCATCAAGAGCACGGTGCCGGTGGGGACCTGTGAGCAGGTGCGGGAAAAAATTGCAGGGGAGCTGGGGCGGCGCAGGTTGCAGATTCCGTTTGACGTCGTCTCCAATCCTGAGTTTCTGCGCGAGGGTCAAGCTGTGACGGACGCCCTTGCGCCTGAGCGGATCGTCCTAGGAATCGATTCCCAACGGGTGCTGGCGGTGCTACGGATGGTGTATCGAGGTTTCGCTAGCCAGTGGGTAGTGACAACACCTCGCAACGCGGAAATGATTAAGTACGCCAGCAATGCGTTCCTGGCCAGCAAGGTCTCGTTTATCAATCAACTGGCGCGAGTGTGCGACCAGATGCGGGTGGATGTGGTGACGGTGGCGCACGGCATGGGGCTGGACCCTCGCATCGGTGGCGATTTTCTGCGGGCAGGCATTGGCTACGGCGGTTCCTGCTTTCCTAAAGACGTGCGCGCTTTGTTGCACCAGGCCCATCGCTGTGGTGTTCCACTGTCCATCGTGGCGGAGGCAGCCGCGGTGAATGAGACACAGGTCTCCTGGTTTCTGGATGTCATGCGGAGGTATCTGGGGGACTTGCAAAACCTGCGCGTCGCCCTGCTTGGCGTGACCTTCAAGCCGCATACGGACGACCTGCGCGAGGCCCCTGCGCTGCGCCTGGCGGCTGCGCTGACGGCGGAGGGTGCCGAGGTATCTGCGTACGATCCGACCGGGGCCGCGCGCGCCGTCTCCGTTTGCCCGGAGTTGATTCCGGCCGCCACGGTGGCCGCAGCGGTGAAGGACGCGGACGCACTGGTATTGGTGACCGAATGGCCGCAATTGATCGATACAGACTGGCCTGAACTGCGGCCCCTGATGCGGGGGGACTGGTTGTTCGATGCCCGTAATGCGTTGGATCCAGCGCGAGTTGTACAGGCTGGGTTTCGCTACGTGGGTGTCGGACGAGGGGGGTGAGGGCGGTCGCCAGTCGGCCCAGTTTACTCGCGGATGGGGGTGGCCAAGTGAAGTCGTTGGTCTTTCTAGGATGCAGCCAGTCTGGCTCCAGCAAGGACGCTATCGAAGCGGCCAAGCGGTTGGGGTTCACGACAGCGTTGTTGACGGACCGCCACGGTTTTCTGCACAGGCGCGACGACTTCCCGTACGTGGACCGCATGGTGCTGGTCGATCTGAAAGATCCGTGGCGAGTGGAGGAACAGGTCCGGAGCCTCATCGAAGAAGGTCTGGATGTCAGCGCAGTCGTGAGCTTCACAGACGCTCACGTGAGGGAAGCGGCCCGCCTGTCTCGAAAACTGGGCATGCCGTATCAGACTGTGGAAGCGATAGAACGGATGCAGGACAAGATTATCCTGCGCGAATGTCTACGTGAGGCTCCCTACTCGGTGCCTTTCCAGATTGTGAAGGCCCATCACGAGGTGCCGTCGCTCACGCTCGATTTGCCCATCGTGGTCAAGTCGCCTCGTTCCACCGGATCGAAGGATGTACTGTTTGCGGCGAGCCGGTCCGAGTTTGAACGGCATGTGGCCGGGCTGCGCGCACGGTACCCAGATGGCGACGTCCTCGTCGAGGCCTACGTGCCTGGGACGCAGTATTTGGTAGAGGCGGTAGTGCATCAAGGGCAGGTGTACGTGGCGGCCATTGTCGAACAGGTGGTGACCTTCGGGCAGCGTTTCATTGTCACCGGTTATTCCCTGCGCCCATCCATCCCTTGGAAATTGGCCGCAGCGGTGGAGGACATGGTGACCGATATTTGCCAGCGCACAGGCATGAAGACCGGCGCCTTTCACACCGAGTTTCGCTGGAGCGGCGGTGGTTGTCGGGTCATCGAGGTCAACCCACGCATCTCCGGGGCGGCCATGAATCGTTTGATTGAGCACGCCTACGGCTTTAACCTTGCCGAGCAGACCCTTCGTTCCCTGTTCGGTGACACACCGGACGTGTCGCCTCGAAACAGCAAATGTGTCTATGCCTGCTATCTGACGGTGAACAAATCAGGGTATCTCAAGAAGGTGACCGGGCGTCGGCGCGCCAGGCGGGTTTCCGGCGTGCGGGAGGTGTTTATCAAGCCGCGCAAGAACGCGTACCTCACTCCACCCTTGTCAATGGGCAAGCGGTATGCCTACGTCATTGCGGAAGCCGACACCGAGCGCCAAGCCAGGGCGGCTGCGGAAAAGGCAGCGTCGCACATTCGGTTTCACCTGCGGAGTGGGAAAACGCGCCGCAAAGGGGCGGTGGCGCGGAAACGAAGATCCTGATTCAGCGTCCCGACGGGTGTCTGAGAAGGAATGGAACAAATCAACAAACGACCTCCAGACTGGAAGCCGCTGCATTTCTCAGGTGGATATGGAGGCGCCAGCCGGATTCGAACCGGCGATGAAGGTTTTGCAGACCTCTGCCTTACCACTTGGCTATGGCGCCGTCTTGGAGCGGAAGACGGGATTCGAACCCGCGACCCTCGCCTTGGCAAGGCGATGCTCTACCCCTGAGCCACTTCCGCACTGCACGAAGAAGATGGTGGCTCGGGACGGAATCGAACCGCCGACACGAGGATTTTCAGTCCTCTGCTCTACCGACTGAGCTACCGAGCCAATTGAGCTGAACACCCAAGACTATAACCGATACATAGCAGTGTGTCAAGAGGAGGGTTCTGGCTCGGGCAGCCACCTCTGGACCGCGCGGCGCAGGCATACGGAGCGGGCCCGAGGAGAGGGCCAGGATAGGGGACTGACCCTGGATTTCGGGGCTATTCCATGTCTTGTTTCGACGCCAGGCGATCAGGAGATAGTTCATCGCTTGTACCCGATGTGTAAGCGTCGCGCAGCTGCTGCTGAATGATGGACAATCCTTCCTCTTGCAGGCGCGCGTCCTCTGCGCGGGCGGCTTCGCGAACCTCCTGTGCTGCTTCATCGTCCAGTGGGCGTTCTTTGCGTGCCATCGGATCTCTCCCTGCCTTTCGCGCTGTGTGTTCTGACCGCTCTAGTGTTGCCGTGTCCCCCTCGCTCGATGCAACTTGAGTCTGAACACAAAAGTCCCGCGGCGAACCGCGGGCCATCAGGGAAAGGGTAGCTCTTGGGGGATAGGGCAAGGGCAGGATTGCCCTGCCGCCAGCAAGGGTAACGCAGGATGCTTGAAATATGCTAGAAATCCAGAGGACGTCCAATCCACCGCCCGGCGACGGTGATTGTCCACGCGAGCTTGTTCGCATCTGCATAGGATACGTTGCAGGGAGGTGGTTTCATGAGCCGTCGGCGTAGGACCGTGGTCATTGTCTTGCGGCCGGGCCAGAGGGCCATCGTTATCGCGAAAAGGTCGCATCGACGCCACCATCATCACCACCGCTGCCGTTAAACATCAGGTCAATCTTCTTATTTCACTTCCGTGCCCGCTCACGCGGGCATCGTCTTTCGTGCATCTGGGACAGGCTTTCTTTGCAATGAAGTTACGGCTTGTGCCATGATAGCAGTTGGAAACCGCTTCAGACCATGCCTCGTCCGTTCGGCGGGGGCCGAGAGAGCGGCAAGGACTGGGGAGAGTGACGGGGATTGATACGGGTGCTGTTTGTTTGTCTTGGGAATATTTGTAGGTCACCGATGGCGGAAGCCGTCTTTCGCCACATGTTGGAGGAGAAGGGACTGGCAGATCAGGTCACCGTCGATTCGGCCGGTATCGGCGGATGGCATGTGGGCGATCCGCCCCATCGCGGCACTCTGGCTGTGCTGGCGCGAGAAGGGATTCCTGCGGATGGCCTGCGCGCGCGCCAGCTGTCACCGGCGGATCTGGACAAGTTTGACTATGTGGTGGCCATGGACGAGGAGAACCTGACCGGAATCCGCCGCCTTGGCCAATCCAGGGCACGTGTGTTGCGGCTGCTCGACCTGGTGGACGACCTGGACGACAAAAACGTACCAGACCCATATTATACGGGGAATTTTGAGCAGGTATACGCACTAGTGACCAAAGGCTGCGGCCGTCTGCTGGAGCACATTCAGCAGGAGTATGGGCTGAGTGTACGCCGCCAGGCGTAGGGGATGGTTTGTGTGCAGTACGTCTGTACATGACCAACTAGGTCTGATTGGGTTTGTGCAAGGCGCACTGCGTGGTTCGAATACTCGGTGGTGGTTGCAGTAACTTCTGCAGGCTTGTCGTCCAATTCTTGTGACATTCGCGACGGGACCGTCAACCTTTGGGCAACAGATGAGGGCTCCTGCGGCTAAGGAGCATCTGTCCGTAGGAGCTTGTTTGATAACGGGACAGACAGAGACGGGCGCCAGGCCTTGGCGAATCTCTCACGTTCCGCGCCGTTCACACGACCTGATGGATACCCACACCAATCAGCAAAAATCCAGCGGCAAGCGAGGAATATTTCCCCAATAGACGTGACAGGAATCGAATCGCCATCGAGTTTCCGAGCCAAATCATGATATAACCCCATCCTGTGATGCTCAACACGGTTATCCATACAGAGGCAGAATGGGCGACCGTCGCGCTGAATCCACTTGCGATATTCGTACAGGAAAGGGCCAATCCAAGCATGACCGCTTGTTTGAGGCCGGGGCTGGCAAGTTTCGTCACTGGTGCAGGGGGTGACGAAATTCGCGGATGCAGGTACGCTGAATAGAGGGAGAACACGCCGATGGCACACAACACGAGGCACGCCACCCATCTCGCGCCTGCTGCGGAAATGTAGTGAGAAATCAAGCTGCCCGCGTACGTTCCAAGCAGGGTGGTGCAAAAACCGATTCCATTAATGATGGCGTTGACCCAGCCTTGAATGGTTATATTTTTCGTGTCGTACGCAATGCCTACGCCACAGTTGTCGAGGTTCGATCCGATTCCAATCAGGTTGGCCATCACAAACGAGGACAACCAGTTCATGCTCATCCCCCCGGGTCGTGATGTTTTCCAGGGTACGCGGGGACAAGTTCGAGAGAATTGGACAGCACGACCAAGCTTTCCGCCTATTTCTGGTGAAATCATGCGGCTTGGATGGGCGCAGGTTGGCTGGAAACGTTGAACACCGTGAGCATCGGCCGACGCATGGGAACCTTCACGATTGGCGTTTGGGTGTCGTCGGACTCGCAGTGGCAACGAGTTTCATGAACTGTCGGTGTGCGGACCCGTATGTACGGCGGAGTGGGGGTAGTCATTCCAGTGATAAGGGCTATACACATATTTCCTGAGTTCTCGAATATGGATTCCATTGACAATCTACGGGCGAAATATGACCCACTCTTACATACACTCCACATTTAACCGTTGGTCGGTTCAAAAATACACGGGCTTTCCAATCCGCCATTTCAGAAACCGAAAATTTCAATGAAAGCCACAGTACATGAGATTGTCGTTGAAAACATTGATGAAAGCAGAAAATCAAAAATTGAAATTAGGATACCTCTACAATGACTCGGTAATGACTCAATGTACGCATAGAGACGGTCATGCCGGCTTGGCACCACGATCTATGAAAATGGTAATCAGCGGTTGTATTATGTTACCAGGCAGCCGCCCAGATCTCGAGAGTGCTTGGCGCTTCTTGAAAGATGGGCATCTGGAGTTGGACAGCAATCGGAGTGAGCGGTCGATTCGGCCGCATGTGTTGATGATTGGGGCATAGTTTTTTCGCTCTTTCGTTGGCTGGTACGTTCCTTGGCATGGAAATTGCTCTAAGAGGGGGGTGAGTACGAACTCAACAAACTTAGGAGGTTCTTAGATGCAGGAACGGAAAGTATCATTTTTCAGCGATGGATACAAACTTGACGGAACTCTTTACCTGCCGGATGACATTCAGCCAGGCGAACGGAGGCCTGCTCTCATTCCCAACTCCGGATTTCAAGGATTTAATCAATTTTATCCGAGATTGTTTGCACATGAATTTACAAAACGAGGTTACGTATGCCTTGGATTTGATTATCGCGGTTTTGCCAAGAGTGAAGGAACAAGAGGCCGGGTTATTCTCGATGAACAGGTTAAAGACATCATCAATGCCATTACGTTCCTACAAACGCAGGATGAAGTGGATCCTGGTAGAATCGGGATTCTTGGTTGGGGGATGGGGGCGTCCAATGTCGTGCGTGTTGCAGCGATGGACGACCGTGTTCTCGCTGTGGCAGCCCTAAACGGCTTTTATAACGGAAAGAGATGGCTTCGTACCATACATTCGTATGTCGATTTCAATCATTTACTCGAGGAAGTCAAGGAGGATCGAATTCTCAGGGTTGTCAGTGGTCAGTCCAAAGAGGTCGAAACCTTCCACCATTATCCGCTTGATAGGATCACAACCGAGAATGTGAATGTCGAGCTCTCCTCTATTCCAGGGTTCGGACACCCAGTCACCATCGAGTTTACCGAATCAATTCTTAATTTAGATGCTGAAAAGGTCGTCGCGGAACTGTCGCCCATCCCCTTGTTTGTTGCGCATGGGAAGGGGAATTTGCTTCATCCCTTAGAGGAAGGTCAAAGTCTCTTTGCGGCAGCCCAAGAACCAAAGGAGTTTTATCTTATTGATGGACAACATAACGACTTTATGTATAAGGATCACCCAGAGTTTCAAGCACTTATCGAACGTTTAGTTCAGTTTTTCGCCGCGAACGTTTAGCCCTCACTATGAAAGTCAAGAAAATCAAACATGGCTATCCCCATGTCTCAGCTTGACTTGATACGCGAACGCATGTTTCCTAGAATCATTTTGAAAAACTAGAATCATGCATGACCGAGGCGACGCGCCGATGTTTCAGCGCCCGATGACGCTTCTGGAGTTCCAAGCCAAATTCCCCACGGACGACGCATGCCGCAATTACCTGTTCTCCCTACGCTTTCCTGATGGATTCCGTTGCCCGCGGTGCGGGCATGACCGGTTCTACGTGATCCGGAGCCGACACCTGTTGCAGTGTCAGTCGTCCGCTTGCCGACATCAGACTTCCCTGACGGTCGGCACCATCTTCGAAAAGTCGCGCACCCCACTGCGCAAGTGGTTCTGGGCGATCTTCCTCGCATCCCACGACAAGCGGGGCATATCGGCGTTGACTCTTGCGCGCGAAATTGACGTCACCTACAAGACCGCTTGGGCGATGCTGCACAAGATCCGCCACGCCATGCGCACCCGCGAGCAATCCTACAAGCTCGGCGGTATCGTCGAGGTGGACGAGACGTACGTCGGCGGTCCTGGCGAGAACCCGAAACCAGGGCGTGGTACCAACAAGACGCCCACCCTCGTCGCACTGTCGCTGTCTCCCGACGGGAAGCCCGGCTACTTGCGCATGCAGGCCGTCGAGAATGTGAAGGGTGAGACCATCGCTGCCTTTCTGAATCAGCATGTCGAGAAGGAAGCGACCATCGTGAGCGACGGGTTTCCCTCCTACGCGCCCGTGGCTCAAGACCGGCCGGTGTTGGCGATGAAATTCGACCCTAAGAATAATCCGGACCATATGAAGTGGCTGCACCGCGCCGTGTCCAACGCCAAAACTTTTCTGCTGGGTACGTACCACGGGATCAAGGGCAAGCATCTGCAAGCCTATCTGAGTGAGTACACGTATCGGTATAACCGTCGCCATTTCCAGGGCGAATGGTTCAATCGCTTGCTACAGGCATCCATTTCTGCCAGTCCCATCACCATTGCTGAACTGACGGGATAGCCATGAAATCAAATTATGAAATACAGCGGATCGGGAATGCAAACGCATTCCCGATTGTTCTGTAATAATATTTTTACGTTCTTCTCCACGGGGCAGTGTCTTGTTAATAAGTGTGCTGCAGAGCGCAGGACCGGGTCGATGAATGTGCGCCTTCCGTCCCGGTCATCGTGACTCCCGCCGAGAGATTGTCAAACCAGATCTTCCTCAGAACACGGTTCCTATCCGTACAAAGATGCATTTCATTGCCTCCAGGAAGCATTCAGGGTTCTCCTTCCATATCCTTTTGCCAGTGATTTGTGACAGGTAAAAATATCTTAATCCACGTCAAAAAAAATTAACGAATTCCTCGCGTATTTTGCTTTGCGGCTATTACAACCTTGCCACAGTGCCTTGGCACGATTTTTGCTTCTCTAAGTTCTTGAAAGCGATGAACCGAGCGAGGTGAAGGCGATTGTCCAGGTTTCATCCTCTGCTGCGAGACGGCATTGATATGCACGTCCACAGTTATCCAAGCATCTTCCCCCGCAAACAGTCCGATTGGGAACTGATTCACGATGTGAAAGAAGCTCAGATGGCGGGCGTCGTGCTGAAGTCCCATGAATCCCAGACAGTTGACCGAGCTCACTTGATTCGCATGAAAGAGCCTGGTTTGCATGTATACGGTGGCTTGGTTTGTAACCACTTTACCGGCGGACTGTCTGTTGCTGCGGTCGACGCTGCGCTGCGACTTGGTGCAAAAGTCATTTGGATGCCAACCTTTTCATCAAAGCAGCATCAAGACCACTTCGCGAAAAAGAAGACCAAATTCTTTACGACAGATCGCGCTCTAGTTCACCCGGAAAAGGGGCTTGAGATTTGGGACGAGGATAGGGAACTCCTAAGTGAAGTCCATGAAATACTCTCGTTGATTTCCGAAGAAAGCGCCATCTTGGCAACTGGTCATTTGTCCGAAGAAGAGGTTCTTGCGCTCATGGCGGCTGCCAAAGAACACAAGGTGGAGAAGATTTTGATTCAGCACGCCGACCTCGGGATTGCTCCTCTTTCGAGCGATGTTCAACAATTACTGGCCCGTCAAGGGGCTTTTATTGAGAAGTGCTATCTGGCGTGTAGCGCTGACTTTCGAGACATTTCTGTTGAACAGATGGCTGCGAGTATTCGTGCACTAGGTGCTGAATCCTGCGTGCTCGTAACCGATTATGGTCAAACGCACAATATCCCTCCGGTTGCAGCGCTAAGTGAATTTGTCACAGAACTCGTAGCATGTGGAATTTCAGAGAGCCAGATTGAACATATGCTGTCGAGTAATCCAAAAGCATTGTTAGGCATCAGATAAACTTCCAAATACCTGGACCAAGGGGCTGTTTAACGTGGAGTTGTTAGCTTTTTTTCAATCTCACTGGTCTGAAGCCGTCGGATTGACCTTGCAACACTTGCGACTTGTCGGGGCATCCGTCGGGATTGCCATTGTTACCGGGGTTCCCCTGGGGATCTACGTGAGCCAAAAGGAGTCCCTAGCTGAATTTATCCTGGCTCTGGCAGGCATGGTGATGACGATTCCGAGCATTGCCATGTTCGGCATTCTCATTCCAATTCTATCATTAATCAACCAAGGCATCGGATTTCTCCCGGCAGTCATCGCCCTAATTCTCTATTCCGAGTTACCCATTATTCGAAATACGTACCTAGCTATTAAGAATGTTGACCCATCAGTGCGTGATGCTGCGGTCGGGATGGGGATGACACCGCGTCAAAGATTATTGAAGGTAGAATTGCCAATCGCGATACCCGTCATAATGGCTGGGGTGCGAGTTGCTGTGGTCATGACCATCGGGATTGGAGCTATCGCGGCTTATATTGGAGCAGGTGGACTGGGAGTTTACATCGCTCAAGGGATTTCGAATAGTTATACAACCATGATTCAAGCCGGTGCTGTTGCGGTGTCCGTGCTGGCCATCTGTGCGGACGTCATATTGGCATCAGTCCAACGCCTTTATACACCGAAGCGTCAAGCTACGACTTAGGACAGAGGAGGCATCACCATAATGATTGAGTTTCAACATGTGACGAAGGTTTATCAGTCGGCGGGTGCGACGACGAAAGCGGTAGATGATGTGAGTTTCGCAGTAGAAGAAGGCGAAATTTGTGTTCTTCTCGGTCCCTCGGGGTGTGGCAAAACGACTCTTCTCAGAATGGTTAACCGGTTAATTGGATTGACGAATGGAGACATCATCGTCAACGGTCGAAACATCAATAGCGTCAATCCAGTTGAACTGCGTCGGACGATTGGTTACGTGATTCAGCAGACGGGGCTATTTCCCAACATGACCATTTTCGACAACGTATGCACGGTTCCTAAAATGTTAGGTTGGAGTCGCGCTAAAATGCACGACCGTTACGAAGAATTGATGGTGATGATTGGACTTGATCCAAAAGAATATGCAAAACGGTTTCCATGGGAATTGTCTGGGGGACAACAGCAACGCATTGGTGTCGCACGGGCGTTGGCTGCAGATCCGCCGGTGATGTTGATGGATGAGCCCTTTGGAGCGTTGGACCCAATAATTCGCGACCACCTTCAGCGTGAATTTTTGAAGATTCAACAGACCGTAAAGAAAACAATTGTCTTCGTGAGTCATGATTTGGACGAAGCACTCACACTAGGTGACAAAATTGCCATTCTTAAGTCGGGTAAGCTCATGCAGTTTGGAACGCCGGACGAGATTCTTTCGGCACCCGCAAATGACTTTGTTTCAAGTTTTATCGGAGCCGATAAGTCCTTAAAGAGACTAAGCTTGTTTACTGCTGGGCAGCTCCTGCAGTCTCGACGGATCACACGCATCTGTTCAAGTAAACCTTCTGTGGCCGTGCAGATGGATACAGATCTTCGAACGGTGCTTGCGCATATTCTAGCCGATCCGAACGGCGAAGTGAGCGTGTTAGACAAAACTGGTAATTGCGCAGGTGTGATCCATTACAACGATCTCGCTCGTTTTCTGGAGGATGATTCGAACGAAATGGAACCAGCGGCCAATTGAGGTGGGGGAGCGCGATGGCGAAGCAAAAACTGGAGTTAACGGTCCGATTGCTTGTTGTCGTTGTCGTTGTGGCTTATCTGTTGTGGGCTTACGTGCTAGGCTCGTTTTCTTACATGGTGGAAAACAGTAGTCAAATGGTATTTATGTGTGTGCGTCACCTTCAACTCGCTGGCATCTCCTCCCTGTTGGCTGTCATCATTTCGGTGCCCGCTGGCATTGCTGTGACAAGAAAATCGATGAGAAGGTTCTCATTTGTCGTGGAGAACATTGCAAACCTCGGACAAACCATCCCCGGATTGGCCGTGATGGCGCTTGCAATGACCTACATGGGTGTCGGAATGGAAACGGCAATCTTTGCAATCTGGGTCTATTCTCTGCTTCCAATTCTGCGCAATACTATCGCGGGACTGGAAAGTGTCAATACGGCAATCCTTGACGCTGGAAAAGGGATGGGGATGACGGCAACACAGATCTTTTTCAAGTTGGAGCTGCCAAATGCGGCACGAACAATCCTTGGCGGTGTCAGGACATCCATCGTGATTAACGTGGGTACCGCAGCGCTTGCGTCACTCATTGGGGGAGGTGGTTTAGGTGACCTAATTTTTATGGGGATTTCGCTGGACGACACAGGAACAATGCTTGCGGGGGCCATTCCTGTTACTTTCTTAGCATTTTTTATCGATTTCTTACTCGGAAGGCTAGAGAAGATTATCGTTCCAAAGGGATTACGAGCACAAAATTGAAGAGGTGATCATGTTGAAGAAAAATGGAATCCAACTAACTTCATTGCTGAGCATTCCGCTGCTGCTTTCACTTGCCGCCGGGTGTGGCACGGCTTCCGATCAATCAACCAGTGGGAATATGGCTAGCAACAAAGGGACGGTTGCTGTTGGTGGAAAGGACTTCACTGAACAGCGGGTTCTCGAAAAAATGACCGCAATCTACTTGAAAGAGCATGGCTATCAGGTCAATGAATCGACGAACCTCGGTTCCACCGTAGCTTGGTCCGCGTTACAACACGGTCAAATCGATATGTATTGGGAATATACGGGGACTGCGTTAGTTGTCTACGACAAACAGCCCGCTGAGTCACAACCTCAGGTGGCGTACGACAAAGTAAAACAACTTGACGCGAAGAGTGGATTATCCTGGCTTGATCAATCCCAAGTCGATGACACTTACGCCATTCTCATGAGCAAATCTGAGGCTCGGAAGGACGGAATTAAGACCATTTCGGATTTGGCCAAGTATGTCAGCCAACATCCGTCCTTTAAGTTCGCGACGGATAACGAATTTTATGGACGATCCGATGGGTTGCCAGGTCTTGAAAAGAAGTACGGCTTTAAGTTTGCCACGCAGGACGTTGTGAGGATGGATGCCGGTCTGGTTTACAACGCATTGAAGGATAATCAGGTCGATGCCTGTATGGGGCTGTCCACGGATGGGCGAATTAAAGCTTACAATCTCGTGGTACTGAAGGATGATAAGAACTTCTTCCCGGCGTACTATGCGGCACCCGTCGTTCGGACGGACACTCTAAAGAAATATCCGGGTCTGAAATCGCTGCTAAATAAGCTGGCCGCAAAGTTAAGTTCAGACGCGATGACGGAGTTGAATTACGAAGTCGATGTTCAGCACAAGGACCCATCCGAAGTGGCTAGAACCTGGTTGTCTTCTCAACACCTGATTTAGACCCCTGAATTGTCTGTCCGGGGTGTGCTTCGTGGACAGCCGGGCCACCCTGGAATGGATATTTGAAGTCGTAAGGAGTCCTGCTCTATGAGTTATGGTGACGCATCACAGGTAGTAAGCGAACTTCACGGTAAATTGCAACGGGAAATACTGACGGATGAAGCGGACCGTTGGAGTTACAGCTTTGACGCGTCCTTTGGCACCTTCCTTCCGGACGCCGTGATTCAGCCAGTGAGTCGGGACGAGGTGGTTAAAATTGTCCAGACTGCGGTCAAATACCGTGTTCCAATCTATCCACGAGGCACGGGGAGTTCGTTGAGTGGAGGGCCGTTGCCCGTATATGGAGGTATTGTTGTTGATACGTCGTGGATGAGAGATAAGCTGGAAGTTTACCCAGATGACTTAGTTGCCGTCGTGTCACCAGGGATTCACACGGCTGAAATTCATCGCGCAGCTGAGGCATACGGTCTGTTCTATCCACCAGACCCAAGCAGCTCAGAGGTTTCCACAATCGGTGGGAATGTTGCGGAGAACTCGGGCGGACCACGAGGACTGAAATATGGTGTAACCCGAGATTACGTTCTAGGATTGGAGATTGTCACGCCTGAGGGTGGAGTTCTGCGAACGGGCGGAAGAACGGTAAAAAACGTCACCGGTTACGACTTGACAAGGTTGATTGTTGGCTCTGAAGGCACGTTAGGAATTGTAACTGAAGTGATTCTGCGGCTTGTCCCTCGGCCCCAGGATCGAAGGACTGCCCTGATTGTTTTCGACGATCTCGTTTCATCGGGACGGGCCATTTCCAAAGTTTTAACTTCCGGGATTCTGCCTTGTGCCATTGAACTCATGGATCAAGCTTGCTTGATAGCGGTTGAATCCTATCGCCCGAGCAACTTACCGACAGATGCACAAGCTGCTTTATTAATTGAGGTCGATGGTCATCCGGAGGCCGTGAGAGATGAGATCAAGAAGGTTGAAGCCATTTGTTTAGAACTCGGCGCGAAAGAAGTCAGAGTTGCGCGGAATGAAACCGAGCGGCAGCAATTGTGGTTTGCTCGCAAGCAGATTTCGCCGGCCATCGCCAGAATAAAACCAACGAAAATTTCAGAAGATGCAACAGTTCCGCGCAGTCAAATCCCTGAGATGTTTCGCCGATTGAATCAGATTCGTGAGAAGTATGACCTTCAATTGGTTGTTTTCGGACATGCAGGGGATGGGAATTTACATCCAAACATCATGTGCGACATTCGCGACGATGAGGAAATGGAGCGGGTAGAAGAAGCTGTGTCAGAAATCTTTCGCGCAGCTATCGAACTTGGTGGCACCCTATCCGGTGAACATGGGATTGGCACCATGAAGGCTCCGTTTCTTCCCATGGAAATCGGTGAGATAGGGCTTGACATGACACGCCGGATTAAAGCAGCGTTCGATCCGTTGAACATCATGAATCCCGGGAAAATCATACCGAACAACGAGCGAAACAGGGTGGTATTGAGATGAAATCGCCCGAACTGCCTTATGCGGATACATTGAAGTGCGTACAGTGCGGGTACTGTTTACCTGCGTGTCCCACGTACCAAACGACCGGGAACGAGACGCAGTCGCCGCGGGGACGCATTAACCTCGTTCGTCTAGTCGCGGAGGGAAAGATTTCAGATGAGTCTCTTTTAGAGGGACCGATTGATCTATGCCTCGGCTGCAGAGCCTGTGAAGAAGCCTGTCCTGTTGGTGTACCGTATGGAGAAATTCTGGAGCAAACACGGTATTTGCTGCGGGAGCATTCCACCAAGAGAGGGTTGGGTCAACGGGTTCAAACGGCTATTTATCGACATCTTCTGCCGGACAAAGGGCGGCTTAACCTTCTCGGCGACTTTATTTGGTTCTATCAGCAGACGATTGGGCGTTGGCGTTTGATGAACCGACTGTTGCCGTTGCGGGAGTTCGTCGAGATTATGCCCAAGATTGAAGGGCCGATTGTTCGTCGCCGGAAAGAATCTAAAGAATCTATTCACGCGCGGCAAGGGAATAAAAAGGTGATGTTCTTTCGCGGGTGCATCATGGACGTGATGTTCTCCTCTATCAATCGCCAGACGACAGAGTTGTTAAGACACTTGGGTTGGAGTCCAATTGTCCCGGAAGAGCAAACCTGCTGTGGTGCCCTTCACGCTCATGCTGGGGATCTGGAGTTCTCTAAAGAATTGGCCAAGAAAAACATCATGGCATTTGAAGCAAGTGGAGCCAGGGTAATTGTTCACAATGCGGGCGGATGCGGTGCTATGCTTTACGAATACAAACATCTTTTTGAGGGTGACTCGGAGTGGGCAGAGAGAGCGCGGAAGTTCTCTGACTCTGTTCAGGACATCAGTCAAATTGTTGCTTCATCTGAACAAGGTAAATTCGCGAAGGCTGTCGATGCCGTCGTCACATATCAATGTTCCTGCCATCTGAATCATGTTGAAAAAGTCAAAAGTGAGCCCGTGCAAGTCATCAAGAATTTGCCCGGGGTTACCTATAAACAGCTCCCGAACGGCACTTCCTGCTGTGGCTCAGCCGGAATCTATAACTTGGTTCACAGGAAAGAGGCTGACGCAATCCTGCAGGCTAAAATGTCGGATGTTAAGAAGGTGAATGCACAAGTCCTCGTCACGTCGAATCCTGGGTGCTACTTACAAATGAAATTAGGAATCCATCAAGCTGGACTGTCAAAGCAAACAAGAGTCGTTCATTTGGTGGAGTTATTGGCAGAGGCAAGTGGAACAGCAGATTGAATTCTTCACGAGGCTTCATTTGTAGAGGATAAGAGGGGAAATTCACAGTGACGAACAGGGCTCCCTTTGTCGTGGCGGCCGTTCAGTTTAACCCACGATTGAATGATAGAGAACATAACCTTGCAGCCCTATACGAGATTGTAGAGCGAGCGGCAAATGCTGGGGCAAAGCTAATTGTTACGCCAGAAATGGCGACGACGGGGTATAGCTATCCAAACCGGGCTGCCATTGCCCCGTTCGTCGATACGATCCCTGGCGTGACGACAGAGTTGTTTGCGGAATTAACTCGTCAATACAATGTCTACGTTGTTGTCGGAATGCCCGAAGTTGAGTTAGAAACGAACTTTTATTATAATTCGGCGGTGCTTATTGGCCCCAAGGGGGTTGTCGGTTGTTATCGAAAAATCCATTTATGGGAAGTTGAAGCCCATTGGGCCCTGAGCGGGAATCTTGGGGTACCGGTATTTGATACAGATATAGGAAAGATTGCGATAAATATTTGTATGGATGCGAATTACTTTGAATCGGCGCGGCTCGCGGCTTTGGGAGGGGCAAATATCCTGGCCTTCCCTACCAATTCATCGCTCCAAACGATTTCCATCTTACAAGCTCGCGCTGAGGAAAACGGACTATTCATTGTCAGTGCGAACCGTTCGAACACAGAGCAAGGATTCCATATGGTTGGAGCGAGTGCCATTTGGTCCCCATTTGGTGAAAAGTTAGCTGAGGCCGATTTTGTTCCATCCCCTGAGCAAGATATCCATGAATCAACTGTGATTTACGCCACAATCGATCCAACGTTATATGATAATCCAGCAAGAAGACGCTTCATACAGCGTCGACCTGCTCTTTATAAGGAACTCATGCTGCATATCGCTCCGTGGAACAATTCGGCGAATCAAAGCTCCCAACATGTCAAGGTCGCCGCAATACAGTATGAACCTATACTCAAGGAGAAAGCCAAAAATTTGGTGAAAATCAAGGGTATGATTTCACAGTGCGTGGCACAAGGCAAATCCACTGGCAAGGAGGTGGACCTTGTTGTCCTTCCAGAGTTGTGTTTCACTGGAGTCGATGAATCCTGGGGAAAAGACGAGATGGCCAGTTTGGCAGACGATCTCAACAGCGTGTATATACGGGAGCTTGTCGAATGTGCCATGATACATCAGATATATGTCGTGGCCGGGTTCATTGAGCGGGATCGTGATCGTCTATACAATTCAGCGATCTTGATTTCACCGCACGGAACAATTGTTGGGGTGCACCGTAAAACTCATTTGAATCAGTTTGACAGAACTTGGGCCATGGCTGGAGACCAGGTTGATGTGTTTTCAATCAACATCGGGCGGATTGGAATACTCATTGGTTCCGAAGTTCTTTTTCCTGAACTGTCTGGCCTGATGGCTGTCAAGAGAGCTGACATTCTTACGATTCCTTCCAGCTGGCGCGGGGAATTTGGGAATCGGATTTCTTTTCACAAGGGAAGTGGCCAAGGCGTGTTCCCAGAGGGCGTACTCACGATGTGGAATCGAACAGCTTTGGACACACAGGCCTATACCATTGTGTCCAATTTTGTCGGCACGGTGCTTGGTTTTCAAGGTACAAGCGCCGTCTACATGTTGGACCCGCTGTACAGTGGCGAAGTACCTGTTATTGCCCCAACCAATTGCGAAGAGGTCTTGATTGCCGAATTCGACACATTGCATCGGGAAAGGTGGTTTAACCAGGACAAGTTGATCTCGTCTCGGAGGACTCCGTCCTATATTCCAATTACGATTTAATGTTCATAGGCTCTCCAGATGTTATGTTTTTTTAGCTTATACAGTAAAGTCTGTCGTGAGATTCCCAGCTTCTTAGCGGCGACGGCAGCTACCCCCTGGCTTTCTTCGAGTACTTTTAAAATGTAGTCTTTTTCAAACTCGTTTATGATCGATGGGAGGGTGGCTTGTGGGTTTGAAGCCTTGTCCATGCCCCCCTTCCCGTAATTTCTTATTTCCTCTGGAAAGTCATCGATAGAGAGCTTTTCTCCTTTACACAATACCACCGCGCGTTCAATTGCGTTTTCCAATTCGCGCACATTGCCATACCAATCGTGTTGAAG
>NZ_BCQV01000027.1 GCF_001552255.1 Alicyclobacillus shizuokensis NBRC 103103
TTTTTCGCATGTATACATGGTTCGCCACATTATTCAAAACTCCTCTTCAATTTTTCCTGCATGCAAAAAATCCCGTAGTGACAAGGATTTTGCCACTACGGGATACTGAAATCAGGGACAAATGATGTTCCTGAACGGGGACAATATTAGTTCCCGACAGGGTCAATTATTGTTCCGGTCCACAAAACACCCACCGCGCCTGCCGCCCTACTCCACCGTCACGCTCTTTGCCAGGTTGCGCGGCTTGTCGACGTCGTTGCCGCGCGCCACGGCAGCGTAATACGCCAGCAGCTGCAGCGGAATCACCGCCACAATCGGCGCCAACAGGGGGTGCAACCGCGGCAGGTGGAGAACCTTGTCCACCGACTTGGCCAGGTCCTCGTTGCCGGCCCAGGTTACCCCAAGCACGAACGCGTCGCGGGCCTTGACCTCCTTGATGTTGCTCAACGTCTTGTCATACAGCTGCTCCTGCGTGGCCATGGCGATGACCGGCACACCTTCGGTGATAAGGGCCAGCGTCCCGTGCTTCAGCTCGCCTGCTGCATAGGCCTCCGCATGGATGTAGGAGATCTCCTTCAGCTTCAGCGCGCCCTCCAGCGACAGCGAGTAGTCGAGCCCGCGGCCAATGAAAAACGCGTGCTCGACCTCGGCGTAGCGCCGGGCAAACTGCTCCACCTGCGGCGCCGCGTCGAGCACCTGCTCCGCCGCCTGCGGGAGAGCGTCGAGTCCAGCCAAGGCGCCGCGAATGGTCTCCTCGCTCTGCGCCCCCCGCACCTGGGCAAAGTAGAGCGTCAATAGGAACAGAACCACCAGCTGCGTGGTGTACGCTTTGGTCGAGGCCACCGCAATTTCCGGCCCCGCCCAGGTGATAAGCACATCGTCCGCCTCGCGCGCCACTGAACTGCCTACCACGTTGGCGATGGCCAGGACCCGGCGTCCGCGCGCCTTCGCCGCGCGCAGCGCGGCCAGGGTGTCGGCCGTCTCGCCCGACTGGCTCATCACGATGATGAGCGTATGTTCGGTGTCCAGCGGATCGCGGTAGCGGTATTCAGAGGCAATCTCCACGTCCACCGGAATCCGCAGCAGCTGCTCCATCCACGCCTGGCCAACCAGCCCGGCGTGCCACGAGGTGCCGCAGGCGACAATGTGCACGCGGTCCATGTCGCGGATGAACTCCGGACTGAGCCGCAGCTCCTGCAGGTCTACCTGCGATCCATCAGGTGCAATCCGTCCCGCCAACGTGTCGCGAATGGCCTTTGGCTGCTCGTGAATCTCCTTGAGCATAAAGTGCGGGAAGCCCCCGCGCTCCGCGGAGACGGCGTCCCAGGTCACGTGCAGGGGCTGCTTGGCGACTGGCTGCCCGGACAGGGTGAAGCACGCCACGCTGTCGCGGCGTACGACCGCCATCTCACCGTCGTCCAACACGTACACGTCGCGGGTGTACTCCAGGATGGCCGGAATGTCGGAGGCGATGAAGTTCTCCCCCTCCCCAAGGCCGACCACCAGCGGGCTGGCCTTGCGCAGTGCAATCAGGGTGTCAGGGTCTTCGCGGCTCAATACTACGAGGGCGTACGCGCCGCGGATGCGCCCGGCCACCTTGACCATCGTCTGGAACAAATCGCTGTCGTACAGCTCTTCAATCAGGTGCACGACCACTTCCGTGTCCGTTTCGGACTGGAACGTGTGGCCTTTTTGCAGAAGCTCCTCGCGCAGGCTCAGGTAGTTCTCGACAATCCCGTTGTGCACGACCGCGAACCTGCCGTGGCAGTCCTGGTGCGGGTGCGCGTTCTCATCGGACGGCCGCCCGTGCGTGGCCCAGCGCGTGTGGCCGATACCGATGTGGCCGGAGAGCGGGTCCGTCGCCAGGATGTCCTCCAGATTGGCTAGCCGGCCGACCGATTTGGCCACCTGCAGCCGCCCATCGGCCAACACCGCGATGCCGGCCGAGTCGTACCCCCGGTACTCCAGCTTCTGCAGCCCGCCCATCACGACACCCTGCACGTCGCGTGGCCCGATGTAGCCCACGATTCCACACATATGAAATTTTATCCTCCTTCATGGGCCTGCTCGCTCTTGTCCGCAGCGGTCACCCGCTGGTTTTCGAGCTTCGCGTCACAGTGCGGCCCGCACACCGGGAGGCACCCGCCGAATGTTTCGCCAACCTCCACCGCGTCAACTGGATGGTGCCCTCTGCGGCCGGCCCACTGGTCTTGGCAAGCCGCATCCGGTTGCTCCGCGTCCCCATCCAGTCCAGGCGCTTCTCGCCGGAGAGTGTCCCAGATTCACTCCCGCGCGTCTCCGGCAGACCCGTGTCTGCCCCAACGGCCGCTCAGCGCGGCCCTGCAGATTTCTTGGCTGGCCGATCCGTCCCGCGTCCGACCAACCGCGGCATCCCCCCTCTCCCGGTTTCACAAGACGCAAAGCCCACGCGACACAAGGAAATCGACGTCCTAACGGCGGCGAATTGTGGCGCGAGCTCACGCATGCCCACTATATGTGAAAGCCATGCGCGCCGTCAATGGGTTGGCGTCCGTTTGTCATACACATGTCTGATCACCTGCCGCAATCTGGCCCCATCCGCCGCCTCTCGACGCGGTTTTCGCCTCCGTCGGTGGATCTGCACACCCGGTCGGTTTCGGAGCCCGCTGTAGCGCAGCGGATGGACACGTTCAGGCGCCCAACTCGGCGCGGACCACGCGCACGATGCGGCCGACGCACTCCTGCAGCAGCTGCTCTTCCGGGCCCTCCGCCATCACGCGCACAATCGGCTCCGTGCCCGATTCACGCACCAACACGCGCCCATCGCTGCCCAGCCGCTGCTCCGCCTCGGCGAGCGCCGCAAGGATGCGCTCATTGGCCGACCACGCCCGTTTGTCGCGCACGCGCACGTTCTCCAGGATCTGCGGGTAGCGCGTCATCACCTTGCGCAGTTCGGCGAGGGGCTGGCCGCTCCCCACCATGATGTCCACCAGCTGCAGCGCGGTCAGGATGCCATCGCCTGTCGTCGTGTGATTGAGGAAGACGATGTGGCCCGACTGCTCGCCGCCGAGCGTATGTCCTCCGCGGCGCATCGCCTCCATCACGTACCTGTCGCCCACCTGCGTGCGCTCCACATGGATGCCGAGCCGCTCCATCGCCTTGAGGAAACCGAGGTTGCTCATCACCGTCGCCACCACCGTGTCGTGGCTGAGCCGCCCCTGCTCCTTGAGCGCCCGCGCGCAGATGGCCATCACGTAATCCCCGTCGACAACCGCGCCTGTGTGGTCCACGGCAATCAATCGATCCGCGTCCCCATCGAACGTCAATCCCACGTCCGCCCCCAGTTCCAGGACCGCTTTCTGCACCACGTGAGGATGGGTCGATCCGCACCCGACATTGATATTCACGCCGTCCGGGCAGTTGTTGAGCACGCTCACGCGCGCTCCCAGGCGCGTGAACACTTCCGGTGCAATCTCACAGGCGGCGCCGTGAGCGCAATCAAGCACCACGTGCAGGCCGTCAAACCGGTGCTGAACCGTCCCGATTAAAAAGTCGACGTACGTCGCCTTCGCCGGCTCGTCGTGAATCCGGCCAACCGCAGCGCCGACGGGCCGCGGCAACGCATCCATACCGCCCCGAATCGTCTGCTCAATCTCGTCTTCCACCTCGTCGGGCAGCTTGAAGCCGGCATCGCTGAAAAACTTGATCCCGTTGTCCTCGACCGGATTGTGCGAGGCCGAGATCATCACCCCGGCCTGCGCTCCCAGGTGGCGGGTCAAATAGGCGACCCCCGGCGTCGTGATGACCCCCAGCCGCAAGACGTCCGCTCCGATGGAGAGAATGCCGCTGATGAGCGCAGCCTCCAACATGTCGCCCGAGATGCGGGTGTCTTTGCCGACCGCAATGCGCACACCGTGGCGGCCGCCCGTCAACACGTGTGCCCCCGCCCGGCCTAGCTGAAACGCCAGTTCCGGTGTCAATTCGCGGTTGGCGACACCGCGCACCCCGTCTGTGCCAAACAAGCGGGACAATCCCACCGCTCCTTTCCACTGCCACAAACTGACAAACAAGCCTCTCGCAGAATTCGCCATCGAAAACCAAGCCGCTGCAAACAGAAAAACGGCTGCCCGGACTCGCTGCCGGCAGCCGCAGCAACCCAAACCATTTTGCCACACGGACATCCGCCTGGGCAACCGTCTACGATGAGCTGAC
Organism: Alicyclobacillus shizuokensis NBRC 103103; assembly: GCF_001552255.1. Classification (GTDB taxonomy): domain Bacteria; phylum Bacillota; class Bacilli; order Alicyclobacillales; family Alicyclobacillaceae; genus Alicyclobacillus_G; species Alicyclobacillus_G shizuokensis. The sequence continues at coordinate 4,192 of NZ_BCQV01000027.1, forward strand.
CTCCACCAGAGCCTGGGACTTCGAGATCTGGACCACATGCAGTCCGTCGGGCACATCCACCTGGATCTCGGCGTGCCCGCTGCCGGCCTTGAGCCCCTTGGCATCCACGTACGCCGCGATGTCGATGGACGATAGGTCGGCGATATTGGACTTCGCACCGCTCACCTGCACCGTCACTCTATCCGGTGACACCACCCTCACGCTCACACCCGCCGGGACGTTGCGCACGCTCACTGGAACCGTGAATGAGCGGACCGCGCTCGGCTCCACCTGCACATGGACCTGAATCATCGACGGAGTCGCCTGCTTCACGCCTGCAGGCAACGGGACCTTGACCGAAACGGTGCGACTGTGGTTGAACCCGGACACATCCACCGGCACCGTGAGGTGCTTGGGCAGGTGGGTCCCGTACAGGGTCACAGACGACACGGACGGTGTAAGGCTTACAACATCGTAGCCGGCGGCTGGCGATCCGCTCGCGCTGGCGGACACGGGGACGTTTTTGTGCGGAGCTAAGATAGGCACATTCACGTGCGCGGTGGACGGCTCCACGATAACCCCGTCAACCGGGTTCCCCCGCCCATCGACAGCAGCCAGGGTCACCTCCTGGGAGACGGTGTCGGTGGCTCCCTGTACGGAGACGAAGGCAGCGACCGTCGCCACCTTGTCCAACGCCTGCTGGGCGCCGCTGGCCTTGACGGTCGCGACGTCGCACTGCGGGGTGCCGACGCTGTAGCCGGCGGCGGGCTGGCCACGGACAATGACGCGGACGGATTGTTGCGTGGTCTTTCGGTCAGCAATCACGACGGTCACAGTGCTGGGGCTGATGCTATATTGCACCAGCGGCATGTGCTGGGCGGTCAACGGCACCTGATGCTGCCCAGGCTTTAGGCCGCGAACATTGGCGACCAGTTGCACTCCGAGCATCTGCTCGGCCAGCGACTCGACGCTGAGGGTGCTGTCATGCACGGCCACGATGGCGGTGGACGGTTGCACCTTGGTGACGACCATGTCGTCCGAGGTCTGCACGTGCACCGCCATGGGGAACTCGGAGACGTTGACATTGTCGGTGGCAGCACCAGAGTCGGGACTTGGCTGCACCGCAAACCAGAGAATACAGCTGAGCACAAGGGCGATGACGCGCAGGACGTTGTTGTTGGACCAAAATCGGTTCACTACGACTCCGCCTTTCGGCTGAGGAACTTGAAGGTGGTGGCGCGTTTGGGCGTGAGAAGCGAGTCGAGCAACTCACGCAGGGCGGCTTCGCTGAGATCCTGGGTGAGAACCCCATCCACCGCCAGGGATACGCGCCCGGTCTCCTCTGACACCACCACCGCCACCGCGTCGGACTGTTCCGTGACGCCGAGCGCGGCGCGGTGGCGAGTTCCCAACTGCCTGTCCAAGTCTCGGCTCTCGGTGAGCGGCAGAAAGCAGCCGGCGGCGACCATCTTGTCACCACGCACCACCACCGCCCCATCGTGCAAAGGCGTGTTGGGAATAAAGGTGTTCAACAGCAGCTCCGTGCTGACTTTGCCTTCGACGAGGGTTCCCGTCTCGATATATTCACTCAAGCCCGTGTTGCGCTCAATGACAATGAGAGCGCCGGTTTTCGTTTTGGAGAGCACCTGGCTGGCCTTCACAATTTCCGAGGCGGCTCGCTTGATATCCTCGTTGTCGGTGGTGAAAGAAAACCAAAAGAACCCGCCGCGGCCGAGCTGTTCCAGAGCCCGCCGCAACTCTGGCTGAAACACCACCGGAATGGCGAATAATCCGAGGGTGATGATTTTGTTCAATAACCAATTCAACGCCTGCAGGTGGAGAAAGTTGCTGACCGCGGTGGCCAGCAGGATGACAATAACCCCTTTGAGCAACTGCACTGCGCGGGTGCCGCGGATGAGGATAAGCAGACGATAGATTACGTACGCGACAATCAGGATGTCAAGCGCGTCAAGTATGCCAAAGTGTCGCAGGATGTCCAACCATGCCGCCATTCTCGCCACCAACTCGCCGGAAAAGTGGAGCCATTCCCTTCCTACCATTGTTTCCTACTCGTTTGTCCACGTCAAGTCACGTCTGGCATTTGGCGGCAGCTGCATTTCAGCGAGTCTTGCTGCGACGGGCGGTGCGGCGGGTCTGCGCGAGCGAACGTCGGTAAGCCGCGAGGAACACGCTTGAGATAGCCGCGTGCCCCTTGTCGTTCGGGTGAATCGGGTTGTTGCGAATGCGAAAATCCCGCAGCTGCCCGCGCCGGTAACAGTCCACGTACTCATGCTCATTTCCGGAATAACGGCCGCGCACATCCGCCAGGATAAGGTGTTCGCGCGTCGCGACGTGACAAATCACCTGGTTCAAGGTGTCGATGCACTCCTTGGCCACCAGCGAATTAGGAAACGGATTGTACATCGTTGCAATCAGGATGGTGGAATCGGGCGAGCGAACGGTCTGCACAATCTGGGTCAAATTATCCTGCACCTGGCCGGCCACGCGCAGCAAGCGCCCACGATTCCCGTCCAGTAGCCAGGGCATGGCTTTGAGAAAGTCGTTGCCGCCAATCAGGATGGTGACCAGCCGCGCCTCCCCCCAGATGCACTCCGGCACATCCTTCAAGGACTTGAGCAACTGACGGGAGGTCCAACCGGGTTTGGCTCGGACAAACATGTTCACTCGCTCCTGCTTGGACAACGCGGCCTGAATGCGATTGACGTAGCGCGCCCTCTCCGAACTCGCGCAGTATCCGTACGTGATGGAATCTCCTAGGGCTGCGTACAGCATCGGCTGTCCTCCCGGTGTGTCATACTTCAACTGTATTTCGACCGATTGTGGGACGTGACGGCGGCCAAGCCAGCAGACTTGCGCGCTTGATTGTGAACCCCTGTCGCGTCACCGGTGGTTCCAGCGTTAGTATGCCCATCCACACGCGTTCGGACACCCAGGCCTACAGGTGCACAATGGCGATGAGACGAGGTGTTACGGCCGCTTCGATGCAGGCGGCGACAAGCAGCAGTCCCAAGATCCATGGCAATTGATGGATAACCCGCGTCCATTCATGGCGCAAAGAGAGCGAATGCGATCTGGCCTGCGGCGAGGCCGAGAGCCGCCGCGTCACGCTGTGCACGGCGGTAAAGCCGAGCTGAAACCCAAGCACGGCGGCCCAGATGATGGCGGTCAACTCGAACACCCCGTGTGGCAGCACCGCGAACAACAGCACCTTCCACCACGGCACGTGCGCCTGCGCCATCGCCAGCGCCGTCGCGTAGCCCAGCAGCACCCCATTCAGCCACAGCATCAGGGCCGGGAACACGCCCAGGAACACGCCGAGGATGATGAGCTCCAAGGCGGCCAGCGCATTGTTGAAAAAGATCGTCCAGATGGCTCCGGCCAGCGACGTCGAGGAGATCCCTTCAGCCGTCCGCTTCAATTTATCTATCGCCGGGCCCAAGGCCCCCTGAAAGTGGTGCGGCCAAACCATGCCGCTGATATACCCCACGACCAGCAACAACAGTGCCAATGCGATGAACCACGGGAACGAATTGTGGCGCCGAGACGCCTTGGATTTCAACATGTATGGACCTCGCTTTCGACGCATACACTGGGCACAGACCTGAACCTGTCCATGGGAGGGAAAACAGCGTGCGCGACGCCAAACGATTCCTGGCCATCAGCAGTATTATCGCCCTGTTCATGGCCGTTTTGTTCGCGGCCTCAGGAGAATTCAAGGCGTTTGCGGCGGAAAAGCCGAGCGCCATTTACAAAGTGGACACCGACCAGAAGGTGGTGGCGCTGACCTTCGACATCTCGTGGGGAGAGAAAGTCCCCGAGCCCGTCCTGGACCTGCTGCAACGGGAGAAAGTTAACAAAGCGACCTTCTTTCTGAGCGGCCCGTGGACCCAACGGCACCCGAAGATAGCCAAACGGATCCACGATATGGGTTATGAGATTGGCAACCACGGCCACCTCCACAAGGACTTCTCCAACTACCCGGACAGCTGGATCCGCCAGCAGGTGGCGTTGTCGGAAAAAGCGATCTACCAAGCCACCGGAGTCAAGACGCGTCTCATCCGCACCCCGAACGGGGACTTCAACCCGCGCGTTATCCAGTGCCTCAACAGCATGGGCTACACGGTCATCCAGTGGAACACCGATTCGTTGGACTGGAAGAACCCGGGTGTACAAGCCATCACCCAGCGGGTATTGACGCGCGCGGTACCGGGCGACATCATCCTCATGCACGCCAGTGATTCGTCCAAACAAATCGTGCAGGCGCTGCCTCAGATTATATCGGGGCTGCGGGCCAAAGGCTACCGGTTTGTCACGGTGTCGGAGCTGCTGGCCCAGGCCAAGGTGCAGTCAAAGGTCGAATGACAATTGGTGGTGCGGAGGATGGGGACCATGCGGCGGGCTGTGGGCATCAGCGGGGCGCGGAAGGCCCCACACCCGCCGCATCAATTCCGCCGCGGTCGCCCCGGCTCCGTTCCTGGGCTTGGCCCGTGGTGGGTTCACGTGGAGGCGCCGGCGTCAGGAGCCGGCCAAAGATCAGAATCATGTACACGTTGCAGGCCATCATCACCATCCCGGTCTGATTGACAATCGCCGCGCCGGCCTGGGACTTGATGACCAACAACCAATCGACAATCGTGAAGACGTACAGGTAAAACACGGTCGGCACAAAGCTCCCCGGACCGGACAACCGTCGTTTCGCCCAGCCACCGGCGATACTCACCGCGAGCGGCCACAATGCCTGCGTGAGGTAGGTCCCGTAGGGAACGGGCAAGTGCGGATGGGCGAGTACCTCCAGCCGATACCGGTACCATACCATGTCAAACACCACCAACAACAGGATGAGGCCCTGCGCCCATCGCCACACGCGCCATGGCAGACTGATGCGGGCGACGAAGTTGAGCGTCAGGAACGCCCAGAATCCCATGAGACTGGTCGTCGCCAAGAACGCGCCTTCGGTCAGCCCCCGATACCAGGTAACATCCACCATCCCAGCGACCGCGCTGACCAAGCCGGAGACAGCTCCCACCAAGACGGTGCTGGCCACCAAAAAGGTGAGTTGATTGAGTCTCATGCGTCCGTCCCTCCGTTTGCCCCCATGATACCGCAAGCCCAGGCACTCAACAATCAATTCCAATGATTCGGTCGCCTCTGGCAAAAGTATAAGCGCCACCCTGCGTCGGCATACTAGCGGCGAGAAGCGGTGCGACGCCCACGAGGCAAGGGGGTGTGTAGCCCATGAAACGGACAGCGATGGTCGGAACACTCGCCCTGCTGGCCGCCATCGGGGCCGGATGCGGATCGAACACGGGCGCTCAGGCAGAGGTGTCAGGAGCCGGCGGCGGTGGCGATCAGGACTATGGGACGACCAAACAGATGGTGGTGGACATCCTGCACTCCAATGAAGGACGCGAGGCCATCACCCAAGCCCTGCAGAACCCACAGACCAGACAGCAGCTGGCGGTGTCCGACACCGATATCCGACAGGCCCTTGAAAAGCAACTGGCAAGCAAGCAGAACCAGTCGTTTTTGGCCCAACAGGCCAAGGACCCTAAATTTGCGGCGGCGCTCGCCCAGGCCGCCAAGCCGGAATTGGTGGCCATCAACAAGCAGCTCATGAAGGATCCGGAATATCAAAAAGACATGCTGGTGCTGCTCAAGTCGCCCGAGTTCACCAACCATCTGCAAAGCCTGCTGCAGACCCCGCAGTTTCGCGGGCAGATCATGAAAATCATGTCGGACGCACTGCAGACGCCGAGTTTCCGCATGCAGTTTGAGCAGTCCCTGAAATCGGCCGTGGCCGACCAGATACAGCAGGCTGGGAAACAGCAGGGCGGTCAATCGGGCGGCCAAACTGGCGGACAGGGAAGCCAGGGAGGAGGCCAAGGAGGACAGAGTGGCGGTGGAGACATGACCTAATCGGCCCCGGGCAACGCCTTCGTACGTGCAAGACCCCGCTCTGAGTGCGGGGCCTTGTGGTCTAATCCGGCATGGTTGCCGCTGATGTCTTCAGTTCAGCGCGCCACGGCATTGTGCGAGGGCAGCGCCAGACGGGCCAGGACCTTGTGGGCGCACTCCTCGTACGCTCGCCCCTGCGGGCTATCGGGCGCAAACAACGAGGACTCGCCCGGCTCCAGGGCCGCAATGGGGACCTGGGCCAGCACCTTGCTGCGTACCTCCGCAGCCACCTGCTCGCCGCCGCCGCGGCCAAACAGGTAGGCCCGCTCACCGCAGCCGGGGCATTCGTACCAAGCCATGTTCTCGACGATCCCGATGACCTCATGCTGCGTCCGCACGGCCATCAGACCGGCCCGTACGGCAACCGCCGCCGCGTCCGCCTGCGGCGTTGTGACAAGGATCTCCTTGCTCTTTGGCAGCAGCTGATGCACGTCGAGCGCTACATCGCCGGTGCCAGGTGGCAGGTCCAGCAGCATGACCTCTATCTCACCCCAGTGCACCTCGGCGAAGAAGTTGCGCAGCATCTTCCCCAGCATCGGCCCGCGCCAGACGACCGGATTGTTCGCCGGGACGAAAAAGTCCATGGACATGATTTTCACCCCGTCCACCTCTATCGGGATGATCAGGTCGTCGATGACGGTTGGGCGCTGCCCCTGGACACCGAAGATGCGGGGGAGACTGAAACCGTAGATATCCGCGTCGATGACGCCAACTTTCAGCCCCGCCGCCGCCAGGGCTCTGGCCAAATTGGCCGTGACGGTGGACTTTCCGACGCCCCCTTTGCCGGACGCCACGGCGATGAATTCCACCCCGGCATCCGGTTTCAGCAATGCCGGCATCTTCTGTTCGCCCGTCTGGGGACCTCGCAACTTGGCGGCGAAGGCGGTCCGTTCCTCATCGGTCATGGTGCCGAGCTTCACCTCGACACTCTGAACCCCCTCAAGCGCCAACAGCTTCTCCCGAACCGCCTGCTCGATGGTGGTTTGCAGCGGACATCCGCCGATGGTCAGGGCAATCTCCACACTCACGTGCGATCCCTGAATGTCAATACGGCGCACCATCTCCAATTCGACGATGCTTTTATGGATTTCCGGGTCTTCGACGTCCCGGAGCGCGTCACGTATGCTCTGTGCATCGACCATCGGTCTACCCCCTCTATGGCAAGGGATGTGTTCTCCCTCTTCTAGTGTACACCAGGGAGCGGGAAAGCGTCGAATTCGTGTCGGATGTTCCCGTCGGGGTCCTGCCAGTACAGCACAATTTGCAGCGGTGGACGTTTGGGACCGACGAACCAAGCGCAGGCGCCGGATGGCAGCGTGTAGGGCGGCTGGGCGAGAGGATTCGTCAACAGGGAGGGGGCCGTCTGCCCACGCGCGGTGATGGCGAGGATGGGCAAGGAATCGCCGGCCAGGCTTTGCAGGCGGACGTGGTGGAGCGTTTGGTGAGACTCGTTCTGCAGGCGATAGACCGGACGGCCGTGCCAGTCCCGGTCGGTCACGAAGAGCCGGCCGACGGTGGAGTGCGGCTTGCTCTGCACCGCCTCGGCCGGCTGGCGGCGCCAACTGGCGAGCATCGACAAACACAGCCAGACGGCGAGAACCACCAGGCAGGCAACCCCCAGCATGCGCCCACGTGTCAACCCAAACCCTCCCAATCCTCAATCGTCAGGCGTTTCCACCGGGGGGACGCCTTCCCCACCCAGGTAACGGATGACAGACAGATACAGCGCCAACGCCACCCGATCCTGATAGGCCGGTGTCTGCAGCTGGCTCGCTTCGTATGGATGGGACAAGAAACCCACCTCGGCCAGCGCCGTGGCCCCGGGCACCCGGCGAAGGATGTAGAGGGTGTCGTTGGCCTTCGGATCGCGCTTGGTGGGCAGGAGTGTCTCTCGGAACGTATTCTGCATCACTGTGGCCAGCCGTTCCCCCTCCGCGTTGCCGCGGTGATAAAGCGTGGTGGCGCCCGACCACTTGGGTGACGGGACGGCGTCGCAGTGGATGACCAGGCACACATCCGGATGGTGACGGCGGATGAACCGGACCCGTTCCCGCAGGTCTCCCTGATGTCGGTTCCGAGCGGCCCTGTCCGCGTCCGTGGCCAAGTCGGTGTCCTCGGTGCGAGTGAGGTAAACGCGGGCGCCAGCCCGCTCGAACCAAACCGCTGTGCGCTTGGCGATAGCCAAGGTAATGGTCTTCTCCCAGACGCCGTTGGCCCCGCGGGCACCGCCATCCGGACCGCCGTGGCCGGCGTCGATCACGATAACGCGCCCGATCAGGTTGGGCTCGGCATCGGACGCCTCAGCAACTGGATGGAAGAATGCAGCCAACAGCCCAAAGCTGCAGGCAGCGGCAACGCAGCTCAGCCGCCAGCGGCGAGTGGCTCTCATCTTCACGCCGACCTCCCCTCCAGGCGCCTTGCGCCCGGAACAGTACTCGTCCCGTACAGTGTATGCAACCTGGCCCAATTCATGAAAAAAGGCACCCGCTTCCGGGGTGCCTTGGGACCTGCCTGCCGGACCGGGGGCCAAGCAATGGACGAGCCCGTATGAAAGCTGGCCTAGCGCTTCGAGAATTGAGGCGCGCGCCGGGCCGCCTTGAGGCCGTATTTCTTCCGTTCTTTCATGCGCGCATCGCGGGTCAAAAGGCCGGCCTTCTTCAGCGTCGGCCGCAGATCTGGATTCACCTGCAACAAGGCGCGGGCAATGCCGTGGCGGACCGCGCCCGCCTGACCTGAAATGCCGCCGCCGTAGACGTTCACGTGTACATCGTAACGGCCGAGCGTCTCGGTCAACAACAGCGGCTGCTTCACGATCAGCCGAAGCGTCTCCAGCGGGAAGTATTCGTTCATGTCACGGTGGTTGACCACAAATTTACCATCGCCCGGCAGGAGCCGCACGCGCGCCACCGAGTGCTTGCGCCGGCCCGTGCCGAGATACTGGACTTGTGCCATAGGTCAGAATCCCTCCTCCGTCGTTATTTGCCCGCAGGCTCCCAGGGAATGGGCTGCTGCGCCTGATGCGGGTGGTCCGGTCCCACGTACAGCTTCAGCTTGGTAAACTGCTTGCGGCCCAAAGAATTGTGCGGCAACATCCCGCGCACCGCGCTCTCCAGGATGCGTTCCGGATGCGTGTGCAGCATATCGATGGCGCGCGTCTCCTTCAGTCCGCCGGGATACCCGGAGTGACGGCGGTACAACTTCTTTTGCCATTTATGGCCAGTAAAGACCACCTTCTCCACGTTGGTGACAATCACAAAGTCACCCGTGTCCACATGCGGTGTAAACTCCGGTTTATGTTTTCCGCGCAGAATGCGCGCGATCTCCGTGGCCAAACGCCCCACGCGCCAGCCGGTAGCGTCAATCACGTACCACTTGCGCTCCACGGCGTTCGGCTTCGCCATGTACGTCGTTCGCATGCCAGTCCCTCCCGATTGCGTCGCAACCGCCGCGCCGGTGCGCGCAGCGGATCGACTCCTCGCGCAAACCATAACCGCGTACCCATCGTGTGTGCGATGATAGACAACCGATTCATCTTTCCTCACTGTAACGGGGGGCAGTGGGTAAAAGACACTGAAGTCTACTTTAGGATAATTTCGGGTGCGCGTCAAGGGCGTATTCGACTCGCCACAGAGTCAGGCCGTGGGGAGGCGCCGTCTGCCCCGCCCGCTGCCGGTCTCGCGCCGCTAGGATGGACGGGATGTCCTGCGGGCTCAGCCGTCCTTGACCGACGTCCACCAGCGTGCCCACGATGATGCGCACCATGTACTGCAGGAATCCGTTTCCTCGGCAGTAGATGTCCAGGTAGCTGCCGCGCACGACAAAGTCGATAGCGCGCAGGGTCCGTCGTTTGTCCTCAATGGGCGTGCCCGCGGCACAGAAACTGGTGAAGTCGTGCTCACCCAGGAGGTGATGCGCCGCTTCGCGCATCGCCGCCTCGTTCAGTTCCCCAGGCACGTGCCACGCATACCGGCGTGTGAAGATATCCTCCTCATCCGCCCGTTGCAGCGTGTAGCGATAGACCTTCCCAGTGGCCGAAAAGCGCGCGTGGAACTCGTCCGGCACCGAATCGGCGGACACCACCATCAGGTCCCTGGGCAACAGGCGCCCCAGCACCCGCGGATACCGTTCCGCAGGGGGGCCATAGGATTGGGTGAAGTGGACCACCTGACCGCGCGCGTGCACGCCCGCGTCTGTCCGTCCAGAACCAAAGACTTCCACGGGGCATCCCAAGACCCGTTGCAGCGCCGCCTCCAGCGTACCCTGCACCGTCCTTAGGTTTCGCTGCCTGGCGAACCCGTGGAAGTCCGTTCCGTCATAAGCGATTACCATGCGAATCTTGGGCATCGGCATCCCCGCCCAGGCTCATCCGCGGACCGCACACCCCTCCGTCACACCAACTCGATGTAAACCATCGGTGCAGCGTCGCCGCGGCGCGGTCCAATCTTCACAATGCGCGTGTAGCCCCCATTACGCTCGGCAAAGCGAGGCGCGATTTCGTCGAACAGCTTCTGGATAACGTCGCGCTCCTCGTTCTCTGCCCGCTCGCGGCGTACAAAGGCGGCCACCTGGCGGCGTGCGTGCAGGTCTCCGCGCTTGCCGAGGGTGATCATCTTGTCCGCCAGACGACGGATCTCTTTCGCCTTGGCTTCCGTCGTCTCAATCCGTCCGTACATCAACAGGTCCGTGACCAAGCTGCGCAAGAGCGCCTTGCGCGCTCCGCTGGGCCGTCCCAACTTGCGATACCCCACCGTGTTCGCCTCCTCGTACCCGATATCGTCTCGACGGCATGGGAACTGTGCGCCTCAATCCTCCTGGCGCAGGCTCAGCCCCATGGCCGCCAATTTCTCAATCACTTCTTCCAACGACTTGCGTCCCAGGTTACGGACCTTCATCATCTCGTCCTCGGTCTTGGAGCATAACTCCCCGACGGTATTGATGCCGGCCCGCTTCAAGCAGTTGTAGGAACGCACCGACAAGTCCAACTCCTCAATCGGGACATCGAGAGACTTGTCAGCCGGCGCGTCTTCGGTCTCCGTCATGAGGTCGGTGTCGCGTGCCTTGTCCGTCAACCCGACAAACAGAGCCAAGTGGTCGGTCAGGATTTTCGCCCCGATACTCACCGCTTCTTCCGGTGCTACGCTGCCATCCGTCCAGACTTCGAGGGTGAGTTTATCGTAGTCGGTGACTTGTCCGACACGGGTGTTCTCCACCGTGAAGTTGACCCGCGTGATCGGCGAGTAGATGGAGTCAATCGGAATCACGCCGATCTCCTGCTGTTCCTCCTTGTTCCGGTCGGCCGGCACATAGCCACGGCCGCGCCCGGCTCGCAATTCGGCATACAGGTGCGCCCCGTCCGTCAAGGTGGCGACATGCAGGTCGGGGTTGATAATTTCCACATCGGAATCCCCGCGGATGTCGCCCGCCTTGATCTCGCCAGGGCCTTCGGCGTCAATCACCAGCCCTTTTTCCTCGTCGGAATGTATCTTCAGCGAGAGCCGCTTGAGATTCAGGATGATCTGCGTGGTGTCTTCCACCACACCGGGGATGGTCGAAAACTCGTGCAATACCCCTTCAATCTTCACCGAACGCACAGCGGCGCCCGGAATGGAAGACAACAGGATACGGCGCAGCGAGTTGCCCAGAGTCGTACCGTATCCCCGCTCCAACGGTTCGACAACAAACTTGCCGTACCCATCGGAGCTCTCCACAACCTCAATGTTCGGCTTCTCCATTTCGATCATCCGTAACCCCCCTCGCTTTGCCTGGCAGCCTCACCGCTCCCGGTCAAGCCCATTACCGCGAGTAGAACTCGACAATCATCTGCTCGGCGACCGGCGCATCAATCTCCTCACGCGCGGGTAGACGCAGGACCTTGGCACTGTAGTTGGCCAGATCGCGCTCCAGCCAAGGGCTGACAGTCTGGGACTCAGCCGCCTCCAACAGCTCCTTGAAGCGAGCGAGGGAACGGCTCTTCTCACGGATGGTGATGACGTCGCCGGCCTTCACCAAGAAGGAAGGAATATTCACACGCCGTCCGTTCACCTCGAAGTGGCCGTGACGCACCAGCTGGCGCGCCTCCGCACGCGACGCGGCAAATCCGAGCCGATAGACCACGTTGTCCAAACGACTCTCCAGCGTCTGCAGCAGGGTCTCGCCGGTAATGCCGGGCCGACGCGCCGCATCCTCGTAGTAACGTTCAAACTGCTTCTCCAATACACCATAGAACCGCCGCGCCTTCTGCTTCTCGCGCAGCTGCAGCCCGTACTCGGACGGGTTGCGCCGGCGTCCCTGGCCGTGCTGACCCGGAGCAGTCGCACGGCGGTCAATCGCACACTTCGGTCCCAGGCAGCGCTCGCCCTTCAGGTACAGCTTCACACCTTCACGGCGGCACAGCCGGCAGACCGGTCCGGTATATCTTGCCATTCTAGTCTTGACACCTCCACTTTCATCTATACCCGTTATAGCCGTAGCTTCCCATTTGCTTTTCAACCTGCAAGGATTTGGCGGCCAGCGCCGCCATCCCACGCGTCAGACTCGGCGGCGCTTGGGCGGCCGGCACCCGTTGTGCGGAATCGGCGTGACGTCGCGAATGCCCGTGACCTCCAGACCAGCAGCCTGCAACGAGCGAATAGCCGCCTCCCGGCCCGCGCCCGGACCTTTCACCGCCACTTCCACCTGCTTCATGCCGTGCTCCATCGCAGTGCGGGCAGCCGCTTCCGCCGCCATCTGGGCGGCAAAGGGCGTGCTTTTCCGCGAGCCTTTGAAGCCCACATTACCAGCCGACGACCAGGAGATCACGTTGCCGCTCTGGTCAGTGATGGAGACAATTGTATTGTTAAAGGTCGACTTGATGTGGGCGACCCCGAATTCCACATTCTTGCGATCCCGCCGCTTCGTGCGGACACTGCCGGACGTCCGGCGTTGATTCCCTCTCGGCATCATCTTACCCCCTCACGGATTACTTCTTCTTGCCCGCCACCGTGCGGCGAGGCCCTTTGCGCGTACGCGCGTTCGTCTTGGTCCGCTGCCCGCGCACCGGCAGACCCCTTCTGTGCCGGAGACCGCGATAGGAACCAATCTCAATCAACCGCTTAATGTTGAGCGCCACCTCGCGCCGGAGATCGCCCTCCACCTTGTAATTGCGGTCAATCGTGTCGCGCAGACGAATAACCTCGTCCTCCGTCAGGTCGCGCACACGCGTGTCCGGGTTGATGCCAGTCTCCTGGAGAATCTTGTTCGCCGTGGTACGGCCAATGCCGTAGATATAGGTCAAACCGATCTCCACTCGTTTGTCGCGAGGCAAGTCGACGCCTGCAATACGAGCCATTCGGCCTTCCACCTCCAACTTGTGTACTGCTACATCACTGCTACATCTGTATATATCAACACGATGACAGCCCCAAGTGGACACACTTGTCCCCTCAGGCAGCCGCGCTGCACCGCGATGCATCCTGCAATCCGTAGACCTACAGACCGCACGCGCCCCGTGGGCGCCTCAGCCTTGACGCTGCTTGTGCTTCGGGTTCTCGCAGATCACCATGACGGTGCCCTTGCGCCGAATCACCTTGCACTTCTCGCAGATCGGTTTGACCGATGGGCGAACCTTCACCACAGATCCCTCCTCCATCCCGGTCCGGCCTTGTCCGCCGTTCCGGGCCGTGTGGGACTCCGGGAGGGCGGTCGTGGACCAGGGTCCACTTTCAACCACTCCATGATACCGGAAATCCCGTAAAATCTCCAGCATCCATTACTTGTACCGATAGGTAATTCTACCACGGGTCAGGTCGTAGGGCGACAGTTCCACTGTCACCCGGTCTCCAGGCAGGATTTTGATGTAGTGCATGCGTATCTTGCCAGAGACGTGGGCGAGAATCTTGTGCCCGTTCTCCAACTCGACACGAAACATGGCGTTGGGCAGAGGCTCTATCACCGTGCCCTCGACCTCAATCACATCATCCTTCGCCATCCACTGCGCCTCCTTCCTCATCTCCATACATTGTCAGCAACTCCGGCAACGCCACGCGCAGGGCATGGCGCAGTTGGGCGTTGGTCACGCGCCCTTGCTTCAGCATTGCGGTCCGCACTTCTTCCGCCACATATGGCGTCCGTCTCAGGTGCAGGACATTCTTCTTTTTGGGTTTATCCGCCTTGCGCATACGGCCATCGGAGATGAGGACAAAGCGGTCTCCGACGTGCCCGATGACGACGGCGAACAAGCCGCTGTCGCGGCCCTTCGCCACCTCTACAATGCGGCCGATCTCAGGCAACTCAGGCTGCCTCAATGTCGTGTCTCACCTCAAGCGCCGAGCTGGTTCAGGATGGTACGCACCTCGGCATACACTTCATCAATGGGGCGTTGCCCGTCCACCTGTCGCAGCAGTCCCCGCTTCCGATAATATTCGACCAGGGGCGCGGTGTGCGCATACTGCTGCAGGCGGGTCTTGACGGCCTCCTCCGTGTCATCGCTGCGCTGATACAACTCGCCTCCACAGCGGTCACAGATGCCCTCCTGGCGGGGTGGCTGGAACACCACATGATACGTGGCGCCGCACTCGCGGCAGATGCGGCGGCCGGTCATGCGGGACAGCAAGACCTCCTGCGGCACGTGGATGTACAACGCCGCGCTCAACCCCAGGCCGATGTCTGCGAGCATCGCGTCTAGCGCCTCCGCCTGCGGCAGCGTGCGTGGAAACCCGTCTAGCAAAAATCCCCGTTCGGCGTCTGGTTGGCGCAGCCGCTCGCGCACCACCTCAATCGTAACATCGTCCGGAACCAATTTCCCACTATCGAGGTACCCTTTGACCTTTTCGCCCAGAGGCGTTCCCATCGCGGCCGCCGCGCGAAACATGTCGCCGGTCGAGATGTGCACCAAGCCGTAGTCGTCGTGAATACGGGCAGCCTGGGTGCCCTTACCTGCCCCGGGCATTCCCAGCAAGACGATTTGCATCCCCGTCTCTCCTCCCAGAATTGATCAACGGATGAACCCGCGATAGTGGCGTTGCAACAGCTGTCCCTCCAACTGCTGCAGCGTCTGCAAAGCGACACCGACAAGGATGAGCAGCGATGTGCCGCCGAAGTAAACAGAGGTTAAACCCGCCCCTGACAAGAGCAGGAACGGCAAGACCGAGATGCCCCCCAAAAAGACAGAGCCAAACACTGTGATCCGGTTGACCACCCGCACAATGTACCGCTCCGTGTCCTCTCCCGGCCGCACCCCCGGGATGTACCCAGCGTGCTTTTGCAGCTGTTCAGCCAGTTGCTGCGGATTGATCTGGACGTGCGTGTAGAAGAACGTGAACAGGATGATGAACACGACCTCCGCCGCGATAAACCACCCTGAGTTCGGGTACAGGTAACGCATGACCCATTCTGCCCACGCCCGGTGCTGGAAGAACGTCGCCGCCATATACGGCAGCATCAGCAGCGAGCTGGCGAAGATGACCGGTATCACGCCGGCCGCGTTCACCTTGAGCGGAATGTGCGTCTGTTGACCGCTATAGATCGTGCGGCCCACCACCCGCTTGGCGTACTGTACCGGAATCTTGCGTTCTGCCTGTTGCACAAACACAATCAACCCGAAGATCAACACCACCCCAGCCGCCAGCAGAAGCACCTTGAGACCGTTCATGAACCAGTCGCCGGGATTAGGAGCGAACCAATTCGAGTAAACCTCCTGGCCGAGCTGGCCAAGACGTGCGATGATGCTGACAAAAATGATAATGGAGATGCCATTGCCGACCCCTTTTTCAGTGATCATCTCGCCAAACCACATCAAAAGGGTATCTCCGGCTGTCAGCGCAATGACGATAAGGATGTACCACCACCAGGTGTCCTCGTAAAGCAGGCCTCCCCTGTGGAACGAGAATGTCAACCCTGCGGCCTGCAGCAAACCCAACGCCACGGTTAGGTAGCGCGTCACCTGCGTGAGCTTGCGCCGACCGGTCTCCCCTTCCTTGCTCCACTCCTCAAAGCGGGGAATCACGCCGGTCTGCAACAACTGCACGATGATGGACGCCGTGATGTACGGCGTCACGCTCATCGCGAAGATTGAGAAGCGGTAAAAGGCACCGCCCGAAAACATGTTCAACAGGTCGAACAGCGGATTCTGGTTGCTGGGATTGTTCAACAGCGCCGTGTTCATATCCGGCACCGGGATGTAGGTGCCAATCCGATAGATGGCTATCATGAACAGAGTAAACAGAATACGCCGCCGCAGGTGCTTGAGCTTCCACAGGTTCAGGAAGGTCTGCAACTCAGATCACCTCAGCGGTGCCGCCTGCCGCTTCAATCTTCGCCTTGGCAGCAGCCGAATACGCGTGCGCCCGGACCGTCAGCTTGACCGTCAGGTCTCCGTTGGCCAACACCTTCAGCCCGTCCTTGAGGTCACGCACAATCCGGTGTTCCTGCAGATACTCCGGCGTGACCACGGTGCCCTCCGGCAGATCGTTCAGCTGCGCCAGGTTCACGATGGCGTACTCCTTACGGAACCTGGCATTCGAAAAGCCGCGCTTGGGCAAGCGCCGAAACAGCGGCGTCTGACCACCCTCAAAGCCGGGACGGACACCGCCCCCCGAACGGGCCCATTGGCCTTTCTGGCCGCGTGTCGAGGTCTTACCCATGCCCGAACTGCTGCCGCGCCCCACACGCTTCCGACTATGGCGCGCGCCTTCGTTCCCCTTCAGTTCATGAAGCTGCACGTAAGCCACCTCCTCATCCATTCGATTCGACGACTTTGACGTCCACCAGGTGGACCACCTTGTCGACCATCCCGCGTATCGTCGGGCTGTCGTCGTGCACAACCGTCTCGTTTACCTTGCGCAAACCCAGAGCGCGCACGGTGCGCCGCTGCGGTTCCGGTCGACCAATGGGACTGCGTTTGAGGGTGATTGCCAATTTGTTCGCCATCGCTGACCCTCCCTTATCCCAGAATTTCTTCGATGCTCTTGCCGCGCAGGCGCGCCACCTCTTCCGCTCGCTTCAGCTGCATGAGGCCGTCCAGCGTCGCGTGCACCATGTTGATAGGGTTGCGCGAGCCCAAGGACTTCGTGACGATGTCCTTGATACCCGCCAACTCGAGCACCGCGCGTGCCGGACCGCCGGCAATCACACCGCTGCCTTCCGGAGCCGGCTTAATCAGCACCCGCGCCGCGCCGAAGTGGCCAATCGCCTCATGTGGAATGGTGGTGCCTTTCATCGGCACCTGAATCAGATTCTTCTTCGCGTCTTCCACCGCCTTGCGGATGGCCTCCGGCACTTCCGACGCCTTGCCCAGACCAGCGCCCACGTGCCCGTTGCCGTCGCCGACGACAATCAAGGCCGAGAACGAGAAGCGACGGCCACCCTTGACCACCTTGGACACGCGATTGACCGTGACCAGCTTCTCCGACAGTTCCAACTGATTCGGATCTATACGCACAACGCCACCTTCCTTCCGCTCAGAATTTCAATCCGGCCGCACGCGCCGCTTCCGCCAGCGCCTGCACCCGTCCGTGGTAGAGATAGCCGCCGCGGTCAAACACGACGGTCTCAATGCCTTTCTCCAGCGCCCGCTTCGCGACCAAGCTCCCGACCTTCTCCGCCGCTTGCACGTTGCCGCCGTTCTGCACCTGCTCGCGCAGTTCAGGGTCCAGTGTGGACGCGCTGACCAGCGTGTGACCGGCCACGTCGTCGATAACTTGGGCATAGATGTGCTTGTTAGACCGGTACACATTCAGACGGGGACGCTCCGGGGTTCCAGAGACGCGCTTGCGCACCCGCAAATGCCGACGCTTGCGAGCCAGATTCCGATCTTCCTTCCTTATCATACCAGCCCCTCCTTCCTGCGAACGTCCGCTTATTTCTTCCCGGTCTTACCGACTTTCCGGCGAACCACTTCGTCCTCGTACTTGATGCCCTTGCCCTTGTACGGCTCCGGCTTGCGGATGCTGCGGACCTTCGCCGCGTACTCGCCGACCAGTTCCTTGTCGATGCCGCGAATCACCAGCTTGTTCGCCGCGGGAACGTCCATCTCAATACCCTCGACCGGATCGAGAACGACGGGGTGGGAGAACCCCAGCGACAAAGTCACCTTGTTGCCGCTCTTGGCCGCACGGTAGCCGACGCCGACCAGTTCCAGGCTCTTACTGTATCCGTTCGTCACGCCCTCCACCATGTTGGCCAGGACGCTGCGCGTGGTGCCGTGGAGGCTGCGGTGCAACTTGTTGTCGCTCGGGCGCTCGACGACAATCTGCCCGTTCTCCACGACCACCTTCATGTCCGGGTGAATCCGCCGAGTCAGTGTGCCTTTGGGGCCCTTGACCACGACCTCCTGGCCCTGGCAGGTGACCTCCACGCCGGACGGGATTTGAATCGGTTTCCGGCCAATTCGGGACATGTTTGCACCTCCGTTCTGCAGTTTACCAGATGTAACAGATAACCTCGCCGCCGACCCCCAGCTTGCGCGCCTCTTTGTCCGTCAAAACGCCCTTGGAAGTCGACAGGATTGCGATGCCGAGGCCGCCCAGCACGCGCGGAATCTCGTCCCGCGAGGCGTACACGCGCCGACCAGGCTTGGAGATCCGCTTCAGGCCCGTGATCACCCGTTCCTGGTTGCGTCCGTACTTGAGGAACAGGCGGATGATGCCCTGCTTGTCGTCCGCGATGAACTCGGCGTCCCGGATGTACCCTTCGCGCTTGAGGATCTCCGCCACCGCGCGCTTGAGGTTGGAACCCGGAACTTCAACTTTATCGTGCCCGACCGCGTTGGCGTTGCGGATACGGGTCAGCATATCAGCGATTGGGTCCGTCATCACCATCGTGAAATACCCCCTTCCTCTTACCAG
Source organism: Alicyclobacillus shizuokensis NBRC 103103 (assembly GCF_001552255.1). Taxonomy (GTDB): domain Bacteria; phylum Bacillota; class Bacilli; order Alicyclobacillales; family Alicyclobacillaceae; genus Alicyclobacillus_G; species Alicyclobacillus_G shizuokensis. Next base: position 22,968 of record NZ_BCQV01000027.1, read on the forward strand.
CTCGCCTTTTTCACGCCCGGCAGCTGACCCTTGTAGGCCAGGTTGCGAAAGCAAATGCGGCAGATGCCAAACTTGCGCAGCACGGAGTGGGGCCGCCCGCAGATGCGGCAGCGCGTGTAGGCCCTTGTGCTGAACTTCGGCTTGCGCTGGGCCTTGGCAATCATCGATTTCTTTGCCACGTCATCAATCCTCCCAAGTTCAATTTGACTCAGGAACGTCGAAACGGCATTCCCATCGCGGTCAGCAGCGCCCGCGCCTCTTCGTCCGTCTTCGCCGTGGTCACAACCACCACTTCTAGCCCGCGCACCTTGTCGACCGTATCATAGTCGATCTCCGGGAAGATCAGCTGTTCGCGCAGACCCAGCGTGTAGTTGCCGCGGCCGTCAAACGCGCGCGGAGACACGCCGCGGAAGTCACGCACCCTCGGCAGGGCGATGTTCATCAATTTATCGAGAAAGTGGTACATCCGCTCGCCGCGCAGCGTCACCTTGGCGCCAATCGGCATGCCGGTGCGGATGCGGAACTGGGCAATCGACTTCTTCGCCCGGGTGACAACCGGCTTCTGACCAGTGATGCGGGTCAGGTCGTCCACCGCGGCATCGATGACCTTCGGGTTCTGCACCGCTTCCCCCAGTCCCATGTTGACCACGACTTTTTCAATCCGCGGGACTTGCATGATGGACTTGTAGTTGAACTGCTTCATCAAATCGCCAACCACGTGGTTCTTGTAGTGCTCCAGCAAACGGGCCACCGGGGTCCCTCCTTTCACCTGGCTACTCAATCAATCACTTCGCCAGACTTTTTCGCGTAACGCACCTTCCGCCCGTCTTCCAACACCTTGTGCCCAATGCGGGTGGGTGCTCCGGTCTTGGGGTCCACGTGCATCACGTTGGAGACGTGAATCGGCGCCTCCTTCTCAATGATGCCGCCCTCCGGATACTTGAAGTTCGGCTTTGTGTGGCGCTTGACAATGTTCACGCCCTCCACCAGCACGCGGCCTTTCTTCGGGAACACCTTGAGCACCTTGCCCGTCTTCGACTTGTCCTTGCCGGCGATGACGACCACTTTGTCGCCGGTCTTCACGTGCAGCTTCGGCATCTTGGCACCCCCAATCCTGCGCTCCTGGCTCACAGCACTTCCGGTGCCAGGGAAATGATTTTCATGAAGTCCCGGTCGCGCAATTCGCGTGCCACCGGCCCGAAAATACGGGTTCCGCGCGGGCTCTTGTCTTCCCGGATGATCACGGCCGCGTTCTCGTCAAACCGGATGTACGATCCGTCCGGACGCCGCAGGCCGCGCTTGCTGCGCACAATGACAGCCTTGACCACGTCGCCCTTCTTGACAACGCCACCGGGTGTTGCGCTCTTCACAGAAGCGACAATCACATCGCCAACGTTCGCCGTCTTGCGGTTGGATCCACCCAGCACACGGAAGCACATGATTTCCTTCGCGCCGGTGTTGTCCGCCACGACCAATCGGGTCTGCGGTTGAATCATCGTCCGACCTCCTCCCAGCGACCGCTATCCTTACAGGACAACAGCCTTCTCCACGATTTCGACCAAGCGCCAGCGCTTCTCCTTGGAAAGCGGGCGCGTCTCCATGATGCGCACCACGTCGCCGACCTTCGCCTCGTTGTTCTCGTCGTGCGCCTTAAACTTCTTGGTTCGGCGCACCGTCTTGCCGTACAACGGGTGCATGACGCGCTCTTCGACGGCCACGACAATGGTCTTGTCCATCTTGTCGCTGACCACTTTGCCTACGCGCACCTTGCGGAAGTTGCGCTCCATTCGACATCCCCCTTTCGAATCAACCGATTCCGAGTTCGCGTTCTTTGAGAACCGTCTTCGCGCGCGCGATGTCTTTGCGGACCTGGCGGATGCGCATCGGATTCTCCAACTGGCCGGTCGCCAGCTGGAAACGCAGATTGAACAGTTCGTCCTTCAACTCGTTGACCTTACTCTCAATCTCCTCGGTGGACAAGTTGCGCAGCTCACTGGCTTTCATCCGCTTCACCACCCACTTCTTCGCGCTTGACGAACTTCGTCTTTATCGGAAGCTTGTGTGCGGCCAAACGCATCGCTTCCCGCGCGACCTCTTCGCTCACACCGGCCAGTTCAAACAGCACCCGGCCCGGCTTAACGACCGCAACCCACTTCTCCGGCGAGCCTTTGCCGCTGCCCATGCGGGTTTCGGCTGGCTTCTGCGTCACCGGCTTGCTCGGGAAGATCTTAATCCAGACCTTGCCGCCGCGCCGGATGTAACGAGTCATCGCGATACGAGCCGCCTCAATCTGGCGGTTGGTCACCCACGCCGGCTCCAGCGCCTGCAGCCCGTACTCGCCAAAAGTCACCTCGTTGCCGCCCTTGGAGACACCCTTCATGCGGCCGCGGTGTTCCTTGCGGTGCTTCACGCGCTTTGGCATCAACATTGTCAGTTGCCCCCTTCCTCAGTGGTCCGACGGCGCTTGGGCAACACTTCGCCGCGGTAAATCCACACCTTCACTCCAATCCGCCCATACGTCGTGTGTGCCTCCGCTAACGCGTAGTCAATATCCGCCCGCAGCGTGTGCAAAGGCACCGTCCCTTCCGAATAGCCCTCCGTCCGCGCGATTTCCGCACCGCCCAAACGGCCCGATACCTGCACGCGGACACCCTTCGCGCCGGCGCGCAGCGAACGCTGCATGGCCTGCTTCATGGCGCGGCGGAAGGCGACGCGCCGCTCCAACTGGCTGGCGATGTTCTCCGCCACCAGACGTGCGGACAGATCCGGCTGTTTGATCTCCGAGATGGAGATGTGCACCCGCTTGCCGGTCAGGGCGCTGAGCGCGTTGCGCAGGGCATCCACTTCCGATCCGCCCTTGCCAATCACCATGCCAGGCTTGGCGGTGTGGATGATGACGTTAATGCGGTTGGCCGCACGCTCGATGTCGACCTCGGCCACCGCCGCGTCCTTCAGGCGCTTGGCGATGTACTCGCGAATCTTCAGGTCTTCGTGCAGTAGGTCTTGATAGTTTTTCTTATCCGCGTACCACTTGGATTCCCAGTCACGGATAATGCCAATGCGCAAACCGACCGGATTGACCTTTTGACCCATGCCGTTTTATCCCTCCTCTTTCTCGGCCACCACGACCGTGATGTGGCTGGTCCGTTTCATGATGCTGTACGCACGACCCTGCGCTCGAGGGTGGAACCGCTTCAAGGTCGGGCCTGGATCGACATAGGCCTCCTTGATGTAGAGACGATTGACGTCCATATTGTGGTTGTTCTCCGCATTGGCAATGGCCGAGCGCACCACTTTCTCCACCACCGGCGAGGCGCCGCGCGGGGTGAGACGAAGGATGGCCAAAGCCTCGCCGACACGCTTGCCGCGAATCAAGTCCACGACCAAGCGCACCTTGCGGGGAGCAATACGGATGTATTTGGCACGCGCACGAGTCTGTGCCGCTTCCATGATGTCACCATCCTTTCCATTCGGTTAACGCGAGCGAGACGAGCGGTCGTCGCCGGCGTGTCCTTTGAACGTACGGGTGGGGGCGAACTCCCCCAGCTTGTGCCCGACCATGTCCTCCGTGATATACACGGGCACGTGCTTGCGCCCATCGTGAACGGCGAAGGTGTGACCGACAAACTGCGGGAAAATGGTTGAACGGCGCGACCACGTCTTGATGACCCGTTTGTCGCCGGTCTTGTTCAGCTCCTCCACCTTTTTCAGCAGATACGCGTCACAAAACGGCCCTTTCTTCAACGAACGTCCCAAAGTGCAGCCTCCTTTCCGCACTGCCGAAGTCTTTTCCATAGGATTGAGTCCGCCCGGCCACCGTCGACAGCCAAACCGAGACGCTTACTGGTTGCGACGGCGGACAATATACTTGTCAGACGGCTTGTTCTTCTTGCGCGTCTTTTTGCCGAGAGTAGGTTTGCCCCAGGGAGACATGGGCGACTTGCGACCGACGGGCGCCTTGCCTTCACCACCACCGTGCGGGTGGTCAACCGGGTTCATCACGACGCCGCGAACCGTCGGGCGGCGGCCCAACCAGCGGGATCGACCGGCCTTGCCGATGCGGATGTTCTCATGATCCAGGTTGCCGACCTGTCCCACGGTGGCCCGGCATTCCAGGCGAATCAGGCGCACCTCGCCCGAGGTCAGACGCACGTGAGCGTAGTCGCCTTCCTTCGCCATCAGCTGCGCCGACGCTCCGGCTGCCCGCACCAGTTGGGCGCCCCGGCCCGGCTTCAGCTCGACGTTGTGAATCACCGTACCGACCGGGATGTTCGCCAGCGGCAGCGCGTTGCCGGGACGAATATCCGCTTCCGGTCCGCTCATCAGCACGTCGCCGACCTTCACCCCGTGCGGCGCGACAATGTAGCGCTTCTCCCCGTCCGCGTAGTGAAGCAGCGCAATGCGCGCACTGCGGTTCGGATCATACTCAATCGTGGCAACCTTAGCAGGAATCCCGTCCTTGTTGCGACGAAAGTCGATGATGCGATAGCGGCGCTTGTGACCGCCGCCGTGGTGGCGGGTCGTAATCTTGCCCTGGTTGTTGCGCCCGGCGTTCTTCTTCAGGGGCGCCAACAGGGATTTTTCCGGCCTGTCTGTGGTGATCTCCTCGAACGTCGACACCGACATGAAGCGGCGTCCGGGAGATGTCGGCCGATACTTCTTGATGCCCACCGTTCCAACCTCCTTCTGTTGCCGATGTATGGCGAATCAGGACTCTTCGCCAAAAATGCGAATCGGCTCCGAATCCGGCCGCAAGGTCACAACAGCCTTCTTCCACTCCGAGGTGCGGCCGACAAAGCGGCCCACCCGCTTGGTCTTACCGGGCACACGCAGGGTGTTGACCTTCAGCACCTTGACGCCAAACAGCTTCTCCACCGCCTGGCGGATTTCCGTCTTGTTGGCCCGTTTGTCCACCTCGAACACATACTTGTTCTGCTCCATCAGCTCAGTGGACTTTTCGGTGATGACCGGACGCTTGATGAGGTCTCTCGGGTCCATTACGCGAACACCTCCTGGACCTTCTCGACGGCGTCACGGGTCAAGACCAGGTGGTCGTGACGGAGAACATCATACACGTTCACACTACCCGCCGAGATATACTTCACATCGGGCAGGTTGCGGGCAGACAACAACGCCTTCTCGTCGACCTCCGCGTCGACAATCAGAGGCTTGTTCAGTTCCAGTCGCTGCAGCAACGCCACCACGTGTTTCGTCTTAATCTCCGGGAGATCCAAGTTGTCCAGGACGACCAACTTGCCCTCGCCGACCTTCGAACTCAGCGCGCTGTACAGCGCCGCCCGCCGCACCTTCTTCGGCAGCTTCATGGTGTATTCGCGCGGTTTGGGTCCGAACACCACACCACCGCCCTTCCACTGTGGCGCGCGGATGCTCCCCTGACGGGCGCGGCCGGTTCCCTTCTGCCGCCACGGCTTACGACCACCGCCCCGCACTTCCGAACGTCCTTTCGTGCTGTGCGTGCCGCGGCGGGCGTTGTTCAGGTACATCAACACCACTTGGTGCATCAAGTCCGAGCGCACCGGCGCAGCGAAGACTTTCTCAGAAAGCTCAATCTCGCCCACCTGCTCGCCGGCCATGTTGTACACGGTCACCTTCGGCATCGGTCTGCCTCCTTTCAAAGGTTATTTCGTATTCGCCGCATTCGCCTTGACGGCACTGCGCACCGTGACGAACGAGTTTTTCGGCCCCGGAATGGAACCCTTGATGAGCAACAGGTTGCGCTCCACGTCCACACGCACCACCGTCAGGTTCTGTACCGTGGTGCGCTCACCGCCCATCCGGCCGGCCATTGTCTGACCCTTGAACACGCGGTTGGGCGCAATCGAACCCAGCGATCCGACCCCGCGATGGTACTTAGAGCCGTGCGCCATCGGTCCACGCGCCTGATTATGCCGCTTGATGGGGCCGGCATACCCCTTGCCTTTGGAGACTCCGGTGACGTCCACGATGTCTCCTTCGCTGAACACGTCCGCGCGCAACTGCTGCCCGACCTCATAGGCATCCACATCGACGCCGCGCAACTCACGTACGTACCGCTTCGCCGCCGTATTCGCCTTCGCCGCGTGCCCCTGTTCCGGCTTGGTGGCGCGGTTAGGCTTCTTATCGCCATAGCCAATCTGGATGGCGCTGTAACCGTCGGTCTCGGGCGTCTTCTTTTGGAGAACGATGCACGGTCCCGCGGCTATCACGGTGACCGGCACCACTCGGCCGTCCTGGTCAAAGACCTGAGTCATGCCGAGCTTGCGACCCAAGATGCCCTTCATGTGTGCACCCCCTACAAACAAGTCCTGTCCCACGGCGCACCACGCGCTCGCGCCGGCACATGCCGCAGGCCAATTTTGTGCATCTTACGCCGTGGATTCAACTCACAGCTTGATTTCGATATCCACGCCAGACGGCAGATCCAAACGCATCAGCGAATCGACCGTCTGCGGCGTCGGATTCTGGATGTCAATCAGCCGCTTGTGCGTACGCATTTCAAACTGCTCGCGCGAGTCCTTGTACTTATGCGGAGCGCGCAGAATTGTGATGATCTGCTTCTCCGTCGGCAGCGGAATCGGACCGGACACACCCGCTCCCGACCGCCGGGCCGTCTCGACAATCTTCTCGGCCGACTGATCCAGAATCTCGTGATCATACGCCTTCAATCGAATGCGGATTTTCTGCCTCGCCATATGTTTCCCCCCCTCGTCGCCCAATCTAGTGGACAGGCTCCCCCGAAGCAACCCTAGTGGTGCCCCATATGGCCATAGGCACATAGGCAACCTCCGGCCTCATCGCCGTAAGAGACCAACATGCGAAATTATACTAAAGGACCGTCAGGAACACAAGATCAACCCACCACCGAGAAGGTATCGCAGAGAGACCATCATGGCGAAAAGGCGAGGGGCTCCCCTCGCCTTTTCGCTTCCTTCTTTCCGACCGGTAGGTGACCGTTTAACTGACGCCACGCATCATCTACTTACGCTTCGATGGAACTTACGACGCCCGCACCGACCGTGCGGCCGCCCTCGCGAATCGCGAAGCGGGTGCCTTCCTCGAGGGCGATAGGCGAAATCAGTTCCACCGCCATCGTCACGTTATCGCCCGGCATCACCATCTCCGTACCCTCCGGCAGGTTCACCACGCCGGTCACGTCCGTCGTCCGGAAGTAAAACTGCGGGCGGTAACCGTTGAAGAACGGAGTGTGGCGGCCGCCTTCTTCCTTCGTCAGGACGTACACCTCAGCCTTGAACTTCGTGTGCGGCTTGATAGAGCCAGGCTTTACGATGACCTGGCCGCGCTCCACATCCTTGCGCTCGATACCGCGCAGCAGCGCGCCGATGTTGTCGCCAGCCTGCGCCTGGTCGAGCAGCTTGCGGAACATCTCGACGCCGGTGACGACCGTCTTCAGAGCGTCGTCGCGGAGACCGACAATCTCCACCTCGTCGCCGACCTTCAACACACCGTGCTCCACACGGCCAGTGGCCACCGTGCCGCGGCCGGTGATGGTGAACACGTCCTCGACCGGCATCAGGAACGGCTTCTCCGTGTCGCGCTCCGGGGTCGGGATGTATTCGTCGACGGCGTCCATCAGTTCCTCAATCTTCTTGACGTACTCCGGATCGCCTTCGAGGGCCTTCAAGGCCGACCCACGAATCACCGGGATGTCGTCGCCCGGGAACTCGTACTCGTTCAGCAGCTCGCGGACTTCCATCTCGACCAGTTCCAACAGCTCTTCGTCATCGACCATGTCGCACTTGTTCAGGAACACGACGATGTAGGGCACGCCTACCTGACGGGCCAGGAGGATATGCTCGCGGGTCTGCGGCATCGGACCGTCAGCGGCCGAGACAACCAGGATGGCGCCGTCCATCTGGGCCGCTCCGGTGATCATGTTCTTCACGTAGTCGGCGTGGCCGGGGCAATCGACGTGCGCGTAGTGACGCTTGTCGGTCTCATACTCCACGTGCGCGGTGTTGATGGTAATGCCGCGCTCGCGCTCTTCCGGAGCCTTGTCGATCTCCTCGTACTTCTGCGCCTGGGCCTTGCCCTTCTGCGCCTGGATGGTCGTGATGGCAGCCGTGAGCGTGGTCTTGCCGTGGTCAACGTGACCAATCGTGCCGACGTTTACGCGGGGCTTGCTGCGGTCAAACTTCTCTTTTGCCATCGAGATTCACTCCTTTTTCTCATTCGCCTTTGTGTTTGGCGATGATCTCCTGGGCGATGTTTTTCGGAACTTCCTCGTACCGAGAAAATTCCATAGTATAGGTACCGCGGCCTTGGGTCCGCGACCGAAGACTGGTCGAGTAACCAAACATCTCTGCCAGCGGCACATACCCGCGAATCACCTGGGCGCCGGCCCGCGCCTCCATGCCTTCGACCCGGCCGCGCCGAGAATTGATGTCGCCCATGATGTCGCCCATGTATTCCTCGGGCACCGTCACCTCGACTCGCATAATCGGTTCGAGCAGTACGGCCCCCGCCTTCTGGGCGCCAGCCTTGAGCGCCATCGATCCGGCGATTTTGAACGCCATTTCCGAGGAGTCCACCTCGTGATACGACCCGTCGTAGAGCGTCACCTTGATGTCGAGCATCGGGTATCCCGCCAGGACGCCGTTCTGCATCGCCTCGCGGATGCCCTCGTCGACCGCAGGGATGTACTCTTTCGGGATAGCGCCGCCGACAATCTTGTTCTCGAACACGTAACCCGCGCCGCGTTCCAGCGGCTCGAGAGTAATCTTGACGTGTCCGTACTGACCGCGGCCACCCGACTGACGGACGAACTTGCCCTCCTGGTCGACCGAGCGAGTAATGGTTTCCTTGTATGCCACCTGGGGTTGACCCACGTTGGCAGCGACTTTAAACTCCCGCTGCAACCGGTCGACAATGATCTCCAGGTGCAGCTCGCCCATGCCCGCGATGATGGTCTGACCCGTCTCCTGGTCCGTCCAGGTCTTGAACGTCGGGTCTTCCTCGGCCAGCTTCGCCAGCGCCAGACCCATTTTATCTTGGTCGGCCTTGGTCTTCGGCTCGATGGCGACATTGATGACCGGCTCCGGGAACTCCATCGATTCCAGGATGACGACATTTTTCTCGTCGCAGAGTGTGTCACCCGTTGTCGTGTCCTTCAGACCCACCGCCGCCGCGATGTCACCGGCGTATACCATGTCGATCTCTTCGCGGTGGTTGGCATGCATCTGCAGGATGCGGCCAATGCGCTCCCGCTTACCCTTCGTCGAATTGAGCACGTACGATCCGTTGCCCAACGTTCCCGAGTACACGCGGAAGAAGGCCAGCTTGCCGACGAATGGATCCGTCATGATCTTGAACGCCAGCGCTGCAAACGGCTCGTCGTCCGAAGAGTGGCGCTCCACCGGTTCACCCTCAGGGGTTGTCCCCTTGATGGCCGGCACATCGGTCGGCGCAGGGAGGTAGTTCACCACCGCGTCGAGCATCGGCTGCACGCCCTTATTGCGATAGGACGATCCGCACAGCACCGGGAACAGCTGCACCGCGCAGGTGCCCTTGCGGATACCCGCCTTCAACTCCTCGACGGTGATCTCCTCACCCTCGAGGTACTTCATCATCAGGTCCTCATCCAACTCGGCGACCGCCTCAATCAGCTTCGTGCGGTATTCCGCCGCCAACTCCTTCATGTCATCGGGAATCTCGCGCGTCTCCGCGGTCGTGCCCAGGTCATCCGTGTAGATGATGGCCCGGTTCTCGACCAGGTCCACCAAGCCCACGAACGAGTCCTCGGCGCCAATCGGCAACTGAATCGGCACCGCGTTGGCACCCAGCCGCGTCTTCATCTGTTCGACGCAATCCAGGAAGTTGGCGCCGAGGATGTCCATCTTATTGACATACGCGATGCGCGGTACGTGATATTTGTCCGCCTGCCGCCAGACCGTCTCGGACTGGGGCTCGACGCCACCCTTCGCGTCAAACACCCCGACGGCTCCGTCGAGAACGCGCAACGAGCGCTCCACCTCGACTGTGAAGTCTACGTGGCCTGGCGTATCAATGATGTTGATGCGGTGGCCGAGCCACTGACAGGTTGTCGCGGCCGACGTAATCGTGATGCCGCGCTCCTGTTCCTGGGCCATCCAGTCCATGGTCGCGGCGCCCTCGTGTACTTCGCCAATCTTGTGCACGCGGCCAGTGTAGAAAAGCACGCGCTCCGTCGTCGTCGTCTTCCCCGCGTCGATGTGCGCGATGATGCCGATGTTGCGCGTCTTTTCCAGAGGAAACTGCCGAGCCAATGAACACCCTCCTTCCGCCTCTGTACTCTCTTGCCTGCGGCGTTCAGGCTCTTACCAACGATAGTGCGCGAACGCCTTGTTGGCCTCCGCCATGCGGTGCGTGTCTTCCTTCTTCTTGACAGCCCCACCGGTGTTGTTGGCGGCATCCACCAGCTCATTGGACAGGCGTTCAATCATCGTCTTCTCGCCACGTTCGCGGGCGTATTGAACGAGCCACCGCAACCCGAGCGTGATCCGTCGCTCCGGACGGACCTCCACCGGCACCTGGTAGTTTGATCCGCCCACGCGGCGCGCTTTGACCTCGAGCACCGGCATCACGTTGCGCAGCGCCTCCTCAAAGACCTCCATCGGGTCTCTCCCGGTGCGCTCGCGCACTCCCTCCAGCGCCGAGTAGACGATGCGCTGGGCTGTGCCCTTCTTGCCGTCCACCATCACTTTGTTGATGAGACGGGTGACCATCTTGTTCCCGTACACGGGATCCGGCATGACGTCCCGCTTCGGAACCGGACCTTTCCGCGGCATGCATGCGCCCCCTTCCTCAATCTGCGCGCGCATCCGAGCCAGGGTGCGACTCATGGCGCCACCCCACCGGCCTGCGCTGTCCGCTGTGTCTGTGTTGCGTCAGAATGACTTCGTCTTACTTCTTAGCGCGTTTTGCCCCGTACTTCGAACGGCCCTGCTGGCGGTCCCTGACGCCCGCCGTATCAAGGGCACCACGGATGATGTGGTAACGTACCCCCGGCAGGTCCTTGACACGGCCGCCGCGAACCAGCACGACGGAGTGTTCCTGCAGGTTGTGGCCTTCACCCGGGATGTAGGCCGTGACCTCATACGTATTCGTCAAACGCACACGCGCGTACTTCCGCAGAGCCGAATTCGGCTTCTTGGGGGTCATCGTCCCCACGCGGGTGCAGACCCCGCGCTTCTGCGGCGAAGGCAGGTCGGTCAGCTTCTTCTCAAAGCTGTTGTACCCCTTCTGCAACGCCGGTGCGGTCGATTTCTTCACCATCACTTTGCGGCCCTTCCGGACCAATTGATTGATGGTTGGCATCGTTGCACCTCCTTCCAAAGATCCAATCGCGGTGTGAGACGCGATTGTCATGTCCACAGTGCCTGGTGGTCCGTGTCCGCGCAGACAGACACCTGGGCTATGACGCACGGCGCAAAGCTTTTTGCAAGCCGCGGCCACAGGCTCTCTTTACTCTTCGAGGATGGCTGCTGTGGCCGCTCCCACCTCGATACCGCAAGCCTTGCCGAGTTCCTTCATGGATTCAATCCACTCTACGGGAATTCCGCGTTCACGGGCCAGCGCCACTACAGGACGGGTGACCCGCTCTTCCGCATCCTTCGCGACAAAGACCTGTACCACCTGTTGTTGCTGGAGTGCCTTCGTCGTCTGGTTGGTCCCGATGATACGTTTCCTCGCGAGGCGTATGCGTTCGAGAGACATGGCAAAGCCTCCCCCAAAATAACGACCATGCTCAAGGCACACTCAACGATTCTATCACCGCGAAAAGCGGGCTGTCAACAAGCGGCTGACGGGTCGAAGCGGGCCCGCGGGGCGGCCTGCGCCCCGCGTTTTCGCTCACTCACTGACCGAGACCGTGCTCGCTTCCTGCTCCTCCATCGGTTCTTCCAGCGCCACGTCGTCATCCGATTCCACTCGCAGACGGCGATAGCGGGCCATGCCGGTGCCAGCCGGAATCAGTTTGCCGATGATCACGTTCTCCTTCAGGCCGAGCAGCCGGTCCACCTTGCCCTTGATGGCCGCCTCGGTCAATACCCGGGTTGTCTCCTGGAACGACGCGGCCGACAGGAACGAATCGGTCTCCAGGGACGCCTTCGTGATGCCAAGCAGGGCCGGGCGCGCCACCGCCGGCTCGCGGCCCTCAAGCAGCACCTTTTGGTTGGCCTGTTCGAACTCGTGCAAATCCACGTACGTCCCGGGCAACAGGTCTGTGTCTCCCGCGTCGAGGATGCGCACCTTGCGCAGCATTTGCCGCACCATGACCTCGACGTGCTTGTCGTTGATGTCCACGCCCTGCATCCGATAGACGCGCTGCACCTCGCGCAGCAGGTAGTTCTGTACGCCCTGCAGGCCGCGCACGCGCAACATTTCTTTCGGATCGACCGAGCCTTCGGTCAGCTCGTCGCCGGCCGCGAGCACCTGGCCGACGCTGACGCGAATGCGCGATCCGTACGGGATGGCGTACACCTTGGTCTCGCTCTCGCCCTCAACCTCGATTTCTCGCCTGTCCTTGCCCTCGCGGATATCGACGACCTTGCCGTCAAACTCGGTGATGACCGCCTGGCCCTTCGGATTGCGGGCCTCAAACAGCTCCTGCACGCGGGGCAAACCCTGGGTGATGTCGTCGCCGGCGACGCCACCGGTGTGGAATGTGCGCATCGTCAGCTGCGTGCCCGGCTCGCCGATGGACTGGGCCGCGATGATGCCGACCGACTCGCCGATTTCCACCTCTTTGCCGGTAGCCAGGTTGCGGCCGTAGCATTTCACGCACACGCCATGGCGGGTGCGGCAAGTGAGCACAGAGCGGATGACGACTTCCTTGATGCCCGCCTCCTCAATGCGAGCGGCGGTCTCCGCATCAATCATCTCGTTCTTGCCGACCAACTTCTCGCCCGTCTCCGGATGATACACGTCTTGGAAGGCGATGCGCCCATCCAGGCGATCCCGCAAGTCCTCGATGACCTCGCGGCCGTCGCGGATCTCCATCACCTTGAGCCCCTTGTCGGTGCCGCAGTCTTCCTCGCGCACGATGACGTCTTGTGCGACGTCCACCAGGCGGCGCGTGAGGTACCCGGAGTCTGCCGTGCGCAGCGCCGTGTCGGCCAGCCCCTTACGGGCACCGTGCGTCGACATGAAGTACTCCAGCACCGTCAGTCCCTCGCGGAAATTGGACTTGATGGGCAGCCCGATGATGCGTCCGGACGGGTTAGCCATCAGGCCGCGCATGCCGGCCAACTGCGTGATCTGCGACGTGCTGCCGCGGGCTCCCGAGGTCGCCATCATGTAAATCGGGTTCAGCTCATGCATGCTCTGCATCAGCGTATCGGTGACCCGCTCCTTCGCCTCGGTCCAGATCTGGCTGAAGGAGATGTACTTCTCGTCGTCCGTGATCAGGCCGCGCCGGTACTGGACCTCCAGCTTGTGCTGACGCTCGTCGGCCTCGGCGATGATGGTCTTCTTTTCTTCCGGCACGATGATGTCCGCGACCGAGATGGTGATGCCGGCCAAGGTCGAGTGGTGAAAGCCGAGCCGCTTGACCTTGTCCAGGATCTCCGACGTGGTCGTGGTGCCGTAGCGCCGGAAGCACTCGGCCAGGATGTTCCCCAGGTCCTTCTTGATGATGGCCTTGGCAATGGGGCGTTGGGCCGCGGCTTCGCGCAGGTTCACGCCCTTTTCGAACACGAACGTCTCGTCCGGCGTCCCGTCGACCAGGTTGGACCGGGCGCCCGAGTGCAGATACGGGAAATCACTCGGGAAGATTTCATTGAAGATCAGCTTCCCGGGCGTCGTGATCAGCATGGCCTGCCGCTGACGCTCGTCCTTCCACACCTTTCCCAGGCTGGCTGCCGGCAGGACAATCCGGGCGTGCAGGCTGACTTCCCGCTGCTGCACGGCCATCTGCACCTCGGCCGGGTCCGTGAAGACACGACCCTCACCCTTGTCACCGGGCAGCTCGATGGTCAGGTAATACGGCCCCAGAACCATGTCCTGCGTCGGCGTGACGACCGGCTTGCCGGAGGCTGGGCTCAGGATGTTATGCGCAGCCAGCATGAGCAGGCGCGCCTCGGCCTGCGCCTCGGCCGACAACGGCACGTGCACCGCCATCTGGTCCCCGTCGAAGTCGGCGTTGTAAGCCGTGCACACCAGCGGGTGCAGCTTGATGGCGCGGCCCTCCACGAGCACCGGCTCAAACGCCTGAATGCCCAGGCGGTGCAGCGTCGGGGCCCGGTTGAGCAGAACAGGGTGCTCCTTGATGACGTCCTCCACCACGTCCCAGACCTCGGGCGAGACGCGCTCCACCTTGCGCTTGGCGCTCTTGATGTTATGCGCCAGACCGCGGGCCACCAGCTCCTTCATCACGAACGGCTTGAACAGTTCCAGGGCCATCTCCTTCGGCAGGCCGCACTGGAACATGCGCAGCTCCGGCCCCACGACGATAACGGACCGGCCCGAGTAGTCGACGCGCTTGCCGAGCAGGTTCTGGCGGAACCGACCCTGTTTGCCCTTGAGCATGTGCGAGAGCGACTTGAGCGGGCGGTTACCGGGACCGGTCACGGGACGACCGCGGCGACCGTTGTCAATCAGGGCGTCGACCGCCTCCTGCAGCATTCGCTTCTCGTTCTGGACGATGATGTCGGGGGCGCCCAAGTCCAACAGCCGCTTCAGGCGGTTGTTGCGGTTGATGACCCGCCGGTAAAGGTCGTTTAGGTCCGATGTGGCAAACCGTCCGCCGTCCAGTTGCACCATCGGCCGCAGGTCGGGCGGAATGACCGGCAGCGCCTCGAGAATCATCCACTCCGGACGGTTGCCCGAGCTGCGGAACGCCTCCAGCACCTCCAGCCGCTTGATGGCGCGGTTGCGGCGTTGGCCCTGCGCAGTGCGCAGTTCCTCCTTCAGTGTCTCGACCTCGCGGTCGAGGTCAATCTCCACCAGCAGCTTCTTAATCGCCTCCGCGCCCATGCCGGCCTCGAAGGCGTAACCGTACTTGTCCCGGTAGGAGCGATACTCCTTCTCGCTGAGCAGCTGCTTCTTCTCCAGCGGGGTGTCACCCGGATCGGTGACGACATAGGAGGCGAAGTAGATGACCTCTTCGAGTGCCCGCGGCGACATGTCGAGCACCAAGCCCATGCGGCTGGGAATGCCCTTGAAGTACCAGATGTGCGACACCGGGGCGGCCAGCTCAATGTGACCCATGCGCTCGCGACGCACCTTGGAGCGCGTGACCTCGACACCGCAACGGTCGCAGACGACGCCCTTGTAGCGAACCCGCTTGTACTTGCCACAGTGGCACTCCCAGTCCTTGGTGGGTCCGAAGATCTTTTCGCAGAACAGCCCTTCCTTCTCCGGGCGCAGCGTGCGGTAGTTGATGGTCTCCGGTTTTTTCACTTCCCCATGCGACCAAGAGCGGATCTTCTCCGGCGAGGCGAGACCAATCTTCATAAACTCGAAGTTGTTGACGTCTAACAAAGGGGAATCCTCCCTTTCGGCAAACTCGTCGTTGCGCACTCGGACGCAGGCCCGGCAGCCAGGCGCGCCGGCACCTGCGTTACATCAGTCCCCGACTTCGCGCACCTCGAGGTTGAGGTTCAGTTTTTCACCCGCGTCTTCGTCATCATCGCTCTCCCGGATGACAATCTCCTGCTCGTCCTCGCTGAGGATCTTCACGTCCATGCCCAGGCTCTGCAGTTCCTTGATGAGCACCTTGAACGACTCTGGGACCCCTGGCTCCGGCACGTTCTCGCCCTTCACGATAGCCTCGTAGGTCTTGACCCGGCCCACCACGTCGTCCGACTTGACGGTGAGAATCTCCTGCAGAGTGTAGGCGGCCCCGTACGCCTCCAGCGCCCACACCTCCATCTCGCCGAAACGCTGTCCGCCAAACTGGGCCTTGCCGCCGAGCGGCTGCTGCGTGACCAGCGAGTATGGACCGGTGGAACGGGCGTGAATCTTGTCGTCGACCAGGTGGGCCAGCTTGAGCATGTACACGTACCCGACCGTTACCCGGTTGTCGAACGGTTCGCCCGTGCGTCCGTCGTACAACACCTGCTTGCCGTCCCGGGCAAACCCGGCCTCCTCCAGGGTGTCGAACACGTCCTCGGCGGTCGCGCCGTCGAACACCGGTGTCGCGATGTGCACGCCGAGCGCCTTCGCCGCCATGCCCAGGTGCGTCTCCAGCACCTGCCCGATGTTCATACGCGACGGCACGCCCAACGGGTTGAGGACGATTTCGACGGGTGTTCCGTCCTCCAGGAACGGCATGTCTTCCTCCGGCAGGATGCGCGCCACGACACCCTTGTTCCCGTGCCGGCCGGCCATCTTGTCGCCTTCGGAGATCTTGCGCTTCTGGGCAATGTAAACCCGCACCAGCTGATTGACACCGGCCGGTAGTTCGTCCCCGTTCTCGCGCGTGAACACCTTGACATCGACCACGATGCCGGCGCCGCCGTGCGGCACGCGCAGCGACGTGTCGCGCACCTCCCGCGCCTTCTCGCCGAAGATGGCGTGCAACAACCGCTCTTCCGCTGTCAGTTCGGTCACGCCTTTGGGCGTCACCTTGCCGACCAGGATGTCGCCCGCTTGAATCTCGGCGCCGATACGGATGATCCCGCGCTCGTCCAAGTTTTTCAGGGCATCCTCGCCGACGTTCGGGATGTCGCGCGTGATTTCCTCCGGACCCAGCTTGGTATCGCGCGCCTCCAACTCGTACTCCTCGATGTGAATCGAGGTATAGATGTCTTCCTTGGCCACCTTCTCGGACAGCAGGATGGCGTCCTCGTAGTTGTAGCCTTCCCAGGTCATGAACGCCACCAGCACGTTGCGGCCCAGGGCCAGCTCGCCGTTCTCCGTCGCGGGACCGTCGGCCAGGATGTCGCCAGCCTCCACTCTCTGCCCCTCACGCACGATCGGGCGTTGGTTGATGCAGGTGTTTTGGTTGGACCGCGTGTACTTGAGCAGCTTGTATTTATCCAAATCACCGGCGACCGGTTTGCCGTCCACAATGTGCTCCGTCCGCACCCAGATCTCGCGCGCCGTCACGCGTTCGACCACGCCGCCGCGCCGGGCCACCACGCACACGCCCGAGTCTTTGGCCGACTGGTGCTCCATGCCGGTACCGACCAGCGGCGCCTCCGTCACCAGCAGCGGCACCGCCTGCCGCTGCATGTTGGAACCCATCAGCGCGCGGTTGGCGTCGTCGTTCTCGAGGAACGGAATGAGCGCCGTCGCGACGGAGACCACCTGCTTCGGCGAGACGTCCATATAATCGACACGTTGCCAGGGCACCGTAATGACGTCCTCGCGGAACCGGGCCACCACTTCGTCCGCCGCAAACCGGCCGTCTTCTGTCAGCGGCGCGTTGGCCTGCGCGATGACATAGTTCTCTTCCTCATCGGCCGTGAGGTAGTCGATGTGGTCCGTGACCACGCCGGTGTCCGGATCGACCCGGCGATAAGGCGTCTCGATGAACCCGTACTCGTTGATCCGCGCGTACGTCGACAGCGAGTTGATGAGCCCGATGTTCGGTCCCTCCGGCGTCTCAATCGGACACATACGGCCATAGTGCGAATAGTGCACGTCACGCACCTCATAGCCGGCGCGCTCGCGCGTAAGACCGCCCGGCCCCAGAGCAGACAGGCGCCGCTTATGCGTCAATTCCGCCAGCGGGTTGGTCTGGTCCATGAACTGGGAAAGCTGGCTGGACCCGAAGAACTCTTTGATCGCCGCAATCACCGGCCGGATGTTGATGAGCGCCTGCGGCGTGATGGCGCTGGCGTCCTGAATCGACATCCGCTCGCGCACCACCCGCTCCATGCGGGAGAGACCGATGCGGAACTGGTTTTGCAGCAGCTCGCCGACCGAGCGCAGGCGGCGGTTGCCCAGGTGGTCGATGTCGTCGGTGGTGCCGACGCCGTGCAACAGATTAAAGAAGTAGCTGACCGCGGACAGGATATCCGCCGGCGTGATGTGCTTGACGTTTTTGGGGATGTCTCCGTTGCCGACAACGTGCAGGATGCGCCCGTCCTCGTTGGGGGCGAAGATCTTCACCACCTGCACCGGGATCTCGTCCTCATCGGTCAACTCCGGCGTCGCCCGCAGGCGCACGCGACCGACGTTGCCCTCCAGACGCGGCAGAAGCTTGTCGAGCGTACGGCGGTCGAGAATCTCACCGGCTTCAGCGATGATTTCATTGGTATCCGCGTCCACCAAGGTCTCTGCCAAGCGTTGGTTGAGCAAGCGATTCTTGATGTGCAGCTTTTTGTTCATCTTGTAGCGGCCGACGTTGGCCAAGTCGTAGCGCTTCGGGTCAAAGAACCGGGAGGCCAAAAGCGCCCGCGCGTTCTCCATCGTCGGCGGCTCGCCCGGACGCAGGCGCTCGTAAATTTCAATCAGCGCGCGTTCGGTCGAATCCGTGGTATCCTTGTCCAGGGTGTTGCGCAGGTACTCGTCCTCGCCGAGGAAGTTGATAATCTCCTGGTCGGTGCCGAGACCCAAGGCGCGCAGCAGGACAGTAATCGGCAGTTTACGGGTGCGGTCAATGCGAACATAGACGATGTCCTTGGCGTCGGTCTCAAACTCGAGCCACGCGCCACGGTTTGGAATGACGGTCGCCGCAAACGTCTGCTTGCCGTTTTTGTCGATTTTGCTGTTAAAATAGACGCTGGGGGAACGGACAAGCTGACTGACAATCACGCGTTCGGCGCCGTTGATGATGAAGGTGCCGGTCTCGGTCATGAGTGGGAAGTCGCCCATGAACACTTCCTGCTCCTTGACCTCGCCCGTCTCCTTGTTGAGCAGGCGCACCTTGACCCGCAGCGGAGCCGCATAGGTCACGTCACGCTCTTTGGACTCCTCCACGTCGTATTTGGGCTCGCCGAGGCTGTAATCAATGAACTCCAGCACGAGATTGCCGGTAAAGTCCTGAATGGGAGAGATGTCCGCGAACATTTCGCGCAGCCCTTCCTCAAGGAACCACTGGTAGGACTTCTGTTGAATCTCAATCAGATTCGGCAGATCCAATACCTCGTGAATACGGGCGTACGACCGACGTTCGCGCCAGCCATACTTGACCATGTGTCCTCGCAAAGCCGTCACCTCTCATGCCGATTTCAACATGCCCTAGACAATACAAAAATAAAATGAGGTTGCTTTGAACCACATTTTTCTTCGCCGCGCTATTCATCTATGGTCATCTATCGTCGATACGTTTGATGGTCACACATCCCCCGTCCATACGATAGAATTTGCATTAAAAAACTCTATCATAGCCAATTCTGGATGTCAATACTTTGTGCAACAAATCACGTGGTACCCGCCCGATTTCTCGACCGTCTCGACCTGCGGAAAGATCCGGCCTAACTCGGCCCGGGCACTGTCCGCCCCCTGTTTCTTCTGAATGACGACCCACAGCTGCCCACCCTGGCCGAGGTGATCGAAAGATTCGCGGAACAGGCGATACACGGTCGCCTTGCCGGCGCGCACCGGCGGATTGAGCAGCACCGCGTCGGCCAGCACCTCGTCCGCGCCGGCAAACCCGTCGCTCTTGAGCACCTGGGCCCTATCCGTCGCAAACGCCAGATTGCGCCGCGCGAGATCCAACGCCCGTTGGTTGACATCCAGCAGCAGCCAGTGCGTCTCCGGATACACCCGCGCCAGTATCGCCGCCACCGCACCGTAGCCGCAGCCCAGGTCCACCATCAGCCCGCGCTCCGGCAACACAACCGCTTCCACCAGCACGCGCGTGCCAAAATCGAGCCCGCGCTTGGAAAAGACACCGCTGTCGGTGACCAGATCCAGCGCCTGGCCGCGTGCCCGGACAGAGATGGTGCGCTGCCTGTGCTGGCTGTTCGGCTGGGTCGAAAAATAATGGTCGTGCAAAGCGCGCACCCCTGTCTCCCATAAGTAAGTCGCGCGGACAAGCCGCGGCGCCTCGTGCATCCGTCGCCGCTGCATCCGGGCAGGGCTGTGCCGCCCCGCCGGCGGCCGATACGGCGAGTGGGCGCCGCCGAGAATCCGGCCGACGCCCACCGCGCACGCTCGATTCCACCGCCATCGACGGAAAGGCGGACTTACTTGATTTCGACAGTCGCCCCCGCCTCTTCCAACTTCGCCTTGATGGCTTCGGCGTCCTCTTTGGACACCTTTTCCTTGATCGGCTTCGGCGTGTTGTCCACCAGCTCTTTCGCTTCTTTCAGGCCCAGACCGGTAATCTCGCGGACCACCTTGATGACACCGATCTTCGACGCGCCGGCGCCCGTCAGGACGACATCGAACTCGGTCTGCTCGGCCGTCTCTTCGGCGCCGCCGGCGGCCGGTCCGCCGACCACAGCGACCGGCGCCGCAGCCGTCACGCCGAACTCATCCTCAATAGCCTTGACCAAATCGTTCAGCTCTAAAACCGTCATGCCCTTCAGGGCTTCGATGAATTCCTCTTTCGTCATCTCGTTGCACGCCTCCTTGATATCGAGAGATGGGGGATTGCAGCTGTCGGCTCATTCCGCCGCCGCTTCTCCGCCCTGTTGCTCCGCCACCTGCTTGACGGCGTACGCCAGGTTGCGCACCGGCGCCTGTATGACGCTGAGCAGCATCGCCAGCAACCCTTCGCGGGACGGCAGATTCGCCAGCCCCTCGACTTCCGCGCCAGAAATGATGCGGCCCTCGACCAGTCCGCCTTTCAGCTCCAGCGCCTTGTGTTTACGCGCGAACTCATGCAGCACCTTCGCGGGTGCGACCGGATCGTCGTAACCGAAGGCGAGCGCCGACGGACCGACGAAAAACTCTTGCAAACCCGGCACCTCAGCCTTCTCTGCGGCCCGGCGCGTCATGGTGTTCTTGAGCACCTTGAACTCGACGCCGGCCTCACGCAGCTGCTTGCGCAGCTCGTTCGACTCAGCCACGTTCAAGCCGCGATAGTCGGCCACTATGACCGCCTTGCTGCGGCTGAACTTGTCTGCAATCTCCTGCACCAACTGTTCCTTCTCTTGGCGTACTGTCGACATGACAACCCCACCTCCCTTGCTGAATTCGGATGAACCGCGGCCGCGAGACATAAAAAACGCGCCGCCGCAGACGCAGGGCGCGATTCTCATCCATGTGGAACCAACGAATCGCGAACCTCGGCAGGCGAAAGGCTCTGCGCCTTTCATTAGCCGCACCCACGCGGGCCTGCTGTCTACGGTTCATCCGTTATATCGTTCTGTGCATCCTGGTTCTCATAGTAACGGGTGCCCGCCCGACGGTCAAGTCAACGCGGGCCGGCCCGAACTCACTCCGCCCCGGACAAGCGCTGCACGCTCACCTTGATGCCAGGCCCCATCGTGCTTGAGATCGACAGGTTGCGGAAATACTGCCCCTTCGCCGCGGGTGGCTTCGCCTTCTGCAGGGCGTCGACCAGCGTACGCAGGTTGCCGAGCAGCTGCTCCACGTCAAACGACACCTTCCCAATCGGAACGTGGATGTTCCCGGCCTTATCCAGCCGATACTCAATCTTACCGGCTTTTATCTCCTCGACCGCGCGAGCCACGTCAAATGTGACCGTACCGGTCTTCGGATTGGGCATCAGGCCCTTGGGACCGAGGATACGCCCCAAACGGCCGACCGACCCCATCATGTCGGGCGTCGCGACGACCACATCGAAGTCCATCCACCCTTGGGAGACCCGCTGAATCAGGTCGTCGTCACCGACGAAGTCGGCACCCGCCGCCTGTGCCTCTTTGGCCTTCTCGCCCTTGGCGAACACCAGAACGCGCGCCGTCTTGCCCGTCCCGTGCGGCAGGACCACGGCGCCACGAATCTGCTGATCCTGCTTCTTCGGGTCCACCCCGAGCCGGACCGCAGCCTCAACTGTCTCGTCAAACTTGGCGGTGGCGACCTGCTTCAGCAGCTCAATCGCCTCACGCGGATCGTATTCTTGCGCGCGATCCACCTGTTTGACCGCCTCTTGGAACCGTTTCGATTTCCGAGCCATCCGTGTCACCTCCATGTGGTAATGCGGTGCAAGACCTCCCACAAGGGAACTCCAACCTGCGCGGAGCTGCGCCCCGCGCCCACTACGCCAAAGAACGGGCAGTCCTCAGGCCTCTCGAGACCGACCTGAGACGGCCGCCCGTCAATCTTCAATCACAATCCCCATGCTGCGAGCGGTGCCTTCGACCATCCGCATCGCCGCCTCCACCGAAGCCGCGTTCAGGTCCGGCATCTTCTGCTCCGCAATCTCGCGCACTTTGGCGCGCTTGAGTGTGGCGACCTTCTTCTTGTTCGGCTCGGACGATCCAGACTCAATTCCGGCCGCCTTCTTCAACAACACCGCGGCCGGCGGTGTCTTGAGTTCGAACGTGTAAGAGCGGTCTTCATACACGTACAGCACGACCGGGATGATGAGCCCCACCTGATCCGCGGTACGCGCATTGAATTCTTTGCAAAAACCCATGATGTTGCCGACCTGGGCCTGGCCGAGAGCCGGACCGACCGGCGGCGCCGGGGTGGCCTTGCCTGCAGGAATCTGCAGCTTGACGACCTTGATAATCTTCTTCGGCAACCTGTCCACCTCCTTTGCCACATGCTGTGGTGATGCGGGCGTTCGCCCTCCCACGTGGACCCGGCCAAACGGCCACCCGCCCCGCGGCGGATAGGGGCAAACCCATAATGCGGTCCACATATATCAGCCGCAGGCAACGCCTTGGCGCGTGCCGCAGCACAGAACGGGCCGACCCGGTGTGTGCACGGGACGAACCCTGTTTCTGCCTCGATTTCGGCTCCAGGATGTTTCCAGCGGTGGTCCGCAGAGGCTCAGACGAGTTTTTCCACCTGCGTGAAATCCAGCTCCAGCGGAGTGTCCCGCCCGAACATGGAAACCAGTACACGGAGTTTCTCTTGGTCCAGGTTGATCTCTTCCACAGTGCCCACGAGGTCCGCGAACGGGCCGTGGGTGATGCGCACCGCCTCGCCGATCTCGTAATCCACGCGCGGCTTGACCTCCACGGCTCCCATCTGCGCCAGAATGGCGTTGACCTCCGACGGCAGGAGCGGCACCGGCTTCGAGCCACCGCCGGCGGAGCCGACGAACCCGGTGACGCCCGGCGTATTGCGCACGACGTACCAGGAGTCGTCAGTCATAATCATCTCGACCAGGACGTAGCCCGGAAACACCTTGCGCTGTACGACGCGGCGCTTTCCGTTCTTGACCTCCAACTCGTCCTCCGTCGGCACGACGATGCGGAAGATCTTGTCCTCCATGCCCATCGTCTGTACGCGGCTCTCCAGGTTATTTTTCACCTTGTTCTCGTAACCCGAGTAGGTGTGAATCACATACCACTGCTTCTCGAGATTCTCCATGGCGAGGGCGGACCGCCCCGCACCCCCCTATCCCAAGTCGTTTCCAACTCGTCCGGGCGGCACTCCACAGACCACCGACATGGCGTCTGGCCCTCAGAGGATGCCGACGCGGGACGCCGCCCAGCTGACGAGGATGTCAAAGAGCCAGACCAGCAACCCCATCACCAGACAGGTCGCCAAGGCGGCGGCCGTGTAGACCACAACCTCGTTGCGCCGCGGCCAGCGCACCCGTTTCAGTTCCGCAATCGATTCGGCAAAAAACGAGATGACGCCGGTGCGGCGCCGTTTGGGCTGGATTCCGTTTTCTGGAGTGATGTGCTGTTCCGCCAACTGTCAGACCCCTCTTCGCCGACATGCTCTTCGTCCCGCAGCGGCATCCGCTTCCCCCATCCGAACACCGGAGCACCGTCGAGATCGCTCAGCGGGTCTCGCGGTGCACCGTGTGGCCTTTGCAGTATGGGCAAAACTTCCGGAGTTCCAGACGGTCCGGATCGTTCTTTTTGTTCTTCACCGTCGTATAATTGCGTTGCTTGCAGTCGGTGCAAGCCATGGTAATGACGACACGCACTTTGGGACACCTCCCTCGCCGACACGTTGCCAGGCGGCACCGCTGTAAAGCAGACACGAACCTTGGCAGACTTTAAATACCTTATCACAGGGGATGACAAGTGTCAACATAACGAGAGGGCAGATTTGGCGGTCCTGACAGCCGGCCGCCCCGTGGATGCTCGCATGCGCGACCGTTCACTCAAGCGTACACATTGCGGTAAGCGAGGTACTTTTCCAATTTCCGCTTCACCCGCTGCAACGCGTTGTCGATAGATTTCACGTGCCGGTCGAGATCGACCGCGATTTCCTGGTAGGAGCGCCCGTCCAAGTACAGCATCAACACCTTGCGTTCCAAGTCGCTGAGCAATTCCGACATCGTGACCTCGATAGCGTCGAACTCCTCTTGATGGATGACCATATCCTCCGGGTCGGAAACGCGCACCGTCGAGAGGACATCCAGCAACGTTCTGTCCGAATCCTCGTCATAGATGGGCTTGTCAAGGGAGACATAGGAGTTCAAAGGGATGTGCTTTTGCCTGGTCGCGGTTTTGATAGCGGTGATAATCTGACGAGTGACACACAGCTCGGCGAACGCCTTGAACGACGTCAGCTTGTCCTCCCGATAATCGCGCACAGACTTAAACAGGCCTATCATGCCTTCCTGGACGATGTCTTCCCGGTCGGCCCCGATGAGGAAGTAAGATCGGGCCTTGGCCCGGACGAAGTTGCGGTATTTGTGAACGAGAAATTCCAGGGCTGCATTGTCCCCTCGGTGGACGGCCGCGACCAATTCCTCGTCAGTCATGTCCTCGTAGCGTTTGAGCGGCCCCGTGTGCGCCTGCGTAGACAAAGCGAATCACCCCGAATCCGGCTCTGGATGTGTGGACATTATACATTATGTAATCTCGCAGAATCAACGCTAGACTTACTGCCGGCGCCAGTCTTCCAGCTTTTTTGCCACTTCCTCACTCAAAGCCTCGTCCAAACGCGGCCGGGCCGCCTGCACCTCGGCCGCCTGGCGGGAAATCTGCTGTTTGGCGTCGCGCAGGCGCTTCAGCAGTTCCCCCGCGCTGATGCGCAGGGCTCCCCCGCCGAAGGCAACCTGCTGCTCCGCAGCGTCCGAGGTCGCGACCGTGATGTGGTGAAACTGGTCGCGCAACTCATAGACCAGCCGCTCGATTCGCTCGTCCGCGGTCTCCCCAGGAGCGGTGTAGATCGTGCGCCCCCAGCTATGCTGCTCGTCCACCGCCCTGTCCGGCGTATGGCCGGCGTCAAACACAACCACCACCTGCTGGCCGGAAAACGTCCCGTATTCGGACAGGTCCGCAATCAACTCGTCGCGTTTCGCCTCCAGGTTGGAGATGGCTCCCAACGGCTGCTGCGCCCGGCGCGCCAGGACATTGTAACCGTCGACAATCAGGCAGGCGCTGTGCCGCCCGCCATGGGCGCTAACGCTGGCGCTGCCGGACGACTTCATACAGGAGCACCCCCGCCGCAACCGATGCATTCAGGCTCTGTACGCTTCCCTGCATCGGCAGGCGCACAAGGTAGTCGCAGTGCTCCTTGACCAGCCGACTGAGCCCTTTGCCTTCCGCCCCGATGACCACCGCCGTCGGCCCCGTGTAATCGACCTGGGTGTAACCCGTTTCCGCGGCCACATCGGTCCCCACCAGCCAATAGCCGGCCGACTTCAGCCGCTCCATCGCCTGCACCAGGTTGCTGACGCGCGCCACCGGCACGTACTCGAGCGCCCCCGCGGCCGCCTTGGCCACCACTTCGGACAGGGGAGCGGAGCGGCGCTTGGCGACCACCACCCCTTGCACCCCGGTGGCGTCCGCCGTGCGCAGGATGGCGCCGAGGTTGTGCGGATCGGCCACACCGTCAAGCAGCACCAAAAGCGGCGTCGATCCCGGTCGCGGGGCCAGCACCTCGTCGAACTCCGCGTAGGTGTGGGCGGCCGCGTAGGCCACCACCCCTTGATGCTGGACGCCTGCCAAACGGGCCAGGCTGGCGCGGGGCGCCCGCTGCACGACGATGCCGGCGCGCCGGGCGCGGGCGAGGATCTCCTGCAGGCTGCCGCCCTCAGCTCCTTCGGCGACGACAATTCGGGAAATCGGCCGACCGGCCTTTAGCGCCTCCAGCACGGGGCGGCGACCTGCCAGCAGGTGGGACGGCTTGTCCGTGGTCATCACTCAACCTCCCATTCATCGGTCAGCGCCAGCGCCCGTTCGCATACCGCTTGCAGCCGCTCGTCTTGGCCGCTGGCGTACAGGTAGCCGAGCAGGCTCTCGAACCCGGTGCTGTGGCGATAGGACAGTACGTCCGTACTCTTGCGCACATGCCCGGCCTTGGCGTTGCGCCCGCGGCGCAGGAACGACCGCTCCATATCCGTCAGCTCCGGCCACAGCGCCTCCGCCAAGCGCGCCTGGGTATCTGCGCGGACGTAGCGGACGGCCGCCTTATGCAGGTCGTCGGGCCTGCGCCGTCCGCGGCCCATCACGTGTTGGCGCACCATCAATTCCCAGACCGCGTCACCCAAATAGGCGAGCGCCAGGGGCGACAGCTCCTGCCATGGGACGCCCGCCATCACCGCCGGTACCACCGCGTTCCCTGGGGCGTATCTTCAATCGTCACGCCCATGGCGGCCAACTGGTCGCGGATAGCATCGGCGCGGGCGAAATCCCGGCGCGCGCGGGCCTCCCGTCTCTCCTCGAGCAGCGCGGCGATATCCGCCTCCAGCAGCTCCGGCCCGAAGTCGGGCGCTATGCCCAGCACGTCGAGCAGTTCCTTGAGCACCCCCCGCCAGCGGCGAATGCCGGCGGATGAGACCAAGTCCTGCTCCAGGTACAGATTGGCCTGGCGGACTCCCTCAAAAATCGCGGCGATGCCGTCGGCCGAATTGAAGTCGTCGTCCATGGCCCGGATGAACTGGCTGCGTACGGCGTCCGCACGGGCGGCCACCTCCGCCTCGTCGTCCGGCAGGTTGACGGCCAGATACTGCGGTAGATCAGCCAGTCCCTGCTCGCGGTGGTTGAGATTGCGCAGGCAGCGGCGGATGCGCTCCAGCGCCTGCTCCGCCTGGTCCATTGCCTCTTCCGTATAGTTGAGCGGGTGACGGTATTGGGCGGACAGCAGGAAAAACCGGATAGCCAAAGCCGGTCTGCGCTCCAATAGATCGCGCGTCATGATGAAGTTGCCGGTCGACTTGGACATCTTCTCGCCGTTGATGTTGAGCGTTCCGTTGTGCAGCCAGTAGCGGGCAAACGGCTTGTGATTGTGCGCTTCGCTCTGGGCGATCTCGTTCTCATGGTGCGGAAAGACGAGATCCCGGCCGCCGGCGTGAATGTCAATCTGCTCCCCCAAATAGATGTAGTTCATCACCGAGCACTCAATGTGCCACCCTGGGCGCCCCGGGCCCCAGGGGCTGTCCCAAAACTCTTCGTGCGGTTTGGCCGCCTTCCAGAGCGCGAAATCCGCGGGGTTTTTCTTATACTCATTGACCTCAATGCGGAACCCGGCCTGCATCTCGTCAATGGACTGGTGCGACAGCTTGCCGTACTCGGGAAAAGAGGAGGTGTCAAAGTAGACGTCCCCGCCTTCCACGTACGCGTGCCCATTGACGATAAGGTCCTCAATGAAGCGGATGATCTCGGGAATGCACTCGGTCACCCGCGGGTGCACGCTGGCGCGGCGGATGCCCAGCCGCTCCGCGTCTTCGAAGTAGGCCCGGATGTACGTGTCGGCTACCTCACGCACCCCGATACCCAGCTCATTGGCGCGCTGGATGATACGGTCGTCGACATCCGTGAAGTTTTGCACGTAGCGCACCTCGTACCCGCGGTACTCCAGATAGCGGCGAATCATATCAAACACGACGAACATCCGCGCATTGCCGATGTGAAACAGGTTGTATACGGTCGGACCGCAAGCGTAGAACCTCACCTTGCCCGGCTCCAGCGTCTCCAGCGGTTCCTTGTTGCGAGTCAGGCTGTTGTATAGCCAAATCGCCACATTCTAACCTCCTCCCACTCCCGACAGCATCCTATGCCAGTGCGTCCGTCAGCCGTGCCTCCACCCATGCCCGTGGCAGCAGGCTGACCGTCTGCTGCAAATCGGGGCCATGCACGGTGCCGGTAAGGGCCGCCCGCACCGGCATGAACAAGCCCCGGCCGCGCACGCCCAATTCCTCTTGGATGCGGCGAAAACGGGCACGGCTGCCCTCGGCCGTCCAGGGCTCCACTCCGGATTGAACCAACTCCAGGTAGCGGCGCACCACCGCCTTGGCGCTGTCCTCTGCGAGCACCGCCTCCGCCTCTGGGGAGAGTTCGACACTGGGTGTAAAGAACCCGGACGCCAAATCGACAAACTCGTCCGCGCACGCCAACTGCTCCTGGTAGAGCCGCACCACCCCGGCCAACCACTCGCGGCCGCAGCCGGGCGGATACGCCACTCCGCGCTCGCGAAGCCGCGCCGCAATCAGGTTCAGCACCCGGTCCAAATCGGCCACCTTGAAGTACTGATTGGCCATCCAGTGCAGCTTCTGCGCGTCGAAAACGGCGCCGCTGGCTCCCACTCGGTCGAAGTCAAAGCGCCGGCAAAGCTCCGCCAGCGGTAGGATCTCCTGCTCGTCCCCAGGCGACCAACCAAGCAACGCGAGAAAGTTGACGAGCGCCTCCGGCAGGTAGCCCTGCTGCCGGTAGACGTGAACCGGGAGCACGTCCGGATCGCGCTTGCTCAATTTCTTCCGGTGTTCGTTGAGCACCTGGGGCAGGTGGGCGAATACGGGCACCGGCCAATCGAGAGCCTGGTACACTAACAACTGCCTGGGCGTGTTGGAGAGGTGTTCTTCGCCGCGGATGACGTGCGTGATCTCCATCTCGGCGTCGTCCACGACCACCTGGAAGTTGTAGGTCGGCATCCCGTTCGTTTTGACGATGACAAAGTCGCCCAAATCATCACTCGCAAACTCCACGCGGCCGCGAATCGCATCGTTGACGGACAAGGTCTGCCCGCTCGGCACGGCCAACCGCCAAGTGTGCGCCAGGCCTTCGTCGAGGCGCCGTTGCCGCTCCCGCTCCGACAGGCGCCGGCAGCGTCCACTGTAGCGCGGGGCCACCCCCTGCCGCAACGCCGCTTGCCGATCCGCCTCCAACTCGTCGGCTGTGCAAAAACATGGGTACGCCCAGCCCGTTTCGACCAGGCGCGCCAGCGCCGCCTGGTACCTGGGCAGCCGTTCGGTGCATCGGTATGGACCGTGCGGCCCGCCGATGTCCGGCCCTTCGTCCCAATCGATGCCCAGCCAGCGAAAGCCGTCCAGCATCTCGGCCTCCGCCCCTTCGACGTGCCGCTCCGTATCGGTATCTTCGATGCGCAGCAGAAACTGGCCACCGTGATGGCGGGCAAACAGCCAGTTGAACAGGGCTGTGCGGACCCCGCCGATATGTAAGTGTCCGGTTGGGCTGGGCGCATAGCGCACGCGGACGGTCATAGTTCACCATCCCCCGCCTCTTCGCTGCCGCCATCCGCCAGCACAGGTTGCAATATGACCACCGCCTGCGCCGCTACCCCTTCCTCGCGGCCGACAAAGCCCAGCCGCTCGGTCGTCGTGGCCTTGACGCTGATGCGCCCGGTCTGCACCTGAAACAAATTGGCCATGACCTGGCGCATAGCTGGGATGTGGGGAGCCAGTTTAGGGCGCTCGCACAACACCATCACGTCCAGATTGCCCAGCCGGTAGCCCTGTTCGCGCACCTTCCCGTACACCTCGCGCGCGAGCCGACGGCTGTCGGCGCCGCGGAAGCGCGGGTCTGTGTTGGGAAAGTGCTGCCCGATGTCCCCAAGCGCCAGGGCGCCCAGCATAGCGTCCATCACAGCGTGCAACACCACGTCCGCGTCGGAGTGGCCGTCCAGGCCGCGCTCATACGGGATGGCCACGCCGCCGAGGACGAGCGGCCGCTCCTCCACCAGCGGATGCACATCAAAACCGATGCCAATTCGCACCCGAATGCCCCCTCACCTACGAAAAGACCGGCACACACAGCGCCGGTCCCGATCTACATCGCCTCATTGCGTACGTACCTGATTATATACCACATTGTCCCGCCGTACACCAACCTGAGCCCGACAAAACGCCTACAGCGCCTTTTCCAGCAGCTTCGGCTTGGCGAAAATCATCCGCCCGGCCGAAGTCTGCAAGACGCTCGTGACCAACACCTCGACACGGCCGCCGATGTACTCGCGGCCCCCTTCGATGACAATCATCGTACCGTCGTCCAAGTAGGCCACGCCCTGGTTGTGCTCCTTGCCGTCTTTGATCACCTGCACGTTCAACTCTTCACCCGGCAGCACAATCGGCTTCAACGCGTTGGCCAGGTCATTGATGTTCAGCACGTGCACGCCCTGCAGTTCGCACACCTTGTTGAGATTGAAATCGTTGGTGACCACCTTGCCCTGAATCTGCTTCGCGAGACGCACCAGCTTGCTGTCCACCTCTTGAATGTCGTCGAAGTCCTTTTCCAGTACCTGCACGCGCACCTTGGAATCCTTTTGGATCCTTCCCAACACATCCAGGCCGCGGCGGCCGCGGTTGCGCTTGAGGACGTCCGACGAGTCTGCGATGTGCTGCAATTCCTCCAGCACAAACGAAGGAATGACCAGCACACCGTCGAGAAATCCAGTTTCGACCAGGTCGGCGATGCGTCCGTCGATGATCACGCTCGTATCGAGCAGCTTCGCCTCGCCGGGGCGAAACCCGGTCTTTTTGTCCCGATCCTTGTCTTTGTCCTTGTCTTTATCTCGGTGCGGCAGTTTGCCCGCGAACACATTCACCAGTTCTTCCCGCTTGGTGAAGCCGATGCGCAAACCGATGTACGCCAACAGCAGCGTGACGAAGAATTGTATCGGCAGCCCGACCAACGGAATTGTGCGCAAAGCCGAAGTGAACAGGTACGCGACCAAGAGTCCAATCACCATCCCGATGGTGCCGCTGATGATGTCCGCCAGTGGCGTCTTTTGCAGTTTGTCTTCCAGCCAGCGAATGAGCGCGGTGAGGTAGTTGACCAGCCAGGTGGTGGTCAGAACCAAGATGGCGCCACCGAGCGCTGCGCCGAACAACCGGGAAGTGAACGGGCGCGAGGACAGATGGAAGACTTGCGTGAATAAGTCCGGGGCAAAGGTGTACCCGAGGACTATGCCAATCACCGCAAAGAACAAATGGACGAATCTCTTCAACATACGAATGTTTCACCTCCTCAATACGAGTATGGGCAAAATTCGGATGGTCAAACCGGTCCGAATGGAACACGCTATGTGAAAAGTTTTCTTGCACCACATCAGCCCCGCGTCAGCTCCGTCTGCATCTGACCTTAACGGTTGATCCTTGAATCGGGCTCAAAATCCGGCCGACCGGCGGAAAAACCGTAAAAATAAGGATAAAGCGACGAGGAACCCGTCCAGATGAACCCAGACCTCTGCAAAATATTGGGGTGCTATCTCTAGTGTAACACCCGCCCGCCAAATGCGTCAAAACCCCGCGCCCGAGGAAACACCGCGGACTCGGGGTGGATGAACGCGTGTGGCCCTTCACTTCCATTCAGGTTTGTACGGTTTGATGTCCGCATCGCGCCGGCTCCTGTGCAGGCGCCGGTGCAGCGCGTAGCCAAAGCCGCAGACCGCGTACAGGGCGAGGGGGACAAAGATCAGCCGGTTGAGCCCCACATAGTGGTAACGGAACACCAGATACACGCAGCCGACCAACAGCGGCACCACAATTACCGCAGAGCGCGGGAGAGCCACCCTCTTAAAGTTCGGGTACCGCGTACGGCTGACCATCAGCAAGGCGAGGATGAGCATGCCGATGGGCAGGGCCACTTTCGAATAGCGGATGATATCCCCGTATAACGCCATGGTCGCCAGGATGCCGCCGGCTGCGGTGATGGGAAGACCCACAAAACATGTGGCCGAGCGGGCCTGGATGTTAAACCGCGCCAAACGCAGAGCGCCACAGACCGGAAACAGGACGGCCAGCAGCGTGCCGACCCAACCCAAATATTGCAGGACCTCTTGGTACATGATGAAGGACGGGGCAATTCCAAATGTTACAATATCAGATAATGAGTCCAGTTCTTTTCCAAACGCACTTTCAGCGTGCAGCCAACGGGCAGCCCGTCCATCCAATCCATCCAGGACCATTCCGGCAATGACCAGGAGGGCCGCCTCCGCGGTGTTGCCACGGAACGCGCCAAGCATCGCCACAAACCCGATAATCAAGTTCCCAACAGTCAACAGACTTGGGATGGCTTTGACAAACAATGAACACCCTCCTTGGACGATCCGCCCGACCGCCACCTACCGCGTCCCCGCGCCTAGATGTGGCGATCAATGAACACCTGTTCCTGAATCCGCTTCAGGCCTTCTCGCGTCGTGCGGGCGCGCACCGCGCCAATCCCATCAACCTGGTCCAGGTCTTCAATGCTGGCCGAGAGGATGTTGCTCAGTGATGTAAAGTGTCCCACAAGATTCTCGATGATGGGCTGGGGCAGGCGTGAAATCTTGTTCAAGATCCGGTAACCCCTGGATGACAGGGGCTCATCGCTGATGTTGGTCACGTCGTGGTAGCCGAGGAGGCGTGCCAACACCAGGCCGTCCAGCAACTGTTCCGAATCGAGCGCGTGGATGTCAGACAAAATTTGGTGCGGTGTCTTCTCTTGGCCCGGCGCCATGTAATCCTTGACCAGGAGATACGCCTCCTCGTCCACCCGCGACACCAGTTCCTCCAATTGCATGCGGATAAGCCGCCCCTCGCTCCCCAACTCCGTGATGTACCGGCGAATCTCCGACTTAATCCGCAGCACCAGTTCAAACCGCTGCAGGACGGTGGTGACCTCCTGCAAGGTGACCAGTTCCTCGAACTCCAGCGCGCTCAGGTTGGTCAGCGCCTGGTCCAGTACCGCCTTATACTTCTCCAGAGTCTGCATCGCTTGGTTGGCCTTGGTCAGGATGACGCCGATATCCTTCAAGGAATATTTGAAGTTGCCCTGGTATAGTGTGATGACGTTACGTCGTTGCGAAATGCAGATCACCAACTGGCCCGTCTGACGCGCCACCCGCTCGGCGGTGCGGTGGCGGGTGCCGGTCTCCGACGTGGGCAGTCGGTGGTCCGGATTGAGATTTGTATTGGCATAATGAATCTTTTTCAGGTCTTCGCTGACGATGATGGCCCCGTCCATCTTTGCCAACTCGTACAGATTGGATGGAGTGAGGTCGCACTGGATGGAAAAGCCGCCATCCATCAGGCTCGCCACTGCCTCCGTCGCCCCCACCACAATCAGGGCCCCCGTCTTCGCCCGCAGGATGTTTTCCATGCCTTCCCGCAACACGGTGCCGGGCGCCACCATTCTCAGCGTGTTGTTGATAGTCGCTTCGCGCTTGCTATCGTCCCGCATCAGACACCTCTACATCACCTGCCGCATTGCGTCGTGCAGGGTCTCCACCGCCATAACCTCGATGTTGAGATTCAACCTCAGTCCACGCATGCTGCGCGCCGGCACCAAACAACGGGCAAAGCCTAATCTGTCCGCCTCGCGGATACGCTGTTCCAGGCGGCTGACGGATCGGACCTCGCCCGTCAGGCCCACTTCTCCCATGTATACATCGCCTGCCGGCAGGGCTTGGTCCCGATAGCTAGAGATGAGGGCCAGCGCCAAGCCCAAATCGATGGCGGGTTCGTCCACCTTGACCCCGCCGGCGATGTTGACGTACGCGTCCGCGTTTTGCAGCCGCAAGCCCAAGCGCCGCTCCAGGACCGCCAGCATCAAACACATGCGGTTGTAATCGGCGCCCGTCACCATGCGGCGCGGATTGGCAAACCCGGAAGGCGCAATCAGCGCCTGCACCTCCACCAACAGCGGACGCGATCCTTCCATGGCGGCTGTCACGGCCGAACCTGGGGCGCTGCCGCTGCGCTCGGAGAGAAACAACTCCGATGGATTGGCGACCTCCCGCAGGCCATCCTCCTTCATCTCGAAAATGGCCAGCTCGTTCGTGGAACCGAAACGGTTTTTCACCGCCCTCAATATTCTATAAGTATGATGCCGTTCCCCTTCAAAGTAAAGCACCGCGTCCACCATGTGCTCGAGCACGCGCGGACCGGCGAGGCTCCCATCCTTGGTCACATGGCCGACGATAAAAGTGGCGATGCCACGCCGCTTGGCCACCTGCAGGAGCATGCCGGTGCACTCGCGGATCTGCGACACACTGCCCGGGGCCGAGGCCAACTCCGCAGCATATACGGTCTGAATCGAGTCTACCACCAAAAACTGCGGACTCACCTCCTCGACCACCGCCAGCGCCCGCTCCATCTCGGTCTCGCCCAGCACGTACAACCGGTCCGCCAGCGCGCCCAAGCGCTCCGCCCGCAGTTTGATCTGCTGCACCGACTCCTCACCGGAGACATATAACACGTCCCCCGTCTGGGCCAGTTGCTGGGAGACCTGCAGGAGCAGCGTGGATTTGCCTATGCCTGGATCTCCCCCCACCAACACGAGCGATCCGGCCACCACCCCGCCGCCCAGCACTCTGTCCAGCTCGCTGATGCCGCTGGCCAAACGGCCGCTCTCCTGCATGGGCACGGCGGCCAGTTTGCGCACCACGCCATCCCCTGGCAGCCAGGACGCTGCCCGCCGTGTGGAGACGGGCAACGGCTTCTCTTCCACCAGCGTGTTCCACTGTCCGCATCCCGGACAGCGGCCAAGCCACTTCACGGATTCATGCCCGCAGGTCTGACACACGTAGCGAGTCTTCACTTTTGCCATACCAACGCCCCCATACGCTCCCATCATACCGCAATGGGAGCGCAGAAGAACAAAACGGCGGGGGAAAATCCCCACCGACGGGACAGGAAGCGCGCCGGCGGTTGGGCCGACGCGTTGAAACCGCAGCGCCTCAGGTGGTCTCGGCGACAGCCGGTTCCACCTTCAGGGCGCCGTCCGCGACATCCAGTCGCACCCTGTCGCCGCGCTTGACCTCGCCGCTGAGCAGCGCCTCGGACAGTCGGTCTTCGATATGGCGCTGAATCGCGCGCTTGAGCGGGCGAGCGCCGTACTGCGGGTCAAACCCTTCCTTGGCCAGGAACTGCTTGGCAGCATCGGTCAGGGTGAACTCGATATCCTGCTCCTGCAGCCGCTTCTGCAGATCCCGCACCATCAGCTCGACAATGCGGGCAATCTGCGCTTCATCGAGCGGATGGAAGACGATGATTTCGTCAATCCGGTTGAGAAACTCCGGCCGGAAGGTACGCTTGAGTTCGTCCATCACCTTGTCCTTCATATCCTGGTACTCATGCGCCGTATCCGGCTTGAACCCGAGCGTTCCGCCCTTGCGAATCATCTCGGCGCCGACGTTGGACGTCATGATAATGACCGTGTTACGGAAGTCCACCGTACGGCCCTTGCCGTCCGTCAAGCGCCCGTCGTCCAGGACCTGCAGGAGGATGTTGAACACCTCCGGGTGCGCCTTTTCCACCTCGTCGAGGAGGACCACCGAGTACGGCTTGCGCCGCACCTTCTCGGTCAGTTGACCCCCCTCCTCGTAGCCCACGTATCCGGGAGGGGCCCCGACCAAGCGGGCCGTCGAGTGGCGCTCCATGAACTCGGACATATCGATGCGAATCATCGCGTCCTCGTCGCCAAACATCGCCTCGGCCAGCGCCCGGGCCAGCTCCGTCTTGCCGACACCGGTCGGCCCCAAGAACACGAACGATCCGATGGGCCGCTTGGGGTCCTTCAGCCCGGCACGGGCGCGGCGAATGGCGCGGGCCACGGCGGTGACCGCCTCCTCCTGGCCGACCACCCGGTCGTGCAGGATCTGTTCCAGGTTCATCAGCCGCTCCGATTCTTCCTGGGCCAGTTGTTTGACCGGAATCCCGGTCCACGACGAGACGATGTAGGCGATGTCCTCGGCGGTCACTCGGACGTCGTGATCACTCTGGGCCCGCTTCCACTCTTCCTTGCGCTCCTCCAGTTCCTGCTTGAGCTTCTGCTCCTGGTCACGCAGCGCCGCCGCCTTCTCAAATTCCTGGCTCTGCACGGCCGCGTCCTTCTCGTTGCGCACCCGTTCCAGCTTTTGCTCCAACTCTTTCAGGTTCGGCGGTGCCGTGCGCGTGCGCAGCCGCACCCGCGAGGCCGCCTCGTCAATCAGGTCAATCGCCTTGTCGGGCAGGAAGCGGTCGGTGATGTACCGGTCGGACAGCTTGACCGCAGCCTCCAGCGCCTCGTCGGTGATCTTCACGCGGTGGTGCGCCTCGTAGCGGTCACGCAGGCCGTGCAGGATCTGCACCGCTTCCTCCGGCGTCGGCTGATCCACCATGATGGGCTGGAAGCGGCGCTCCAGAGCCGCGTCCTTCTCGATGTGCTTGCGGTACTCGTCGAGCGTGGTCGCGCCGATGCACTGCAGTTCTCCGCGTGCCAGGGCCGGCTTGAGGATATTGGATGCGTCTATGGCGCCTTCCGCGCCGCCGGCGCCAATCAGTGTATGCAGCTCGTCGATGAACAAGATGACGTTGCCGGCCTGCCGGATCTCTTCCATGATCTTCTTCAGCCGATCCTCAAACTCACCGCGGTACTTGGTTCCGGCCACCACCGTGCCCATATCGAGCACCATGACGCGCTTGTTGCGCAGGGTCTCCGGAATCTCGCCGGCGACGATGCGTTCCGCCAAGCCTTCCGCGATTGCCGTCTTGCCGACGCCCGGTTCACCAATCAGCACCGGGTTGTTCTTGGTCCGCCGCGAGAGCACCTGGATGACCCGTTCAATCTCCTGGTTGCGGCCGATGACCGGATCGAGTTTGCCGTCGCGAGCCATCTGCGTCAGATCGCGAGCCAGGCTGTCCAGCGTCGGCGTGCCGGCCGCGTCCTTGTCCGGACCGCCGTCGACCACGTCGCCGCCGAGCAGCTGCAGCACCTGCTGACGCGCCTTGTTGAGACTCACGCCCAGGTTGGCCAGGACACGGGCGGCCACACCTTCCCCTTCGCGAATCAAGCCGAGCAGGATGTGTTCCGTGCCCACGTAAGTGTGGTTCAGTTTGCGAGCCTCGTCAATCGACAGTTCAATCACCTTTTTGGCGCGTGGGGTGTAGGTCATCGGTCCGACCTGGCTCTGCCCGGGGCCGATGATCTTCTCCACCTCCGCCTGCACCTTGTCGGCGCTGACTCCGAGGCTGGTCAAGGCCTTGGCGGCGATGCCTTCGCCCTCCCGCACCAGCCCGAGCAGAATGTGTTCCGTACCGACGCCGGGATGGCGCAGACGGGCGGCTTCTTCCTGCGCCAAGGCGAGCACCTTCTGAGCCCTTTCCGTAAAGCGAGCGTACATATTCAATGCACCTCCGTATCGTCCATTCTGAGTCGTTCACGAATCAATGCAGCCCTGCGAATGTCACGTTCCGCTGGCGAAAGTTCCTCATTATAATATTTCTGCAGAAACGCCGGCTGAGTCATCACCATCAGTTCCTTGAGGATCCCTGCCGAAACGCCCTTGATGATGCCCAGGTCTATCCCCAGGCGCACATCGGATAGCCGCTGCAGGGTCTCCTTCGAATCCATGCGCCGGGCGTAGGCGAGGATGCCAAACGAGCGGCAAACCCTGTCCTCCAGGCCTTCACGCATCTCCGAGAGCAGGTAGCGGCGGGCGGATCGCTCATGGTCTATGAGCTGCTGAACAACGCCACCGAGGTTTTGCAGGATTTCCTGCTCGGATTCACCCAATGTCACTTGGTTCGACACCTGGAACAGATTTCCTGCCGACTCACTGCCCTCTCCGTAAATCCCGCGCACAGTCAGGCCAACGTGCGACACCGCGCCCAACATCCGCTCAATCTGGCCGGTCAACACCAGTCCAGGCACATGCATCATGACGGAGGCGCGGATGCCGGTGCCGACATTGGTCGGGCAGGCGGTGAGATAGCCGAGGCGCTCGTCGAACGCGTAGACCATGTGGCTCTCCAGAGCGTCATCCACCTTGTTCGCCAGCTGCCACGCCTCGCCGAGCCGAAGCCCCGGCAGGATGCACTGGATGCGCAGATGGTCCTCCTCGTTGATCATGATGCTGACCAGTTCGTCCTCACGCAGGGCGACGGCGCCATGCCGCTCGGCCGCCGCCAAGTCCTTGCTGATCAGGTGCTTCTCCACCAAAACCTGCCGATCCAGCGGCGAGGTTTCGGAGCAGCGCAACAGGTCGAACCTGCCCAGTGCCTGGAACTCGGGCGTTTCCATGGCCCGCCGCATCGTATCAATCACCTGGTTGGCGTGGCTGTCGGTCTGCAAAATCGGAAACGGCATGTCGTCGAGGTTGCGAGCGATGCGCACCCGACTGGTGACCACAATGTCATCCTCCGGCCCGCCATCCTTCATCCAACGGCTGGTCGCGCGCTTGAGGAAATCACTGAGAGACATCGGCTCACCCCCGATTCGATTCCAGCTGCTCTTCGAGGCTGCGGATTTGGTCGCGAATACGGGCGGCTTCCTCAAACCGCTCGAAGGCGACGGCCTGTTTCAGCTCCTGGCGCAGCCGCTCCAGATTCTTGCGCAGCTGCACCTGCTTGCCGGCGTGCACCGGGATTTTTCCCATGTGCTCGGTGCCGTTTTGAATCCGTTTCAGCAGCGGATCCAACCGCCCGGCGAAGCTGTCGTAACAATGGGGACAGCCCAGCCGGCCGACCTCGGTGAACTGCTGGTAGGTCATGCCACAATTGCTGCAACGGGCTTGCGACGGCGCCGGACTGAAACCGGGCGAAGACTCCATGTTGAGCAGGCCGCTGAGCAAGTGGTTGAAATCCAGCGTCTGCATCGGCGCCGCGAATAGGGTGCCTTGCTCGCGCGCGCACTTTTCACACAGGTGTTGAACGCTTTTTTGGCCGTTGACAATCTTGGTGAACTGCACGGTTGCAGGTCGCTGTTGACAACGTTGACAGAGCATCGCTGCCACCTCCTCCATCACTATGCCTCGGCCGCCAGCGCGAGCAGCATGCGGATGACAAGGCGAGCGCGCAGTTGATCCCGATACGGCAGGTCCACATACAACGCGTCGCGGCTGACCGCCGCCTTCAAGAGCGCTGCCTCGCGGGCGCTCAACAGCCGTTCCTGCTGCAGCCGTTCGATAAGACCCTCGGCTTCCCGCTGGGAGAGGCTGTCGCCTATCGATTGAGCCGCCCGCATCAGCGGCTGATCCCCGCCCAAACGGACCCGGCGGATGCGGATATACCCGCCGCCTCCCCGCTTGGACTCAACAATGTAGCCCTGCTCAGCGGAGAAGCGGGTGCTGATGACGTAGTTGATCTGAGACGGCACGCACTCGAAGAGCTCCGCCAATTCGCTGCGCTGCAGCTCAATCATGCCGGACGGACTCTGTTCCAAAATCCGCTTCAGGTGCTGCTCGATATAATCGGACATGTTCCCCGCCAATGAACTCCCCCTCACTTCACTTCGGGCACGCTGTCAAACCGTTCACGCAGGTGCAACCCGGACGTCCGCGTCCATTGTGTCTCCATGTGTCGCGGTTTGACTTTGTCTTTCATTGACTTTGACTAATCTTGACCTTATTATATCGCTTGCGTTGAGAAATGCAACCCGGTGCAGAAAAAACTGTCCACCTTCCAGGGTACCCGCTCTTCAGCCGGGTCAAACGATCCGTTTTGTTTCTTCACGCCCGCCGGTGTGCCGCCATACCCGAGCCACCCAACCAAACGGTCGTTGACCCTAGCCTCATTTGGCGCTACACTTTTCTGCAAATCGCCTGTTGATCCGATTCCATAAAGCGGGACGACGATAGAAGAAAGGTTGATTCTTTGGTGGCATCCAACAAACAGAAGGAGATTGCGCTGGCAGCGGTGAAACTGTTCGAACAGAAGGGGTACCACGCAACCTCCGTGCAGGACATCGCGGATGAGGTTGGGCTGCAAAAGGGCAGTCTGTATCACTATATTCATTCCAAAGAGGACCTTTTACTGCAGATTGCGCATCAGGCCATCACCGACTTCAACCAGCGCCTGGAGCAAGTGATTTCCTCCGACATATCCGCGAAGGACAAGCTCATACAAGCCATCGAGAACCACCTGACGGTCTCGATTTCCAATCTCCAGACGACCACGGTGTTGCTGCGCGAAGCGTTTTCCCTCGGGGAACCTCAGCACCAGGTGATTCAGTCCCTGACAGACCGCTATCTCAATCTGTGGACGCAGATTTTGCTGGATGGCAAGGAGAGCGGCGAGTTTGTCGTGGGAGAGCCAAAGATTGCCGCACTCGCTCTGCTGGGAGCGTGCAACTGGGTCTACCGGTGGTATCGCCCGGAAGGATCCCTTGGCGCCAAGGAGATCACCCAGGTATTCAGTGAGTTGTTTCTGCGTGGCCTCTTGGCCGATCCGTCCGCGCTGGATGACGATGGCCGCCCGCGATAATCCTGTCCGGCCTCCGAGGGCAACCGGATTCGCTTAGCCCCAGGGGCTGTGCCTCCTGTGCCCAGTCCATCCCCTCAAACACAAAAAGCACCTGGGAGAGAGGCGAAGCTCTCATCCAAG
>NZ_BCQV01000028.1 GCF_001552255.1 Alicyclobacillus shizuokensis NBRC 103103
GTTAATCTTATCGGACATAAAACCAATATTGACAGTACATATAAAATGTTATGATTTATTAAAAACGATAAATTAAATCATACTAATCATTATATAAAAAAGAATAGAAATACACCCAGCTGATGGAAACAAAAAACCGACCGGGACCGATGTGGCCCAGGTCGGCTTCTTCAATCTCAATGCAACTGCTTCCGCAGTTCCTCAATTTGCTCCCGGCTCAAGCCGGTCGCTTTCACGATTACGTCTACGTTGACGCCCTCAGCGAGGAGTTTGATTGCTACCTCTTTACGCCCTTCCTCGCGTCCTTCCTGACGCCCTTTTTGAAAGCCTTTTTCCAACGCTTCTTGCTCAACTTCCTGTACAAGCTCACGAACGACATCCGTCATCCTCATCGTCTCCTTTAGGAGTTGTTTTTGAGCATCAGTTAAATTCCGGCCGCTTAACCCCATAATCAACGCTGTTACGTAGTTTTGCTCAAAGGTATCCGGAATTTTCCTCGTTAACTCGAGTACCTCTTTAAATGCCTCATCACGAGGCCGTTTTTCAAAATGCATATGGAACGCAAAGGCTAAACGAACGCGGTCTTGTTCCGTCCAATCGCCGAAGTCCAAGTGTCGTTTTACGGTATCGAGTGCCCCGTCGCCATCGAGCCGGTTCAGAAATACGTTTTCGACACGGTATATGGCACTGCCAATATCGAGCGTATCCGGTCCAGAATGCACATCGCCGGTATATAGCACGATGGTCCGGATTTTGCGGCCAAAGCGCTCGGCTAAAGCCACGTCATATGCCAAAAACCGATATAGTGTAGTCTCACGACTCGACTGAAACTCAAGGTGCAAAATCTCCCCGGTCTCCAACTCGAACACGATATCCGTGAACTGCTGGCGTATCACGACTTCGTCCAATTCAGTCGGTAAGGCGCGAACAACCGGGGCATGCGAGATGCCAATCACGTCCAAGACACCGTCGGGACATGCGCCCGTCAAGTGCTTGGACAAAACGTCGTTTGCATTGCGCACACTTTTCATTTTCTCACCTGTGTCTCTCAGTATAATCCGA
Organism: Alicyclobacillus shizuokensis NBRC 103103; assembly: GCF_001552255.1. Classification (GTDB taxonomy): domain Bacteria; phylum Bacillota; class Bacilli; order Alicyclobacillales; family Alicyclobacillaceae; genus Alicyclobacillus_G; species Alicyclobacillus_G shizuokensis. Next base: position 1,063 of record NZ_BCQV01000028.1, read on the forward strand.
AGCTTTCCCGGTGTCATCGTATCAAACTGAGACTTCCAATAGTTGATCAGTCGGAGCTCACGGGCGGATAAAAGCCGTCCTGGGATACATCAGTGTCCCAGGACGGCATCACTTCGTTAGTTAGCTCATCCTGCGAATCTTCTGCTTCTCGAGCTTGTTCCATTTCACCCGGCGGAGATGCTGCATGAACCGGTCGAGAAACGCCTGTTCCTCGTCGTTAAGGCACCGATTTTGATACCCTCTTGCCTGACGAACGACTCCGTTTTTGATTTCCACCGTGCAAAGCGGAGTGTCAGGATCGGCCACGAGGCGCATAAGGAACAGATCCGTTTGCCCAGCTGCATACCGGGCAGCGTAGCTCCCGACGCAGTGGTTCAGTGCTTTCCCCTCCTCGAACAGCTCGCTGGTACTTCTGGCCGGGCGGATTAAGAAATGTTCATCCGCATAGCTGTACGATTCTAGCTCAGCCAGCCTTTCTTGGATCAGCTGATTGAGGTTTTCGTTCCGCTTTATCCACACTCGGCGCATCATTTTGTCGTGTGCTTCGCGCAGATTCGAGGGGAATATCACATGCTTCTCCGTCAAGGGAATTCCAAGTTCCTCACAGTTACGGAGATAGTCACGCCACTCTACCAAAGCATATGTCGCGCTATTGTAGACTTGTGATTTACGGATTTGCTTGAGAAGGTACTTCGCGATCTCGATTTCCGTACCCAATGCTCGCAGCTCCTCCAACTGCTGCCGATAGTATCTGTCGCTGAATTCCCTCAAAACGTGGGCGTCCATCGGCGACAGATCCCATCCGAGCTTTCTCCAGAAGCGGTAGCTGTACAGCGTCAGAGGTCGTACGGACGACGCTATCTGCTGCAACTGCCGCACTTCCGAGCGTGTCATGCGGAGCACCTTTTCGAGCGACTTTCCGCGCCAATTGACTACTCCATAGGTCTTTTCTCCATCAAGTTTGGCAGTGACTAATCCACTCAGCCCCAACTTGGTCAGGTATTCCACGCACGGGTATTTGGCAGCCAAGTCGAAGAACGTAAGGAGAGTGTAGTAGCGGTCTCGGTATTTTTCCCACTGGCTGTATTGGAGTGGTGTGCCGTCCACAGCTTTTTCGACGCTCTCCCATGAGCACCAAATGTAAATGCTGCGCCAATTCACCATTCCAGCAGGAAGCTGATGCACAGAGCGCATCTGCTTCCACTCGCCGGACCACGTACGTCGAAGCATCCTTCCGCCTCGACCTGGCTCGAACAAATACCGGGCGCGTGGCTCAAACTGAGTTTCGACGTTGTGGTAGTCTCCCGAGTAATCGCGCCAAGCGTAGTACCACGTGGCAACCACAACATGAGGGTCTATCATGGACTTTTCGTACCACACGATGTATGCATGATCGACCAGGTACTTACGTCCGCGGCCTCGTTGCTTGACAACGCATTCGGAACCGCAGTTGAGGCAGGCCGTTTTTTCGTTGTGCTTATAGGCCGCTCGTCCAACACCAAGTTGGTATTCCGCGTGGCAGTGTGTGCAGTACGCCATCTGTACCTTTCCAACACGCCACACGAACAAGTACCGACTTTCGAGAAACACGGTGTCTCTCGCGTACTCGATCAACGCTTGGCTAAGCCGTGCCGGGAAGTGAGCCAAGAACTCGTTGTAACCGTTCATTGCCACTCCCCTCCTTCGGCGTCACCAAAGAGCGAGAGCTGCGTCACGTCGGATGCGGCGGACTTTGCCGAGGTTTTTACCCGAGCAGCCGGTTTTGTGTTCCTAGCCGTGGGTGCCGTACGATTTGGTACTGCAGGTCTTGCAGGCGGTTGCGGCTCCGGCGGAATGTCGAACGGCTCGCCGTCCCAACACTCAAAGTATTGGAGGACTATTCCGTATCCGTCCGCGTCCGAAATCACTGCCATATTACCGACACACTTGGTTTCCGCATATCGTCTCATCGCATCGAGGCTCTTGAGGATGGTCTTGCCTTCGGCAAGTATCTTTTCTGCGTGTTCCGGGTGCTTTTCGAGGTGCGCCAACAAGTATTGCCCAATCATTTGTACATAGGGATGTTTCTCGTTGGCAGCCATCTCGGTCGTCAGTTTCTCAACAGCCTTTTCGTACATATCGGTTCGCCCCTTTGCCCATCCCCGATGTCACGGGGGATGGGCGAATTTAATCCCCGCGTGACTCGGGTTGGATGCAAAGGATGAGTGTTAGAGCGCGAACAACATGATTTGGTTATCCGCGACTTTCTGCTTTTTCACCCGCTTAGCCTTCGGCACCATACCCATCTGCTTACGCCAATCACCGTATGTGAGCGGCGTCTCAGGTTGTGTAGCAGATGTTTCGGGTGCAGGCTCAGGGCGCTCGGCCTTACTGTCCTCCACGTTGTCGGTCACCGCAAACAGTGGGAGTACCGTGACTTCCGCTGGCATTGCAGACGGCGCGACCGATTGCGAAGTCTCGACGACTTGCGTCGGATGCGATTCCTCAACCTCAGTCGGTTCAGGCACACCGGCCAGGCGACGAGTCTCGGATGCGAGCCGCTGCATGGCTTCGTGGATCTCGCGCTTGAAGCGTTCCTCCGCCAACATGACCACTCCGCTCGGAATGTCTTTGTCGGCGAGAGACTTCCACTTTTCCGCCAGGTCCTCCACGTCACCCAAGCAGTTCGCAATTGCATAAGTGGAAGCCGATTTTTCGTCCTGTTGAACGAACTGTGCTACCTCCGACTTGTCGAGACGGCCTTCCAGTAGCATGGCATGGCTTCGCTTTTGGAGCATGCGTTTGAACTGAACCATCTCGTAAGACCGGTTGTAGACATAGTAGAAGACTTTGCAGGTACGATGCTGGCCAATTCTCCAAGCACGGCGACTGGCTTGACGCATCGTCGCGATCTCGTCGGTGAACTGGTAGAACATCAAGGTCGGAAATTCGAGAAGATCAAGGCCCACTTCGACCAGTTTGGCGTTGCAGACCACCACTTCTGTGTCCTTCTCGACCGCCCGTTCCAGCCATTCGACGCGGTCCTCCGGCGATACGCTTGCTTGCAGGACCTGAACGCGGATCCCGTGTTGCTTGAGCACATCAGCTATGCGCCTGTCCTGTTGGACTTCACCGCTATAGCGCACGTACACCACACAACGGCGGTTTTGCGCGAGCTCCGCCTGGATGTCTTCGAGCAAACGCCGTTCTTTCGCGGACAGTTCCTCTGCATCGTAGGTAGGCTCAAACTCGACAAGTTCGTCACCTACCCGTACCTCTTGGGGCATGTGCGGTTGGTTCGCCGCATTGACCACGGCCGGGATGAACTTCGCAAAGGCTTGGCTGTTTCCCATGGCGTACTGCTTGCGCATTACGGTTTCTAGCGTGGAATGGAACGCCTGGTAGGTCAGGCTATGTTGCTCGTCCATGTCCACGAAAATCGGCCGTTCCTCCAGCTCCACCAGCGGCAGGCCCATGTCTCCAAGCTCCAGAAATACTGTCTTGTCCGCCAAGTGATTGACGAACAGCTTGGGCGACAGGCCCGGGATTTCTTTTGGTGGGTTGAGGATCACCTTGCGGGAAGTTGATCCGCCCGCGGATTCCACTTCGTCTTTTGCATATCGTCCGCGCTGCTCCATGGTGCCATACAAGTAAACGAACTTGTTAAGCGAACGATGGTCCAGTCCATCCGCCTTCATCTCATCCGGGCAAATGCGCCACAGCAGATGATAAAGGCTGGATGCTTTCCCATCGCTCAGTGTGCCTGTAAGACCCAGCACGCGCCGGTTGGCTCCAACGATTGCGCCCATTGCTTCTCCTTGGCCGGAGTTGTTCTTGTATTGATGCAACTCATCGACGATCACCAGGTCGAACCATCCGCGCAAGTACCGTTGGATAAACCAAGCCGGTTGCAGACGACGGTGTTTGAGCCCAGAAACTTGCTCGCATTCCGGCACAGTATCGCGCATCAGGTTGGCACCGCACTCCGTGCAGTGGTAATTTGTGACGGACTTCTTGAACATATACTGGGTTCGAATCTTCTTCCGGCCATCAATGCCCCTGCATTTCAAGGAGCGGACACCGGTTGCTAAGTCCTCGAACCCTAGTTTCCGTTCCGCGATTTGCGCGGACTCGTTGTCGTGTTTCCGCGCATCCTTCTCAGCGGTTTTCGTGTGCTTTTGTTGAATGCCACCGCAGTCTGGACAGAGCCAAACATCCTCTATGATCGCAGCTCCGGTGTAGTGGTCATTCCATTTGTTTTTGTCAGGAACGATCCACCGATGTTTGTAGATTAACGCCGGAGCTTTGGGCATCCCCAGCTTCGCGGTATCGCGTGAGAGCAGGACAAATTCCAATCGATCCTTTTGTCCGCGAAGAACCCGCTGATTCCGGTAGCGGATAAGGTCTTTCCAGCTTTCGATGACCGTTACCCGAGCTCCAGGCAGCGTCTTTCCGATCTCGTCCCGAACCCATTTCGGGATTGTAATCCCTGGCACGAGAAGCAACACCGCAAACCCGCGATTCGAGCGTTCAGACAACGCCTTTGCCGTCGCCAGGCTGATGATGCTCTTGCCGGTGCCCATGTCGGACGAGACGATGACGCCCTTGCTCTGCTCCAGACCTTTCAAAATCGCTTGGACGGTATGCGCTTGGGCCGGGAACGGAACACGCTTCATCTGCGCAATCGCTGGATCGATAGGACGATCTAAATCGTGCGCAGGAGTTGCCATCTCCTCAATCGTGGTCGCCAGATGCGGCGCGTACGTTTGGAGATAGTCGATCACGTGGTACTCGCCGTTCTCATCTGGCTGAAGCGCCTCAGAAAGCAGTGGTGCCTCTGTGATCCCTTCTGGAAGTTCGATGGTTCCTGTGGCAAGTAAGTTGCTCAGGATCTCCTTCGCTTTATCCTCGTTGAGTTCTTCGGACACTTCAAATGCGACGAGGTCGTGCCAGTAGGGCACGTTCGGATCCGTCCAGACATCGAGTGCCCGAACGAGTTCCTGCGAGTAGCAGGCTTCCCACACCGCGTCCTTCCAAGCGGGCACATACGGCAGATTGTAGTCGCCGGCAAACCGGCGTAGGAACAAGTCCGCCACGTCTCCGCCGTCCGGCACGATGATGAAGCGCGACTGCTCGGGTTCCAACTGTTCATCCACGGCCGACTTATGCAGGACAATCGCGTGTGTGAGCTTGCCGATCGGCCGCGTCACGAATCGATAGCCGTACTTGTCGGTGTAGATGTTGTCGGCAGTAAAGCTCCTCCGATTCTGCTTTAAACGCAGACGGCTGCCTTTGACAGCATGCGCGACAATGGCTCGCGCAGAGCTATCAAGATCAATCAGACCTGCAGCAATCAGATCGTCTCCGTTGCGTTGAGGATTCTGATTCCGGCGGGTTACGATGAAATGAGCCGCCGCTTCCACGTAATTTTTCTCATCGCTATACACAATGGTCTTCATTCTGTTCGCCCAGCATGCACCACGTCCGGGGGGCGCCCCGGTTTCGTGATGCACCGGGGCCTTCCCCCCTTTATGTGGTTTCGATGTACTTAATTACCGCTGGTAAGCAGAATCATGGTCTGGATGGAGGGATAGAATTCGCATCCAGTCTTCTTCGCGATATGCAACAGCGCGGAATCCCTTTCCAATTCGGAAGCTATACAGACGTTTTCCATTCGGGCCGACCTTTGAATAGATCAATTCCCATTTGAGACCTTTGTCTTTGTACACCTGATCCCAAGACATCTCGGATAGCTTTCTAAGCGTACCAAGTACGAGCAATTGTTCTGATTTCGGCAAAGAGAACAACCCTCGCTGGAACGATGGGTTATTGAGATCGAGCCGAACCCGCTCATTCTGCATCCCGGATCTGCCTCTCTAATTCATCCAGATCACTGTCTTGTGGCGGATTCTGTTCAGCCCAATCAATGGCTTCATTCAATTCATGTTGAACCTTAGGCTCCAATAACCATCGTTCATTATCTGGCACAAATTCGCCAATTTTAACAATGAACACACCAGGTTCAATTTCGTCCAACCATACCAATTTTCCTGCATATTCCTTACCAAGCGAAATCTGACCGTTGCTTCCAACAGTCTTGATCACGCCCACTTTAGCCATGATCCATCACCACCGTTATTTTCGTGCCTTAGTGCTGCACTATTTTGTGTTCATCATATGATGAGAACTATTTTATTGCAAATCTAAAATCGTTCCATCCGGCTGTACGGTGCGCACAGCCGTGACGTAGGATTCGGTGTCGACGATGGTCTCTGAACCGTCTTCGTTGCGAACCACTTCTCGGTTCACAATTTTCCGCGTCAATCCGACCACCATATGCCGATTCTCGCCAATTCCCACCGCACCGTTCAGTGCTCCCGCCGCAATCAGCGTGGCCATGTGTGTACGCCGAAATGGCAGGAGTGGACGGCGGAGTTTGGCGGTAGTGTCGGACGGCATGAGCATGTTGGCCGCGATCTGAAAGGCCTCGGATTGTGCGAGATCGAGCCGCAACTCCTCTTCGTCCAGGATGTATCCGCGGAAGAGAATTGGCGTTTCGATATTCTCCACAGCAGGCACTGTCCATTGCCGACCATCGGGTGCATCCAGGTACGGCATCGGCAGGTTCTCATCCTTGCCATAGGACAGAAGCTCATTCTTCGCTTTACGGTCCTCGTTTGATAGCTCTTTGGCCCTCGTGAGGTTCTTTGAGCGCCTACGTCCGAACACCACGACTTGGCGGAAGGCGGCATACTCTTCGTCGTCGAACCGATACACCGCAATGTCGGTGTATCGGAGCAACAAGACGTTCACCAGTTCCGAGCTGAGTACGTAGCGCGGGATAATGAACACCAGTACGCCGTCCGGAGCCAGGTACTTGCTCAGGTCCCGCAAGAAGATGAGCTCCTTGCGGAAGATGTCCGATTGAACCCCTGATTGAGAATCGTACGGTGGGTTCAGGTAGAGTATCTGCATGCTGGCAGGTTCAACCCTTGCCCGTTCATATCCGCAATGAACGACGTGGTGCAGCCGCTCCTTCGCCTTCAGAGCGCGTTGCCCGTCGAGCTCAATCCCGTACGTTACCGCATCCGATGGTGCTACAGCTGCGAGCGCCTCGCCTTCTCCACAGCACGGGTCGAACCAACGTGCCGGACCGGACGGAATAAGCCGCTTGCGAATCTTGTCCACCATGCTCAGCGGTGTGGGATAGTAGCCCATTTTGCTGATTCCTTCATATCTCATCTCGTCCCTCACGCCGTGCGTTTGGGACGAGAGGTTTCCCCTCCGTCCCAACGTGCAAGACGGAGGGGTTCACCTCCTTACAAGGTCTCTACTCCAACAGACTGCGCAGCAAGGTATAGCTGCTTATCCGTAGTCGCCAATGGGCACTTCAAGCGTTGTGCCAGTTCCAAATATGCCGCGTCATACGCGGTTAGGCCGTTGTCCAATGCCAAGCTTAGAGTTTTATGAAAAACATGGGACGCTGAAACCTCGTCAACCACGATTTCCAAACCCGACAATAGTTTCGTGGCAATCCGAATCTGCTCCAGGTTCATGCGGTTTCGCCTGTGACCGACAAGAAGTGCGTTGGAGACTTCCAACGGCCAGATTGCCGGTACGGTTGCGGTGTCCTGCTTGAACCTGTTCAGAATTCGTGCTGCATAATCGTTTGATTCGTCTGGAAAACACCAACTCAGAGCAACCGAAGCGTCCAAAACAAAGGTCATCAGAAGCGCCGCCCCTCTTCGATCATTTCTTGAATAGACGGCCCCTCTGAACTCACCATTTGCCGAAGGCGCTTGAACCCGTCCGCGATGTCATCCACAGACATTGTTTCATCCCGATATGGAACAATTTTCGCCACTGGTTTTCCACGTCGCGTTACCAAGATGGTTTCGCCATTCATCACTTCATCCAGTAATTCGGCTAAATGAGTTTTTGCTTCGTATGCTCCAACTTCTTTCATACGGATCATCTCCAATAAACCAGTCGTTACGACCAGTTTATTCGAAATGACATCTGTTAACAATCGTGTTTTATCCACCATGTCCCTCGCCTGGGCTTGGGACGAGAGGCTCCCTCCGTCCCAGGCATGCAGACGGAGGGATTCACCTCCTGTTTTTAGATCGCCTTGCGCAACTCCGGCGTCTCTTCCAATGCCCTGAGAATCCGATCCGCCGCCTGCTGAATCCTCGTCCCGCACGCCTTGAGGGCATTCACGGCCTCTTTCCCACTCCATCCGGCGATGTATCCGAACGAGTAGTCCGAGGTATCCAACCCCAACGCGTGTGCGACTACAAAGGCGGTAGATTCAGCCTCAAGCTCGATCCACGGCCGGCAGGATGCATCCAGGGGACCCTGGTTGTGCAGAATCCCATGTGCCCATTCGTGAATCAAGGTTTTTGCCTTGTGCGCCTCGGGCAATGTCTGAACAATCTCGATGTGCTGCGTTCGCAACTCGAATCGACCGTTTGCGCTGCCGAGGGACTTGACTTCACGAATCGGGAACGGGCAGGCCTTATGCAGCTTTCCGTACAGGTCACTCTCACCCGTGAGAATCCGCGGTCTCTCAACTTGCGGCAACGGCTCTCCTTCTGTTTGCGATACGTCGAACACGTACACGACACGATAGCCGTACAACACGCGCTCCGTGTCTTCATCATGTTGCTCTTTCTCTTGTTCCTCTTCGCTTGCCTGTTCCTCGTTCACCGGTTTTGCCTTGGTCTTACGGAACAACGGTGCGAAGATCTCAATCCCGCGCTCACCCTTTTTGACATAGCGGCCAAGCTCCTTCCACCGGTTGTAGCCGGCGACGAGGGTCGCATTGGGCCGCTGGATCATGATGAGCAACGTGTTTGCGAAGCTATATCGATGGAACGTCGCTTGGAACTGCAGAAACTTTCGCCACTCAGCACTATCGAGCAGTGTCTCCAGTCCTTTTTCCAAGCGTTCCATGGCAGCTTTCGTCTTCCCGTTCATTTCGACGCCCCACCCATCAACACCAAAGGGGGCGTCCCCTCTTGGTGCTGACGAGGGGACTTCCTCCCTTCGGATTTAGATTTGGTGGGCCTTACCTTACGCGCTCTTACGCTTACTGGTCGCAGACTGGGCCGGGGCATTCAGCATCGGAGCGATGAGACCCAACCCTGAGCCGTCGACCGGTTTTACCGTGAACGTCTGTTTGGCGTTCGTGAAGCCTGCCTCTACCAACTCCACACCCTCATACGACCGGAGCAAGGCAATCCAGTAGTGAATATTGCAGTGAATGATCATTTCTTCCCCCGTTTGCGTAGACGACTTCACGTCAACGGTGTCCGTTGCGTACCCATATTGTGCTGACTGGGTGAACAACACAACACGCTCGGGAGAAATCCGGAATTCAACTTCATGTTCCGTCTCGGACAAAACCGATACCCGTTCGCATGCTTCCAGCAACGCCTGACGGTCCACAACCACCTTGATGGGCGGATTCTGCGGGATGACGCGGGAGGTGTCGGGATAAACCCCTTCCAACCCACGCATGACCATGCGGTACATATCGTCATCCCAAGACACCGTGCAGGATGATGGGCCGAGCGTCAAAGTGACCTCTTCGTCATCATCCCGCGCCGGTAGAACCGCGACCAACTTGTCCAACAGGACCGCAGGTACTGGCAGGCTCCGTGGTTCTCCACTCACCGACTTGCACACTACGGTGTATTCGGCGAGCCGCATCCCGTCGGTTGCAACCGCGTGAATGCCTGTGTCCGACACGGTCAGGTTCACGCCGGTCAAGACAGGGCGAGCATTTCCTTCATACACTGCGTAGGTCGTCCGTCGAAGTAAACGATGCAGCTCAGGCGCCACGAGTACCACCGTGGTCGTGTCGTCCGGGTTATCGGTGTACGGAGTGAACAGATCCGGTTCGAGACCGGACAGCTCATACTTCGTCTTGCCGAATGCAATTTGAGCTTTCTTCTCACTGCTTGTGAGAGTGATCTGGTCCTTCGCCCTCTTGACGATCTCGAACAGCTCTTTTGCAGGAAGTAGGCATGCACCAGAGCCTTCAATGACGACGGGTGAGTCCGCCGCTTCCTGGTAGAGCGTTCGACGGATGGACATATCCAGGCTGCTCGCATATACGTCCACACGTTCTTCGTCCTTGTCCGCTTTGATGAGGATGTGCTTGAGTACCACCTTGTTTGTCGAGGTCGGCACAACACGAACCACATCACGCAGTACCTTTTCCAGTTCTACATGGTTAAACATCACTTTCATTTCGTTTTCCTCCTTTTGTTTGTCCGAAAAAGTTCAATGAAAAACCAGCCGAGTCCATGCGGGGTGCACTTGAGTAGGCACCTCCAAGACGTCGCCTGGTTGAATTCGTGAGACATCACGGATGTGGTTATGCTGAACAATGGCATCGACCACATACCGCGTATTATTGGATGTATTTTGTTTCTCGGCGATGGACCAAACGGTTTGCCCCGGTTGCACAACGACTTGTTTCCAACCCGTTAACTCAGGCGGAAGAAGTCGAAGCGTAAGGAGCATTTCGACTCCGGCTAGAAGAATGAGTCCAATCGCGCCGTATCCGATGTATCTTATGATTCGCAATGCCATCCCCTCCGTGGGTGTAGTTCACCCACGGAGGCCCGCCGCCCGAGGGTGATTATTCACCCCCGTTGGCGGGCGGGGTGGTTACTTAGTGAATGGACATCATTTCATCAAGGCTTGTCTTTGTGCCAGAAGGCAACGAAAGAGCCATTTGCTCCAACTTGCCAATCAGCAGAAGATCCCAAGCCTTGTTTCCGCAATGGTTGCAGACGATGGTGGGAACACCATCTATCACAACACCGTTCACGGTATCGAAAGTGTCCAATCGTTCCTCTGCTAACTGTCCGCATTTGGGACAATGGGCAGACTCCATGAATTGAATGGGTTCTTTGTAAGCCGCAACAGCTCTTTTTATCAACTCTTGTTTGTCACCGTTCGTCCACAAACGAGCTTTGATTTCTAACACGTTCCATACCTCCTCATTGAGGTTGGCTTTTAGAACTGCATCATTCAAATCTGGGTGCATCATAGGGATCGTTCTCCTTTCAGTTGCACCCATTATATCGAACATTCGTTCATTCCTTTTCTGGTTTCCAACACAATCGGATCGTGTAGGTTTCATCCCATAAATGTGGCGACTGAGACGGATCGTATACCGTTACAACGGTTAAAACTTTGTCCTTGGTATCAGTGGCGATCACCAAGTGCAAAGGCCTATAGACCGTTGGCGCAATTTTAGCGTAACCCAGCCAAAGCCACTTAGTTCCAGACTTTGTGCATGCAAAATGAATGCATTCCCCATTTTCAAATGCTTGGATTGCCTGCCACGGTGGGATATGACGTTGATCTTCCCGATCTTCGACATGGCGCGACCATTCTAACTTATATCCGCTACGCAGAAGTTCACGAAGCTCGTCGCCATGTTCTTCCGCATGTTTTATACCGCGCATCCAAGCTCGTGCTTTGCTTTGACATTCAGGATGTGAGCATGCCATTTTGCTCCCTCCCCGCAGGTCAACTTTCACCCGCGGGGCCCGCCGCCCGAGGGTGATTATTCACCCCCGTTGGCGGGCGGGGTTATCAAAGCTCTTACAATGCGTGCGTGTGTTTGTGTTTCCGTCGCACCGTGATACTGGTTTTCCACTCGTCCGCGGAGTACACAGTAATTACCGTGTTCGGCTTGGCAAGAACCACATGAATTGGTTTGCCATTGATGTCTCCACGCTTCATAACACGGGTTCCGTTCTCTTGCACGGTAACGCCGACCTGGGCGATCTGCTCAACTGCTTCAATGGGCAGCCGGCGTTCGATGATCCGTCGGACAGCGTGTCCGTTGAATACTGGTTTCATCAGGGTCATTCTCATGTGGTTTCACACTCCAATCGTCGATGTGCTCCCGGTATGCCGTGAGCGCGGCAGGGAGCGTGCCATCGAAGTAGTGTTTGAGTATCTGTTTCAGTACGTACGCGTCGTCGTCCGACCGGAAGAACGAGGGGATGGAGAACATTTGCATGTGCTTATCACCCTCATGCAACGGCCGAATCGCCTTCGCGTTTAACGATGAGCTGCGTGTCGGCAACAAACGCTGCGATAACTTGTCCGCTAAATGTCTCGCCGAACAGGTTTTGCACCGATTCGGCATTGTCGACGTACACGGGCATTTCTTCACCGCGGGCGAAGGCCAACACGCGCCCGATCTCGATGTCACACCGCACCTTTTCGGAGAAGGAGAGCAACCGGTACGGACGCCCTTTCCACTCGATGCGGAAAGACTCTCGAATCTCGCCGGTCTCCTTGTTCACGTCCATCAAATGGATGCGGACGTTCTTAAAGAGACCGTTGAGTTTCTCGTGTTGCGCACGGATGTACTCGAATCGGAACTCCTGCAACGCCTTGAGCTTGCTCTGAAGCGATTCGAGGTTTCGACGATCTTGCTCAATCATCGTACGCAATTCTTGCAACTTCTCTTTGGCAGTCTGGTAGCTTTTAAGAGCCACCGCATATTCCGCTTGCTTCTGACGTTCTTCATCGATCGCTGTCTCTACGCGTTCGATGAGTGCTTGGATCGAAGCCTCCAACTTTGGCCGATCCGGCAGAGCTTCAAGGCGATCCAACTCTGCCCGAACCTGCTTGCCTTGCTGGATGACTTCTGCCAGCCGCTCTTTGTATTCTCGCATCGCCTTTTCACGGACGGCCTGCACTTTATCCCCTGGAAGGCGCTGTCCGCATGCGGGGCAGTGAGTATCCACCTTTGGAGGATTCGACTTGATTTCCCGGTATTTTTGCTGGAGCCGAGTATGTTCCACCTTCAGTTCCTTCAACCGAGATTCGCGTACTTCCACTTGTGCTTCAAACTTGATACTAGCCCGCTTGGCCATTTCGTACCGCTGGCGATCTTCTGCGGAAACGAGGGGCTTAAACGGCTTTGGCGGTCCCTGTTCGAGCACGCTCGTGTATGCGCGCATTTCTCCTTCGGCCCGAATGAGTTCCTGTTCCAACTCATGGATTTCGTTGCGCACTTTTTTCGTGGCAACTTCGATGGAATCAATGCCCATGGCAAATTGGTCATGAGCGAGGAGCTCCGCGGATTCTGAAGACATCCGTGTCAGTACTTCCTCTTTGGGAACATCCGGGACACACTTGGCCAGAATGGCTTTTGCGTCTTTTGGCTCCAAAGAACTGAAGTACCCCGGAAGGAAAACCGACAGGAATTCAGAGACCGTTCCGAACATCCCTTCGATCTCCCCGGGCTTAGGCCGCCGGCCGTTCACCGTGAGCACGGAGGCTTTCTTTCCGGCCCGCGTCCGCGCGAGTACGATTTCCTTGCCCGCCGCGTCCACGAGCGTGACCGCGACCGACATGTCCTTGGCTCCCAGGCGCATCAGGCTTTCGTCTTGCTTGGACTTGCCCAGGATGTTGGTGCCGTATAAGCACCACACCACAGCTTCAGCCAATGTGGACTTGCCCGCGCCGTTGTGCCCGTGAATGGTGGTCACAGGGCCAAACTCGACAGTTTGGTGTTCGTAGCAGCGGAAATTCTCGAGGGTGATCGTCTTGATACGCATCGTCATCCATCCTTTCCGTGGATTTGTGGTCACACAAACCCACGGACGGTGCCGGGGCTTGTGTGACATGCCCCGCACACGCGTGCAGGAGGTTCAGATGCTTTTTAGAGAGGTGTCGTGTTGCTCAGATCGTTACCAAGGACGTTTCGTCATGCCAAAGGTCATAAATGAAACCGATCCCCTTGGCCGTAACTAACGTCTGCGTTACGTTGACGACTTTGTCCTTTCGAGTGGTACTGACTTCGCGGACCTTGAAATATCCGCGTTCAAGGTATTCCTGATACGGCAGGTTGTTTTTCATCAAGACCTTCTTCTCTCGCAGGAACTTAAACAGCCGGTTTCGGCCTGTACCCAGTGCTTTCGCAACCTGAGCGATGGTCTGAGCGTTAGCGCCTGACAGAAGTACGCCATACGCTTCCGCCTTCGGCGCGAGCTCTTGGACCTGTTCCTGCAAGCAAAGGCGATCCTTTTCTGTCTCAACGAGTGCCTCCAGTGCCTCCAGGTAGTTCGACGGCAGCTTGCGCCCGTCCACGTACATCCCGGGCTTCACGTACATACCCGTCTTGCGGATCTGAGGGAGCACCTCATGGACTACCCAGCGCTTGAACTGCTTGGCCTCCGGTTTGCGGCTGCGGAGGACCAAAGAATACAACCCAGGCTCGTTGACGACGGTCATTTTCTGGTTCCCACCAGGGGTACTCACAATATGAGTACCCTTTTCGTCATCATCCAAGCCGGCGACACCTCGGTCGACCTTTGCGATTCCAAGCACCTCGCAGACATCTTTCGCGACCCACCAAGGTTCTCCGTTGATCATGATCACTCGGACCTTCTCACTCTGGAAATTGAACTCCATGATCTCTTCCATTTGCATAACCTCCCCGTGAGTTGGGTTTTATGAGAACCACAAGCCCACGGGTAGCGCCGGGGCTTGTGGTGATTGCCCCGCGCGCTATGCGGGATGTAATGAAAAAGACCAACACAATCCAAGGGGAGTATCCCTTCTGGATTCCGTTGGTCTTCCTGAACGAACCGAGGTTCGTTTTCTATTACGTTGTTGGCCGAATGTCAACAGTCAGCTGACTTATTATGAGCCGCCCATTCAGGAAAGGCCTCTTCAAGTTTCTTAATGAGACTTGACACTCCACACGGCTAAAGCCGTGGGATTCTTGGGAGCATCCTCGCAACCGAAGATTCTGCCTTGCGGCTCCAAGCTATCCCCGTGTGTCCCACGGTTGAGTCCGCTTAGGCGGACATATTCAATAGTCGCAATCCTTCTCGAAGAATGTTTCTGGCGGCGTTCACATCGCGATCATGGTGTTCGCCGCAGTTTGCGCACGTCCACTCGCGTACAGACAAATCTTTTGTCTCAGAGTTTCGATATCCGCAATTGGAGCAAAGTTGGCTGGACGGAAACGACGGAGATACGACAGATATCTGTCTTCCGTACCAGACCGCTTTGTATTCTAACTGCCGACGAAACTCAGACCAACTGGCATCTGAAATGTTTTTCGCCAGGCGGTGGTTCTTCTGCATGTTTTGCACGCGCAGGTCTTCCAGACAGATCACTTGGTTCTCGCGAATGAGCCTGGTGGACAGCTTGTGCAGGAAATCCAGCCGGGCGTTGCGTACCTTCTCATGCAGCCTGGCCGCTTTCAGCCTGGCTTTCTCCCGGTTCTTTCCTCCGGACTTCCGCCGGGAAAGAATCTGCTGCCAGCGTTTCAGTTTCTCTTCGTGTTTTCTCAGATGCCGGGGGTTCGGGATCGTTTCCCCGGTGCTGAGAATGGCGAAATCCTTTAACCCAAGGTCGATGCCAACGGCGGTCGTCTCTGGCTTCAAGGATGGAATCTCAGTATCTACCAACACTGAGACAAAGAATTTGCCTGAAGGCGTTAAGCGCACCGTCGCAGAGAGAATTCGTCCTTGCACTTCGCGGGATTTGGCAAACTCCACCCATCCCACCTTCGGAAGCCGAATCCGGTTACCTTCGATACGGATGGTGGCTTTGTCGTCCTCTCGGCCGTTGCGTTTCGACGTATAGGACTGCTTCGGGTGTTTCTTGCTCTTGAAGTGTGGGTAGCCTTTCTTCTCCCGGAAGAACCGCTGAAAGGCGTCGTCTAGTTCTTCCACCGCCCGTTGCAGGGCCGTGGAGTCCACATCCCGAAGCCAAGAGTACTGCTGTTTCAACGCTGGCAACTCGCGCATACAGGCGTATTGGTTCAAGGTGGTGCCGTCCTGCTCGTAGACTTCTTTTCGACGGGCGAGGAAGTGATTGTATACAAACCGACAACAACCTATTGTTCGCCGGATTTGTTGTTCCTGCTCTTTCGTCGGATAGAGACGGAAGGAATAGGCTTTGTGCACCGAAATCACCAAGAAAATGGTACCATATCGCGCTTCATCCCACCCCTAAAGGAGTGGGCTTTCGCGCGCGTTTCTTGTAACTCTTAGCTTCGTTTCCCGTTATCCGTTGTAGAACAGCTTGTCTATCAACGGAAGTGAAATCAACCGAGACATAGGGTTTAACGTGCTCAGCAATGCCATTTCAAAGAGGGTAGCTCCTCTCGCACTATTGAACGAGAAGGGCTCCCTCCTTTCTCCTGGTTGTTAGAACGGAAAAGCAGCATCAGCGGCGTCCGTCGGCAAGTCGTCTGCAAACAGATCGTCCGCAAACGGATCGTCGCCATATGAATCTGACCCTGCTTGCGGTGCCTTTGCTGCCTGTCCTCCACGGCTGTTGCTCTTCTGTTGCTCGTGATTTTGCTGGCTGCGTTCAAGGAAGCGGACACTCTGTGCCACAACCTCGGCCACGCGCACACGCTGTCCTTCGCGATTCTCATAACTGCGAATTTGCAAACGTCCGTCCACTGCGGCCAAGCGCCCCTTGTGCAGGTACTGCGCGCAGTTTTCGGCTGTTTTACCCCATGTGACAATGTTGATAAAATCAGCCTCTTGTTCCCCGTTTTGGTTAGTGTGCATGCGATTCACGGCCAGGGTAAACGATCCGACTGCCGTACCGCTTTGTGTGTATCGTAGTATGGGATCGGCCGTCAGGCGGCCGATCAGTACAACACGATTAAGCATGTTCGGTTCTCTCCTTTAAGACACAATCGCGAAATCGATCAATTCCATACGGTTTTGCCATTTCTGTGATGGAGCCGTTCGGAAGCGAATCGCGGTGCCTTCCTTTATTGGCTTGAGTTGACGGACCAATTTCGGGTCATCCGTTAGAACCTCAAGGAGTTGCCCGTCTATCGTGGCTAACTTCGCTCTAACAACTTCCCGATTGGCTTGATTGCGGCGGCATTCTACTTTTGCCACAGCCGCAATGTCCTCGTCGGTGGACACATTCGTATCAGATTGCGCTGACGATGTATCCTCGTCAGTCACGTGATCAGTGGACTCACCCACGTCTTCCTCGTCCACCAAATTGGCATTGATGAACAAATCCTCAGGGAGTTCATTCTCAGGAATCGGTTCAACATTTGGAGTACTCGCCGCAAGAAGCGGTGTTTGTTTGAGAAAGTCTGTGAGGCGCAGATCGTCGATTCCAAGCGTTAGGACATACACTGTCTTGGATTTGCCATCTGGATTGACGACCTTTGGCACGATCCGCAATTTGAGCGGGATCATCGCGATGCGCCCACCCGTTAACGCTCGGATCATTTGAATGCTTCCGTTGAGATTCACCGTGCTATGGAAACTGGTCGTGTCAATCTGCCAGACTCCAATTCCAGGTACGTCTGGCAAAAAGAACTGAAGACGACCAAGCTCCTTGCACTTCCCTGCCTGATAGATTGGGCAGTCACGATACAGACACTGAATCTGTACCTTTCTGCCTTCTCCATCCGAACGGCGTGCGATTTCACCATCGCCCTGGCAAAACAGTTCGTACCGACCGTTTCCGCCTCGATAGGAGGACAACCACTGCGGAAAGAACTGTTCTGGGTCGTTGGACGGGAAGGCAATGGTGATCTCATCCGGTTTGTCGCCATACACGTCATGGAAGGCTTGAGCCGCCTTCTCGGACGTGGATTCGTCCGGCTTGACAACGAAATAATTCACAGCTTTGGGATATGATTTTCCATTATCATTTGTGGTCCGTACACCCAAGTGAATCTTGCCAACTCGATGAATACGCATAATGTCGCTGAAGCCTTTAATCGGCATTTGTGTTTCCCTCCTTCGCCCCTGAACAACAAAAAACGCCAATACGAAGCCAGCGTGCATGTGTCAGCACACTGTTCTCGTTGACGTTTCCTCGCCCGTTGGGGTGTCAAAAAATTTATGGTGCTTTTACTCGAGATAATCGAGAAGTTGCTCAGGGGTCAGGCTTGCTTGATGCAAAATCTCTTGTAAGGTCCCACGTTTAATGGGGTTATGATTGGGGACGACAACGACGTGCCCATTTGCGTTTTCCAAAATCACGTGAGAACCGGATTGGCGTTTTACTTCAAATCCGGCCTTTTTTAGCGCTGCCAGAACCTCGCGGGCAGACAGTTGTGGAAGCTTTGGCACTTAGTCCACCTCGATTGTAGTCAAGGTGGAAGGTGGCACATCTTCAACAGTCTCTCCCTTGTCCTTCATGTACTGAAGGTACAGGGCGATTGCATCTCGCGCGTTCGACACGGCTTCTTCAAATGTATCGCCTTCCGTAACGCATCCCGGAAGACCAGGAACAGTCACGACATACCCGCCGTCGTCTGGATCAGGCGTTAACACGACGGAGAAAATCCTTTTCAAGTCGAACACCTCCGTGCTGTTTCCTTTAGCACGAAGTATATCCGATATCGTCGACATGGTTCCAGCTTTCACCTCTCAACTTGTTCAAGCATCTGTTGCAGACGCTCGATCTGTTCTCTTTTAAACCTTTCGTGTTCCTTCCACTCGCGCCAAATCCAGTCGAGCTCCGCCTTACGATGACGCCGCCATTGCACGGGATCAATACCGCCAGGTGCAATGCGCCGCGGCGTACGGAGTGTGAATCCAAGCTCAGCCAGTTGGGCTTTGGTGAGGGTTTCAGCAGGGTGCAGCCGGCGTTTGGCTCGCTTTCCACTCTGCGGGTAGAGTTCCGCCTTCGCAGCCTCGAAGCTGATTCCTCGAAGCCACGCGTGGAACGCTATCACGCCGCCTTTTGCGCCACATTTGTGACAAAAGAACGTGTCTTTAACGGAGGATACGTACAGGTGAAACTGCCTGTTCGTATCGCCGCATACTGGACAGTGGGCCTTCCACTGGCCTGGGCGGTACGTCTTGAACAACTGGAGGTTGTTGCGTGAAGCAACTTCCTCGATGCTGATCAATCCGGACCTGCTTGACACGTGATGACGAATCTCAGACCCAACCGACACGACTACCCCCCCCAAGAAACTCAGACTGTACGTGCTGTGCGCAAATCTGTCTGTGATTCTAAAGGAGGTTTTTCGGCAGTTGCGGTCATTTCGAGGGCTTGTTGGACAGTTATCTTTGCGAGGTGCTCTCTGTGGGGATTGTCTCCGTCGCTCAGTGCACGAATGAGCTCCGAGACGTTGCGTGGTTTCATGGACTTTGGCATTTCGATCTCTCTCCCGATATTCTCCCCGCTAAGGCCGCCGGGGAGAAGTGTTTTCTCCCCGCGGCAGGGGATTCGGGATCAAAAAAGGCAAACGCAAGCCTCTCGAACATTGGTCAATCCAAGTTCCAGACGCTTTGAGCGTTTGCCTCTTAACTGCCCTAGAGCATAAATACCCTATGGCAGGATTCCCTTCTTACTTCTAAGTAGTTCTCGTTGCGTGCTCGTTGCCAATACAACTAGCGTTAGATTGTGAGCGAGTCGCATTTCAACGGTTGCGCGACTTACTGCGCCCTGTCACCGGCCGCGCTTGCATTTACGGAAAGCTGACAGGGGAGATTGAACATCTGTCCCTGAATACCGTCTCGATTTGTGAGACCGACTCATATTCAGGTAATCCTATCAAGACAGGCGATAGGAAAATGGTGTTGCAGCCAAAGACTAAACCGACACAACCAGAACGCCTCAACACGACAGTTACTGGAGTTGGCTATGGAAGTCGGCGCGAACTTCCACACCTCTCACCTAGTGAGCTCCAGAACTCCGGCACTCACCCACTTAGGGGCTTCAAGCGTGCCTTCAAATACCTTTGTGATACACTGATATCATACCTCACACTTTTTCTTACTGCAACCGCATTTTATCAAGATGTGCCGTAAGACCCCGAGCTTTAGCTCTGGGGATATAAGGCGCTCGCCGTTAGGCGAAAAATCGAGTACAATTACCTCATAGCCGCAGGGCCTGCGGTGTTAGCCTGTCGATAGATCGTGAGACCTGGGGGGAGTTGCTGGCTGCGGCTCAAACCGCGTAAGATCCCCACAATGGGGATCTTACTGGCGTTGACTTCCTCCCCACGGCTAAAGCCGGGGGATTCCAACGCTCACGCGCTGGATTTCCTGCTTCCTTGAGGCTTGCCTTAGCGTTTCGCAGATAGCTTACGCCCAGGTCTTACGGCCTCTCCACAGGCTAACACCGCCAGCCCGGCGGCTAAGATGTTCTGTGCAGCATTTACATCCCTGTCGTGTTTCTCTCCACATTCAGGACACGTCCATTCCCGAATGTAAAGAGGCATTTTAGGTATGATGTGGCCGCAATCAGAGCACCGTTTACTGGATGGATAGAACTTGTCAATTTTTACGAGTGTTCTACCGTACCAATCGGCTTTGTATTCGAGTTGCCGTATCAGTTCGCCCCACCCCACATCCGCAATGGCTTTTGAGAGATGGTGATTGCGAAGCATGTTCTTGACCTGCAAACTCTCCACGCAGATGACTTGGTTCTCGTTCACCAAACGTGTTGTGAGTTTATGCAGGAAGTCCATGCGCCGATCCGAAATCTTGGCATGGATGCGGGCAACTTTGATACGAGCCTTTTCCCAATTCCGAGATCCTTTCTGTTTGCGCGACAGGCTTCGTTGCGCCTTGGCCAGTCGTTTCTCGTCCTTACGGAAGAAACGAGAGTTGCCGAACTTTTGTCCTGTAGAAAGAATCACGGAATCCAAAAGGCCCAAGTCAATTCCTACTTGAGATTGAACAGGCGCTTTCGGTTCAATCTCTTCTTCAACCAAGATAGAAACAAAATACCGTTCCGCCGCATCTTTTGTGATAGTGACTGTAGAGGGTTTACCAACAAAGCGGCGTGACCATCGAATGTCAAGTGGATCAGACATCTTGGCGATCCAAAGGTTTTGACCATCCCACTTGAACGCAGAAGATGCGAATGTAGCAGACTGTTTACCACGTTTCTTGTGGAATTTCGGGTACTTGGTACGGCCTTCAAAGAAGTTGAGAAAGGCGCGATCCAAGTGCCTCAATTCTTGTTGAAGCGCTACACTGGATACTTCATTGAGCCATACCGTCTCAGGTTGCCGTTTCAATACCGTCAGTTGAGCAGACAAATCCTTGTAATACAAACGTTTCCCTTCGTTGTAATAGGCATCTGTTTTGAGACGCAAACCCCAATTGTAGACATAGCGAACACAACCAAACGTCTTGGCGAGGATTTGCTTCTGCTCTTCTGTTGGGTAGAAACGGTATCGGTAGGCTCTTTTCTTCAGCATACTTACATTATATCGCATTTCGTGTAACTGGAACATATATTCGCCTTGCGGCGAGCGCCTTATATCCCCAGAGCTAAAGCTCGGGGTCTTACGGCGCGTCATGATAATCAAGCTATCCCCTGGGCTGTCTCGTTGAAGCAGGAACCCCAACTCGTGAGGGTTGGAATCCCCTGGCTTTAGCCCTGGGGAGGAAGGTCAACGCCTCAACTCCTTGCGAGAACACAGAGAAGGATTCCAGACACAAATCCGACGGACCACAACCAACGCACGGGCGTAAGAATGTCACTCGTGACCGCGTCCAGCGCAAATACTACCCAATGCACTTTGAAAACACCTCGCTCGACGCAAAATATTGAGCTGTCGATTAAATCGCCGAAACTGATAGATTAAGAGCGACGGCAACTCATTGATCCGTCGCTCGCTTTTGAATCATCGACTTATCCTCAGACAAATTAAGCAACCGGTTCTGGCACCACATCTAGCACTGTCCCAATCAGGACTTTTTCCTCGTCGTTATGCCCGGTAATACGAAGATTTACCCAAGTCCCTGTTCTTAACATTTCACGTTCCCCACCTCGCCGGAACCGGACATTTACGCCGTCATGTAGTACGGCATACCCATTTGGGCCACGCAAAACGCGAACTTGAGCAAGCACATTGCCTCCACGAACGTATTTCCCTTTGTGCAGATCATACGGATTTTCCATTGCGTCTTTCCGAGAAACGACAATGGTATTTCCGGAACGCTGATCCGTAACTTTAACAGTGACCATTTCTCCGATCTGCAACTCTCGAGGTTTGACGACATTAAAATCCACCAACGAAAGCGGCAACCATGTCGGGAAACCTCCTACATTTACCATGTATCCGCGAGGTAATCGTCTGTAAATCACCCCTGTCCAGGTTGTTCCTGGCGTGATTTTCGACACATTCGCATTCTGCATGGCTTCTTGGGCTCTCTGCCGTGAAAACAGCAGAATGGGCCGTTCCCCGGTACCCGGATTAAATCTGTCCGGCATGACTGCAATGTACCGATTGTAATAACGGGTGAATCGATCTGCGCTTGGTAAACCCGACTCTGAAAGCGGGACATGGCCAATTAGAGGTCCAAACCGAATCATCAGCGATTCTTCCTCATGCCATTCTTGCCCATCCGCCTTATTCAAGTAATACTTGATCCGTTCGGAACCGGTTACGAGGGCTTGTACAACCGTATCGTTGCTACGCCAGGACATAAACATCATCAGAGCGTGTTCGTCGCTATCAAACTGCTGGGGATTGATCCGCGCTCCTTCTGCAGTGATGTTCAGATAAACTGGAATTCCATCCATATTCATTTCCCCCTCTGCTCAAACTTGCAATTTGGCTTCCCATGTCTTCCCGTTGAACCGCACACCTAGCACCTTTGAGTACCCTAATTTTCGACAGTGATCTTGCGCCCGACGAAGCGCCACGTTTGCCACGTTTGCCAGTTCCTTTGCTTGTACTCCATCTGGCGGCGGTACCTCGTAGAGGATCAGGGTGACCCGATATTCCGCTCGCACACCGTCCATTCTTGATTCCACCCGAACCACGGGGTTTTTCGTGACTTTTGCCTGTTTGTGAGCAACCACTCGGCGCAAGATTCGTAGCTCCTCTTGCTCCGTCCTCTCCAGGACTAACGCCCCCTTTCTAGTGCGCTGTGCAAGCTCATTGTCCGCCCAATGTTTCCGCCCAAAAATGCAAAAACGATGCAAGTTTCTCCTACAACATGTGCGACCATGCCACGGCACCCAGAGTACCCAGTAGAATATACGGTGCCACCGCTATCCTTGCTCTTTGTCGTCTGATTACAGGTAACAGAAAACGCATGAGCACGAGCGCGTTGGTGACCGCAAAGGCAAGTAGAACCACGGAGGGGCCAAAAATGGCCCCAATCATGCCGTATAAAAGAGTGTCTCCCCATCCCATGCGAAGGAATAAAGAGAAGGTCGCCCCCAAAAAGAGCCCTAAGGCAATCCCGGCCAAGGACCACCACAACCCACGCCAACCACCGAATACCACCGCCAATACCATCCCGGAAGTTCCGCCCACTAATACGACAGGTAGCGAAATGGTGTAACTCATCCGGTCTTCCACGGCGGCCACGCCCAACGCAATCAAGCCGACGAGCACGGTAAGCACAAACCTAAGCATGAGCGAGAGCTTCCTTTCGGACGAACACGTCGTAATGCTTGCCTTGATATACCGTTTTCCAGTCCGGCGATGTCTTCAACAGTTCCACTAGTGGCGCGCTTTTGTTCATCAGAACGTAATCGACTCCCTTCGCCCGCAGGTCCCTAAGCGTCCCGGGCCTCGCGTATTCCGAATCGTAGTAGGTCTTCATGACTCCATTTGATAGGTACAATTCGGTTCGTCCGTCCACACTGGCTGGCACACCTGCAGCTTCGAGCGTGCCTCCGAGGTCATAGTCGTTCCACAACCGCCAGCTTGGGTGTTCTCGGTGGAGTTCTTCAACAACCTGTACAGCTTTTGGATATAACACCGGCGCCGCATGCGAACGCAGGGTGCCATGCACAGTAAGACCTTCCCGCACAAAAAAGCCAGTCATCCCAAGCACCAATCCGAAAGCCAATGGCCGACTCCAAGCCTGAAAGGGGAGCCTCGGAAACGATGCGCTTGGAGCCAAAAACCAAGGCAAGGCGATCAGGAAATACGAGCCGAAACGAACGGCGTGTAAGAACATCACGAGAATGCCCACAGACCACACAGTCCGGAAGAAGCTCACAGGCTCCTTGGAAGACAACCGGGCGACAATACCCGTACCCAGTGCGACGATGGCCGCGGCGGTATACCACTCAGTCGCTACGGGTGGTTGCCATTCCATGATGTATTGAGAGACATGGGACCTTACTGACAACCAGACTGTAAAGGAGTACAAGTGCCAGTCCTGCGGGTTGAACAGGCTCACCACAATCAGCCCCACAGCGGTTATCAGCAGGGGTCGAGCTTGTCTCCTTTGCGGCCGATGACGAATCCATCCCCAGTCCCAGTCCGGTATGAGATCGGCCACACCGGCCCACACGACCAACCCAATGCCAAGAATGAACGAGCCATGTAGGTTCACCCATGCGAGCATCATTGGCAACAACCAAACGAGATGGCGTACCTTTGCATCGTCGCGGAACCGTTCCACCTGCATCACAAACAGCGCAAACAGCAGATAGGAGAACGTTTCCGCTCGAATCTGATCCCAAGGCAGGGAGAGAACTGCCAGTACAAAGGCGATGACACGCGGATACGCCGCGCGGTGACGTTCCAATAGCTCCGCCAATGTCCACCAGGTGCCTGTGGAGATGAGTGCCATCATGCCAACGACACCGCGAATCCCGAGCCAATGGTCAGCTAGGTAGAGTAGTACCTCGCACCCCCACTCTTGCGGCGTCCATGCTTGTCCATAGGCGGTCCAAGTCCAATAATCCTGGTGGGGAATCTGATGGTGTACAACGATCCACTCTCCGATGAGATTCGACCAAATCGGATCCTCGATGGAAAAGGGAATGTTGTACCATCCCACGAATAGGGCCAAAAGAGCCGCCCCAAAGGCAGCTCTTCTCAACGGACGACTTACCATGCGGCACGCCCTTCTCGAAAACGAGCCGGGATGTGTGGTTTATTATGGGACGTGTGCCCGTCGACTCCTATCGCGATGGTTTCCTCCGCTTTTTGCGGTTCCACCTTCGGTTTGGAATCGAACACCGAGGCATTCGCCAGTGTCGGTTTTTCCGCGGCCTTAGTAGGTTCCTGGGTCCGCTCCTCAGATCCTTGTACAGGCGGCTCTGGGGCAGATGAGGATGCGTCTGGCTTGGCCAAACTGTGATCCGTCCCCGTCTCGGGATGAACCTTGGCCTGTAGTGAAGAAGATGTTACAGGCTGTCTGTCCAGATTCCGACTCTCGTCAGCGATGTGAACCGTAACGGCCTTCAAACATCCTCTGGCATTGGCCCACTGTGCGTCCTTCACGAACACCTCATGGGGGTGAAATCCGGCCAATGCCTGACCGAGCGCCTGTGCCCCACCCCCGATCCAAAACACGGCGCGCACTCGGTTGCGTTTCGAGCCCCACAAGTCAGCTACTTGGGACTGAATACTGCGAGCGAGGGCCAGTCTCGCTTCGGTCACTTCGTCCTCGAAGCTCCACGTCCGGTTGTTGTAAAAAATGGAACCTCGCTCCAACGCCCGGTCGGCCAGATCCGGCTCCAGCATCTCTCCGGTCTTCGTTTCAAAGGCCCGACGAATGGCCACCGTCAAGTCCCTGGTGCCATGAGGGAGAGTGCCGGAGAGTTCTTCATGAATCAGCATCTCTGAGCCCGATACCTCGATCACCACCACGTCTGTGGTGTCTCCGCCGATGTCGACCACGGCGATGTATCCGTCCTCGTCTGCGAACTCTGGATGTTCCGGCGCCAAGGCGTAAGCGGCCACCAAGCTCTGGGGATAGGTCTTCACCGATCGGATCGTGAGGTGTTTTCGTTCTCCATCCACGATCTCGAGATCCTTTTGCGCCCCCTGGAGTCGCGCGGCGAAGTCCGACTGGACGACAGGATATTGGGAGTACGGGAAGTCAATCACCAGGTCCACCGGTTCTTCCGGTCGGGCGAGGAATCCCAGCGCCGCCCATACCAGCACCTCCGCAGATTCACTAGCAAACCGGTCTCGTCCGAATACGTACTCCGGCAAAGCTCCAAATCGCTCCGCCATCTTGCCGACGTACACATCTCTCGTCTTATCGTCTTCAAATAACCTCACTTGAAGGACATCCTCAGGTTTTGACGGCTTGCCGGAAAGAGAGTACACAGTCCGGCGGCGGCCGTTGGCCACTACAGACCGGAACATCACCTTATCTCCTGTCTCTGACATGGCCTTCACGTACCGATTGCCCAAGTCCACTGCGATCTTCATGGTTTTATCCCCTCCAATTCTTGCTGAATACCTGACTCCAATCCTTGACTTGGTTTTGTGGAAGTGGCCCCGGAATCTCTACCACCTGGCCTTTACTGTTCAAGACGTACGTGTCCGGTACTCCCGTGATCCATTGGTCTGCTGGCTGGCTGGTCTGAGACGACACCAAGGTGTACACAGGTTCAGTCAGGCCAAGTTTTTTCATGACTTGCTGGACCTTTTGGCCGGCTGTTTGGAGCGACTCGCCCTTCTGCGGCCAAGTCACCACGACATCAGGCAGATTCGCATAATTGTGTTGAGTTGACAGTTGAGAGAGGATGTCCGTATCCCAGTCGGAAACGAACACGATTGGATGGTCTTTAACGCTAAGTGTCAAGGACTTGCCATTGAGATCTCGAACAGGAACCGCATAGTATTTCTTAGCCGATCCAGACTTTAAGATGCGTTCCCGTTTTTTCAGAGGCCACGGTTTTGGGCTTTTTGAAGTGGACGAAGCAGATGAAGTGGGCTGTGCTTTCATTTGAGGCGGTGCCGGGGCCGGTTTGTGACTGCCACTGGCGGTAAACCCGAGCACCGTGCCCCCACCCAATAGCAGGACGGCCATCCCGGCCAGAGCAGCAATCTTGGTTTCCTTGCGCATTCCTTTGCATCTCCTCTCCGTCGAACTCCTTGTCAAGCCCAGTATCGCAAAGCGACGGAGAGGAAAAATGCAAAATCGATGCAGGATTCGTCGTGCTGCTCCTCACCGGTTGACCCAGACAAACCCAGACCAGCTCTTCCCGGGATACAACAACCGCTGGCCGAAGCGGGGAGGGAACCGACCACACCAAGCCTCTTGCAACAGGTGTTGCACGGCATGGTAACCTACCCGCCCAAAACCGCCCGTGTAGGTGACACCGGAAATAGCGAACTGCCGGGATCGCTCGGCACAATGAAGTGTGATCCTTTCAGCATCCCGTTGTGTCCGACGTATGATCTCGCGATGATCGGACTCAATGGCCTTGAACGCTTTTGGTGATACATGCACCTCATAGAGATCGCCCCCGGGGGTGTACCCTGTGAAGCGGCATACGCGGGAACGCAAGGCCGGATGCAGAGGATAGCACGCCAATAGGGATAGCGTGTAATGTTCCATGGCCCGTGCCCATGCCACCTGAAGCATGAAAGCCAGGAGAAGAATCACTCCCATACTTGCGAGGATTGGTTCTTGGACGGTCGACGGCGCGAACAATGAGACACCCTCGAGGACTGGCACAGTTAGCAAAAGTACGACTCGTCCGCGAACGCGCAACATCAACCATTCCAAAAAAGCCATGACGTTGTACAAGGGGCTGTACACGCTAAACAGAAGCGACAACCAGCGGGTCAGCCTGTCGAACCATTGGGCTTCGGCGATGAGATTCCCTTGCTTTAACCGTGAAGCGGTTGACTTGTACATCGCGGTCACCTCTTTTTCTAACTCACTGTTTGCCCCTGGAGTCCAGCCACCGGTGACACAGTCCACGTAATGGGTGGCGGATCCGGAAACGCAGTGTGACCCAATAGACCGACTATCAAATCTGTCGCTGCATAAATACCTTGCGGGGTGTACGATACCGTGACGGTGTACTGAGCATGAGCCGGGGAAGGAAAGGACACCTCAGCGCTTTGCACCTGAATGACTTGATCCAAACCAGCTTTTTGTTCCTGGTCCTGAAATACTTGATTCGCTATGGTAGTTGCCTGACTCACATTTACGTCAGAAGTGAACCCGATTCCGTTTTGTTCCGACACGGTACTGTACTGTGCCTGCGTGGCAGCACTGACTGCTGCCGCTTTTGCTGCGTCGTATACCAAATTGTGCACATGTACCATTTGATAGGTATCCACGGCAAACCAGATCGCAAACAGGGTCAAGGGGATGGAGAACAGCGTGTAGACTACTGTGTCCTCCAGATCCCCGCGAAGTCTCTTTCCCTTCATATAGCTCCTAATATGCTTCAGCCGTAAACGGCACTTGTGTCCCGTCACTGAGCGTCACCACCCCGCTTGTGTCGTCGGCACTAGCAGCCTGCACCTGCACCTCGTTGGCAGAAATCTGTGTTTGATTGGAGAGCCCTGTGCCTGTCACCACGCAGTTGGTCAAGTCCTTCCCGAAGATATCAATGAACTGGCCACCGTCCGCAGTGGGATACATGACAGCTTGGAGATGTTGAGTGTCATCTGACCACGTTACGCTGAGATTGTTGCTCAGCGCGATCGCCTGGTCGATTTGGCCCTCCGGACCGTAATAGGCAATATAGCTGTGAGAATCGGGAGTTCCACTGTTGACCTGAAAAGATGCGGTATCTCCGGATCCTGTCCAAGTCAGATACTGATCATCCGTTGCATCGTAGATTCCCACTCCATTGGTTCCGTCTCCCGGGATCGAGCTGCTGGCAACCAGCAGGATGGAAGTTCGAGTCGGGTTGACAGCAGAAGTGTAGTTGACATCGCTTTGTCCACTTTGTTTCCAGCCTAATTGCACGCTGTATTGGGTTGTGCCGGACGGATTGGCCACAAAATAGTACGTCGTGGATCCGTTCGCCGTATTCACGGTGATCTCACAGTTGTCACCGGGACGGATGACCTCGGTGCCTTTATCAAAGTTCTGAATGCCCGAGATCTTGATTTCGTTGTCCTGCCAGCTGCTGTAGGTGATCGCAAGTCCGCTGGTTACCGGGCCTGCCTGCCATCCCTGGGTATCGTCCTGAAAGGTGAGAAAGTCGCCCATAGTGGTCCCAGGAACCCCGGCCGGCGGAGAACCGAATCCCTGGCCTTGGATGTCCATCGTCAGATCCTGCCCGGAAACCTGCAAAGTAACGCTCGTGATTCCGATTTTGCCGGGAGGCGAATCGGTCAACACCGCATGCAGACCATTGTGAGCGTAGTCGAGCGCCTGAACCCCACCACGGGTGATCGGTATCGTGAGATTCAGCCCGAAGTTCCTTTCCATCGCGCCAAAGACGGGCATATGATAGGTGACCGCTACGTTCACTTCCTGGTTTTGATCCGTCTTTGTCACCGAGACGTCCGAATTGGGATCAAACAGCCCCCCGGCTGAGGGGAGGGCTGCCTCGATGTTCTGCACCACGGCTTGTTTTACGGCGTCAGTGTCGCTGGTAATCGCGGCCGTTGACAGGCCTGCGGAAGCCGCGGCTTCCACCACGTTGGCGGTGTGCTCAAACATGAGCAAAAACAAGACCCCGACTAACCCCAAAAGGGTCACGAACGTCCAAAACACGCGTGTGAGCAGGGTATTCACGGTTTTTCACCACCCTTCTATCTATTGGGAATACGGCACCCATTCATCCGCCACGCTGCTCACGGTCACGGTCTTGGTGTCCGTTACAGGGAGGGTCGGTCCGGCGAACCCAAACATACGGACAATAGGCCCAAACACCGGAACTTCATAGATAACGGAGATTTTCTCCTGCCCCTGCCCCAAGTCCACCACCTGGATATCTTGCGCTGGGTCGAACAGCACCGTCCCATCGAGTTGAGTCGGCATCTGACTTTCGATGACGGTCTGGGCTTCTTGTACCACGTCCGCGGATTCCGATCCGGTTTGGGCCATTTGTGTTGCCTGAAAACACGCGGTATCCACCACGGATACCGCGTGCGCCAACGGGACACCGATGACAAAGACCAGGACCACCACCACTAACCACAAGCCTAACGTCAGCATCTTGGTCAGAAAATCGTCGTCCATGTGCACCAACCCTCTCCGAGGTCCCCCGGCGAAATCCCGGGGGATTCCCGGCCGGTCCCAATCTCTTGGTCCCCTTTGATGCGTTAATTCGTCGGGAAGCTGAAATTTTGGGACACTGTGTTCAAGCTGGAGCCAACGGCACCCTTGACCAAACTGATGGCCTCAGGACCAAACACCAAGAGCACCGCTGCGATGACGGCCACGAAAATCCAGGCCTTACCCGTCATGTCCTCAAGGCTGGCAGGCAACCGTCCCTCACAGACAACCCACCGGAATACCTGACGATTGAAAAACCCCTTCATAGCTTGCACCATACGTAAATTCCTCCTACATTAGGGAATTTGGAAACGAGACGAAACCGTATCGACACTCGAACCTAAAACCCCTTGAACCACATGGATTGCGACCGGGCCCAAAACCAAGACAATCGCCACAAGTATGGCCAAAAACAACCAGGCCCTTCCGGTGATATCCTCGAAAGTGGCCCGAAGGTGATAGAAATCACATTTGCCCGGCCGCATTTTTCACCAACCCCCATACAAAGAGCATGACATCCAGGATGAACGGACTGACAAAAAACAACATGAACTTCATGTACACAGCCGTTTTCGTGTTGCGTTGCTTGCTCCCAAGACGCAGAGCATCTTCATGATTGATCTCCGAAATCGCCTGACTCAGGGTCTCGGAAATCTCGGCCCCGTGCTTAGCGCCTTGTTTGAGCGCTTTCGCCACCACCTCCAATTCCTCACTCGGAGACTGCTGTGCAACAACCTGCATAGCCTCCTCGAACGTCATCTGGCTCATCAGAGATCGGGCATCGTGGACAATGCGACGTAGGTGACCTTTGAGGTAGCTTTCCACCAGACGCAAGGCCTGTACATTGCTTAATCCGGCGTTGACATAGATTTTTAGCAGCAGAATCATCAACCGCATTTCCGCCGCGATGCTCTTTGCCACCGCCTTGGCCTTGGCCCGAACCTGCAAAACCGGGTACAAGAACGCGATGATCCCTAACAGCAGGGCCAGCAGCCAGCTTCCTGTGAACACCCGGATGACTGCAACTGTACCCACACCGAACAGCCACTGTTGTTGTTCGAGTCTCTCCGGGGTACGCTTGGAACCAGCCTGTGCAAGCCAACGGGCATAGCGGGGATGGAACCACGCCAAAGGCCATTTCCTGGGCCGATCCCGAGCCCGGCCGCGGGCTTCAAACGCATCCCGGGTTCTTCTCTGCATGCGCCGGCGTTGCCATTGGTTCTCCCACAGCCACAACAGCCCGGCTGCGAAGATCAGCACTCCCACCAAAATCGCCGTCTGCAGGACATATCCCTCCTTTCATCTGCGTCAAGACTTCACGTCTCCAGCGTCTCAGAAATTCAGCGCAAAAAAATGCAATTTCGATGCAACCTATCCGTCGAGATTGGTCGTTTTCGCCACTTGGGAGACCCCGACAAACGACGAGATCAGTGTGATGAAAAGACCAATTTGCATGATCCCGTGGATGTGCAGAGGCCGGTAGCCCACTGTGGCCACCGCGACAATGGCGAGAAATAATCCAATGGCTATCAATCGATAGATAGATATCTCCGAAAGGATCGCATTTTGCGTCTGTATTTTTTCGGCTAATGCTTGTCTGGTATCTCGCCACAGGTCCGGAAGTGAAGCATTATAACGTTGACCTTCATACGTGAGCACCGCCAAGGTTTCAAATTCAGGAATGTGCAATTCTTGCGCCCGAATCATCATCGCTTTTGCCACACTCATGTCTCCCGGCGCCCTTCCCAGCTCGTTGATATACTTAAACTCGCGACGGATCATGGGGGATGTCGTTTCTCGCTCGATCTCCTCACAGGCGTCCTCAATGGAACCTGTGTGCAGGACGTGGATACCTGGGTTTATGACATCCATCAAGAGACGCTTCCGCAAATTGACCACATAGCGATTGGACAATTCCGCCACAATCTGACGAGGCAAAAGCACGAGAAGGACGACCATTGTAAGTCCCAACCATAGGGGCACTCCAAAAGCCAGACGGCTGATCCCGATGAACACCAGTCCTGCGATGGGTACGTAGCGCGCGTAACGGTAGACGTCCACCTTCAGGCCAATGCGATTCAGATCGGTTTGAAGAGTGGTGAGGTACCGTTGCCAAAAGGAAGTCTTTTTCTGAACCTGAAGCAAGTCCCCGAAGAACTGTCGCGTACGAAGCAGGACTGCACGCTTCTCTGCAGCTCTTGCGCCCCACCAAAACACTCCAGACAAAAAGATTAGGGCTCCCACTGCCAGCGCCGTCGGCACCATGAACACCTCCCTTCGGTTAAAAGTCTTCTTCTCCCGGTTCTAACAAGCTCTCCGGGATATCGATCCCGTATTTGTACGCGCGGTCCAGCATTCGGTCAGACAGCCCGTGAAACACCACTTTCCGAGTTCGGTACTGGCGCTCAAATACCGGCCGCCAGTACACACGGTTGATATCCGCCTCCTCGACTTCGCCAATGGTTGTCACGAGCCGTCTCGCCTGCACCGACCCGTCGGGGTGCTTGGTCTTGACCAGCTCGACCGAAATCAACTGCTGAAAGGAGGCTACAAAAAGGTCCAGCGCTCGCTCGTATTTGGGGTTTTCCCCAGAGGACATGAGCATGTTCACGTACACCTGGATCATCTTCTCAGGACTCGTTGCATGAATCGTGGAAGAAAACAGCCCAGACGTCATCATGGCCACATCCGTCGCCCGCATCGCCGCCGGTCCGTCTCGCATCTCGCCGACAATGGCGTTTTGCGGGTTCATGCGTTTGAGGTCAAAGAGGTTTCTCTCGATGGTGATCTCTCCTTTGCCCTCCCCATTCGCCTCCTGGGTCCACATGCGCCCGTAAAAGCCGCCGAGCACCTTGGCATCCGGCGTATCCTCCAATACCCAAGTCAGTTCGTCCTGCGGAATGTAAGCCATCATCGCGTTTTGCAAGGTTGACTTGCCTGTTCCGGTGGTGCCACCCACCAAGAAGGAATCCCGAACCTGAGGGATCAGCGCGAGGTAATCCCGCATCCGGGGCGTAAACATACCGGTCTGTTGAAGCTCGTCGAGCGTCCAAGGATGTCCGAAACGCCGAATCACGAGAATGGGTTCGTTGCGAAACAGCACGTACTCGCCGTCGCACCAGGTGGAAAACCCACAGGCCTTGTCCCGGTAGAAA
The DNA here is from genome assembly GCF_001552255.1 of Alicyclobacillus shizuokensis NBRC 103103. Lineage (GTDB taxonomy): Bacteria > Bacillota > Bacilli > Alicyclobacillales > Alicyclobacillaceae > Alicyclobacillus_G > Alicyclobacillus_G shizuokensis. The sequence goes on from NZ_BCQV01000028.1 coordinate 34,115, forward strand.
ATCCGGGACCCGTCCGGGAAAATCGCGTTGACGCTGGGTGCTGACAGATCGAGCTGGAAGTCCGCCCCCAGTTTGCGTTCTACGTAACGGCGCAGGTCTTCGGCGGTTTTGAAGTGTACGCGGTTCCCCCGGGCATCCACCAGCCACTTGTTTTGACCGTTCTCCTGGTACAGCACTCCGTAGGTACCAAACACCCATATATCGGTAACGTCCGTGTTGTGTTCGTCCATCACGGGCTGCAAGATCCCGTGATGGTACATCTGAAGGATGACTGCTTCAATGGCGTCGTGGGCCTTCACCGGTAGGCGCTCCACGTCACCCTGCTGAATCGCCTTGGTCAACCGGGCCCGCATCTCATCCTCACTCGGATTGGTCCGCAGGTAATCCAGGTCTCGATAGGCGTACTCCAGCAGAATTTCCTGTTGACGCTCCAACAGTGAGGCCAGGTCCTGGTGGCCGTTTTTGCTAGACTGATAGTGCTCACGAATGGTTCTCGCCTGTTCAATACGCTTGTCCAGTTCAACGGGATTGTTTCGGCGCAGTTCAGCTAAGAGGTCAGGCTCTTGATCTTTTCTCCAAGCGCTACTGCTCAATGTGTTGCACCTCCCGCACTGGCATTCGACGGATTGGACGTATTCGAGCTTGACAACGTTTGACTCGTCGCTTGGCTCGATGTCTGGCCTGTTGTGTTGGTTGTTCCATCGTTCTCTGGCGAGATTGAAGACGAAGAGCTACCAGCCCCTGTAGTGGATGATGTACTTGTCGTAGCTTCCGCGTTTGCCGTACTGCTATTGGCTGAGTTGCCTTTCTGATGTTGAGAAACCATCAGCACCTGTACACTCCCTCCCGATATGGCTTGTTCCATGGCCATGTACTGGGATTGGGAGATGGTCATGATGAGCATCTCGTTTTGATTCTGGTTGTTGCTTGTACCAGAATTGTTCACCGTCTGGTTATAACCGGTGTTCGAGAGCACATGTACGTGGTCTGCATGTAGCACACTGCCATTGGGACCGGGTGCCGCCAAATCTACGTAAGTCCCGGGTGCGACGTAGGAATCTATCGAGCCAGGCTTGTAGGATAGGCCAAATGTGACCTGGCCGGGTTGAGATGTGGCATCCACCATTCCCTGCATCGAATTCGCCTGGCTAAACATCCCCATCCGCACTTGTGACCCCGCCAAAATCCCCAGTGTAGTCATGCGTCCGTTCACCTGGCTGGCTGTGTGGACCGCGTCTGAGGACACAGCAGCTGCTGGAATGTACTGGACGGAAAAGTCCTTCGAAGTCACGAAACTGTAGGGCGGTATGTTGTGCGTGGCCACGAGCACGGGTTCGGTGCGCTGTGCACGATAAACCGCGTAACCGCCCGTGACCGCCGCAGCCGCCAATAAGACCACGGCGGTAATGCGCATGACTTTCGGTTGGTTCAAGCTGTGTCATCTCCTTTCTGACCGCTCCTGAATACCACTCAGGAGTGTGCAACCTTGGCAGTCTTTTTCCCGCCCCCAAACAGGCGTGCGAAAAACCCGCCACGGCTTTTGTCTTGACTTTGTGCCGTCGCTACAGCTGGGAGATTTTGAGACACCTCTCGCAGCTCCGCCAATTGAGTATCGAACCACGGAATGACCGCTTTGGAATACTCGGCGTTTTTCTTCTCCAGCACAATCGCCTTGTGATTCTCCCGGTACTCGTAAAAACGCTGGTCCTCCGGAATGATGAGGGATAGCGGCATATTCAACTGGCGGCTGATTTCTTCCATTTCCACGTCCCAGTTCTTGCCCAGATACGCTCGGCTGATAATGACCCGGATGCGCTCCCGAGGCACCCCGATCCGCATCGCGGGATTCGTAATAAGGTCCAGGGTGGCCTTGTAATGCGGGTATTGCGCTGCATCATGCAATCCGATGAGAATCAGGCGATCCGCCTCCTGCATCATGGTGACGATGGGATCCGCCCACATGGATGGGCTGTCCACCAAGATAAGGTCAAAGTACGGTGCAGTCTGGGTGAGAATCCAGGACAGGACTTCCGTCGAAATGACAGACACCTTGGCCGCCGCCGCGATCAGTGAAAACCCGAACGCCGGGTGATGCTCGACACTATCCAGGACGGCCCGCTCCGTCAGGTGAGCATCGGGATTTTGTTCCATCAGGTGCTGCCAATGCGCGACGTTCAATTCCCCCTCGGCATCAGCGAGAGTGCCAAACACCCCATTCGGATCCAGATCCACCACCAGCACAGACAGGCCCCGCTTGGCGGCATACGCGGCAAAGTTGAATACGAATCCGGTCTTGCCCGCACCACCCCCGGTGTTACGAAGGGGTCCGATGGCGAAGATTCTCGCTCTCCGGCTCCGCCCCCCACGAATCTCTTGCCGGACTGTGTGGCGCGTCGTTGGGATCGGCTCCTGGGTGCCCCGTGACGTTGGGGGTTCCAGGGGCTCCGATGGTTCCGATGGAACCGGTGAGCCTGCCGGAATGGAGGAATATGCCGATACCTGTGATGCGGGAGAAGTTGATGACTCGTTCCCCGCGGCCTTTACCTCACTCCCAACTGACTTTCGAGAGAGTGTCAGGACCGGTTTTGATTTTGGAGTTCCCGAACTTTGTACCGAGGGCTTCCCCGGTGATTGCAGAGACAAAGCGGGACGGGTGGATGCTTTTCTGTCGCTGGAAACCCTGGTTTGTGGCCCCCGTTCCGTAGACAGATTCGATTCCGCCTGTGAAGAGGAGGGCATTTGTTTCGCAAGCGATGTCTCGCTCGGTTCATTGTGCGGCTCCAGCTTTTCCGCCTGTTCTCTCAGAAAGTCGAGCAACTGCGCGTCGGATACCATGTCCCGAACCCGAGGGAAACGCCGCCGCAACTGCAGGGTGACGCGCTTGGCCACGACACAGATAGGAATCCCCCATTCTTCCTGCAGCTCCCGCACAACATCTGGGCCCTGTCCTTCATCTACTATCACCAAATCCGGGTGAATACCCGCGAGTTCCAATAGGGAGCGATAGTGCTCAGGACGATAAGAGGCAAGCATCTCAAGTCGCTCCTGAGCCGACAGGGAATTATCCAGCAACACGATCTGCAAAGTCTCCACCTCCAAGCAAAGCATCTTTTAAGCGCTCCATGGCAGAACGAACCGGTTCGGAGAAAGTCAAGACCGGAAGACCCTGGGCCACAGCTGCGCACTGCTCTTCCTCGTAGGGCACAAACACCAACTTCGCTTCTGGCCAGAAGACTCGAAACTCGTCTTCATCAAAGGGGAGACGCTTGGGCGTTTGATTAATCACGACCACGTCCGCCGGCACGCCCTCCAAGTACCGGCAACGGTGAATATCCGCCGTGGTCACCAGCACCCGCAGAGTCTCTGTGGCAAACTCGTGATCGAGAGTGGACAGATAATCCTGCAAACCCATATCCATGACCACCGGGTCAACAAACCGGGCCGCTGCCGCCGCCACCTCACGCAGATCCACCGTCTCATCCCCAAACGGATTGCGGGTGTACACGGCCAAATCTTCCCGAAGTAAAGCGGGCTTCAAAGGAGAAATCAGCGAAGCCGCTTCTTCCTCGTTCTCGGCACAAAGCCAGGTTGTGAGCGCCGGCCGGAGTCCGGCTTCCACATAGTTCACCGCTGCCGATTGAGCCAAGGTACTGGCAAGGTTCAGTCCTACGAACGTCGTCCCGCACCCAGGTGCGCCCGATATCACGATGCAACGAGGACATCCAGGGCCTTGACCTGAAGATGGGTGAACCGGAGCCCCCATGATCGTTTCGGCTACGGATTCGGAGGACGTTTGAACAGCCTTCACGTTCGCCTGCCAGGTCGATAGGCATTCCGTGAGCCACTCCTCCAGTTCTTTGGGGTCTAATTCCTCACGGAAAAAGGTCTGCACGCCTAGACCTTCTAAAGTTTCTAAGAAGCTCAGATCTCCACGAGGCGTTCCCAGGTACAACAAGTGCAGGCCGGTACTCACGAGACCTTGAATTTGCTCAATAATGTCGTTATCCGTCTGTTGTTCTGAAAAACGGTTATCGGATAGAATCGCCGCGTGTTCAGACAATCCCGTCAGCGGAAGGGTCGCGAGATCATCTGCAGTACCTAGCTCCAACTGAAAACTTTCGGCCAAAGGCGCGAGAAACTCCTCAAATCCATCAATGCCACTCAAGTCGAATAAGGTCATCAGTCCGCCTCCTCTCGTAAACTGGCCTGCAGCAGACGCCTGGCACCTTCACTGCGTCCGCGAAATAAAAAGTATCCTTCGTCTTCCTCCAAATCCTCGACGTCTACGTCGCTCAAGTGATTCAATCGAACCCATTCGTTCCATGCGTCGTCGTTCGGTACACCCGCCAACACAATTTGGGTGTCATAGAAGCTTGACATTCTATCCCATTGAAGCGGCTGAAAACGGTCGGCGATGAGCCACACGCCGTTCTCACGCATGCGCTCCAGAGCGCTCTGCAAAGCGTGTTTTTCTGCGTCGGTCAGAACCCGCACGTCTCCTAGATGCACCAGAACTACATGCGGAAACCTGGATGTCTTTTTGAACACATAAATCAGGTCCAAGGTTTCCAGAAGATGACTCAGCGACGGAACTCGTACTGTGATTGGTACACGCAAGTTAGCCATGGCATTCAATTCAACCATCGACCATTTCCCGCCCAAAAGATGGGGTGGGCCAAGATCCGAGCCTTCACTCAGGTCGAGCAGAACGAATTTCCATCCCAGCCGAGCAAACATCTCAATCTGCTTCCGAACCCACACGATTTTGTATGGATTGGATTGCGGTGCTACAAGAAGCAGATTTTCGCCTTTGGCGTGGCGATAATGCAGCTCTATCGCCTGCATCACAGGTGAATAACACTCGTGAGATATCATGTTGGTTCCTCTCCTTCGGAGGACTGCAATATCATGCGTGTATTCCCCCTCTTTGAACTCGTCATTCGTTTTGCGATGCATCTCCAGCATGTCAAACATCGGGCGTGAAAAAATGCAAAAACGATGCAATGTGAAAGGAGCTCGTTTACGAGCAAACAGAAGAAAGGCGGCATAAAGACGAAGGGAAGTAGGAATATTGGAACGTACAGTTCAAGAAGAAAATAGAGGATGAGCGGGCGATGTTGACTTGTGGAAAAACCCGCTCAAGATCATTGCACATACGCCATAATGTCGTTGAAGAACCGCTTGACCCCGAATGCCCAATGGGGATCTGTAGCATAGATCCCCCACGGATTTCGAGGATCGTTGATCCAGAGAATGGCGTCTTCTCCCTTCGGGGGTGGCACGGATAGCTTGTGACGAACGGTGTCCGCAGCGATGTTGGCGGCGTCCGTCAGTGTGGTGTTGTACACCTGCCAGCTGTAGAACACGTTGAACGGATTATTCCGGATCAAGTCGGCGTCCGGGCCAGGCGGAACAAATGCTTGCTCTTGTCCGGTAATCGCGATGAGCAATGCCGGATTGACATCGTATCGCCGAGCAGCCGCACAGATGGTGGCAATGTCGCTACGGGTGAATGTGGATCCCTGCTGCCGTACATAGGCATAGAGTTTATCAATGGGCAGATTCTGATAACGAAGATTCTTGGGAACCACGTGTTCTCCGACATCCAACTGTATAGCAAGGATCCGTTCTTGCTCTTCGGTTTGCGCTTCAAGCTGCTGAATCTGGCTGTTTGTCAGATTGAGCCCATCCTGTAGCTGTTTTTGCTTGGACACCAGCGACGCGATTCCACGACTCGCTAGCACCAAGGACTTCTGCTGCCGCTGCTCGAGCTGGAGTTGAGCTTGTTTCATTTGGAGCAAGCGATACCCTTTTTGAATCAATGCATTGACATTCTGCTGTTGTTGGGCTTCATCCGCTCGCAGTTGCCGTTGCAGTGCCTGTATTTCCACGACTGACTGATGTTCCTGCTCCGTCACCGCGGAAATGGTTTGAACGCGGCTGAGCAAATCGGACCAACTACTCGCATTAAAGAGAACCTCGATGAGAGGGACATTGCCGTATTCGTAGGTCGCCCGCAGCATGGAAGCGACGTTTTCGCGGGCGTGCGTCAACTCGTCCTGGGTACGTGCCATCTGTTCATACAACTGTGCCACTTTTTCCTGCAATGTTTTGATGTCCGATTGATTCTGGTCGATTTGTTGAGAGAGCTGAGAGACCTCCTGGCGCGTTTTGTGAACTTGCTGCTTCAGACGCTCCACTTGCTTGCGTTCTTGAGCGAGTTTCTTCGCGTTTTCATGGGCGACCTTTTGCAGGTGGACCATCTCTTGTTGCTTTTTACTCAGCGTACTGGCGTACACTTCTGTACCGAGGCTGCCGGTCAGTAGGCACGCGGCAGTTGTAGCTGCAGCAAGTTTTAGCAACATACTCGACCCGGCAGTTTCTCTGGTCACTTCAACTTCCCCCTTTAGCTTGTCATTTTTGCAATAGGAATTCCATTGCGCTTGTAGGTTTCTGATTGTGCTTGTGGCATGGTACAACCTGTCCTTACGAGCGTGAATTTGCCCGCTTGGGGACTCGATCAGCTAGGCGCGCACCCGGTGCCCGCAGGCCGTACAGACCCACACCTTGCGGTTTCCCGCCATGCGCAGCTGCATGGGTTCCCCGTCCAATGGACAGTGGGTATGTGGGTCGATCTCCCCCACCTTGACGTGGCGTGGTGGTGCACCCTGCGTGGAGCGGCGCAAGGATTGGCGGGTCAATTGCTCTCGTTCCTGCCACGGGATCTCCACACGCGCTGGTTGAAGCTTTTCGGAGTAATCTTGTTCACGGCGCAGAGTAAGACGTGGCCGGGTGAATTCACGGGTCTGCGTTCTCTGTTGAGACGATGTCTTTGCGCGCCCTGGTTCCTGTCGGAAGACGGACTTTGAGCTCAAGCTGTCCGTGCGGATTCGGAGCTGGGGGCGAACATATGCGTTGGGCTTTTCTGCCGCCGGTGTGTTTGTCCGCTCCGCGTCGTCGGGATGGGTGTTCGTCCTCGTGTCATCGGGGTGGTGCCCAAGCGAGTCTTTTTGGACTTTCTCCCCGCCCGGCAATCCAGGTGGGTCCACGTCTATCGTCCTAGCGTGATCCACCCGCGTCTTCCGTGGTGCATATACGTCCCTGCCCAATGACACCCCCCACCGATACACGTATAAGGTCTGGTTCCCCAAGGTCAGCAACGGCCACTTGACCCGCGCAACCGTGTCAGCCTTGGGATATACGGACACGGGCCTGGGGTGTCGCGGACGAACAGGTTTTTTCACGGTTCCGCCAGCGACTTGTTTCATTAGGGAGCGATTTTCTCTGGGCTCGGTGATGCGCATGCGCACCGGGTTTTGGCCTTTCCGCTCCTTGACACCGATGTAGATCACTTCATTTTCCGTGAGACCGTAGCGAATAAACTGGGGCGAAAAACGGTCTACCCACTCTTCCTGTTCCGTTTTGGTGACTAAAGGCTCGCCCCGGTCCCGGCCCAGTCCGCCCATGCGGATCTGCCGAGTAGAGGTGTTTATCTTAATCCGTTTGATCCGCCCACATAGCTTGGAGACGGCCTGGGCATCATCCGCGCCCAGGTTCGAGAGATACACCCAGTGGCGCGTTGACCCCTCCATTGTCTCTAGGTAACCTTTCCCGACTTGCTCCATTTGTGCCCTCGACTGCATAGCCATGACCATCGAGTGGCAGTGTTTGCGGCCTTGAGTACGAATCTCATTGATGGACCGGGTGGCATACGATGGATACTCGTCCACGTAGGTGTACACTGGCGGTTTGTCGTTATCCTTGCCAGGCCGGTTCAACACCGCCTGTTGTAAGAACACCAGCACCATGCGCCCCACCAGCTTGCCGGTTTCCGTTTGTCCGGTGATGACAGAAAGCAGCTCACCTTTACGGCCATGCGGGGCACCTTGTTTCCAGGCCTTCAGGTCTTCGGCTTTCGGCCTGGCCCACTCTGGCGGGTCGATCCAGGTCTCGAAGTCAAAATTCGGCCGTCCCGCCGAGGCCGCCACTTCCGTACCCAACAGTTCCTGCACGTACTGACTGGAGATGAGCACACGAACCTTTCCGCGGAGGCCCCGGATGATGTTCTTGTACGCTTCCGCGTTCTTGCCGGTGAGACTTCCGCCAAACTCGTTGATGATGCTGGCGGCTGCACGGCGTAACATCACTCGCTGGGGTTCGGTAAGCTTGGGCCAAACCACGGTTCGGATCCATTCGGCCCGTGGTTCCGGCAGAGGCTGATCCAGCGCGCCCTGGGCCTCGTGATCCGCAACCATTTGAACCCTCGTCGCCTCCGTGAACAACTCGTCCATCTGTACGAGATACCGGTCATACCACCCGATCATGTCGATCTCTACCGGGTTACCCTCGTCGTCAAAGCCGTGCAGGAACTTGTACAGCTGCAGCGAATCCGTCGTCGCTTGAGCAGCCATAATGTCGAAGAACGCCTCTCCCTTGGCACGATCGCCGGTCTGTTCGTTCAGCACCACGTTGACGTTGTTGATGATCGCGTCAATGTCGTTGCCAGCCAAAGGATTGAACCGGATGTTCGTGGTTTTTCCCTCTCCCACCTGACCATCAATGATGTGGATCCGCCGCACCGTAAGGCCGAGCTTCTCTGCGTAGCTCTCGATGCTTGGTTCTGGCTGGGGCGAGATCCAGACCACATTAGCCATGACCCCGCGGGCCAGGGCCTCGAGGTCTTGATAGATCATCGGCTTCATCGTCATGAAGGTCTTGCCGGAACCAATCGGGCCGATAATGCCCATGTTGAGAAACCGGTCCTTCGCGCCAATGACCACTCTTTTACCCGCACCCTTCCCGGCGTCCGGCAATCCAGGCTCCGCCTCGCCGATGACCGTCCCGATGGTCACATCCGGAAAGGTATAGGTGTCTTCCCGACCGCCGCCTTTCGTAATGGGCTGCGTGAGCGAGACCCACAGACGGTTTAAGGCGTATCCGAACGAATAACCCGAGGCACGTACCATGCCCCAAACAAGCAGTACAATAAGAGCCACGACCAACAACACTGCGACCAGCCCATAGTTAGGGCCATGCACCGGCAGAACCGGTAGAGCCGATTCGTGATGGTGCGAATCCATCATCGGCATAACCACCCACGTTTGGTGAGGGTGTTTTGCCATAACGTCATTGACGCCTTGGTACAAGGCATACATCCCGTACCCAGCCGCACCCAATAGTCCCGCCAGAAACAGCCACCTACCGGCGCGCCAGGCGGAACTAGCAAACAGCAGAATCAACAGGGCGGGCACCAACAGAAGCAGCGGGTGTGACACAAAAGGTTGCAACGAAAACGACAGGTGCGGAAAAGGCAAAGGACTTGACATGTCCGCACCCTCAGTCCCCGATAAGCTCCCGACCCAACAAATCCAGCAGATGATATTGCCCCACTGGTTCTACCGCCGTGGCAAAGTAAAGCATGTTGGTACGCTCGTCATGTTGAACAAAGTAACGCCCCACCAGTTCCTCCCCGCGCCGAGTGATCTGCATGGTCCAGCGATCCCCCGGCAGGGTAGCCATCTTCCCCACCGGAACAAAGTGCAGTTCTCGCTCTCCAAACCGAATGTGTAGCTCTCCATCCGCCCGTTTGGTCTCCCAGACCTTGGCTACGCTTTCCGCCGGATACGACGCCAGTTTTTCCTCAACTGTATGGGTGATAAGTTCGATGATGTTGAAAAGCTCCTCGCACAATCCGGAAAATCTCTTTTCCATCAGAGCGTCCCAGGCGTCCGCTTCCACCTGTTGCTGGACTCGCTTGGCTACCGACTCGACCAATTCTTGAATATCCATCACGCCCCACCTCCGACGTCCATTTTGAGGTGGACTTCAGCTCGGAAAATGCAATTTTGATGCAAGTTGACGTATCATACAGGTAAATAACCGTTTGAAAGAAGTGAGTATCCATTGCCACGTCCACCTAAACGCGACGAGGAAAAACGGACACATCGACTTACGGTGTACCTCACCGAGGAAGAGCGGGAGATGCTAGGTCTATTGGCCGAACGGGAGAACCGGCCCATGACACAGGTTCTGGTCTTGGCGATGAAGGAGTATCTCTCGAATCGACTCAATCCACCCGAACCACTCAAGAAAGCGATGTGGGAGCGAATCATGCGGGAGGAACGGGTATGGCTCAAGGGATTTGTCTGTAGAAACGGCCACCCCTTCTGGATTGAAGCAGCAGAGCCGATGCAACCTGACATCTGCCCGGTCTGCCGAAGTGAGCGACAACTTGCTCGAACGTGGGAAGGAATCATTCAGCGCGGACACGAAATATACAGGTAAAAAACGTTGGTTGTAAATCACCGATATACAATTTCTATTAAAAAGTCTCTTTTTGTAATTTTTGTTGCTTTTATGGGCATCCTGCTATTGTAGCCTCGTAGAGGCGAGATAGGAGGTGCTCATATGGATTGGCGGACAGTTTTCCAGGACTTCGAGAACCTCGACCACGAACAAAAACTGGAGCTCTTTCGGGCCATTCGAAGCGCTCTGTTTCCGGACACCCCGCAACCACTCGCAGCCTTAGTGGGCGAACTCCGGGAAGCTCGCTTTGCCGAAGCCATCACGTGTCCACATTGCCAAAGCCAATCTGTGAAACGCAACGGAAAGTATCCTGGTACAATATGGATGAATAAGGCGGAAGACTTGGTGTTCTTGAAGGGCCGCCCGCACGACATAAATAGCGCTGGCGCTATGATTCTACTTTTCATAAGCAACAATCTTTGCGAAAAGAGCCAAAAAAAAAAAAAAAGACATCGTCTCTATGACGACGTCCTTGGGGGAAAAGGGTTTCTACATAATTACATCACAACAAAATTCGACATGCAACTTTTAACCTGCGGATTTCTCGAACTTAAACCACAACGGAGACAATGCACAAACAAGCTGCAACCACTCCAATCAAAGAATCCATCAATCCACCGGTACGTATCAAACGTATCCCTTGACGTTCATTCCACGGCCACAAAAGTGGTACGCCGCCGGCTACGCTGTCCGCCACCAAGTGCAGGACGTATCCCACTGTCAGCCCCCACGCCGCGACGGATAGTGGGACGCCATGCATCTGGCCGAGAGCATCCAGCACAGTGAATGCTCCAGAAACCAACAAGGCCGCGCCTAGTAAGCTGTGCGTGAACGTCCGGTGTTCGGTGAACATCGCGCCCACGATCCAAACCGCAAGGAGAATCGACCCGAGCATCGGGATCGTACCATGCACCGCGAGAAACAGCAGTCCTGCGCCGGTAATGCCAAGACCAATCCTGCGTGCAACATTACTGTTGGCGCCCAGGGCGAAGCTCACCACTATGGCTAGTGCCCACAATACCCAGTGTGTCTGCCAATGCATGAGGAAAAGGAGCGCGGCCATGAGTACGAACGCCACGACCTGCCCCACCCGCTCCACTTTGCGCGCGGCGAGCGAATTTCGCTGGTCGAGGTCGGGGAGCAAACTCCCGACAACGGCTGCGACGACGAGCAATGCTTGGACAACAAGCGCACCGGAGGCCGCTTGCCATTCACGGCCCTGTGCGAAATTGCGTAAGGCGTCCCAAGGCGCATGCACAATGAAGGGTGCGACTGCAACGGAAGCAACGGCCCCGATGGCCATGTGTGTTCGTCCAAGCATATTGCAAACAGCCCCTTTCAACAAATACGATAACAGGCTGACGAGGGGCAGATAGCGCAAATTCGATGCAACTTTCTAGAACCAAGTCTGCATTGACGTATATTCTTGCTGTGTTACACTAAACATGAAAAGAGAGCCGAAGGCGGCATCCTTCGACTCCCGGGCACCGGCGCCTTGAGCGTTGTCCCTGCCCAACAGATTTGAACGTTAGGCAAGTGACCGCCCCAATGGCGCTAACCGATGGGGGCGGTCACTTGCGTTTTATGGCAAGAACCACGGCCACGACGAGCGACAAAAGCGCTACGATGAACGATCCGAATTGGATCATCAACGACAGCGCAGCAGCTACACTCATGGCCCCACCCCCTTCCCGGTATGCCGGGCAGGGAGTGACCCCCAAGGAAAGGTGCTTGGATACAGTCTATCAGATTTCGTGTATCTGAGAGAGGAGATTCAAGAAAAAACAGAGGAGTCCGCGCCGCCGGCCCCTCCTTCGCCGAACGGCAATGGCAGCCACGCATGCTGCCCTACCCGACTTGCAGTATACACATTTATCACCGCAAAAATTGGCGGTTGTGCTACCTATTTTGCGTCCACTAGCTGCATCTGCAACGTTTTTTGCCCATTCCATTCGTTGTCTCCCACTTTAACGAGCAGATGACGGTGACTCGCTGTCCTCCACTCGTCTACCTCATTTCCATGCCCAAACGCCAGGACTGGATACGTTTGGCCGACAGAGTCCCGAACCCATACTTTGAGGTGCTTGCGTTCGGCTCCGATTGCCTGTGCGGTGACGATTTGAGCATCGCGCACAAAGAACACCGGCTCTGGATTGCCTTGCCCAAACGGCTCCAATAACCGTAGGTCGTCGACCAACTTGTACGAAAGCTCATCTATGGCCAATGGCGCGTCACAGAGGATGTGTGGATCCAACTCTACATCCTCGAACCAGTTTCTTTCTATTGCGTACCAGAACGATTGCTGAAGCCGATTCAGGTCTTTGGTGTGTAAACTGAATCCGGCCGCAGCTTCATGCCCGCCGAAGTGCGTGAAAACATGGATGTGTTCTTGTACGTCTGCCAAAGTGCGATATAGGTCAAAGTTCGGAATGGCCCGCCCAGACCCCTTCGCGTTTTCACCATCGACACTAATGCAGAGCGTGGACTTGTGGAAACGCTCGGTGAGTCGGCCGGCCACAATGCCAATCACACCCTCGTGCCAGTGTCCCGCTACAACTAGCCCCGGCTTGTCCAACCAGTTCGGATGCGCTTCGATTTGCTCAAGTGCCTCTCTCTCCACTTGGTCTTGTAGTTGTTGCCGTCGCTGGTTGTATGCATTAAGTTCTTTGGCAATCGCCCGTGCCTCACGCTCATCCTCTGCGAGGAACAGCTCTACCGCTCGCTTGGCATGGGCAAGTCGGCCGACTGCGTTGATACGCGGTGCGAGCCGGAATGCCACGTCCGTAGAGGATGTGTCACCATTGACACCCGCTACGTCCATCAGCGCTGTGATACCGGCTGACAAGCGCAGGTTCATGCGAGCTATACCTTCACGTGCCAGAACGCGGTTCTCTCCGATAAGTGGCACCTGATCCGCAATCGTTGCTAGGCCAACCAGTTCCAGCAATTCTTCCGGAAATCGTCCTAGAAGTGCTTGGGCAACTTTAAACGCTACGCCCGCTCCACACAGGTCATGAAACGAGTACATCGACCTCGGATACGCCGGATGCACAACAGCGTAGGCATCTGGAATATCACCAATCTGGTGGTGATCGGTGATGATAAGATCCACGCCCAGCTCGTTCGCCGTGGCAGCTGCTTCAAATCCCGTGATACCAGTGTCAACCGTGATGACGAGCGTGATACCATGTTCTGCGGCAGAGCGCACAACATGCGCGTGCAACCCGTATCCGTCCTTGAAACGCGATGGAACAAACCAGGCCGGATCTGCGCCAAGAGACCGAAGTGCCCGTACCAGAATGGCCACACTCGCCGTTCCGTCGACGTCATAATCCCCGTACACTAGGATCTTCTCATGGCGCAGCACAGCTTCTTTGATGCGCGCAATTGCCCGTTCCATGTGGTGCATGAGGAACGGATCGAGCAGTTGCGCTCGGTCTGGACGCAAGAAGCGTGCTGCCGAATCGATTCGCGAGCAATTTCTCGCAGAAAGAATGCGGGCCACCACTGGATGGATACCAAAGTGGTCTGCCAGTATCGCTGCCGCGTCTAGGTCAGCCTTTTGGCCGATCCATTTGCGTTTCAACTGAACTCGCGTTAAATTCATAGAAAATTGGGCGCGGAAACCCACTGCTTTAGCGGTGGGAGGAAGCGCCCCTTCCTCCTTTCTCTGTCCCTCGCTATATTCTATAATATTAGCGAAAGGATGTGATTTGATTGTACGCGACACAAAAGAACCAAATTCGTGGTTTAAGCAAGCGTGAATATAACGCCTTGCGTCTTTTGTGTCGGCTGTCAAAGAACCTATACAATGTTGGCCTTTACAACGTGCGTCAGTATTACATCCAAGAACGCAAGCATCTTCGATATGAGTCGAACTATCATTATTCAAAAGAAAACGATAATTACAAGTTGCTCAATACCGATGTGGCACAGCAGACGTTAAAAGTAGTTGATCGTTCGTTCCGTTCTTTCTACGGGCTAATCAAGAAAGCACGAAATAACGAGTACCGTTTCCATGATGTCAAGTTGCCGAGGTACTTGCCGAAAGACGGATACTTCCCGTTGATTATCCCGCGCATTCGCGTGAAAGATGGATTTCTTTATGTGCCCATGTCTCTTGAATTCAAAAAAGAACATGGTGACATCAAGATTCCTTTTCCTGAACGTCTTGCGAATAAAATTATCAAGGAGGTAAGGATTCACCCGAAATACAATGCTCGCTTTTTTGAGATTGAATATGTGTACGTTCAAGATGAAGAACCGAAAACCGTAGACCCTGATTCTGCACTTGCAATCGACTTTGGGTTAGACAATCTTGCAGCGTGTATTGATACCAATGGGGCGTCGTTTTTGATCGACGGTAGACCTCTCAAAAGTATCAACCGTTGGTACAATAAGCGAAATGCAAGATTGCAAAGCATCAAGGATTTGCAAGGTATTAAGGGTACAACCGAACAGCAAGCACGTTTGACGATGTATCGCAACAACTACATTCGTGACTACCTAAACAAATCGGCACGTTACATCGTGAACCATTGCATTGAACACTGTATTGGTAAAATTATTGTTGGTGTCAACCCTGAATGGAAACAAGACATCAACATCGGTAAACGAAACAACCAAAATTTCGTTCAGATTCCGCATTGGTCGCTTCGTTGTAAACTCGAAGGACTTTGTCAACGCTACGGAATTCAATACGTTGAGCAAGAAGAATCCTACACGTCGAAAGCGAGTTTCCTTGACCAAGATGACCTTCCAATCTACAATGCAGACAATCCGCAGCAATACACTTTCTCTGGAAAGCGTGTGAAACGCGGATTGTATCGCGCGTCAGACGGACAATTAGTGAATGCCGACATCAATGGAGCGGCTAACATCTTGCGTAAAAGTAACCACAGACTCAACTTTGAGCGAGTGGCTAGAGGGCTTTTGGCTAACCCTTTGCGAGTAAAACTCTCGTAGTTCCTCGCAAGAATCCCACGGCTTTAGCCGTGTGGAGTGTCAATGCCCCACGGCCTTTGCCGATTCCGCATACGCGCGGAATCGTTCAATCCGCCTAGACAGCCACACTTTTCCGTTGTCTGTAGCCAAGACCTTTCTCCACTGCTCGGGATTGAAGTTCTTACACAGCGTCTTGATTCTCCTTTTTGCAAATACCTTCGCCAATGCATCCGCGGCCATGCCCCGGGTCCACGTATCGTCATAACGAATGCGATACTTATCGAGCACATACTTCTGACGTGGCGACATCGGTGCGTCTCGCCACTCTGCGTCCTTTTGGATGAGTTTCGAATTGAGCAGCTGTAGAAATCCCTCAGCAATCCCTTGCGCGTATTCGAGTGGCACAGGTCTGTCATGCAGCGGCATGAACTTTTCGTTGTTGAGTTCCAGCACCGGCCAGTAGTCATCGCCGTCACGATACAGATATGCCCATCGCGAGTCTTCGAAGGATATAGCAAACATATCCTGAATCTGTTGCCAACGATACCGTGCCCGATTGGCAAACAGGTTAATGGCTTCAGCCACCTGTTGGGCCTTCTCTTGCTTCTTCCGATTCGTTTCTTCTACACGGATGAGCCATTCGGTTACGCTTTCCCCGTTCTCCATGACCATTTCATCCGCGTTGGAATCCACAACTGTGGCGGTATGGCTGTTTAGCTTACGCTGTGTTTTCATGAGGCGTGTGAAAGTTTGCAGCGACTTATCCTCACTTGCACCAGTCAGATCCAACACAAGCGCATCAGTTTTGCTGGGATGGAGACGCAGGGCTCGGCCTACCATCTGCGTATAGAGCGCTTGGGAGCGGGTAGGTCTGGCGATGACCACCGCGTCCACATCCGGTTGGTCGTAACCCTCAGTGAGAATTTGACAGTTGACGAGCACCCGCAGTCGGTTCTGCGCGAATGCCTCTAAGATGGAAACTCGTTCTTCGGCCGACATTTTGCCGTCCACTGCCGCACACGCCATTCCTGCAGCCTGAAATCGTTCCGCCAACGCTCTCGCATGTTGGACATCCACCGCGAATACAAGACATTTGCGTCCAGACGCATGGGTTTGGACAGCGTCCACAACGGCATCAAGCGCTCCATCCACGTTCATGACGTACGACAGATCCTTCGCATTATAATCTCCACCTGTTGTACGAATGGCGCTAAGGTTCAGTCCTGGAACCTCAACCTTAATCCCGCGCACATCCGCCAAGTATCCGTCCATGATCATCTGGAGGATTGTGCGCTCATACGTCAAATGCTCGAACACGTCTCCAAGCTCCGTCTTGTCCGACCGCGACGGTGTGGCCGTTACGCCAAGCAAAGGCGGCCCATCTGACTCAAACACTCCAAGTTGTGTGAGGACGCCAAGCGCCCCTTCCGCACGGCTGTGGTGGCATTCATCGTAGATGATGAGCCCAGGTTGCGGAATCTTTCTCCCCGCAACCAGTGTCTGTGTTGACGCCAAAAGCACCATTCCCAGTTGCTCGTTGCGCTGGGCTTGAATTCGGCCGATCATGGCTTCAGGCCAGACAAAGTGAATTTTTTGTTCTGCCTGGTCGAGCAACTCGGAACGGTGGGCGATCACAAGGATAGGCTTTTCTGCTGAAACATCTTCGTAGAACCGTCGGGCAATCGCCCCGAATACTACCGTTTTGCCCGCGCCCGTAGGCAGGACAATCAGTTGACGACGATGGTTAGAGAGGGCGTCGAAAAACGCCTCAACAGCCTCTTTTTGATAGGGACGAAGCTGAAGTTTCATCATCGTAATGACGCCCCCTTTGTGGCTTTGTGCTACAATATTGCTCGAATCATACCCTGTCTCCAGCCGCCATATAAGGCGGCTTTTTCTACACCGTTATCCTCGACGTCGAAGGAAATACAAAGCGAAAACCACTAACGCAATTAGAACAATGACTGTAAACGGAAGGTGGCGTACCAACTGATACCCAATGCCCCAACCCATTCCGTGTACGATAGCTCGACCGAATACGTGTCCAAGGTGAGAATAGGAATATGCATGAGAATACGAATGGAAATATACAGGGTGATATCGCATATGTCCGTTGCTCCTTGTTGTTCCATGCCATCCCATTAGGGATGGCATGATTGTTTTGCCGCCATTTACGCTCTAACGACTGTCTTCAGTTCTTTTCCGGCCTTAAACGCGGGTGCAAGACTGGCAGGAATTGTAATTGCTTCGCCTGTCTGTGGATTCCGCGCGCGCCGCTCTGCTCGTTCGCGAACCTCGAAAGTTCCAAACCCCGTGATTTGCACCTTCTCCTTCCTCGCCAGCGCTTCCTGAATCGAAGCGAACACAGCATTGACGGCTGTATCGGCGTCTTTTTGTGAGAGCCCTGTTCGTTCTGCGACCTTGCGTACAAGTTCCGATTTCGTCATGACACAACCTCCTAGATATTCTTGATTACAACTCCAGTGTAACATGTATACATCTCATAAATCGGTCTGTTTTACACCGTTTTTCACTGCTGCAAAACCCTCACATATCGCGATAACTCCACTGGTTCACCGCCGTACTGCTGGGCGGCCATGAGATACAGGTTCTCCTTGGCGCGAGTGATCGCCACGTAGCACAGCCTTGTTTCCTCGCGCAGCCCCGGACCAAACATGGACTTCCGGTGGGGAAGAATCCCCTCTACGAGATCCACCACGAATACCGTCCACCACTCTAGGCCCTTTGACTTGTGAATGGTCATCAGTTGAACCGCGTCGTCCTTAGGTTCCTTGGACTTCTCAATTACCCAGTCCACATACCTCAGAAACTCAAGCACAGTCTTATACCTTTTTGCTGACTGAATCAACGAATCCACCCACTTGACCGGCTCGTCTGCGTCTTGTTGGCGCACCACCGTCGCGTGCGTGTCCACCAGCCAACGTAGGGCCTCTGCCGGGCTTTCGTATCGGCTCAACTTTTCCACGGTCTCGCGGAATTCGTGGCACTTGGGATGAGCCATCACTGCGTCCCAACCGCCGGCTTTCACTTCCTCAATGACCTGTCTGGAAATAAAGCGCTTCGGCCGATTGAGCAAGGGCAGCCATACGCCTGGATCGGAATGGTCCTGTGTGATACGGAGGTAATTCAGCAAAGTCTTTACGTCATGGTTTTCATAAAAGTGCTTGTCCCCTACGACTTGGTACGGAATGTCGTGTTCCGCCAAGAGTTCTTCATACACACGGGACTGAACGTTGGTCCGATACAGTACCGCGTACTCGCTCCAGGGAATACGCGGATAACGTTCATGCAAACGCGAGATTTCCTCGGCAACAAATTTAGCCTCGCCCCAGTCGGATTTCGACGTGATAATTTCAGCAGTGGAGGTGTCCTCTGACACCTGACGAGCCGCTTGAACACGTTTGTCGATCTGGTGGCCACGGTTTAAGGCAATCACTTGCCCAGCGATGTCAAGGATCAGGTCGTGCGATCGGTAGTTCATGTCGAGCACAATCTTTTTGGCGTCCGGAAACTGTCTGTGGAATTGGAACATCAGATCCGGGCGGGCGCCGCGAAACCCGTAGATGGACTGAAAATCGTCACCAATCACAAACAGATTGTGAGTGTACCGAACCAACTCCAGCAAAAATAGCCATTGTGCGAGATTCGTGTCCTGAAACTCGTCCACAAGCACGTATCGCCAGCGTCGGCTCCATCGGTCACGAAAGTTCGGATCTGACTTGAAGAACCGCAGGGCGTATAACAACATGTCATCGAAGTCGAGAATGTGCTGCTCGGCCTTCAAGGCCTCGTAGGCGGAATACACCTTGGCCAGAACTTTATCATCCACCTGCTCCGGCATGAGTGCTTCAGCTTTCGCCCGGGAGATCTCTGTTAAGGCATCCTGTGCGCTTTTATACAGGGGACCTACGCCATACGGGTTGACGCGACTGGGTTCGTCCAGCACGCTTTCCATCAGCCAGGTTGGATCGGTTGCCACCTTCCAGTCGTCTTTGCCCAGCATCGATTTAAGCATTCGATAAGCAACAGAGTGCATCGTGCCGATGGTCACTTGTTTGGCCGCTTCCCTACCTACTACGTCCACCAAGCGTATTCGCATCTCTTCCGTCGCCTTACGAGTAAAGGTACAGGCAAGAATGGCACGAGGGACAACACCACTCTCTATGAGGTATTGGATCCTGGCAATGAGCACAGCAGTCTTGCCAGACCCAGCGGCCGCGATGACCATGCAGGGCCCGTCCTTGTACCGAGCAGCTGCTTGCTGGGCTGGGTTCAGTTCTTGAAGTGTAGGCACGTAGAAGGTGCTCCTTTCCCAGTTTGCATAAACCGTTTCTACGGAATCGGTTACTATTTGACGTTCCGTAATTCGCGTCTCTGGGGGTACACGCAGAATGTGCGTGGAGAAGCGCGGACAATCCGGGGAGTGTTTCCCGTGTGGGTTGGTAACTAGACAATAGGCTGGGGGTTGTATCTGATAGCGCCGAATATGCATGGGCACCGGCCGCTCGGGTTTACACATACACAGAAGGGTGGCATTCGCGCTGTAGAGTCGATGTAATACACTCTGCACATTCGTGCCACCCTCGGCTAATTCTCCATATTCCAAGCGCGTTATCCCGGCCTCCGTCTTGGCCTCAATCCACGCCACGCTCATCCGCCTCGCCCCCATCTCCCATTGTGCACGAGACTGGAGGCTGAAAAATGCAAGTTTGATGCAATCTCAGTTTGTTCACCGACTGATTCGCGCGGAAACCCCTGCCTTTAGGCATGGGGAGGAAGCGCGTTCCCTTTCGCATTGATCGGTCAGTGCTATAGTAGAGTCATTCTCCATCCACTACTTTTAAATTCTATTTTAGAAGGCTATCCGTAAAACTGTGTTGAAATAGAATTTTAAACTTCCAATTATTCAATTGGTTCTCCATCTCGTGTCGGAACACAGGTAAATTCAATGCTTGGCATTAACAACACTTCATTTCCGCATGTAGGGCAAGTTATAAGATGGTCGCTATCTAACTCCTGCTGTCCGCCTAAAACTTCATCGTGAGAGTGCTTTTCTCGGCACCATGGACACTTCCAATAATCAACAGTTTTTGTTTGTTTCAATGGTTTTCGAGTTTTCGCCACAGAAATTCCTCCAAATCAAACTGGAAACCAAAATCAATATATCAACACGCTTTTACGAAGACCCTTTAGAACTAAGGTTGGCGTTAGAACTAAGTATAGAATAAGCTGTAACCTTGACTCTAACTTAGTCACTTCGGTACCATGAATACAAATTGCCTTTAGGAGGCGTACAGATGGCTGTTACTTTGTCCTTCATGCTGCAGAAAGGCGGCGTAGGTAAGACGACAACCATGGGAATTATGTCGTTCTTGCTCGCTCGAATGGGCAAAAAGGTCCTGGCCGTCGATATGGACTCACAGGGAAATGTTAGCACGTTACTGTTACAACGAAATGTATACACTTTCTCCAACGAGACAATTCTTGAGGCAGTTGAGGACCAAGACCCGCGCCCCTACATTGTTCCGTCCGTTGAAATCCCCAACCTTCATGTTATTCCAGCGGATGATCTTCTTGCGATTTATGGGCGACGCATCTATGAGATTCAACGAGAAGAGCAAAGATCTGTTCCACCGCTTTTATATCTCAAACAAACCTTGGATGTAGTGCGAGACGAGTACGATTATATCCTAATTGATTGCCCTCCCAGCTTAAATGAACAAACCCTTTCGGCATTGGCTGCCTCAGATTGTGTCGTGACGGTTCTCCAAGCGGAGGTTTATGCCTATCAAGCACTCACGCGTTTCTTTGAGACTTTATTTCATGTCAAGAAGAACGTTAGGCCAGACCTCGTCATGCTCGGTATCGCCGTCGGCTTAACAGACCGATACACTCTGCAAGACACGATTTTGGACGAATGCCGAGATGAATATGGTGCCCTGATATTCAACACGGTGATACGCAGACTCGCCAGAGTTGCCGAATTCGCCACATTGGGCATCTCTGACGCACGAAAGGACCAAAAGACCGCTCTCACGCAATACGAAGACTTGCTAAAAGAAATTCTGGACCGTATCGACTCGGGATTCTACGACAACTCCATCTACTTACGAGCCCTTCAGAACAGGTTGTATTACATCGATGGCAAATTGCAAGAAACTCTTCCAGAAGTTAAACGTATCCGTTTCGAAGGACTGCGCGATGAGACGCTTCAGCACATCGAGATCGCAAAGGAGTGGGTGTAATAATGGCCAGCACGAGAGACAAGCTTCGTAATCGCTTGAAAGCAGAGAGGCCGCGCTCTCCCTACGAATCTCTCTTCGACGGAAACGATGTTACAGACATATCGAAAGATGTGTCAAAGAAAAATGATCGTACCAAATCCACTGTTACTACTGACTCCAAGTCTGGTATCGACTCTAGGGTTAACTCTAGTTTTAGTTCCAAAGTAGAGTTCAATAATGACGGTAATGATAACTTTAGTTCTAATGCCGATACTACCGCTCGCGTTAATTCTGGTAGCAATACTGATGCCGATACCAATAATGATTCCGATGCCAGTGTCAGCGTTGGTTCAGTGACTAATACTAAATCCGACTATAATGTTGACATTGATCCTAAAGCTGACATGGATACCGAATCTAGTGATGGTCCTTCTATCGATTCAAGTTTAGATATTAGTTCTGACGTCGGCATTAGTTCTAAGTTGCGTAATGATACCAACTCTATATCTGATAATATTTCTGATAGTAGTTCTGGTAGTAGTATTGAAATTCGAGTTGAATCTAATTCAAATTCTACTTCTAGCCCTAACCTTGCTTCTACTACTAATGCCCGTTCTGATGTTGACTCTAACTCTAGTTTTGGTTCTAAATCTGAAGCTAAATCTCCATTCGGAGATCCAGAAGCTGCACAACAATACGTCGAGAATTACTTGAAAGCCGCGGCACAAAATCTCATAAGCGTTCGCAATGGACGCGTTGTGAAGATGAAAAAAACCGATACTTACACACATACAACATTGTATTTGGATAAGGCAATCCAGCCGCGACTCGAGCGTTATCTCAAGCAGACTGGGATCGACAAGTCTCCCTTCATCAATGTGGCAATTAGTTTTCTCCTTGATCATCTTAGTGTGAAGTGACGCACCAACGCACTCCGGCGCCGGGAGGCCCCGACGTTGCCCGTGGAGCGATGACTCCCGCGCCGAGGCAAATTCGAATCTGTCCCCGAGATGTCGGACGGTTGCGCGCCTCTATTGCAAAATTTAAGGCCGCCGCAGCCAAACGCCAATAGAAGAGTCTAACAAAGTCCAATAAACATAGAAGGCTCAGTACCGGCCACTGACGTTCTGGGTTTAGTATAAACTGCGGACGTCTCTCTAATCTGTGGCAGGGGTCGAAATTCAGATTTTCAAGCACTCCAGAATCGGCGACAGAGCAGAGAAGAGCCATAGAACGAAGTAACCCCCCGGATTACCAGAGGGTTACTAACCAGCTACGCAGGATTAAGTTTGCCTTTATAATACCACGGTGTGAATAAAGTTTCAATCGGCAAATCTACAATTTCATCGAATTTGGCGCGGCGCGGATACCCCTGTCTCTAGGCATGGGGAGGAGCGCCGCGCTTCCTCCCTTCAAAAGCCGTATTGATATCCATCTGCCTTGTGCACGATCTCGCAGTACCGATGCGAAATCCCATCCACAGTGCCTACACGAAAAACGGCGAAACACGGCCGCTTTGCTCTTCTTCAGAAGCTGTCTGGCCCGTGCTGGGTGACAGGGCATCAGCGGGTTTCGATGATTGTCCAGTACAAACACACGGTTTTGCTTACTCATGGCAGTTACCTGCCTTTCTCCCCGATTGGGGGTCACGTTGGCCTCGCCCGGTTATCCCGGCTTGTCATGCCCGGCATACTGGCTTCCACCCCGTATGCCTGTTTAATGCCGGACGGCAGGGCCTGGAGCTGGCCTCGCACCCCAGGGTGCCATGACCGGGATAACGTCTGCATGAGGGGCTGTTCCCTCTCATGAGGGCTGTTGACGTTCTCCCCAGCCCTAAAGGACGGGGATTCTTTCTCGCTCATCGCGAGCTACGCGGGTGCGCAGGTGCGGATGCCACCGCACTCCCGTGGGGGACGCCATCGCCCCGACTACTGGGCCGAGGCCCAGATACTTGCGCCGAATGTTTACCGCTCCAACGCCATCTCGATGGAAACGGAACCCGCAGGTCGGACAAATATACACTCGTCCCTTCGGTTTATGGCGACAACCACAGCGTGGGCATTCCTGGGAGGTATACGCCTCATCCTGGAGCTCCACCCGTATTCCGAGCCGCTCTGCCTTGTACGTGATCAGCCAGCGAACTTTGCCACTGACCATCTGGTGGATTCGCTGGTTCACCGCAGGCCCGTAATCCACCCGCTTTCGGAGATCCCGCACGTCGCCGATGACCACCGTCTGCACCCCGCTCGCGTGGAGGGTGGAGACCAGCATTGTGGTCTGCTTGTGCAGGATATCCCAGATTTGATGGTCGAGCTTTCGCAGTTGTTTCCGCTTGCTTCGCTGCAGCTTCCGCCAGCGGCGTGACCCTTTCTGCATACGCGATTGTTTGGCCGAGAGAATCGCCTTCAGCTTGTTCTGATACCGCCGTGTGGCCCGAAGTTCCCGCCCGTTGTATATCGTCGTCCGTGTGCCATCATGAACCACCGCCAAGTGGACCTCCCCAAGGTCCACCCCGGCCGTGTCACCTTGGGCAACAGGTTTGGCCGCAGGTCTGACGTACACAGCTCGCAGTTCATAGGCCGTACCCGCCCAGCCTAGTTCAACCAATACAGGGATTTCCCAAGGCCAAGGTACGACCAGCGGGGCGTTGCCGCGTCCGTTGGAGAGGATGAGCTTCCCGGCCCGGACCCGGATCGCGGACGACTTCCACTGGATCCGAAAGTAGAACCGCCGACGATACGGCGGTTTGGCTTGCGGGTCCGTCTTCCGACGCTCGCGCCAGGATTTGAGGGCGGCGTAGAAACTCTGCACGACCGCATCAGCGCTGTGGGCATGAAGTTGGTTCGACGTGTGCCACCGCATCATGGAAGATGCTTTGAGCCAGATGTTTTTCTTGCGTACAGTGCGCCAAAACCCCACCAACGTGCGCGTGTACAGTTCACCTGCCGCCCGGGCTAAGGCATCCAACTCAGGCGTGGGTTTAAGGTGAAGTTTTCGTACTTCATACATGTTTTTGTTGTTCGATGTATTGTTTGATGACGGCAAGTGGCGCACCCCCAACGGTGGAGACAAAGTAGGAGTTGGTCCACAAGGTCGGCAAACGACTCCTAAGCCAAGGGAACTCTTCACGCAGTATTCTCGAAGATCGTCCTTTCATCAATTTGACCAAGCGGTGGATGCCAAACTGCGGATCAACTTCCACAAGCAAGTGTACGTGGTCCGGCATGACCTCCATTTCGATGATTACGACCCGACGTTCTTCCGCTACGGCCCTGAGGATTTCCTTGAGCCGTTCATCTACTCCGTTGACCAGAACCTTTCGGCGATATTTGGGGCACCAGACGACATGGTATTTGCATGAATACACGACGTTTCGATTGGATTTGTACTCCATGAGAGTATTATACAGCACGAAAGTATCTAATCGATGACAAAAGATTTGCCCGCCTTATCCCCAGGGCTGAAGCCCGTGGCTTGCGGCGGCCGAGTTTTGGTCAACCCCAGGCTTGCTCAACGCAAGCCCCCGGCTTTGCCGTGGGGTGGTTGACACAAACTCGACTAGATCCTCGCTCGACATAAACCGACCGAAACTATTTTCTCTCATGGCACATTATGCTATACTTCTCAATGACCAGCCAGCGCAGGACACATGCGCCGACACTACTCTTGACGTAGTGTATAGGGCGTAGTGTATCTATAGAGACAAATCTCGCGCATCTGGTTGGTCAGATGCGCTTTTATTTTTCGCCAGTAGCCCAATAGAAAGGAGGACCGTCGAACAGGGCGTGGTTGGGCAAAAAGAAAAGACCCTCAGGTTGGCCGCCGGAGGGGTCTTACGGGTTCTCGGTATGAATCTCGCAAAAAGAGATTATCATACCGGCTAGTTAAAGTCAACCACTTTCCGCTGTTCGATGAACCTATGGAGCATGACAAGCTCGAAGCCATCTGGGGACATCGACTGCTTGACGAGGGATTCCTCGCTATCCCCAATATCATCGTCCGCAATTACCGTCGCCTCGGAATTGAACATGGCGAGTTCGGTTTCATTTGCGCCGTCCTCACATACAAACACGACGGTCGAGATCCTTACCCGAGCCAGGAGACATTAGCCGAACACCTTCAGTGTAGTACACGCCAGATCCGCAAATGGGCAGATAGCCTCGAAAAGAAAGGTCTACTTCTCATCGGTCAGCGTCGCAATCGGCAGAGCAAACAATTCGGGAACGTCGTCTACAACTTTCGACCTCTCATCGAGGCCGCATTGAAGCTCGTCGGCGAAAAGCCACTGCCAGCCTCCAAGGAAGACTGGGACGTCGAGTATCGACAGCCGGTGGAACCTGAAGTTCCAGCGGAACCTCAGATACCGGTGGAACTTCAAGTACCGACGGGTAATACCGGACTTCAAGTACCACCGGTTCCGGAACTTGAAGTCCTCAAATTAGGACCTGAAGTTCCGCAGAATATATCACTTGAACAAACAAAAGAATATAATAAACCTGATCCTACTTTATTAACGGAACATCTATGCGAAAAACTCAGACAACAATTCTCATCTTCATCTTACGATACTTGGTTCCGTAATATACGCGTTGAGGGAATTTCAGATGACATCCTCTTTGTGGAAACAGAACATGAGCTGGCTGCTACGTATTGTCAGCAACACTATGTAAACAAGTTTCTCGACATTCTTCACGACCTAGGCTATGAAGTCAGTCATGTGAAATTCTTTGTCCGGGACAGTTGACACTTACTGATATAGACATTTATCCTAGAGTTGCTGAACCTGCATGAAAACGATTTTTGAGAGAACCGAGTTTGCTAGTCTTGAAAACTCGCTTATGAAACGACCATGAAGACCGCCATCAAAACAAAATTTAAAACATATAACGAAGGGATGATTAATGTGGGAAGGCTAGAAGGTAAAGTAGCTTTAATTACGGGTGCTGCACGCGGTATGGGCGCTTCTCATGCCCGGCGATTTGTTGAAGAAGGTGCTAAGGTAATTATGACGGACCTCAACGAGGAAGCAGGCTCCACGCTTGCTAAAGAACTGGGTTCCAATGCACTGTTCCTGCGGCATGACGTAACAGATGCGTCCTCTTGGAGTGAGGTGGTATCCAAAGGGACGTCGACGTTCGGACCCATCACCGTCTTGGTCAACAATGCCGGAGTTTTGGGCCCCATCGCAAATACGGCTGAGTTGTCCGTGGAAGACTACTTAAAAGTCTGTGCAATCAATCAACATGGGGTCTTCCTAGGCATGAAAACAGTGATTCCATCAATGCTGGAAGCTGGGATCGGGTCGATTGTGAACATCTCTTCGATCGCGGGAATAGTCGCCATTTATGGCTTCCCGAGTTTGGCGTATGTAGCCAGTAAGTTCGCGGTACGTGGCATGACGAAAGCCACAGCTGTTGAGTATGGCCCAAAGAATATTCGGGCGAATTCGGTGCACCCCGGATTCATCAAAACACCGATGATGGTGGAAGCAACCGATGAGTCTGGCGGCGACGCCCTGAAGCAGATCCCACTAGGGCGCCTCGGAGACCCGAACGAAGTATCGAACCTGGTGCTATTCCTGGCTTCGGACGAGTCCTCCTACATCACTGGTACAGAGTTTGTGATTGATGCCGGTATGTCCGCCCAGTGACTTGGAGGGCTGTTCAGGATATCCCAGGGTGGGTATGAGACAGGGAGCCGTGCTATCCACAAATCGTGTGATAGCACGGCTTTTCCATTGTGCTTTTTCGTATATTCGCCGTGATTTGTTATATGGCATCCTTACACTGAATCTTCGGTATCCAATTGGCAAGGTCTTCGAATCTCAAGACAAAGTTACGCTCGAACAGAGACAGCGATGGATAGCAGATATCGCTGAGGCACCGTTCCAACTACGTCTAGCTATAAAAGGATTATCGCCAGAGCAACTAGATACTCCATATCGCCTTGGTGAATGGACGGTT
>NZ_BCQV01000029.1 GCF_001552255.1 Alicyclobacillus shizuokensis NBRC 103103
ATCTGTATATCAGGGAGGTTGCCGTCCACGCTCGCCGAAAACATCGGCCGGCTTCAAGTGAACAGCGCTCCGTCAAGGTTTTTCCATCCGTAGGCCAGCTCACGCAGACGCTGCCCGCCGAGTTCAACCTCCGCTTCCCGCACAAGCTGTCCACCGAGGCGCTCATAGAAACGCCGCGACGGGTTGTCCGCCAAAACCCAAATCAGCATCCCGCGAAAAGTGATTTTCTGCGAGATGCAGGGTAACCTGTTGAAGCAATCGCCTGCCCAGGCCATGGCACCGATGACCTTCGAGAAGATAGATGGCGTACAGCTCACCGTCATACTCCGCGTCTCCGGATCGTTCCGGGCCGCCGTCGGCAAACCCGATAATTCGCCCCTGTGCATCTTCCGCCACGAACATCGCGTAGTGACGTTCGGGGTCACACCCCATCTGCAGCCGAGCGCGCAGATTCTCCTCCCGTGCCGCGTACGATAGGCTGTCCAGATATGCGTCCGACAGGATGCCGCGGTATGCGCTGCGCCAACTGTCGACATTCACCCCGGCCACCTCCGCCGCGTCCTGGACGACAGCACGGCGAATCGTGTACCCGCCACTGCCCATAGACACGCCCCCCACGCTCGCCTCCAACAGACCCACGCTCGCTTCCAACATGCCACTCTCCGGACATCCGCAAAGCCGCAAAGCCGACCTCGGTGCAACCCATGCTGCGCCGAGGCCGGCCGCTTTCTTGTCCGGAATCCGGGCCAGAAGGCTCCTCGCTCCTTACACGTCCAAATCGCCGCCGGCTGCGGCCACCGCCTTTCCCTGCTGAAGGGCGAGCTGCCAGCGCAGATAGGCGTCGATGAACGGATCCAGCAAACCATCGACCACCGCCTCGACGTTGCCGATCTCCTGACCGGTGCGATGGTCCTTGACCAGGGAATATGGGTGGAACACGTACGAGCGGATCTGGCTGCCCCAGGCAATCTCCTTCTGCTCGCCGCGCAGCTTCGCCATCTGCTCCTCCTGCTCCTGCCGCTTCTTTTCGGCCAGGCGGGCGCGCAGCAGGTTCATCGCCCGCTCGCGGTTCTGAATCTGCGAACGCTCGCTCTGGCAGGTGACGACGATCCCGGTGGGCAGGTGGGTGATGCGCACCGCCGAGTCGGTCGTGTTGACATGCTGCCCGCCGGCCCCACTCGATCGGTACACGTCGATGCGCAGTTCCTCCGGCTTGATTTCGACGGTGTCGTCCTCGTCGATCTCCGGGATGACATCCACAGACGCGAACGACGTGTGGCGCCGCCCGGAGGCGTCGAAGGGCGAGATGCGCACCAGGCGGTGCACGCCTTTCTCCGCCTTCAAATACCCGTACGCGTTGTATCCTTTGATGAGCAGAGTGACACTCTTGATGCCCGCCTCGTCGCCGGGCAGATAGTCGAGAGTCTCTACCTTGTATCCCTTGTCCTCCGCCCAGCGCGTGTACATGCGCAGCAGCATGGCGGCCCAATCCTGGGACTCGGTGCCCCCGGCTCCGGGGTGGAGTTCGACAATGGCGTTATTGGCGTCATGCGGGCCCGAGAGCATCAGCTGCAGCTCGAACTTCTCGATGTCCTTCTCCAACGCCGCCGCGGCCGCGTTGGCCTCGGCGAACAGGTCCATGTCGTTCTCCTCGGCCGCCAGCTCAATCATCACTTCGAGGTCGTCTTTAGCCGACTCCAGCTTCCGCAGCTGCTCCACATATCCACGCAGGCTGTTGGCCTCGTTGATGACCTTTTGCGCGGCCGCCTGGTCGTCCCAGAAACCGGGATCGGCCATCTGTTCCTCCAGTTCGGCAATCCGCTGCTCCTTGGCAGCGACGTCAAAGAGACCTCCCGATTTCCGCTAATCGCTTAGCCATAGTCTGCGCTTCGCCGCGCAGTTCCCCAAACGTCTCTGCCATGAAACTTCACCTCTGCTGAAAATTCGTCGCTGTGTGAGGCTGTGCCACCCACTTCGCCCGCGGGCCGCCGCCACCCGGCAAAACCCGCGGCCGCCTCTGGCATCAGCCACCCTGCACCGGCACGCTGTCGTGAATTGACACCGGCTGCGGAGTCATTGCGATGGTGGATTTGAACACGTAGAGGATGACCTCTTCCTCGATGCTGCGAATCATGGCCTCGAACATTTCGTAGCCCTCTTTTTGGTAGATCACGAGCGGATCGGCCTGGCCGTAGGAGCGCAAGTGCACCCCTTGGCGGAACTGGTCCATCGCGTCGATGTGATCCATCCACTTCGAATCGACCGTGCGCAACACCACCACGCGCTCCAAATCGCGCAGGAACGGGCCCAACTCTTCCTCGCGGGCGTCGTAGTTTTGGTGCAGGATGTCGTACAGCTTCTCACGCAGTTCATCCCGCTCCAAGCCGCGCAGGTCCTCCGCTTTGATCTGGCCCGGGTGGAGGAAGTGGCGTTCGCCAAAAGCCAGCAGCGCGTCCAGGTCCCAGTCCTCCGGTACCTGCTCGGTCGAACAGTAGACCTCCAGCATGTGGTCAATCAGGTCCTTGCCCATGCCTTCCACCACATCGCGCAGGTTTTCCTGCTCAAGGATCTGCCGGCGCTGGCGGTAGATCACCTCGCGCTGCTTGTTCATGACATCGTCGTAGCGCAGGACGTGCTTGCGGATGTCGTAGTTGTTGGCCTCCACCTTCTTCTGCGCCCGTTCCATAGCGCCGGTCAGCATCTTATGGTCAATCGGCTGGTCCTCGTCCAAGCCCATGCGGTCCATCATGCGTTTGATGTTGTCCGATCCGAACAGCCGCAGCAGGTCATCCTCCAACGACAAGAAGAACTGGGAGGAACCCGGATCTCCTTGACGGCCGGATCGGCCACGCAGCTGGTTGTCGATGCGACGGCTTTCATGCCGCTCGGTACCTATGATATGCAGACCGCCGAGATCCGGGACGCCCTCGCCCAGCAGGATGTCGGTGCCGCGTCCGGCCATGTTGGTGGCAATCGTCACCGCGCCTGCCTGTCCTGCCAAGGCGATGATCTCCGCCTCGCGCTCGTGCTGCTTGGCGTTGAGCACCTGGTGCAAGATGCCCCGACGTTTGAGCAGGCTGGAGAGCAACTCGGACTTCTCGATGGAGGTGGTGCCGACCAGCACGGGTTGTCCCTTCTCATGGCGGCGGACAATCTCCTCGACCACCGCGTTGAACTTGCCGTGCTGCGTCTTGTAGATGACGTCCGGCAGGTCCTGGCGAATCATCGGTCGGTTGGTCGGGATGACAACGACGTCCATGCCGTAGATCTCCTGGAACTCCTTCTCCTCTGTCTTCGCGGTGCCGGTCATGCCGGACAGCTTCTGGTACATGCGGAAGTAGTTCTGGAGGGTGATGGTCGCCAGGGTCTTCGTCTCGTTCTGGACCGGCACGCCTTCCTTCGCCTCAATCGCCTGATGCAACCCCTCACTGTAGCGGCGGCCCTGCATCAAGCGGCCGGTGAACTCATCGACGATGATGACCTCATCGCCGGCCACGACGTAGTCCTTGTCGCGCTTCATCAGCCCGTGCGCCTTGAGCGCCTGCGTGATGTGGTGCATGAGCGCGACGTTGTCCGGATCGAACAAATTCTGCACCCGGAAGAAACGCTCACCCTTCTTCACGCCCGAGTCGGTGAGATTGACCGTGCGCATCTTCTCGTCGACCTCGTAGTCATCCGGGGACAGGCTGCGCACGAACAAGTCGGCCCGGAAGTAGAGGTCGGCCGATTTTTCCGCCGGCCCCGAGATGATGAGCGGCGTCCGCGCTTCGTCAATCAGGATGGAGTCGACCTCGTCGACGATGGCGTAATGCAGCGGCCGCTGCACCATTTCGTCCAGCGACATCACCATGTTGTCACGCAGGTAATCAAACCCGAACTCGTTGTTGGTGCCGTAGGTGATGTCGGCCTGGTACGCTGCCCGTTTGGCCGCGGCGTCCATGCCGGCAATGTTCAACCCGACCGACAAACCTAAAAACTGGTGCACGCGCCCCATCATCTCGCTGTCGCGGCGGGCCAGGTAGTCGTTAACGGTGACCACGTGCACGCCCTTGCCCGTGAGCGCGTTCAGATACGACGGCAGCGTCGCGACCAGTGTCTTGCCTTCACCGGTCTTCATCTCGGCGACCTTGCCGTGGTGCAGCACAATGCCACCCATCAGCTGCACGTCGAAGTGACGCTGGCCGAGCACCCGCTTGGCCGCCTCGCGCACCACAGCGAACGACTCGACGAGCAAATCGTCCAATTTGGCGCCCTGTTCCAACCGGCTGCGGAACTCGCCCGTCTTGGCCCGCAGCTCTTCGTCACTCTGCGCCTCCATCTGCGGCTCCAAATCGTTGATCCGGGCGACGACTTTGCGCATCCGGGCGATTTCGCGTTCATTGCTGTCAAACAGCTGCTTCAGGACTCCCACCCGAAGGTCACGCCCCTCTCTGTGCGTGGGCCCCCGCAGTCGCCGAATCGCGGCGGGTGCCGGAGCCCAACATCTCCTAGCATAGAATTGTACAGGGAGACGACGGGAATCACAACTCGGAGGAGTCTTTTTCCAAACGAGGAGCAGAACATCAGGTCGCGCCTGATCATGCACGCCCGCCGTGTGGGCGGGCGTGGTGGACTTTTCATATTCACATGGCCGGCGGAGCGAAGGCGGCAGGAATTGAACGCCGCCAGTTGCCAGCGTCAATCCGACGGCAAGGTCACTGGGGTTCAATCAGACCGTAGTTGCCGTCGCGCCGACGGTATATCACATTCACCTCTTCGGTGTCCGCATTCGTGAAAACGAAGAAATCGTGGCTCAGGAGTTCCATTTGCAAAACCGCTTCCTCCACGTCCATCGGCTTGATAGGAAAGCGCTTGGTCTTGACCACGCGCAGCTCCGCATCATCCGACGCACGGCGGGCGGCTTCCTGTCGGGAGGATTTGATCCGAGTGCGCAGACCCTGCTCGCGAAACCGTTGGTTCAGCTTCGCCTTGTATCGGTTGAGCTGCTGCTCCAACTTATCGACCACCAGGTCAATAGAAGCGTACATGTCGTCCGATTCCTCTTCGGCGCGGAACAGCACACCGTGCAGCTGCAGGGTCACTTCGACGCGGTGTTGGTTGCCCACCACCGACATCGTCACGTGCGCCTCTTTCTCAGGTGGAGTGTCAAAGTACTTTTCCAGGCGACCGAGCTTCTTCGCGGCATACTCCTCAAGGGCACCGGTTACTTCCATGCGGTCACCACGTACCAGTACGTTCATGTTTGACTCCTCCCTTCCTGGCCCCATTATAGCACAGGCGCGGAGTCGACACCATAATTATCAGATAGTTTCGTCAGAAACAATGCCGCCTACATCGCCCTCCAAAATCCGCCGCACGCCATCCGGCGGGATCTCCAGCAACAGTTGGCCCGTTTTGGCATCCAGCAGGTTGACGAACACCCGGTTGGCCTTGTCGTCATATTGAAACTCAACCCGCATTTGACGCGGCGCAAGCTGCTGATTCACCGCGTCGATGGCCTTCTGCAGGGTTGGGCTGTCCACTCGTCCGGGGGCGCTGCTTGGGTAGCCCGCTCCCGTTCCGGGATGAGGCGCTGCCGCCGCCCCATTCGGCGTTATCGTTGCGACCGACAGCTCCGTTTCTTGGGCATCAGGCTGGCGCTGCACTGGATTGGTGCCCCCCACCGGAGCGGCGCGTAAAAAGTCGACGGACACAGCGTGATGATTCGGATAGCGTACGTCCATAGGCCCCCTCCTTTCCAACCTGCACCAAAAGAGCACCCACAACGCGAGGGTGCACCCTTGACCCCTGTAGATTTGTGCATAGCGGGCCTGGCCAGCCTCAGGTTCAACGGCTTGTCTCACCCTTGCTGATTGACACGCAGGCCTGGCGGTAACGGCAATCCCCCGCCTCGGTATGCGGCGGTGAACCGCAGCGACCGACTCACACGCGCCAGTCTGTCCTGCAATTCGCCCTGGACCGCGTGCAACCGCTCACCCAACTCCTGACTCTGCCGCGCCGTTTCCTCCAACCGACCCGCTACGGCAACAGCCGCCTTGCGCACCCGTCCGTCCGCGTGCTGCGCCAACTCCCATACTGTGTACCTGTCCGACAGCCGCAACTCTCGCAACAAACGAAACGACTCGTCGCGGCGGCTGAGTGCGTCCAGGATTTCATCGATCCGCTCGGCAAACCGCTCTCCGTCCGCATCGGTCTCCGGCAAATCGGCCAGTACAGCCTGCCCCAGCGTGAGCATCTCATCCAAACGCCGCTGCACCTGCTGCAACAAGAACAACAGCTGCTCCGCTTCCATTCCGGCCTCGCCCCTTGTCTCCGGCCTAAACTCCTGGTCCTGCCGCGCAGTTCTGCGCGCCTCCCGTCTGCCTCAGACGCCACCCATCAAACACCCGTATTTTTTTGCTTCTCTCAACCTTACCCCATGATGAATAGTCTGAGGCCCGACGTTCATCGACCTGCGCTCAGCCGTTCTGCAGCGAACCGTTCGATGGACTCACCAGGCATTGGAGGCATCGGAAGACAGGACACCGCTCTCCAGCAGTCTGTCTGCCAGCGCCTCCAGGTCCAGCGGCTGCCCGGATTGAAATGCCTGTTTGAGTGCCGCAACCTTATGGGATCGAGCGACCCCTTCCGCTTCTTGAGCCGACGTGGCGGAGCCGGATGCCGCAAGGTCAGCAGCCGCACTTCCGGCTGTCTCTTCCGCAGCCCGGACCGCCTGCTCCGTGCGGGAATCCACCACCTCTGTCTCTCTTTGCTGTCCAGCGCTGCTGGGCCGCAGTCGCTCGGCATTAGGACCTAAACCGACCGGCCAACCGGCCTCGCCAATGCGCATGTTCTCACCACCCGCTCCTCTTCTCACTCTGTATATCGGAAACGCGGCAAAAAACTTGCAGACAGTCAAGTGTCGGATTGGCGGTTCTTCTTGGCGCGCCGGCTCGCGGCTCCTGGATTGGCCGAATCCCCGACCTGCGCTTCCGTGCGAGCAGGGGCCCCTCTTTGCTGTCCCCCAAGCAAATCGCGCAGCTTGGCCAAAGCCCGGCTGTGAATGCGCGATATCTGTGACTCACTGACGCCCACCACATCCGCCGTTTCTTTCATCGTCAACTCCTCCACGTAGTAGGCGTAGAGGACCTGCTGCTCGCGCACGTTCAACTGTCGCAGGGCGCGTATCAGCTCAGCGCGGGTCTCCTGCCAGTCCATGGTCGCCTCTGGACTCGCCTCAGCGCGCTCCTCGACCACATCGAACTGGCCCGCCTGCTCCAATTCCTCCACCGACCAGACGGCCGTCCAAGCGCAGTCGGCCAACCAGGACTGATACTCCTTCTCTGACAGCCCAAGCTGCGCCCGCACCTCCTCATCGCTCGGTGTCCGCATGAGCCTCTGGCTCAGTTCGTCCACCGCACGGTGCAGACGCACTTGCTTGTCACGCAGGCTGCGCGGCAACTGGCGATGTCGCGCCACTTCATCCAATATGCGCCCTCTGATATGGCGGCCGGCAAACACCGCGAACGGCACGCCGCGCCCTGCATCATACCTGTCTATCGCGTCGTACAAGCCGAGGATGCCAGCGTTGACCAAGTCTCCATACTCCAAGCGACCGTCCTGTCCGACGGCGGCAAGCACCCTGCGAGCGATGCGGTAGACCAAGTCCAGGTTCTGTTCGACCGTCTCCTGGCGGCGTGTCTGCTGCCACTGACGATACGCGTTGTAAGGTGTCGCCACGCTCGCACCTCCGCTCCCGCTGCGTTCTAGCGCGAATAATAACCGTGTCTGCGGGAAAGGGGCTTGTCCGTTCGAGCCTTGGCACTGTCCTTGCCTTTCTCGGCAATCCCGAGCAGGTTCGACAGTTCTTGCGTGCAGCGAGCACAAAAGCGTCCCACCTGAATGGGCGCGCCACACCGCTCACAGGTATAAGCAAAGTTCGGAAAGTCGCGGACGATCAACCGTCCGCTCTTGACCATGTCGACAATCAGGTCCAGGTCGACGTCCGTCGCTTCGCTCGTTTCGGGTATGGTGGCATAGCGGTGTTCCTTGAGGTACGCGCGCACTTTCTCGAAGGCCTCGTCCTCCTCCGCGACGCAGGCTGGGCAGATGTCGCGCGACACGCGGTTGAAGATGCGCCCGCAGCGTTTGCAATTGGCAATGGTCATGAAACGTCCCACCCTAGACCGGGCCTGCCGCGACCTGGCAGCCGTTCAGCAGCCCGAAATCCATTCATGAAACATTTCCACTTGCCACCGTCATTTTCCTGCTCCATTCGACAAAATCCGCACAGTCAGAACCAGGGCCGCGTCTCCCGAGCGGATCTCCGCAAGCGGCGCCGCACAGGCCGAGCGGACTCACTGGACGCGGGCAATCGCCACCCCGGCCACTTGCACGGCGCCAGCGGAGAACAGTGCGTCGGCGCACGCAGCCAGGGTCGATCCGGTCGTCACCACGTCATCCACCAGCAGAAACCGTTGCGCCCGTACTCCTGCCCGGAAGAATGAGTGGACCAAGGCATCGGGACGAACGGCGTAGCGGCCGGCCGTTCCGGCGCTGCGCTGGGCCGCCGATTTAGCGGTCTGTGATTGCGTGGGACCGCTCCCCTCATCGGCGCGCCTCAGCAAACCCGGCCATACGGGCAGACCTGTTTGCGAGGAAATCCGCTCCGCCAGCAGGAGCACGTGGTCGTAGCCGCGCTGCTGCCACCGATCAAGCGATGTGGGAACAGGAACCAAAAGCCACGGCTGCGCGCCGAACACCCGCGCCAACCGCTGCCAGGCCGCCTCGACAAAGACGGCGAGCCAAGGGGTTAGGGCGAGCAAGCCGTCGTATTTCCAGGCGCGGATGAACGCCGGGATGTCCTTGTCGTAGGGAAGGCCGCAGGCCAGCGGCACACGCCCCAGCCGAGTCTGCAGGCAACCCTTCCAAACCCGCGGCTGCAGGGCGGCGAGGCGCTGGAGACAAAACAGGCAGAATCGGCTGTCATCCGAACGCACCGCATCCGTGATCGCCACGCCGGGCAACGGGCGATGGCAAAGAGGGCAGATGGGCGAAGCATCCGGATACAACCACGACGCTGCTGCCTGCATCAGGAGGCGTGCCCGAAAACGAGGCGTCAGGCGGGCCGGCGCACGCTGTCGCAACCTCCCTCCTCCTCTCGCCCAGCCACACAGAAGGTGGCTCGTTGGCCAGCGCGGGAACGAGGGTTTGCCGGCGCTCATTGTCCATCCCGCCGGGATGAGAGCCGCGGGTAATAGACCAAGGCGAGCACTCCCGGGCCGGTGTGCGTGCCGATGACTGGGCCCAGTTCACTGATATCCGCCTGGACGTTGGGGTAGCGGGCGAGCAGGTCCTGTCTGAGCCTCTCCGCATCCTCCAGGCGCCGCGAGTGCACCACCCCCACCTGAAGTGGGCGTCCGTCCCTAGCGTCCTCGTCAAAGCGTGCCAACATCCGCTCCATCGCTCGGCGGTGTGTGCGGACCTTTTCAAACAGGTCGATTCGCCCGTCGTTCATCGTCAAAATCGGCTTGATCTGCAGCAGCGCGCCGAACACCGCAGACGCTCCGCCAATGCGTCCGCCCTTATGCAGGTACTCCAGTGTGTCGATGACAAAGTAGGCGTGCATCTCTTCCAACTCACGCCGCCAAAGATTCAGCACATCCTCTTTGCTGCCTCCCTGCCGTGCCAGCGCCGCCCCGTCCAATAGCGGCCCGGCGATGCCGTAACTGGAAATACGAGAGTCCACGACGGTGACGTCGCCTCCCACCTGCTTGACCGCCATTTCAGCCGACTGCACCGTACCGCTCAGACCGCCGGAGAGCAAGAGACACAGCACGCTGTCATGGTCCTTCAGGAGCCGTTCAAACACCGCTGCAAACTCCCCCGGGGTCGGTTGGGACGTGGTCGGCAGCTTGTCTGCGTGCGCCAGCCGGGCGTAAAACTGCTCTGCGGTCAGGTCCACACCTTCGCGGAACGTCTCACTGCCGAACAAGACCGACAGCGGCACCACCTCAATCCCATACTCGTTCGCCTGCTCTGGTGTCAGATAGGCCGTGCTGTCGGTGACAAATGCGATATTTCCCATACATTGGACCTCCATATCTCCCCGAGACGGATGCGCCGGGCCTGAAGCCCCGCATCAGGGATGAATTTTCCCAGTGATGTATATATATTCTTTCCGATATAGGGCTAGGATTTCTCGTCAGTATCCTGTAAAATTCCATTAGTATTCTGTCTTGTATCTTGTATTCCTGAAGCTTCTATCGATCCGCCCCCACAGCTCGCCATAAACACAGAGAGGAATACACAGAAAGACCACACCAGACATCAGGCAAAGGGTTGGTGAACTTTTCCATGAGCTCCATCGGCGCAAAGGTGCGTGAAATCCGACAACAGCGGGGGATGACGCAGGCGGAGTTGGCGAACGGCATCGTCACCTCCAGCATGATCAGCCAGATTGAATCCGATAAGGCGCGTCCATCCTATTCCCTGTTATGTCAGTTGGCCAACCGCCTGGGGACCTCGGTCGAGTACTTTTTAGGAGAACTGGGCGATCCGTACACCCCGACGGCGATGCTGCGCACCGCCGAGTACTGGCTGTTGGCCGACCAGCCGAACAAAGCCCTGGAGACGCTGCACCAACTGCCCGTACCCACTCCGCCAGGATACGAGTACCTGGAATACCACCTGCTGCTCGTCCAGGCGAAGCGTATGCTGGGCGATTACAACGAGGTTATACCGCTCCTGGAGCAACTGCGCGAATACGCCCTGCAGACGCAGGAGCAGCGAGCCTTGCTGCGCATCTACAGAGAGTCCGGGCAGGTCGAGTATGCCATGAACAACCCGGACGGAGCAATTCATGAATGGGAAAATGCGGTCATCTTAGGAGAACGCTTGGTGAATAAATCAGAATACTCGCGTACACAAGTGGAGACGGACCTGACCGAGATCTACCTGTTACTCTACCAATTGTTGACGGAGCAGGGACGCGAGACGGAAGCAGCCGCGTGGGTGGAACGGGCGCTCCACCGATCACCCCGTCTTCACCGCCTGCACACGATAGCCGCATCGCTGGCGGAAGATGCAGACCGGGCCCTCGCCCGCAACGACCCAGGTGGAGCCCGCGCGCTCATGGACAAGGCGATTGCCTTTTTAGAAGCGGCGCGGCACCTGGAAGGCCAGATGATGTTGGAATCCATCGGGGGCCAGCAGGAGCCGTGGTCTTCCCCTTGGCTGCGCGTTGGCCTCACCATGGCCAAGAACGCCGAATCCCTTGTCAGGATAGAGGAGCTCTTGATTCGACACTGGCTGGATGAAGGGCGAATTCACGTAGCGCTGGAACGCACCGAGGAGTGTCTCGCGTCCATGGTCAGACGTATGCCAGAACAGTCGCAGGCAGAGCGAAGGCCAGACCTGACTGTCCGCCTGCGCCTGCTGCGCGCGCGGGCTTGGTATGAACTCGGGGACACAGACAAGGCGCTGCGCGAGGTCATGGAGGTTGTCCAGGCGGCCGAGGCGTGTGAGGACACCGAGTGCCTGCTTGAGGCCTATGAATACCTGCTGACCTGGTTGTCGAAAACCGAGGCCGATACAGAGACGGTATTCGCGTGGAGCGAGCGCGTGGACAAGCTGATTGACAAACTTAGTGACAACAGAATCGGATCATATCCTCTGTGACGTCCCGCGGCGCCCGAGCCGCCCGCAAATCGTAGATGCAGCCGACAAATGGCTCGGTGAGGCAAGTTCGCGTCAAGATGCGGCGAACCTCGTCTTCACTCTCCGCCCGCTGCCAATGGATGCAGTCGTGCTCGCCCGCCAGACGTTCGAGGATGAGCGGAGTATCATCCACGGACGCCAAATCAATCACAAGCACCCGCCGGAGTCGCGTGGACCACGCTGTCCGCAAGGTTAGGGAGCGTAGCACGCCCTCAATGTGCGCCTCGGCATCCTGCACAATGAAGACAAAGGTCAAGGGATTGGCGGCCAAGCGGCGCTTGAGCCGCTGGCTCACCTGCCAGACGAGCATCACGGCCCCATACAGGGCGAGCCCCCAAAATACCAGGGCTTCCACCATGCCCTCACCCCCTGCAGCAGTATATGCGGGGAGGGAAAAGGAGGAACCCCCACGAAGACCGGGAACTCGGAATCTTACGACGGAATCCAGCGGCGCTTCATGGCCACTACCACGGCTTGCGTGCGGTCGGTCACGCCCAGCTTGGCCAGGATATTGGAAATATGATCTTTGACCGTCTTTTCCGTGATGCCGAGGGCTTGGGCAATCTCTTCATTGGATTTGCCCTGCCCCAACTCGCGCAGAACATCCATCTCCCGATTGGTCAGCGTCTCTTTCCATTCGTCGCTGAGCAGGGCCAAGTCGTGAAACTGCGAAATGATGGTGTGCGTTACCTGCGGATGCACCATCCCGCGACCCGCCGCGACCTCACGAATCGCGCCCACCACGTCGGTGACGGACCCGTCCTTGACCAGATACCCGGCGGCGCCAGCCTTCAACGTCTCCAACACGTAGCCTTCATCGTCGTACATGCTGAGGATGATGATCTTGAGGTCCGGATGTGCGGCCTGTAGCCGGTGTGTCGCCTCGACTCCATTGAGCACAGGCATGTTGATGTCCAACAGCAGTACATCCGGCTGCACGTGCTCCAAGCCCTCCACCGCGTCGGCGCCGTTTTTCCACGTGGCGATGACCTGAAGGTCGGATTCGTAGCTGAGTACCTCGCGCAGTGTCTCGCGAAA
The DNA here is from genome assembly GCF_001552255.1 of Alicyclobacillus shizuokensis NBRC 103103. GTDB lineage: Bacteria > Bacillota > Bacilli > Alicyclobacillales > Alicyclobacillaceae > Alicyclobacillus_G > Alicyclobacillus_G shizuokensis. The sequence goes on from NZ_BCQV01000029.1 coordinate 12,736, forward strand.
TTGGTCGTTGTCATCCGCGATGGCCACGCGAATGGGTTGCTGTGTTTCCAACCATTCCCCCTCCTTCTGCCTGTACACGCGTGAGATCGCCGCGCCGCAGGGGCAGGTGGATGATCACTTCAGTCCCTCCGCTTTCTCGCCGCCGCACTTCCAGGCCCCCTTGCAGCAGCTGCAGGCGTTGATTGACCATCGTCAGGCCGATGCGCCCCTCATGCAGCCAACCCTGCCAATCAACCACAGCCAGACCGACGCCGTCGTCGCGCACATGCACCAACAGCGTATCCAAGCCGTAGACGACGAAGATGTCCACTTTTCGCGCGTGGGCGTGCTGTTCCACATTGTGGAGCGCTTCCTGAACGGATCGAAACACCGCCATCTTTTCAGCCGCCCCCAGAGGCACCTCGATGCCGCTGAGATGAATCTTGGCTTGGACTTGCGTCCACTCGGTCCACTGTTGGACATACCGCTTGAGCGCCGGAATCAGTCCCAGGTCGTCGATCAGCGGCGGACGCAGATCAAACGCCACCCGGCGCAGATCACGAATCACCGCGCGCAGCTGCTCCTGCACCTCCTGTTTGACTTCGCCGTCCAGGTGACCATGAGCTTCAAGCCGCATGGCGGCGCTGGCCAGCAACTGCATCGGGCCGTCGTGCAGTACCTGCGCCAGGAAGCGCCGTTCCTCCTCCTGCATCTGCAACATCTGAAAGCCCAGCAGAGTCTGCAGTTGGGCCAATTCAAGCGTACTGGAGAGACCAGCGAGGCCGTTGGCGAGATAGTCGCGGACGTGGTCGAACTTCATCAGCAGCGACTCGGCATTGTGCAGGGTCACCTGCATCGTCTTCAGCTGACGGGCCAATTCGTCGCGCCGCCAGCGCAGGTTGGCCTCTCGTTCGCGCCAGAGCCTCAGGTCGGTCTGCGCGTTTTCGGCTGCCGTGTAAGCCTCGCGCATCTTTTCCTCCGCCCCTGGCCCTTCCAGCCGGCTGATCTCGGCCAAACGTGTGCGCGCCCGGCGCGCTTGCATCTCGGCCTGTGCCACCTCGGCAATGGCCTTCATGCAGGCCTCCTTCGCCTGCTCATACTCCGACTCCAGACGTTGCAGTTCCCGGGACGTGGATTCGACAATCTGCCCGACCTGCCCGCGCCCTTCGGAAACAGCTGCCAGTGTCTTGTCAATAGCCTCCTGCAGCGCAGCGAAATTGGGATTCAACTCGCACGTCGCCCTTCCGTTCAGCGTGGTCTATCCTTGCGGACCTGTTCCACATAGGAGAATCATAGGTACGAATCGCAGTGTATTATGAATAATTCTGGATACCCTTATGATTTTCCTGCTGAACTTTGGTGAACAAAAGCAAAAGATGGATAAAAAAGAAATGGCGTCAGCCGAGTTGCCAGCCGACGCCCAAAACATGGGGTAAGGGTGATGCTATATCCTTCGCGCTGGATCCTCCGTTTGTGGGGGTGGATTGTTGCTTCAAAGCGCCCGGCGCAACGCCTCCACCTTGTCCGTCCGCTCCCAGGGCAAGTCCAAATCCGGCCGCCCAAAGTGGCCGTACGCCGCTGTCTGGCGATAAATCGGCCGCCGCAGGTCCAGGTCACGAATGATGGCAGCGGGCCGCAGGTCGAAGTGCCCGCGGATGAGTTCGACGATCTTCTCCTCCGAGATCGCGCCCGTCCCGTAGGTGTCAACCGAAATGGACACCGGTCGGGCGACACCAATTGCGTACGCCACTTGGACCTCGCACTTGCGCGCCAGCCCCGCAGCCACCACGTTCTTTGCCACGTACCGGGCGGCATAGGCGGCACTGCGGTCAACCTTGGTCGGGTCCTTGCCGGAAAACGCCCCGCCTCCATGGCGCGCGTAGCCACCGTAGGTATCGACGATAATCTTACGCCCGGTGAGGCCCGCGTCTCCCTGCGGGCCGCCGATGACAAACCGCCCGGTCGGGTTGATGAAGTATTTCGTGTTGGCATCCAACCACTGCTCCGGCACCACATGAGCAATCACGTGCTCCTGGATGTCCCGCTCGATGGTCGCCAGGTCTACCTCCTCCCCATGCTGGGTGGAGACGACAATCGTATCGACGCGCACCGGCTTGTCCCCATCGTACTCAATCGTCACCTGGGTCTTGCCGTCCGGGCGCAAGTAGGTCAACGTCCCGTCCTTGCGCACCTCACTGAGCCGGCGCGCCAGCTTGTGGCTGAGCGAGATCGGCAATGGCATCAACTCGGGCGTTTCGTCACAGGCAAAACCGAACATCAGGCCCTGGTCGCCGGCGCCGATGGCATCCAGCTCGGCGTCGGTCATGTTCTTCTCGCGCGCTTCCAGCGCCCGATTGACGCCGGCCGCGATGTCGGGCGACTGTTCGTCAATCGACGTGATGACCGCGCAGGTTTCAGCGTCGAAGCCGAACTTCGCGCGTGTATAGCCAATCTCCGCGATGGTGCGGCGGACGATTTTCGGAATATCCACATAACAAGTGGTGCTGATTTCACCGGAGACCAGCACCAAGCCGGTGGTCACCGCCGTCTCGCAGGCGACGCGCGCGTTCGGATCATCCGCGAGGATGGCGTCCAGCACCGCATCGGAGACTTGGTCACAGATTTTGTCCGGGTGGCCTTCGGTCACCGACTCAGACGTAAACAACCGACGTGCCGCCATCATTGTTCCCCCCTTTGCGGATGGTGGATCACGCCAAACAATCCGAAAAGGCTTCGGACTCTCGGAAAAAAACCGATATGGATCGCAATCCGTATCCAAAACAACGTAATGGTATTATATTTGCCTGTGTCCGTCAATCAGGAACAGGCGAGACCCTGTGGGCCTCGCCTGCTTCAACAAGGTATGCAGTTAACTTGACCTGCCGCCGGACGCCAACACCTGCTCGGCGTAGGCGACCAACCGTGCCGTGATGCGGCCGCCGACCGCGCCCGTATCCCGGCTGGCAATCTCGCCCCAATAATCTTCGCTGCCCTGGTACACAGGGATGCCCAGTTCATGGGCAATCTCGTACTTCAGATCGTCGAGCGCTTTGTGGCAGCCCGGAACCACGTGCGTCTTGCTCATCCGCCAGCACCTCCCCAGAAGCGCCAGCCTCACCGGCTGACGTACTCCTAGGGTTTGCCACCACGGCGGGGCGCACACGCTGGGAATCTTTCCTCTCCCGTCAGGCACGGGGAGCCGATCCATCACGATGCCTGACGCCGGCTCCGCACCACGCGCCAGGCGAAGCGCGGCAAAGCCAACTGGCGGCGCCAGCGTGCAGGTTGGCGCAGCAGCCGGTACAACCATTCCAAATTCATCCGCCGCATCCAGGCCGGTGCTCGCCTGATGGTACCACCCCAGACGTCGATGCTGCCGCCGACCCCGATGCCGACACAGGCGGGCAGGTCGCGCAAGTGCTCAAAGATCAACTTCTCCTGCCGCGGTTGCCCAAGCCCCACCAACCACAGGTTGGGCCTGAACCGGGCCACCTCCTCCAGCACCTTGGGCAAATCCTCGGGCGCAAAGTAGCCGTGATGCCCGGCAAACTGACACCCTGGGTAACGGCGGGCAAACTCGGCCAGGCAGGCGTTCAGCGACGCAGGCGTCGCGCCGAGCACAAACACACGCAGCGGCTGATGCCGTTCGCAAGCGGCGGCGAGCACGTCTTCAACCAATTCTACGCCGCTCACCCGCTCCACGCCGCGCAGGCCCGTCCGCCGTGCCGCCCAGACAATCCCCACTCCATCCGGCGTGACCAGGTCGGCCACATGGAGGATGCGCTGTAGGTCCACATCCGCCGCCGCCTGCATGACCAGTTCCGGACCAGCCGTGACCACCATGTGGCGACTGCCTTCCGCCATCCAGCCGAGGATTTGCTCCACCACGTGGGAACGCGGCATCAAGTCAAACCGCACACCCAACACGTGGACGTGTTCTGCCGCTCCCGTCAATGTGCCCAGCAACGCGTCATCCCTCTCCCGGAATCAGCCTGTCCGTACGGTTTCACCCCACAGTATACACCAGATCCGGCAACGCTTTGCGCTCACCCGACGGCACTGGGTCCAGCGGCCAGCAGCGGCAGGAGAGGATTCGTCTGGGTGTGCTCCGTCGCCCTATCGACGCGAACCGAAAACAGGCTTGGCTGCTCCAGGTACGTCGTGTGCCCGTCCGCCGTCGTCACCCAGGCGTCGACAAATCCGTATAACCCGTCGTGGTAGTCAAAGGCGAAGCCGCAGTTCGTCACCGTCTTGCCATGCCAGGTGTACGGTTGGTCCGGGCTGATGTTGATATACAGGGTTCGACTGTCTGGCGGCGCCGAGTCGCGGGTCTTCGTGACCGACTGAGGGGTTCCGGTTAGACGCTGACCTGCCGTGACGGTGAGATGGAGGTCCCCAAGGGTCGCGCGGAAACTCTGCCACACCTGGCTGTCGCGCGGCAAAATCCGGATATAACCGCGAAAGCCATTCGGGATCGACAGCGTGAGGTCCAGACCCGGGTCCGACTGACGCGCCGCCTGGTTCACCAGACTGCGCAGGTGCGCGTCCAGTCCGCTGCGAGTGGTGTGAAAGGCGTCGGCAAAGGCGGTGTCCGGGGCGACGCCGGCTTGAAGCCGCTGGAAGTAGGCCGACAGGCCACCCGTTCCCTGGCGGGTGAACAGATCCGCCACCGCCAGCCAGTCTTGTAATTCTAGGTCGTAGGGAGCCTGTCCACTCAACAGCGCAGATTCACTGTTGGCCAACGGCACCCATTTCCCCTGCGCGCTGGCTGCCACCACGGACTCGGCCAGCTGACGGGCGTATCCGGCGTAGGCCACCGACGACTCCAGGCGACGCTGGACAGCCATCCCGGTATACACGGCGAGACCCTCGTTCATCCAGCTGGGCACCGACCCCACATCCTGATTGAGCACGGTATGCACCAGCTCATGCCCGAGCGTGTCGCCCAGATCCGGCGTCGTCTCGTTTTGGTAGAGCGGAATGATGATGGTCGAGTCCTGAGCAAAGCCGCCCGTATCCTGACTGAGCAAGCGCGCCTGTTGCTGCGACATGCCCTCGTTCGCCAGCGCCTGCGTATAGGCGGCCTTGCTGCTGGCAAGCAGGATGTTGACGGGGGTGCGCAGGTGCAGCCCGAGCACGCCGGTCACATCGTCGAGAATGCCGCCTTTGTCTAGAAGTCGACGCACTAGGGCCACTTGGCTGGACGCGACTCCCTTATCCGCGGCCTTGACCTGAACCAACGCGGTGTCGCTGGCGCCGGTGCCGCTCCCGGCCCCCTGCGCCGGCGACGCTCCTCCCCCCGACACGGTCGAATTCGCCCCCTGGGCGGGAGTCGGTGCCGCGCTGCCCGGCCCTCCGCCGACCGTGCCTTGACCTCTTGGGGACGATCCGCCCGGCGGGGTGACGCCGCCCCCTTTGTCCGAAGCCGAGCTGCCCCCGGATCCAAACTGCGGCAGCCCGCCAGTCAGAAGCGGCCGGACGACGCGCAGGACTGTGTCCGGATGGTATTGATACCAGAGAGCGGCGCCCGATGCCGCCGCCAACAGCAAGGCAAACACCGAGACCGTCAGGTTAAACCCTCGTCCCGTCGCTTTGGCCATGACCACACCCCGCTCGCGCGCCAAAAAAATCCGCGTGTTTCTGGTCTTAGTCTGGCCGCCAGCGACAAGGGACAAACCTGATTCGCCCACGCCGCATGCAACTTTGCGGGCACGATGTGATATACTCTTATCAGAGGGTGCGTTTGACACACCTGCGTGTCGATGTTATATTTAGATCGGCACCAAATATCTTTTAGTACGATGGTACGGCGCAGGAGTACGGAGAAGTACTTGGCTCTGGTACGATGGTACTGAGTGGGAGGCATTACGTGTGCAAGGAACTGTAAAGTGGTTCAATGCGGAGAAGGGTTATGGTTTCATCCAGATGGAGGGCGGCAACGACGTGTTCGTGCACTACACCGCCATCTTGGGTGAAGGTTTCCGTACTCTTGAGGAAGGCCAGGCTGTCGAATTCGACGTCGTCGAGGGTCAGCGTGGTCCGCAGGCTGCCAACGTCCAGAAACTGTAAACTTCTCTGAGTTGTACTCACATGGAAATCGAATCGCCCCGCAGATGCGGGGCGTTTTTTGCGTTGCGGATGACGACTCTTGTCGAATCCGGGCCGATTGCCCGTAAGCCGTGGGTCCGGTCGCCCTGTACAGGCGTCCGGGCTTCATGTCGCGGCAGTCGTCAACGGCCGTGGTGGGATTCAGACACGAGACCGGTTAAGACCTTGTCCAGATTCGCGACGTTGGGCGTCCCGATGCCCGTAGCCTGATCATACCCCTGTGTGCCTTGCCAGTACCAGTTATCGCCCGCCGTGATATCGTTGAACGGACGCTGGGGCCCGTAAGCGGAACCGGAGCGGGCGATGGTGTAGAGCAGCGGGTTCCACAGACCGACTCGCCCATGCACGCTCTGGTCCAACAGCGCCGCGATGCCGTTGAATTGGGGCGCCACGAAACTGGTCCCGCCATATCCGGCTATCCAGCCTCCATCCGGGGTCGAATAGACGAGGTAGCCTGTCTCTGGGTCCGCGTTCATCGAGAGGTCCGGCAGATTGCGCCCGGCAAAGTGAGCCGGCAGGTCATAGTAATCCTGCGGCGGCGAGGTGCCGTTATCCACGACGCTCTGTCCAGCCGGCGTCCTGGCGATGCCCGCAAGACCACGCTGGTACCAGGGCAAGGACCAGTACGTGCTGACGCCGCCGCCGTCACCCACCGGGAACAAGATGGACTCGTCATACCCGAGCGGCAGCAGATAGTCCCAAGCCCAGGCGCGCTCCTGCTCAATCGTGACCGTGCCCTTGGACAGCGTCAGGGTGGCCGGCACCGTCGTGCCGCCGGCCGCGGTCACATACGGATCGGCCGCCGGGGAATCGACCGACACCACCTTCGAGAAGGCAGGGTACGGCAACACACCGTTGACATCGTACGCACCCGCATCGCCGCTGGACGCGAACAACGACTGCCCCTGGACGGCCGCTTCCATAAACACTTGGTGGAATGCCTGTAACTCGCTCGTGTAGTCGACGCCACCATTCAGTTCAGCATTGTAGAGTACTTCCGGCAGTCCCCAGCTGACGGACAGGCTGTCCGCCAGGTTGGCGGAGATGGCCTTGTAGAACGCGTCGATGAACCCGGCATCCGTGTTCGGTGCGTCGTAGACGAGGATGTCGGCGTCTGGAGCGAGTCCCCCGGCCTGCTCCACATCCAGGGTTGTCTCGCCGGATCCATCCTCGGCGCTGAGGGGCCCTCCGCCGTCCACGTGCACCTGGGTAATCCGGTTGGGTTTGTACTTGAGACCGATGGTGTCCCAATACGTGTACGCGTCGCTCGGTTCGAAATCGGCCAAAGTGACGATGCCGACCGTCTGGCCCTTGCCGGTGATGCCGTGCTGGTAGAGCGGGTTCACGTCATACAGGTTGGCGACGTCACCTACCGTATAGTCCTGTGGGACGCCGGTGGCCGTGCTGCCGCCTTTGGGCAGAACCACGCGCGCCGGCTGGCCGTCCACCTGCGCGGTCCGGGCGCTCATCGGCCGCGCTAGCGCCTGGGTGTCGAGACCGACAATGGCCAAGACGCTGTCGCTCAGCGCCTTCGGCATGCGCGGGAGGCGCGTGGGTGCGTAGAAATGGTGGCCGCGCTGTACATAATTGTGGAGTGTGGTGTCAAACACCGTGTTGAACTGCTCTGCCGTCCCTTCTACCTTCAGCAGCAGGTTGTCCGGGTACACCTCGCGCACGCGCAAACCGTTGGTCTCCAGGTAGCGAGTGATGGCTGCAATCTCCGAATCGGACGGGGCATACCGGCGTTTGAACTGCGCAACCGACAGGAAGCAGCGGTACTGCGGGCTGCCCGGGGTCGACACGTCCTGGATGTAAGCGGCCAAGGCATTCTGATTGCGCACCTTGAGTACCAGGCTTGCGGTGATCACCTGCCCTTCATCAGTCGGCCCCAAGTCCTGGGCTCCGGCCGCAGCCACGGAGGCTTCAGTGCCTGCCTTCCCAGTCGCCGCCAGCGCCGTCATCCGGTTCCCGTACGGCATCAACGCGGTGGCGATGGTCATGGCCGCCGGTGCCACCAAAAGAGCAAACCCCTTCTTCATCACCAGGGCACCCCCATCCATAAGGTAAGATCCCAACTGTATGGATTTGTAAGATAGACTCACAAACTTTATTATATCTACGGGGAAAGTCGAAAAGTAGGGAAACTTAGCGAGGAAAAAATGCCAGCCATGGGGGGCAACAGCGTGGGGGGCCCGGATGGCCCCCGCCCACTAGCTCAATCAGCCAGCGCGGTGATCTTCTCAGACAGCTGGTTGAGCCTCTGGATTTGCGTCGCACACCCTTCCTCGTTCGGGGCCTGGGCGCCCAGGTACAGCTTCAGCTTGGGCTCCGTACCGGAGGGTCGAATGGCCAACCACGATCCGCCCGCAAACGAGTACCGCAACACGTCGGAGCGGGGCAGCGTCAACGCCTCCACCCCTCCGCCGCCGTCGGCGCGGCGGCGCTCCCCGGCCTGATAGTCTTCCACCGTCTCCAACACCAACCCATCCACCTCCGGCAGCCCTTGCTCGCGCAGGCGCCGCATCACCGTCTGAATGCGCGCCAGCCCGTCAGCTCCAGGCAGGGTGACGCTGACTAGCCGTTCCTTGAAGTGGCCGACACGTCCGTACAGCGCCGCCAACGCGTCCAGCAGCGTACGCCCGTGCATCTGGTGAAACGCCGCCATCTCGGCAATCAGGAGGCAGGCCTGAACCGCGTCCTTGTCGCGGACAATCGGCGAAGCGAGGTAGCCGTAGCTTTCCTCGTAGCCGAACAAGAACGTCTTCTCGCCCGTCGCCTCATAGTGGCGGATGCGATCCCCTATATACTTGAATCCGGTCAGCGTGTCTTCTGATCTGACGCCGTACCTTCTCGCCGCGGCCGCTCCCAACCCGGAGGTGACGATGGTCTTGAACACCACGCCGTTATCGGGCAGTTGCCCACGCGCCTGTCGCTGCGACAAGACGAAATCCACCAGCAAGCCGCCCACTTGGTTGCCCGTCAAGAGATGGTAGTCGCCGTCCTGCCCGCGCACGGCGATGCCCACACGGTCAGCGTCCGGATCGGTCCCCATCACCAGGTCAGCCTGTTGGCGGCGCGCCTCGTCGATGGCTAGCTCCAGCGCCTCCGGCTCCTCCGGATTGGGTGAGCGGACGGTGGAAAACTCTCCGTCCGGCGCCTCTTGCTGGGCGACCACGAACACGTTCTTGTAGCCAGACTGGCTCAGCACCTGGCGCACCGGCAGGTTGCCCGTGCCATGCAGCGGGGTGTAGACGATGCGCAGTTGCTCGCGCGCCTGTGCAGCCACCGCCGGTTCCCGTACCGCGTCGACCACGGCCTTCGTGTACGCGTTGTCCATTTCCTCGCCAATCCAGGTCAGGAGCCCAGCCGCCTGCGCCTCGTCGGCGTCCATACGCGGAATCGAAAACAGGTCTGTGACGGCCTCAATTTCCTCCATGACCAACTTCGCCTCATCGGGCAGCAGTTGGCCGCCGTCCTCGTTGTACACCTTGTAGCCATTGTATTCCGGCGGATTGTGACTGGCGGTAATCATCACGCCGGCGGCCGTCTGCAGACGGCGCACCGCAAACGACAGCTCGGGCGTCGGGCACAGGTGCTCAAACAGGTGCGCCCGCACCCCCGAAGCCGCCAAGACACAGGCCGCCTCCAGGGCGAACTCGCGCGACATGCGGCGGCAGTCATAGCCGATGGCCACCCCGCGGGCTTTCGCGTCCTCACCTCGATTGGCCACGTACCGTGCCAGGCCCACCGTCGTCCTGCGCACCGTGTAGACGTTCATCCGGTTGGTGCCCGGCCCCAGCACCCCCCGCTGGCCACCCGTGCCAAACTCCAGATCGCGATAAAACGCGTCGTAGAGCGCGTCAGGCTGCTCAGCCAGAGCTTCCAACTGCGCCCGGAAATCCGGCGAATGGCCTTTGTAGCTGAGCCACTGTTGATATCGCGTCGTCACGTCCACGTCGCCATCCCACCTCGTTTAGGATGCGTTCATGTTATTCGCTGCGTCCACCTCAAGATCATGCCGGATTGCTGCGCCTAAGGCAACCACCGGTGGGACAAAAGTCCGATGTCCTCCATTGGCGATTGTGTTTATATGAAAGCAAGGAGAGCACACAAAAAAAGAACCACAAGCGAGACTGCTTGCGGTCCTCTGCCAGAACCTCACAGGTTGGCCGAGTGCGAGAAGGGAGTCGGCGGAACACACCCGTCGTTAGGCAGAATCACGAGCGCCGCCGCAAAGGCCGCGACCGTTGACAGAGCGGCAGCCAGACAGGCCAGTTTTTTCATTCCACTCACCCCTTTATCACCATGATTTCGGCACACCGAGAGGGGGTCTCGCGCTGTGACAGACACCCATCGCGAACTGCTCGCCTTCGTCATCGGCCATCGCATCCGCAGCCTGCGCCAGCGCCGGAGGCTTTCCCAAGCGGACCTGGCGCACGGCATCTCCAGCCAATCGCTCATCAGCCTGTGTGAAAGCGGTCGACAACTGCCCTTGCCCGACATGCTGCAATTGATTGCCGAGCGCCTTGAGGACAAGACGCTGGCCGAATACGCATCCGCGCTGGCCGCGGGCGATCTGTCGTTCAGCCGCACCATCACCGGCAACCGAGAACTGTTGCTGGAGGCCTTGACCTCGCTGCGCGGACACTGGCAGGACGTGCATGAACAAGTCGCGACGGAACTCTGTCAACACTACTATACGACTAGAGATTTCGATATAGTACACCAGATCGGCCGCATGATCTTGGATCACGCCCGGGACCCCCGCACACAGGCGGCGGCCTGCTTCTATTCTGGCAGCAGTTGCCTGTTCACGCACGATTACGAAGAGGCGGAGCGCTGGCTGGTGATGGCCGAGCAGTGCTTGGCCGACGCCGACAGTCCACTGCGGCCGAAACTCCTCTACAACCTCGGGTACACGTACACGCAGCTGGACAACCCCGTGATGGCCCTGTGGTACGCCCATCAAGCGGCGGAATCCTTTCAGGCCCAGCAGGACCTGCCCAGTTATGCCAAGGCGCTGGGGCTGTTGGGGGTGATTCAGGTGCGGGCCAAGCGTCCGGAGTACGGGGTGAAATCCCTGCGCCTGGCATACGACGTGCTGATGCGCTGGGAGAGCGAGCGGGCGGACCGAGCGCGCATCGCCTGCAGCCTGGCCGCCGCCTACCTGGAACAAGGACAGCTGCAGGAGGCGAAGACGTGGGCCGAGGAGGCGCTGGCCGGGGCGGAGGCGGCCGACGACGGCCTCTGCGCCTGCCTCGCGCTGCGCAATCTGGCGCTATGGTGCCATCGCCAAGGCGACTTCGCACAAGGGCTGGAGTTCCTCCACCGCGCCCTTTCCATCGCTCACGCACACAGCCTGCACAAGACGACAGCGGAACTGTTGCTGCTTCGCTCGGAGACGAAGTGCGACGAGGCCGAGAAGTTGGCCGACGCGCGCCAGGCGTTTGAGGCCGCTCTAGCCGCGCACGACCATGTACTGATTGCGCTGGCCGCCGAGGCGGTGGCGAATCTGTTAGAAGGCACAGGAGGCCCGGCCTCCGATGAGACGGCGTGTGAGATCCAGCAGTACCGCAAGCTGGCTCTCAGCCACTACCGCGCCTACGTGCGCGCCGTCTCCTATGATTACCCGGGGATAGACCGGGTGGCGCCGGTGCGGCCCGACCTCCCCTCAGCCTTTGACCGATCCGGCCAGTAACCCGCGCACGAAGTACTTGCCGAGGAAGATGTAGACGATGAGTGTCGGCAGGGCGGCCATGATGGCGCCCGCCATCTGTACGTTCCACTGAACAATCTGGCTGCCGGAAAGGTTTTGCAGCGCCACCATGACCGGTTGGTGCGGCGGTGTGGTCAATGTGGCCGCGAACAGGAATTCGTTCCACACCTGCGTGAACTCCCAGATGCCGATGACGACGAACGCGGGCACCGACAGAGGCAGGATGATGGAGCGGAAGAGTCCCCAGTAGCCGGTGCCGTCGATACGCCCCGCCTCCAACAAGTCATCCGGGATGCCGACATAGAAATTGCGAAAGATGAGCGTGGCTATCGGGAGCCCGTAGATCACGTGCACCAGGACCAATCCCGGCACCGAGTTGTATAGGCCAATGCTGTCCATCACCTTGAGCAGCGGGATCAACACACTCTGGTAAGGGATGAACATCCCAAACAGCAGCCACTGAAACAGGGTACGGCTGCCGGGAAACCGCCACTTGGACAGGGCATAGCCGTTGCAGGCGCCGACAATGGCGACAATGATAGTGGCAGGGATGGCCAACTCCAGGCTGGTGGCCAGCCCCGGCGACAACCTCTCAAACGCCTGCCCCCAACTGGACAAGTCGATACGGGTGGGAAGCTGCCACATGCGGGCGAGATCGACCTCGCTGTTGGGCTTCAGGCTGGTGATGAGGGCGACGTACACCGGCATCAGATAACCAGCAGCGAAGATGCACAGGACCAGGTAGAGAACCGCCCGGTTTACACGGCGCAGACTCATCAGGGCTTCTCCCCCCTCAGGCTGTAGGTCAGGTACGGGACGATGAAAATGGCCAACAGCAGCAGCATGATGATGGAGATCGCCGCGCCCTGGGCATAGTGGTTGCCCTGAAAGGTGGTCTGGAACATGTCCATGCTCGGCATGTCGGTCACAAACGCGGCGCCGGGGCCCGTCATCGCGTAGATGAGATCAAACGTCTTCATGGAAATGTGGATGAGCATGATGACCACGGTCACCGTGACCGCGTTCAGCTGGGGCAGGATGACGCGCCAGAAGGTTGTCCAGGCATTGGCGCCGTCCACCGCGGCGGCTTCCTTCAAGTCATCCGGGATGGACCGCAGCCCGGACAGGTACAACGCCATGGCAAATCCGGACATCTGCCAGACGGCGGCGATGATGACCGCGAGCAGAGCCAGCGGCAGGCCGAACTTGATGTGTCCCCAGGGAATGGAGGGGACGATGGTGATATCCACATACCATTTCGGCAGGTGCGTCAGCCCCAGCGCCTTGAGAATGAGATTAACACCGGTGGAGGGGTTGAGCAGCCACTGCCAGACGACGCCGGTGACGATGAAGGCTATCGCCATCGGGAAGATGAACAGGCTGCGAAACAGCCCTTCCAAACGGATTTTTTGATCCACCAGCACGGCGAGGAACAGCCCGATGATCATAGAGACAAGGACAAACAGGACGGTGAAGAACAACAGGTTGCGCAGGTCCGACTGGAAGCGAAAGTCTTGAAAGATGGCCCGGTAGTTGGCAAACCCGTTCCACGAGAGGTCGGGCACCAATGTGTTCCACTTGGTAAAGGATACGACGCCGGTCCAAACGATGAACCCATACACAAACACGGCGATGGCGATGATGGACGGCAGCAGGGTCAAGATGGGATAGACGCGCTCCCACGTCCACGGCTTGCGCGCCCGTCGTGGCTGCGTAATGGTCATCTCCGCGGGCTGCATGGCCACTGGTAGCTCCCCCTTCCTGGCAGAAAGCGGGCCAGGCAAACGAAAAGTCCGCCTGGCCGCCGAGCTTTTTGGATTCCAGCCGCCATCGGTCGGAGACCGTGGCAGTCCTCACGTCCGGTTGATGAGTTACACGGGCGGGTTTTGCTGAAATGCGGACTGCAGCTGCTGGATGCAAGTATCGATGTCGCCTGTGTTGACGAACTGGTTGATGGCCTTGTTGGCCGCGTCCAGGAACCCTGGCGAGGCGGCGGCACCGTGGGCGAGGCTAGGCGTCAACTGGTCTTTCTTAAAGTCGGTCATGGCCTGCTGGCTGTACACGTCGTACTTGCTCTTGTCCGCGTCGATGCGGGCTGGAATGGAGCCCTTCAGCGGGTTGAACACGTCCTGGCCCGGGACAGACCCGAGCACCTTCAGCCAATCCTTGGTGCCCTCAGGGTGTTTGACCCCCTTGGGCAGGCCGAAGCAGTCGACGATGACCATAAAGTCGTGTTCGGTACCGGGCGTGGTGGTCCAACCAAAGTCAACATTGGGCTTGAGGTGCAGGTCGCTGGTGAAGTAGCCTTTGGCCCAGTCGCCCATCACATTCATGGCCGCCGTGCCTTTGGCCACCATCTGAGAAGCGTCCTGCCAGACCTTGGCCGCGTGGTCGGAGTTCACATCGGACATCAGGGCCTTCAGCGTCTGGAGCGACTGTTTGACGCGCGGATCGTCAAACGAGATCTGACCCTGCCACAATTTGTCGTAATCCTGCGCCCCGAGTTGCCCGAGTAGAATGTCCTCCCAGAGCATCGTCGTTTCCCACTGGTCCTTGTCACCCAGGGCCAGCGGGGTGATGTTGTGCTGTTTCAGCACCTTGGCGTCCTGAATCACGTCGTTCCACGTCTTGGGCGGGGTCAGGTGATACTTGTCAAAAATTTTCTTGTTGTACCACAACACGTTGCCGCGGTGCACATCGACCGGCACGGCGTACTTGTGCCCATCGTGGCTGACCATGTCAATCAGCTGTTTGGGGAACTTGCTGTTCCAGCCTTCTTGCTGGTACAGGCTGTCGAGCGGCTCCATCTTGCCGGCGTCCACCCAAGACAGCAGCTCCTGCCCGACGTGCACCTGGAAGGTATCGGGTGGGTTGTTGTTCTGCATGCGGTTGGCCAGGACCGCCTTCGCGTTCGATCCGGCGCCGCCCGCGACGGCTGAGTTGATCACGGTGTAGCCGGGATAGTCCTTCTTGAACAGTTTGATGAGCGCTTTCAAGCCGTCCGACTCGCCAGCCCCTGTCCACCAGCTGAAGATCTCCACTTGTTTGGCACCGCCGTTGCTCACCCGGTTCGCCGTGTTGCCGGATGCGTTGCTGCTCGTGTTGTTGCTGGACGCACTGCCGCAGGCGGTGACCGCCAGCGCCACCGCGACAACAGATGAGGCGGCCAAAACGCGACGCATCTTCACGACATTACCCCCTCGTCATGGCGCTTGGTATCTGGACTGCTCGTGTTATGGATACGTGCGCTTACATTCGGAACATGAACATGGGTATTCTCTATGGTTTGTCGTTGTAATACACTATGCCTGAGCAAGCCCAGATAGAATGAGGCCGCGCGGTTCAAGCGGGCGCCCAAAGGAGAGCGGAAGGATGGGGAATACATGGACAGGTATACGGCAGCGGTGCTGACCGCCAGCGATGGGGTCGCAGCCGGGACACGCCAGGACAAAAGCGGAGACACGCTGCAGAGACTGTTGGAAGAGGCGGGGTTTACCGTCGTGGAACGGACGGCGGTTGCCGACGACCAGGCCCGTTTGGCGGCGGTTCTTGGGCGCTGGGCGGGCGATGCGCGGATTCACCTGGTGCTGACCACCGGGGGTACAGGTGCCGGGCCGCGTGACGTGACACCTGAAGCGACGCGTCAGGTCATCGACAAAGAACTGCCCGGCGTCGCCGAGGCGATGCGCAGCGAGAGCCTGCGGCACACACCGTTTGCCATGACCTCGCGCCAGGCGGCGGGGATTGCCGGAGACACGGTCATCATCAACCTGCCGGGGAGCGAGAAGGCGGTCCGGGAGTGCTTCGCCGTGATTCGGCCGGTTCTGCGCCACCTGGTGGATTTGGTCTGCGGCCATACGGCGCACGGCGCCTGAGCGGCCGCCGCAGAGCCTCGGCGGTTGTTACCCGCCACCTGGGGGCCGCCTCGCTGCCTCCCTCCCGAGGGGCATTAGGCCCGGACATTCGCTGTGAAGTCGCCCGGACAATACCAAGGCTCCACCGCTGGGGGCTATCCGTTCAGGTGCTGCCGCAGCCAGCGCGCCCGTTCCACATAGGCTCGCTGGTCTTCGTTGACCTGGCAGAACTCATCCGGGTGCATCCAACGCCGCTCGGCGATTTCGGCACTGGCGGCGAAGGGAGACTGCTTAACGAGTGACGCCAGGAGCACCACGTCGAAGGTATACACCGCAGGTTCCGCTTCGACAATCCACTCGGGCCGAATGTCGCAACACGCCTCCTCGCGCACCTCGCGGGCGGCGGTTTCGTAGACCGACTCACCCCGTTCCATCAGACCGCCAGGCAGGCGCCAGGACGGCTGACCGTATGTGTGGCGAAGCGTCAAAAGCCGATCCGCCCCATCAAACACCACGGCGGCCACGCCGATGGGATACTGCCCCTTGACCAGCCGGACCACCGGATTGGTCATCCACCGCGGCGCGTGGGCGTAGGTCTGCACCACAGCCCGCTGCCAAAACCCTGGACGAGCCATGCTCGGCCCCCTTTTATGCAAGAAACCCACGGATTGCGGCGAGCACTTCGTTCTCCCACGCGTGCCCGTCAAAGGTGTGGTTGGCGTCCGGTACGATGTGGATGGAGGCGCAATCACCGTACGCAAGATCGCGGTATTGCTCCGAAACCTGATACGGCACCGTTTCGTCCTTCTCGCCGTGAATCAGCAGCACCGGTCCTCGGTAGCGCGCGGCCCGCGGGAACACCTCCAATCCCCTCAGATCATCGGCAAACGCGCGACCGACCAAGTTGCCAGCGTGATCGAACACCTCGGCATCCGGCTGGACCGCTTGGCTCGACTCGATGGAACGGACGATGCCGGGCATGTTGCCGGCTGGCGCCATGAGAATCAGGCGCCACACGTCGTCCGGCCGGTCCCCGGCCACCAGACTGGCCACGAGGCCGCCCATGCTCAATCCGAGCAGCACCACGCGCCTGGCATCCACCTTCGGATGCTGTTTGACCCAATCGACCATCCTGTGCGCGTCCGCCATCTCGGTGGAAAGGGTCATGTCCTCGAAGTTGCCGTCGCTCTCGCCGCTGCCCATAAAGTCAAAGCGGAAACTGGCGTAGCCGATGTCCTCCAGCATGCGGGAAATCTTCAGGAACATGCGGTGCGGTTCCAACCGGTTTCCGGTAAACCCATGAAACAACAGGACCGCCGGGTATGTCTCCGCCGCTTGGTCGGGGATGTGCTCCATCCCGCGCAGGGTCGCGCCGTGACTGACCAGTTCGACAGCTCGCTGCATCGGTTCGTCTCCTTCACCTGAGTCGTGAGTCGGCCTTCACAGGCCGCGGTTGATTCGCCCTCTCTCATCATTATGCCGAAATCGGGAATGCATGCAAAAGGTGTCATGTCTCGCTTCGAACATGACACGGCGGCTCGGGGTCCTCGCACTGGCTTGGTGCCGATACACCAACGCGCGCCCGCCCCGGGGGCTTTCCATGGGGCCATATCCATGTTTTGCAGCGAGAGCGCCCGGACATCCAGGCGCTCTGCACAATCAGTCCCCTTTTTTCAGTCAAACTGCCTGGCGGCGATTTCACCGCCGTAGAGGCATTACGCCTCAGCTCTCTCCGAGACCGCTTCGGCGTCTTCAAAGCCAGCACGGTTGAGCGTCTCCGCATCTTGCAGGTATTCGTTCGCCCAGCCGCTCTTAACGCCCCAGAAGTAGAAAATGAGCGACGACGCCGCGACCACCAGCATGTCCCACCCGTACGGGATGACGTTGTGGCCACCGAATTTCGTGCTGCCGAGCGAGGACAAGAGTGCCATCCATCCCAGGTACACGAGCAGCCAGATGCCGGCCTTCAGGTGCCGGGTGAAGCCGCGGAAGCCGCCCTTTGCCTGGTAGTAGAAGTAGATGGGCAGGCCCATCAGCATGATGATGATCACCTTGCCGGTCAGCGGCCAGCGCGCCCAGTAGAGAATCAGCGACGCGAGCATGAACGCCAGCGGCGCAATCACCTGCAGCCCCTGGATGCGCGACGGACGGTGCAGGTTAGGCGCCGTGCGGCGCAGCACCATGACCGTAATCGGTCCGGTCACGTACGAGATGATTGTGGCCACCGAGATCACGTCGGCCATTGACCCCCAGCCCCGGAACAGCACCAGAAACACGTACGCCACCAGCAGATTCAGCCACATCGCCGGCCGCGGCACGCCAAAGCGCGGATGGATACGGCCGAGCACCTTCGGGAAGTAGCCGTTCTTCTCCATGCCGTAGACCATGCGCGCAGTCGAAGCGGTGTAGGTGATGCCGGTTCCAGACGGCGATACGAACGCGTCCGCAAACAGGATGATAGCCAACCAGTTCAGGTTGATGGCCAGCGCCAGATCCGCAAACGGCGAGTTCAGCACCACGTTGTTCCATCCGTGCAGCAGGCTGTGCCCCGGTACAGCGCCGATGTAGGCTATCTCAAGACCGACGTAAATCAGGCCCGCAATCAGGATAGATCCAATCACCGCGAGCGGCACGGCCCGCGCCGGGTTTTTCGCCTCACCGGCCAGGTTGATGGGGCTCTGGAAGCCGTTGAACGCAAACACCACACCCGACGTGGCGACCGCAGTCAGCACCGCCGACCAACCGAACGGGGCAAACCCGCCATGCTGGTGGAAGTTCCCGGCATGGAAACCGGCGACAATCAAGCCAATGAAGGTCAGCGTCGGCACAATGAACTTAAACACCGTAATGAACGTATTGGCGCGAGCAAACAGTTTGACCGTCCAATAGTTCAACAGGAAGTAAATGAAGACCAGCACCGCGGCAAAGAACAACCCCAAGGGCTGCAGTGTATGTCCGTTGTACAAGGACTGCGCCCACGCCCATGGCCAGGAACTCATGTACTGAACCGAGGCCTCGGCCTCAATCGGGATCACCGAGACAATCGCAATCCAGTTTGCCCATCCGGCAATGTATCCGACCAGTGAGCCATGCGAATACTGGGCATAGCGGACCATTCCACCGGCCTCTGGAAACATGGAGCCCAATTCCACGAACGTCAGACCAATGAACATAATGACGATGGCTCCGATAATCCACGCGAACACAGACGCCGGGCCGGCCACATTGGCCGCCTTCCAGGCGCCGAACAGCCAGCCGGATCCGATAATCGATCCAAGCCCCGTCATCATCAGGGCAAATGCGCCTACATTGCGTTTGTATCCCATAGACTCTTTCACCCCTTTACTGTGCATGAAACGCTTTCAACGCCATGAATCAGAGCAGAAAGGTCGCATATCCTACTATACACAATACCTCAAGCAAATTAAAAGCTTATATGACAAGAAATTATTGGATGGTATAATTTTGGAAAATAACTGATTGGACTGAGAATGCAGTCTGGGTCTGCATACGAAAAGGCGGCCGAGCGGCCGCCCTAAAAACCCTGATGTACTTGGTTGCGCACAGTCACTGCAAGTAGCCCTTGACCCGCTGGTACACCTGTTCAGGGGACAGTCCTTCTGCAGAGACAATCGGCACGTCCGCCACGATGTCCTGCATCCCCATCAGGTTGTTGTCTCCGCCAGTCACCACCATGACCGAAGCCCCGGCCGGTGTGCTCTCGGCGGCGTTCTCCAGGTCCACCACCGGGCAGCCTTGCGCCTCAAGGTACCGCTTCACGTTACCGAGGCCCTGTTCCACGGCCACCGCCTTCATATTCGTCCCCCCTCGCCAATAGCTACAGGCTCAAGGTATCCGAACCGCCGCTCGGTTATGCATCCCCCGCCTCGAGCGAGACCACCTGCGATGCCGCGCCGATGGTCAGCCGCTGCGGCGGATACACCGTGTAGACAGCCCGCGCGATGACCGCCGTGGCCGCCGCTTTCAGGGCATCGCCCGGCAGGTATGGGTAGCAGCCCGCCACCATCGCCTTGCCGAAGGTCAAGTGCAGCGTGTGCATCAGCCAAGGAATCGCGAGCACATAATCCAGCCACGATCCGCACACCTCGACGACGACAAACAGCCCGACGAGCGACACGACGCCGCGCCACGCCCCGCTGCCGCGGCCTCCGCTCTGTGCCTGTGCGAGGGCGCCAATCACGAACGCGCAGACCGGCCACATCCAGATGTATCCACCCGTCGGCCCCAGGATGACCCCCATGCCGCCTGAGTTGTGCAGCATAGGCAACCCCAGCGCTGTCAACACCAGCACCAGCAGCATGCTGAAAAACCCGTACCAGGGGCCGAGAATCGCCCCAGCCAACATGACCGCCATGTTTTCCAGCGTTATCGGCACCGGAGATCCCGGAATGTGAATGCTCGCGTAGCTCATGACGACCAACAGCGCCGCAAACAGGGCGGAAAAGACCACTCCCCGCACCGTCAGGCGAAACTGCATGCCCATCCCTCCAACCTGCTTGGTTTGTAAACTCCATGATGATATCATGTTTACAATTGGATTCTAGCACAACCATGGGAGGATGCAATGAGTGGACGCATTGGGGGCTGTCATCCAACTCGAGCAGGTGGACGTCCTGTTTCACACCGATGCGGGTCCCAAGCCGGTACTCCGCCAGATCCATTTGGCCGTCTCTCGCGGGCAATGGCTCTCGGTCGTCGGCCCAAACGGCAGCGGCAAGAGCACGCTGGCCCGCGTATTGGCTGGCCGCCTGCCGGTATCGAGGGGGCGTGCCGAATTGCTGATCGACGGGCAGCGGGTCCCGCTCAGCCGACGGGCGGAGGCGGATGCGCGGACAGAACGACGGGCGGATCGACACGCGGATACACAGCGCAGCCGCCCGCCCGCGCCGGCACCCAGCACATCCTTGGCCGCGGCCGTTCCCGGCGCTGTGGTGCAGCTGGTTGGACAGAACCCGGACGCGCAGTTGGTGGGGGAAACGGTGGCCGAGGACGTCGCCTTTGGACTGGAGAATCTCGCCCTGCCGCCGCAGGAAGTCGCCCGCCGCGCGCGCGCCGCCATTTGCCAGGTGGGGCTCTCCGGTCTCGAAGACCGGCCAATTGCCACCCTGTCGGGCGGGCAAAAGCAACTGGTGGCCGTCGCCGGCGTACTGGCTGTACAGCCGCGGGTGGTGGTGTTTGACGAAGCCACCTCCATGCTCGATCCGTCCTCCCGCCGCAACCTTCTCGCGGTCGCGCGGCGGCTGCGGCAAACGGGGATCGCCGTTGTCTGGGTTACGCAGTGGCTGGATGAGCTGGCCTACAGTGACGCGGTGCTCGCCTTGCGGGACGGTCAGGTGGTGTACCACGGCAGCCCGCAAGGATTCTTCTACAGTGATGACGCACGTGGTGGCGCATCCGCGTCGTGCTGCCGGCGCCTCGGCTTGACACCGCCCCCAGCCGTCGCGGTAGCTCTGCGGCTGCGGGCGGCCGGATGGCCCATCGGTCAGCCGCTGTGCGCGGAGGCGTTGATGCAGGAGGTGGTTGGGTGCCCATCGTCGTCCGCCAACTGGATGTGACGACACCGTCGACAAACCGGCCGCTCATCAAAGGCGTTGACCTACACATTCCAGACGGACGTGTGACGCTCCTGGTGGGCCGCAGCGGCGCCGGCAAGTCGACGCTGCTTGGCGCGCTGGCCGGGCTGACGCCCCCAACCCGCGGGGAGATCATCTGCGATGGGGAGCCGCTCTGGCGCGCTGGCCGCATCCACGCGGCGGTGCAACGGCGGCTGAGCCTCGTCCTGCAGTCTCCGGAGGAATACCTGTTTGCGCCCAGTGTGCTCGGTGAGTTTCGCTATTCCCTGAAGCCACTGCAGCTCCCGCGCGAACAGGAGCAGCGGCGGATAACGGAGGCGATGGCCCAGGTGGGGCTGGACGCGGCGCTGCTTTCTGCCTCCCCGCTCACCCTGTCCGGTGGGCAAAAGCGGCGCGTGGCGCTGGCCACCGCGATGGCCGTTCAGCCGGACTGGCTCCTGCTCGATGAGCCGACGGCCGGACTCGATCCAGCCGCCACCGCCGCCTTCTGCCGCTGGCTGCGCGATTGGGGGAAAGGGAGGACGTCGGGCGGCGTGATTGTGGCCACACACGACCTGGACGCCCTGCTGCCGCTGGCGGATGGGGTGATTGTGCTGTGTGACGGGAAGGTGCGCTTTTCCGGCGGCGCGGCGTCGCTGCTGGACCGGCCGCAGATTCTGGCGGAAGCCGGGATGGAAGGTTGCGAGCTGGTGCGGATTGCCCGCTTTGTCAAACAAGTGGCAGGAGACCTGCCGACGCCCTCGACAGCGGACAACCTGGCCGCCTCCCTGCTGCAGTGGCGAAGCAGGGCTCCGGTGGCAAGCGCGGACAGTCCCGGCCCGCAGCTTATGCCACAGGCCCTGGACTCACCCTCGGCGCGGGTGGCCCCGACAGCGCCCGCCGGTGCGCCGCCGAATGGTTCTGAGCCAAGTGAGGCGACAGCCGATGCGGCGCCGCCGGTCAATCCCGCCGCTCCGCGGGCGGCATGGCGCGGCGCCGCCCACCGCTTGGATGTGCGGGCCAAATGGGCGTGCTGCCTGATGCTCTCGGCCGCGCTGCTGATGCAGAGCCATGCCGCCGGTTACGCTTTGGCCACCCTGCTGACGGCGGGGGTGCTGCTCGTCTCCGACGTCCCGCGCCAGCAGCTGTGGCGCCTCCTGAAGCCATTGGTCGTCCTCCTGCTGGTCTCCGGGCTGCTTTCCGGCCTGCGCTGGGACAGCGTCACGGGCGACGCCTGGCCGGCCGGGGTGGCGCACTGGGGATGGCTAGGGTTTGCGCCGCAGCAGGCGCTGGCTACACTGGCGCAAACGTACCGTTTCCTGTTGCTGGCGGCGGTGGGTGTTGTACTGCCCGTCACCACGCCCGCGCTGCAGATGCGACGCGGCATCGAACGGATGCTGCGGCCACTCGCGCGCATAGGGTTCCCGAGTCAAGCGGTGTCCCTGGCCGCTTCGCTCATCCTGCGCTTCATCCCGGTCCTGTTGGACGAGTTGAACCGCTTCGCGCGGATTGCCCGCGCCCGCGGGCGCGCCCATCCCCGCCGCGGCGGCCTGCGGCTGCGCGACCTGCCGGCGGTCATCATCCCGCTGCTCCTGTCCGTCCTGCGCCTGGCCGACGAGTTCTCAGAAGCCCTGGAGATGCGCGGGTATCGCCTCGGCGAGCGGCGGACCGAAACGTCCCCCCTCGTCTGGCGCCCGACGGACACCGCCAGCGTGGTGGTGGTCGGCGCGTGCAGCCTAGTATTGATAGGCCTCAGCCTTTGGACGCCGTGAGCGCCCCGTAAATCCCGTCGACCTTCGCCGCCTCATCGAAATCGGCTGCGGTCAGACCGCCCGCGTGCCAGGAGGTGAGGCGCAAGGTGACCTTCTTATAATCCATGGCAATGAACGGATTTCCTCCTCACTCAGCAGATGGACAGCGTTTCTCCCCTTCGTAGCCAGGCCTTGTCGCCCGCTATGAATCGACCCTGAGCACAATCTTGCCCGTGTTGCGGTTTTCCTCCATATATCGGTGGGCCGCCACGACGTCTGTCCAAGGAAAAACCGTATCCACCACCGGCCGTAAACGGGCACTCGCGAAGCGTTCCTCCGCAAAGAACCAAAACGCTTGCGTTAGGCGCATTTTTTCGGCGACCGGGCGAGATCGCAAGGCGGTGCCGATGATTTGCAGCCGGCGGCCGAGCAGGTAGCCCAGGTCCACCTCATCCACCTTGACGCCGCCCATGGTGCCAATGACCACCAGACGTCCGTCCATCGCCAGAGAACGCAGATTGTCGTGGAAATACGGCGCCCCGACGAAGTCCAGGACGATGTCGACGCCCTGGCCGGCCGTCTGCTCGGCCACAAACGGCGCAAACGATCCGTCATGGTAGTTCCATCCGGCCTCCGCCCCTAGCTCCAGGCAGCGTGCAATTTTCTCCGTCGATCCGGCCGTCACCCAGGATCGGCCGCCCGCTTCGCGCACCAGCTGGATGGCGGCGGTCCCGACGCCGCTGGCGCCGGCGTGGATGAGCACCCGGTCATGCGCGGCAAACCGGGCCAGCCAGAACAGGTTGAGGTAGGCGGTCAGGAACACCTCCGGGATGGCCGCGGCCTGCTCAAAGCTCAGATTGGGCGGAATGCGCATCGCCATGCCCGCCGGAATGACGGCGTACTGTGCGTATCCGCCCCCTGGCAACAGGGCGCATACGCGGTCGCCAATCCTCCAGCCGCTTGTCCCGGCGCCCACCTCGGCCACCTCCCCAGCGATCTCGAGCCCGAGGATGTCCGAGGCTCCCGGTGGAGGCGGGTAATGACCCCGCCGTTGCAACAGATCGGCGCGGTTGAGCGCCGTCGCCCGCACTCGCACCAACAGCTCACCCGGGCCCAGCCGCGGGGCGGGCGCCTCGCCGATGAATAAGACGTCCGGATCGCCAAAGCCGGACATGAGCACCGCTTTCACGCGTATACCCTTCCTTTCTCACGCATCATCCAAGTCTATGATACCACCACGACTCGCATGCCGAACGTGGCAACGCAGTCAGACGGTGTCGGCCGGCGGTGCAGCCGTCCCCGGCTCGGACGCGGCGGACGCCGCCGTGTCGACGCCCGCCTGCAGGGCCAGGTCCCGATAGCGAACCCGCAGCTCTCGCTTCAGGATTTTCCCGCTCGGATTTTTCGGGAGCGTATCGGTGAACACCACGTATTTCGGCACTTTGAAGGGAGCCAGCCGACGGCGGCAGAACGACAACACCTCGTCCGCGTCGGCCGCAGCCCCCGAGCGCGGAACGAGCACCGCCGTGACCGCTTCCCCCCAATACGGATGCGGCACCCCTATCACCGCCGCTTCCTGGACATCGGAGTGCTGGTACAACACCTCCTCCACCTCCAGACTGCTGACGTTCTCGCCGCCGGTCTTCACCATGTCCTTCTTCCGGTCGACAACCGTGAGGAAGCCGTCCGCATCAAAGAAGCCGAGATCCCCGGTGTGGAACCAACCGTACGCGAAGGCGGCCTCCGTCCGCGGCTCATCTGCGTAGTAGCCGAGCATCACGTGTGGAGAACGGTGAACGATTTCGCCGAGTTCTCCCGGCGACAACAGGTGCCCCTCCTCATCCATGATGGCGGTCTCCATGTTGAGGCACGGGCGGCCCACGCTGCCCGGTTTGATCCGCTGTTCCTCCGGGCGCAGGACGGTCGCGAACGGAGCTACCTCGGTCTGCCCGTACGTGTTCCAGATGCGCACTTGGGGCAACTCACGGGCAGCGGACTCCATCACCTCCATCGGTGTGGCAGCCGCGCCGAAGTAGCACTTGCGCAGGGCGGTCAGGTCGGTGTGCGAGTAATCGGGATGGTTGGTCATGGCTATCCATACCGTCGGCGGGCAAAAAAACTGCGTGACCCGCGCCTCTTGGAGGGTGCGCAACAGGCGCCCCGGTTCCGGACTGTCGAGGATAACCCCGGTGGAACCGATGTAGATGGACGGACCAAGAAAAGCATGCAACTGGGCGCTGTGGAAGAACGGCATCGCGTGCACCAACACGTCATCCGGCTGAAACTCGAAGTCGACGATACAACTGACGTACTCCCAGATCAGGTTCTGGTGCGTCAACATGACGCCCTTGGGGCGGGATTCGGTGCCGCTGGTGTAGAGAATGTGCGCCACGTCCGTGTCGGCAAGCTCCACGTCCAGTTCCTCGCGCGGCTGTCCGACGGAAAGCTGAGCCAGCGTCGTCCACCCCGGTACCGTTTCGTCACTGTCGATGACAATCCGCAGGAAAGACGCTTGGGCGGCTTTCCCTGCAGAGGCATGGCGTACGCCGTCTGCCGTCGATGCTGGCGGCCACGCGGCCAGCACGTCCTCCGCCACCCGGAGACGATTGGGTGTGACGAACAGGGCCTTGGGTCGGCAATGATTGAGGATGTACAGAATGTCGGACTGTTCGAACATGAAGTTGATGGGAACGAGGATGGCGCCGGTGCGAGCCACCGCGAAGTGGACGATGACGAAGTCGAGGCAATTGGTGGCCAGAATGGCCACCCTGTCCCCTTTGCGCACCCCATGGGTCAGCAGGGCATGGGCGAGTTGGTTGGCCCGCTCGTCCAGCTCACCGTACGAGATGCATTCATTCCGCCACATGAGGGCCCGCTTGTGCGGGTGACGCATGCGGCTGCGACGCAGCGTGTCGCCCAGGGTTTGGCGGCGCCAGGGTGCACTGGCTTGGGTCATCACAGATCCCCCCTTTTCCAGACAAGCGAAATCCTACATTTTCATTTGGGAATTCTGAACTTGTTGAGCAAGCGTTGAGCAAACGCATACATGAGCCATGGACATGCCTGTTGGAGCTTCGACATTTCCTGAGAAATACCGTGCCCGCGTGTCGTCGGCTGTCTGTCGCAAGCTGTCGGCCACCCCTCGGACAAGACGCGGCCGGTCTCGTCGCGCGAGCCGCAACGAGCGGCCGGTCCAGGGACCTCACACCTCCAACAGTTGCAGGACATGCTGCAGGATCCGGGCGGTCATGCCCCAAATGACACGTCCGTCCACCTCATAAAACATCTGCGTGGCCACCATCCTGCGCCACCGATGGTCGCGGCCGCCGGAGATGAGGTGAAAAGGGAAGTCGTCAGCCGGCGCGGGCTGCAAAAACAGCTCGTAGACGCGTGGCTGCACCGCCCATAGGCGAGCGAGGGGCACGATGAATAGCTCAGCCACCTCGGAAGGGTTGGGAGCTACTCGGCTCATGTCCAGGATGCGACCCAGAAACGGATGCACCTGCAGGCCAGACCAAGTGATGAGCACATCGAGATCGGCCAAGACCTGCAGGTTATCCTGTGACGTCTGCAGTTCTTCGCACGTTTCGCGCAGCGCAGTGGCGCGCAAATCAGCGTCCGTCGGCTCGAAGTGTCCGCCCGGGAACGCGACCTCCCCCGAATGACGGCGCAGGGATGTCGATCGTTGTTCAAACAACAATCCCCACTCGCCGCCCTCCAGCTGCACGAGCGGCACCAGGACGGCCGACACCTGTGCGGCAGCGCCCTGGGTCATGATGCCAGCCCGGCGCGGCGCCAGTATGGAACGAATATGTTGAAGCCAGGAGTCACCACGTGGAATGTTCATGACTCTACGCTACGTCAGCGCGACGCCTTCGTCAATCCACGGCGATGAAAAGATCACTGTCCAGGTCAATCGTCCTCGTTCTTCAGAATGACGATGTTGACGCGCCGATTCTTCTGCCGGTTGGCGTCTGAGTTGTTGGGAGCGACTGGGTGGTAGGGCCCATACCCGGTACCGGCCAGCCGCTGCGGCTGGATGCCGTTGTCGGCGAAAAAGTGCACGACGCCGATGGCCCGCGCGGCCGACAGCTCCCAGTTGCTCGGAAACTGCGAATTATGGATGGGCCGGTTGTCGGTGTACCCTTCGACCACGATATTGTTGTCCACCTGTTTCAGAAACGGAACCAACGCCTTCAACGTACGCTTTGCGTGCGGCGTCAGTGTAGCCTTGCCGGTCGGAAACAGAACGGCGTCGGGAAAGGTCACCTGCACCCCGCGCACGGTGTTCAAAACCAGCACCATGTTTTGTAGGTGATGCGATTGAATGTAGTCGCGAATCTGCTCGTACAGCTGATTGAGGGCTTGGTCTTGCTGACTGCCCACAGACCCGTGCGAGGTTGTGGTCGCCTTGGCCGGTGCTACCAGGTGATGACCCGTGTCGGTTGGATTCGCCGACTGAATGAGCGAGCTTTTGCCCGATCCGGTCAGCATATCGTGGCTCTGGTGCAAGGCCTGCGCCAAGGATTGCTCCAATGTGTAGAACTTGACCTGGTTCACCTTCGACATGGCGTACATGATGACGAAAAAGATCATCAACAGGGTGATGAGGTCCGAGTACGTGATCAACCACCGCTCGTTGGACACGTGGCCTCCGTGCCGATGGGACGACCTTCTGCTACGCCTCGACGGTCTCGCCATCGACCTCACCCACCTTGTCCGCTCTCTTGTCTGACCTCTGGTGCGGAGACAGGAACGCTTTCAGTTTTTGCCGCAGGATATTGGGATTCTCACCCGCTTGGATGGAGAGAATGCCTTCCAGTGTCATCTCGCGCAAAAGCGCCTCTTCCGCGCTCCGCCGTCTCAGTTTGCTGGCTATCGGAAGCCAGAGGATGTTGGCACTGGCGACACCGTAGAGTGTGGCCGTAAACGCGGTGGCAATTTCCGGTCCCAGCTTGTTGACATTCTGCAAGCTGCTTAGGACGTGAACCAACCCCATCACGGTGCCGATGATGCCCATGGTTGGGGCGTACCCGCCTGCGGTTTCGAACAGACCTGCGGCAGCCGCGTGCCGTTCTTCCACATAGTCAAGCTCGGTCTCCAGCATGGACTTTACGAGCTCTGGATCCACCCCGTCGACCACCAGCTGCAGCCCACGCCGCAGGAAGTCATCATCGAAGTCTTCCAACCGCTCGTCCAACGCCAGAATCCCCTCGCGCCTGGCGATGGTGGCCAGCTCTGCCAACTCCTCAATCAACTGCAGGGGATTGGAACGGCGTTGAAAGAAGGCAATCTTCAGTTGTTTGCCCACACCCATGAATTGCCGCAGGGATACGGAGGTTAAGGTGGCCCCGATGGTGCCGCCGAAGACAATCAGGGCGGCGGGCGCCTGCGCCAATGCGGAAAGAGTGCCCCCGTCCGCGACAAACGACAAAATCAGGCTGCCAATGGCAAGAACGAGACCAAACAGCGTTGCAATATCCATCACCGATACCCCCATGTGCGCTGCAGCCCGACCTTGCCAAGCGTCCGGAAAAACATCCGCTCCTCTCTTTCTCTGTTCCAGAGCCCAAATCACGAACGCCTGTTACGGCTGCACGGACCCAACGATGCCCGTCTCGCACGTTTACGTTTGGTGAGGCGGCGCCGAGTCGACGTCCACAAATACGTTCTCGTACGAATTTCCGGACATCCGGGCTTTCAGATACAGCGTTTGAAACAGCCCGACACGGCGCCGCCGGTAACTGGGCACCCCCGGGACATCGGGGGCCAGTATCAACCCCAGTTTGGCCCTCTCCCCACTGAACACCGGTTTCCCGACCAGCCGCATCTCGCCACGCGCGTCATAGACCTGCAGCTTCGCGTAGGCCGGGTTTTGGTCGAGCGCGAAGTGCAGGTCGTAGCTGGTCTGAACCGGAACCTGATTGATGTGCGTGATGATCTCGCCCGGCTTCAGCCCCATGGTGTCGGCCAAGGAACCGGGTACCACAGCCAGCAACTTGACACCGTCCGGAACCGGGGCGTAGAGCGGATCGGCCAGAAGCTCTCGCCAGTGCACATGCCAAGTGGCAGCCTCCTGACCCAACAGAGCAATCACCACGCCAGCCCACGCCCAGGTCGGACCCAGGTGGACGACAGCCCACGCGTCAGCAGCCAACAACACGCCGCAAACCGCGTCATAGGCGGCTCGGATGCTCGCTGCCCTCTGCGGTGTGAGTGCCGCATACAGGCCGCTTTGCCCGAGCACGAGAGGTATACCGGCCAGCGTCGCCCCCGCTGCGCCCAGCCCGCCGAGTAACGGCCAAGGCCACGGTGTATGTATGAGCGGATGGCCGCCCGGAGCCACCCAGAGCACGGGTACGACGAAGGCCAGTTGGCTCGTCCACGCGCCAATCGCCCGCCCCCTTTTGCTCTGGACGAAGGCAGGCGCGACGGAGCGGTAGCGCCCGGAAAGCAACAGGCCCGCCTCCAGGAGCAAACACAGCGCAGCCGCTGCCAGCCACGAGCCAACCGGTTGGTGCGCCAAATGCAGCCACGTCCGACGCAACCACAACGGCCCGGACGGACCGGGCAGCACGAGCAACACGCGACTCAGGGCGACGAGGATGGCAATGGCGTACGCGCTGGCGCACAGGCGCAGACGGATGCAGGCGAGCAGGATGCTCAGCACCACCACCGCGCCAACGCCCCAGACGTCTAAGGTTAAGCCTAACGCGACGCTGACGGCGCTGGCAATCAGCCCGGCGATGAACGCGGATGCCCAGCGCAACCCGACAGAGCGCCAGGCACGCGTCAGGCGGAAGCCGAAAAACCCACGCTCCTGGCGACTGGTGCAATACGTCTCTGCAAACATGAGAGCCGTGCCCAGGTAGAGGAGCGGGTTTTCCAGCAACATGCGCGCCCCGTCCCACAAAGCGTTTACGATTTGCCATCCATCATAGGCACCCACAACGAAGACTCCCTTTTCCATCCGGCAAGCTGGCTTCCACGGACCCTACACATGTGATTCGATGCAACTGCCCACGCTCCTGCTTGTCATACGCGCAAGAACTTGCGGATGGACATGATGCCGCCCCAGAGGCCAATCAGGAGTCCTATGCCAAACATAATGACCGCCAGTTTTCCCAATAACGCACCCGGCTGCAGCAGGGGGAACGTCAGCGCGATGAAGCTGCCGTTCAGATGGGAGAAGATCTGACGGTAGACCACCCAGATGGCGGCAAACGGGACCACGGCCCCAATGGCGCCAATCAGCATCCCTTCCACCAGGAACGGCCAACGAATAAACCAGTTTGTAGCGCCCACCAGTTTCATGATTTCAATCTCACGGCGGCGGTTGAAGATGGCAATCTTGATGGTGTTGGAAATGAGGAACATCGCCATCAGGATGAGGGCCACCACGAACACCAGCCCGATGTTGCGCACCGTATCCATGAAACGGTAGAACTTGTCCACATACGATTTGCCGTCGAGCACCGTCTCGACGTTGCGCATGCCTTGAATCTTGTTGCTGATGGCCACCGTTTGCCGCGGGTCTTGCGCCTTGACCACCAACTTGACGGGTATGGTCTGGTTTTTCGGCAATCCATCGAGCACGTTCTTATACTGGCTGCCCAACGAGTCCTGCAGCTGCTTGAAGCCTTCCTCGTGGGTCACCAGGTGGACCGATTCCACCCCGTGAATCTGTTTGACAGCTGCGGCCGTCTGCGCCCCCTCACTGTCCGAAACCTGCGGCTTGAGAAAGACCGAAATCTCCAACTGCCCGGAGACATAGTTCGACATCTGCTGCGCGTTCATGGCCAGCACCAACGTGGATCCCAGAATCAGCAGGGTCACGGCCACAGCGCTGATGGATGCGAACGACATCCAGCCGTTGCGGATGAGACTCTTGCTGCCTTCGCGGAGGTGCCGCCCAATGCTGCTAATCCTCATATTCGTACAGTCCCTTTTGCTCGTCTCGGGCGATCCGCCCTTCTTCAATGGCAATGACACGCTTGCGCATCGTGTTGACAATGTCCCGGTTGTG
Organism: Alicyclobacillus shizuokensis NBRC 103103; assembly: GCF_001552255.1. Classification (GTDB taxonomy): domain Bacteria; phylum Bacillota; class Bacilli; order Alicyclobacillales; family Alicyclobacillaceae; genus Alicyclobacillus_G; species Alicyclobacillus_G shizuokensis. The sequence goes on from NZ_BCQV01000029.1 coordinate 43,743, forward strand.
CGTCGCCATCACGACGGTGGTACCTCGGTCATTAATGCGCTGAAACAGCTTCATAATGCCCCAGGAAGTGTCGGGGTCTAGATTGCCGGTCGGCTCGTCGGCGATGATGACGCTGGGGTTATTGACGAGCGCCCGCGCCACGGCCACCCGCTGCTGCTCCCCGCCAGAAAGCTGGGTGGGCAACACATCCGCCTTGTCCTCCAGCCCGACCCACGCGAGGGCTTCCGGGACGCGCCTGCGGATGTGCCGCTGCGGGGCCCCAATCACCTCCAAGGCAAACGCCACGTTCTCGTACGCGGTCAGCTTCGGCAACAACTTGAAGTCCTGAAACACCACACCAATGTGCCGCCTCAATAGAGGGATCTTCCGATGGCGCAGCCGTTCGATGTTAAACCCGTTCACAAAGATCTGCCCCTTGGTCGGCCGCTCCTCACGGTACATCAGCTTGATGAAGGTCGATTTCCCAGCGCCGCTGGGCCCGACCACATAGACAAATTCACCTTTCTTGATATTTATCGTGATGCCGCTGAGCGCCATCGTCCCATTCGGGTATTGCTTCCAGACGTCCTGCATCTCAATCACTCAGGCATCGCTCCTCGCAGAAGGGTCAGATCACTCGACGAGAATCGTGGATGATTGACAACCGGGTGCAATCCGGCTCCATTCATCGCGCGAGACCACGAGCGTTTACCCGCCGCGCCTTACCAGTTCGACACCGTGCGCCAAAAATCCTGTCGGGAATTGCTGTAAAGAAATTCAATGGAGGCGTGTGAAGCCGGAGCGGATGGACCAGAGCACCGCCTGCGTGCGGTCGTTCACACCAAGCTTGCGGATCAACGTGGACCACATGCCACGCACCGTCTTTTCCGTCACACCAAACACTTCGGCAATCGCCCGGTTGTTCAGTCCGTCGGTGGCCAGCTGCAGGAGCATCTGCTCCCGCTCATTCAAAGGTACGTCAATTTCTGCTGTGAACACGGCCTGATCCGGCCGTCGAATCTCAGCCAAGACCAACGGGGTCAGGTGAGTCTGGATGTACGCCTTCCCTTCCAGCACCGTGTTCACCGCCTGCTCCAGCACTTCGACCGGCGCCGTTTGAAACAGGTATGCGTCGGCGCCCCAGCGAAACGCCTGCACAATCACCGCCGCGTCGTCGGTCTCCGGAATCAGGTGGACGACCGCCAACTGCTGCCGCAATTGTCGAAGTTCGGCCATCAACCGCGGCGTCGTACGCGCGTTTGGCGTGATATCGGTGATGAGGATATCCATCAACTCGTCTTCCGGGCCTCGCAGCCCATGCAGGAGGTCTTCCAGGCCGTGAAACGAGTTCCCGGATTCAAAGTTCGGTCGCTGGGAAAACAGGGACCTCACGGCGACATCAAACAGCGGATGGGTCATCAAAGTGTGAACGCGCACGCGGACCTTCGAAAAAACCGGCGCAGAGGCTGTAGACCCTTGACGGGTGTGTGGGAGGGGTGGATGTCGCAGCAGGTAGTTCATGTCATCCTCCTTCAGGTTCCATCTCGCCAGTTGATTGTGAGAAAGGATGCGATACCAGCACTTATACCATCATCTGAGCGCGGAAAGATTCTACCACGCGCGGATCGTAGAGATGGTAGCGACTGGCTTCCAATTCTTGCATGGCCTCGTCATGGGATAGTCCATACAGTTCCATGAGCTCCACGTAATCCAGCGACAAGCCGAGACACTCCGCCATCAACCGGTCTTCGTCGGTCAAGCCCGAGACGTCCGCGCCTTTACGGCAGGCCGGAATCAGATAGCGATAGTTTTCGCTGTGCGGATACGCCTCAAGCAGGCGCACACCAAGCTGCCCAATCTCAGGAATGGAAGAGCGGTCGCTGAGAATCGAGACAGCTTCCTCGTCGTTCGATGTCATGACGGTCAGCCCTAGGTACACGAGCCGTCCCGCCACCTGCAACCGCCGTATATCATCCCACGCTGCGTCCGGCACGATCCGCTCGTACAACTGTGCCGCCAGGTTGGCCTCATACCGCGGCACATAGGACAGCCTCGGGAACATGGTCTCGAAGCTATCGATGAGGCTCAACTCATCCAGAAACTGGTGCCAGAGCGGCCAATCAAAGGTGTCTTCGGGAATGACGATGTCACGCTGGCTGACCCAAGAATCGAAATCGCGGACCTTGAGCCACTCATTCCAGTAACAAGCCTGGCCCAAGTAAATTTCAGCCTTCTCAACACATCTTTTGCTCAAATCGGTTTGTCCAGCATAATGTGCAAATAATCCTATGAGATACAAGCTATCGGCCAACTTGACGTTCTCATTCGCCATCGAGTTGCCCCAAACATTGCGATAAAGTTCAGACGTATAGCGAATCGCCTCCATGGGACGTTCCAGAAACAGGTGCATACGTGCGATGCCTTGATAGGGCTCCGGCAGCGGCTCTACATCAGCCGCCTTGAGATAATAGTTCAGGGACGTCGCATAATCCTCCAATGCTTCGGACGCGCACCCGGCATTGTAATATAGGAGACCCTCAACTACCTTTCTCAATCCAAGATCAGGAACCCTCGAAGCGAGGTCCAGTGCCCTGGGTATTTCAATCAGGACCTTCTCATATAACTCTGCCCTGATCAACGAGTAAATGTAAGAATTAAGTAACACTGACGACTCATACGGGATCTTTTCCGATACAAGCTGCAGAACCGAGTGACAAACCCGTAGGGCGACATCCTCGTGTCCTTCATATCCCAACGCATGAGCAAGGTTCGCCGTACTTTTTAACTTGATCCCGATGTATCCTTCGTCATCAGCGAATTGGTCGAGAAGGGAGATGGCTTCTTCATAATAGGGCCTGGCTGCATGCAGACTCTTCAGTCTTGATACAGCGGCTCCTGTAGAGTTTAGAAACGTGGCACGTGCAACAGAATTTTTCGCGTGAACAGCTTGTGTTTGGCAAATGTCTATGGCCGCGTAATAATTTCCAATGGCGAAATGCCGGTACGCAATCTCCCACCAGCTACTCATTACGATCGGCCACCTCGCAGATGACCTGCGTTCCGTGGCCGGGCTCGGACTGCACCGTCACGCGGCCACCCACTAACTCCATCCTCTCTTTCATGCCCTGCAAACCGTACGAAGTCGTTGACGTTTTGTCTGTCACGAATCCCACGCCGTCGTCTGTGACCAACGCTCTGTACAGGCCGTTTTCACGTTTCAATTCAATTTTGACTTTAGAGGCTTTAGCGTGCTTATGGATATTATTTAGAGCCTCCTGCACGACCCGAAACATTGCCACAGCCACACTCCGGGACAGTTTTGGATTTTCCCATGAACACTGCACATCGATTGACAAGCCGGACATTTGGGAAAACCTCTCCGCGTAGAGTTGAATGGCATCCGAAACGCCCCGCTCTAAAAACGTTGGCCTTAGATCAAAGATGAGTCTTCTCACATCATTCATTGCCGTTCGCAGCATCATCTGGAGTCGCTCAATCTCACGCACTGACTCCTCCACGCGTCCGCTTTCAAGCATCCGCTTGGTAACTTCGAGTCGCATGGTGACATTTGTCAGACTTTGGGCCGGCCCGTCGTGGATATCTCGGGCTACGCGCTTCCGCTCTTCTTCCAATAACTCTATCGTCCGTTCCGAGCTAAAAGTCTCCACAGCCACACCCCTGACGCGATATCAATTACACCTTCTCGCATCAAACCATCACATCCCTATCATAACCGAAAAACAATCTTGAAGAAATCTCACACCAACATTGACAATTATCCAGACTGATAGCTAAAATCATCCACAAGGAAGTTCGACACATTTCTCGATTCATGTGAGGCCCGGGGGGCAAAAGAGGTGACAGTTCTATGAAAAAACTATTGGCGTTGGTTTCCGTAGTAGTGACGCTATCGGCTATCGCCCCGATCACAATTACGGCTCTTTCTACTACATTGTCCGTTGATTCGACTCACTCAGTTAATCCTAATTCCAATCCTGGCGGAATATCGTACTTCTAAGACGCCCTACGGGATCTTACGTTGCCGCAGCTCTAATCAACACTAGGCCGTTCACCCCGGGAGCACACCCAGGCGGCAAGCGGTTTCGCCTGGGTGTTTTTGTCGTCTGCCGTCGAAAGTTCGCGATGCGTGACGCCGTCCTGACAGCCCACGCGCGCTTACCGATTGCCGCCGTGTCTCACTCGGCGTCTTTTCCTGCGTCTCCTTTGTTTGCCGCGGTTTTCAAGGCACCCAGCGCCCCCAGGACGCCGACAGCCTCCGATGGGATGAACAGCGTCGTGGCCGATCCGTTCGCCATCCCCTGCAGTGCCTCAAACGACTGATACGTCAGCACATTGGCGTCCAATTGCGCCTGGCGAATCATCTCGATACGGTTGCGCTCCGCCTCCGCGACCAAGCGAATGGCCTGAGCGCGCCCTTCCGCCTCCAGGCGCTGCGCTTCACGCACGCCCTCTGCCTCGCGAATTCGCGACTCCCGCAGCCCTTCCGCGCGCAGGATGGCGCTCTGCTTTTCACCCTCGGCCTTGAGAATCGCCGCCTGGCGCTCACCTTCCGCCTGCAGGATGTTCGCCCGCTTTTCGCGTTCCGCCTTCATCTGTTTCTCCATGGCATCCTGGATCTCCGCCGGCGGTTTGATGTCGACCACTTCAACGCGGTCGATGCGGACGCCCCACGACTCGGTCACCTCGTCGAGGGCGGTGCGCAGTGCCATGCTGATCTTGTCACGGCCAGCCAGCGTCTCGTCTAGCTCCATATGACCGACCACCTGGCGAATGTTGGCGGCGGTGATGTTCTGAATGGCTTGCACCACATTGGCGATGTTGTAAGTCGCCGTGCGCGCGTCGATAATGGTATAGAAAAACACCGTGTCAATCTGAATCTGCACATTGTCCTTCGTGATCACCATCTGCGGCGGCACGACGACCTGCTGCGTACGCAGGTCAACCATGCGCACCACGCGGTCGATAAACGGGATAATCAGGTTCACGCCCGGCTGCAAGGTCGCGTGATACTTGCCCAGGCGCTCCACAATCGCCAGGCGCTGCTGCGGGATGATGCGGATGCCGCGCACGATGAGCAGCACCACCAGCACAACCAAGATCAGGACGACTATCGTACCGACCATACCATTCCCTGCCCCTTTCCGGACTCAAACCCCCAGAAATTTTCACTTCTTGTCGCCGGCAAGCGTTTACTTGGCGCCCGCAGGCGGTTCCTGCACGGCCGGCTGGACGAACAGCACGCTCGATTCCGCCCGTACGACGACCACCTGACTGCCCGGTTCCAGCACCGCGTCACTCTGGGCGCTCCATAGCTCGCCCCTGACGCGGACGGTGGCCATGCGGCCAGGCGCGGCCCCTTTGACGACCACCGCCCGTTCCCCGACCATCCCCTCCAAGCGCGTCGTCGGGTAGCGCCGGTTTTTCCGCCACTTCTGCGCCACCGGCCGCGTGGCCAGGTACAGGCCCACGCTGACCACCGCAAAGATGAGCAGCTGAATCCACACGTCGGGCACGACCAGGCTGACCACGGACGTCACAAACGCGGCGATGGCCATCCACAGGAGAACGAAGGTCACCGTGGCCAACTCGATGACGCCAATCCCGAACGCGATGACCAACCAGATCCACCAGGCCAAAACGTTCACCCACTTTCGTGGTTCATCTTACGCTCATCTATACCAGACCTTCACCCTCTTCGCACTATGTTTTTTCCAGCGGCTCCAGGGACTGTCCCATTCCAGGAGCGCCAGGAGCGACGGATGGGCGGCACGGTTTGCCCGGCGACCCACTTGCGACGAGGAGCGACGGGTTGAGGTTCGGTATAGGCCGATTCCCATGCGGAGAGAATGATCATTTGAACGGCGACGTCTTGGAGGAATTCTGAATGCGGATTGCAGTGTTTTCGGAGACCTTTCTGCCGGGGACCGATGGGGTGGTCACGCGATTGTGCGCGACACTGGACCAGTTGGCCCATCAGGATCATGAGATTTTGCTCTTCGCGCCCGAAGGCGCGCCGCCCCAGTACGCGTCGGCACGGGTCATCGGTGTGCCTTCCTTTCGCTTTTACCTCTATCCGGAGAAGCGATTTGCATGGCCCTTTCCGCGCGTCGGGCGTATCCTGCGCGAATTTCAGCCCGATTTAATCCACTCGGTCAACCCCGGATTTCTCAGTTTCGCCGCCATTTACTACTCACGGCGGTTGCGCGTGCCGTTGATTGCCTCCTACCACACCCACATCCCCGCCTATGCCCGCTATTACCGGCTGCATTGGTTGGAACCGATGCTGTGGTGGTGTTTTCGCACCATCCACAATCGGGCGGCCATCAACCTCTGCCCCTCCGAAGCGACCATGGCGGAGCTGCGGGCCCGGGGATTTCGCAACCTCGCCCTCTGGGACAGAGGCGTCGACCTGCGCCGCTTTTCACCGGATCACCGGTCCCTTGAGATGCGTCGACGGCTGCTGGGCCGGCCGGGGGCCGACGCGAAAAGCGTGCGCGACACCCGCATTCTGTTGTATGTAGGACGCTTGGCCGCGGAAAAGGGGATTGAACGGTTGCGCCCCTGCTTAGACAAGATGTCGAACATCCACCTGGCCATCGTCGGGGACGGCCCGCACCGTGCGGCGCTCGAGCAGACTTTCGCGGGAACCAACACCACCTTCACCGGCTACCTGTTCGGCGACGAACTGGCGCAAGCCTACGCGTCGGCGGACGGATTCGTCTTCCCCTCCACCACCGAGACGCTCGGCCTGGTGCTGTACGAGGCGATGGCAAGCGGATTGCCCATCATGGCCGCGGAGAGTCCCGCGACGCTCGAGGTCCTTGAGCACGGGCGGGCCGGTTGGTTGTTCAATCCGCTGAGCCCAGATTCCATCCTCGCCACCCTGACGGATTTGTTCACCAACCAGCGCCGCCGACAGGCGGTTCGGAAACGCGCACAGGAGTTGGTCTCGCAGCTGGACTGGAGCGGTCCGACGCAGCAGCTGATTGATTACTATTACCGACTGTTTCACATGCAGGATCCGGCCGGCTAAAGCGCGAATGTACAACCTGCTCAACAGGCACAAGTCGGACGAGAGGATGTGGCCATGAACACCCTGTTCCTGGTGAATCCAGCGGCTGGTCGGGGCCGCGGCTTCCGGCGCTGGCGGGTGATGGCCCGCGCGCTGCGCGAAGGGGCGAAATTTCCGTTTGATGTCGTCTTCACTGAGGCCCCCGGACAGCCGGAGGCCCGCGCGCGCGAGGCCGCCAACAGCTATGAGCGCATCGTCGTGGTCGGCGGCGATGGTACCGTGAACGAAGTGGTCAACGGCGTCTTCGGCCGCAATGTCCGCATCGGTATCATCCCGTGCGGGACGGGCAACGACCTGGCGCGCGCCCTGGGTTTGCCCAAATCCACCCGGCGTCTGCTGAACATGCTCAATCACCCGAGCGAAGTGGAAGTCGATGTGGCGACACTTAACCATCGCCACTTCATCATCGCCGCCGGCATGGGCTTCGATGCGATTGTCGCCGATTACATCAACCGTCACAGCGCCGTCAAGCACCTCGGCCCCTTGGGCTACGCGTACAGCGCGCTGCGCATTCTGACCACCTTCGCGCCGACTGAAGTCCAGCTGCGCATTGATGGTGAAAGCCTACGAATTACGGATGTATGGATGCTGGTTGTCGGCAATTGCCCCTACTACGCGGGCGGCATGAAGCTGTTCCCGAACGCCCGCTTCAACGACGGCGTACTGAACATCTGTGTGGTCTCCAAGCTGGACAAGGTGAAGTTCCTGCGCCTGTTTCCGCTGGTGTACAGCGGCCAGCATATCCGCCGCACCGACGTCGTCACCGCCCTGCGCGGCCAAACGATTGATGTGGAGTTTCCGGCCGACACCTACGCGCACGTCGATGGCGAACCCCTGGCCATCCAGACCCTGCGCATCCGTCTCGCGGACAAGCCGATGCGCTTCATCAAGCCATCAGCCCCGGAGCTGTCACACCCCCTCCTGAAGCGAACGTAAACCTCCGTCGATCCGGATGCCAATCAACCGCTCCCATCTGGTGCTCCCGTCTCGTACTGGCCGTCCGACTCCTCCTGCAGGGGTGCCGACAACGTGGGCGCAGGTCGGGCGTGAATCCCCCTGCCCCATGCTCTGTCAGGTGTTGGCACGCGGGCCAGCAGGTCGTCCACGGCCGCCATGACCTGCCGAGACAGAGCCCGGGAATCCGCCCATGCATTGGGTTCCACCACAATCGGCCGACCGATGAGGATATAGTTGCGCCGGAAGACCCGGCGCGGGCGCAGGGTGATGGCCACAGGCAGGATGACGCTGCCCGTGCGCACCGCCAGAAATCCAACACCCGGCTTGGCGGGCAGGAGACCTTGTGCGCGGTTACGCGTCCCTTCCGGAAAGATGCCGACCACACCTTGCTGCTCCAAAATCCGCAATCCGGTACGGATGGCGCCGATACCGACGCCTCGTCGATTGACCGGAAACGCGCCCATGCGCCGGATGAGCCACGAGACTCCCGGTACGCGGAACAGCTCCTCCTTCGCCATGAAGCGAATCGAGGGGCTGAGGAAGGCCGAGAGCAGAACCGGATCGTTCATGGAGACATGATTGCCGGCCACCAGCAGCGGGCCTTGCTTCAGCCGCCAGAGCCGGTGCCGGCCGACAATATGGACGCGATAGAACACCCGGTAGTACAGTCGAACGAGGCAAGCGGCGATGCGAATCAGCCCGTGCTTCATGCTGCGCGTGTCTCCCTCTCGCGGTGGGCTCAGGATTGACGATACCTAGCGTATCCCAGGCCCTGCCCGCGCATGCGGCCGCTGGGGTTCATCCGTTTCGCCTACGGATATACTGGTAGCAATTCCGTAATCAGGAGGACGGTCTATGCGAGCGCAGACAGAGTCACCCATCGTCGTCATCATCGGTGGATCCGGCGGCATCGGCCGAGCGGTGACGGCGCAACTGGCAGAACAAGGCGCCCATGTGGTGCTGGTGGCCCGCGGCAAACCGGCGCTGGAGGAGGCGGCGGTCGAGATTGAGCGCCGCACAGGTAGAAAAACGGGGGTCTATGCCGCCGATTGCACCGAGGCCCCAGAGGTCACCGGGCTTGCGCGGTGGCTGGCGCAAACATACGGGAGGGTGGACATCCTCGTCTACGCGGCCGCCGTGTTTTCCCTCGCTCCCGCAGAGTCGCTCGACGTGGAAGAGGCGAAACAGGCCATGGAGATCAACTATTGGGGCGCGGTGAGAACGACCCAGGCCCTCCTGCCACTCATCCGGCGCAGCCAGGTGCGCTGCATCTACTACGTCTCATCGCTCTCGGTGCAGTGTACGCCCGCGTTTTTCACCGCCTACGCGGCCAGTAAACACGCCCTGCGCGGATTCGCGTTGGCCCTGCGGCAGGAGCTGCGGCCCCAGGGCATTCATGTCGGCATCCTTTCGCCCGGGCCCGTCCTGACACCGCTGATTGAAGGGCACATTCACAGCGGGATGTACCGCGTCCCTCCCGGTGTGCCAGTGCTACGCCCAGAGGCCGCTGCGCGCCAAATCGTGCGCGCCATCCAGAAAAGGCGCACGGACGTCACCATCCCGCGTCGTTTCGCCCCAGCGGCGCGGATTTCCCACATGTTTCCGCGACTGATGGAGGCTTACTACCGACTCACCATTCGCGACTGGGACAAGCTCGTCTTGGAACAAACGGATCGGCAACGCGATTCCACACCCCATCGCTGACAGCGGGTGTGGGTCTGCGCCGCATACGCAACCGCGCCGCATCCTACGCCATGGGCACCTGCGGGATCACCTTGCCGTCGATCCGCTCGAAGATGTCGTCCAAGTCGGGCCCGGTGATGGTCATGCCGTGGTTCTTGAGTCCGATGATGGCGCGCGTGGGGTCCTTTGCGCGACGCACCTCGTCGGCCACTGCGCGCGCCAATTCCACCGTGCCGCACGGGTAGTTGATCTGCGTCGACGGGATGCCCTCTATCCAGGCGTGGATGTGCACGATGGCGCCGACGTTCGGGTGCTCGGTGTAGATCATCCAATGCTCTATGGCATCCACCGACACCCGTCTCGGTGTCACGTGCGGCGGTACGCTCAACTGCATCGCCTTGCGCCGCTCGTCAAACTGCTTGACGAGCAGGATGTCCTTCCCTACCGTCCGCAGGTTGGCCTTGTTGACCCCGCTGGCGCTCATCCAAAAGCGCCGCCTGTCCTTTCTGGCGCTCAGGTTGCCGTAGCTGAGCCCGCCGATGCCGTACAGGTGCCTAACATGGCGCAAGTCCTCGGGCGGCAAAATCTCTTGAATCGGAAACGGGGCCGGCCACAGGTCCATCGCCTCAATCTGCTTCGCCGCACGGCTGACCTGCCGGGTGATGTCGTCGCCTTCCCAGAGTTCTTCGGGTAAATCGGTGTGGAAGTCGTTGTTGATGATGAGGTTGGAAGTGGCCAGCGGCTCCAGGCGCTGATACACGCGCGCGAAGTAGTCTTCGTCGTGTCCCTTGTGGGGCACGCGATAAAATCCTTGCTCCAAGGTCACAAAGTAGGTGTCAAAGTCGTCTGGTGCGTTGACCAGCAAAATCAGCAGATTGGACAGGGACCGCACCAGAATAGGATAGCCCGCGCGCAGGATGCTCTCCGGACGCTCGTCCAGCTGCGCCACGGTGACCACGTAGGTGGCCTGCGCCTTGCGCCGGTAAGGACGCGGGTGGTCCGAATCGGCAAAGTTGAGCACCAGCCGCAGGTCCTCGTCCCCCGGCTCCACCCGGGTGTGGCCTCTCTGCTGAAGCGTTCTGTCCAGCCCGTCGGCCAGCCAGCGCTGGCGCGGACTGAGGCGCTCTCCGACGATAGCGAAACGCATCGATGTACACCTCCGACGGCCGGTGGCCATGCGCACGAGGTCAGATATCCCGCTCGTCCCACGCCCTGTTGTGTCTATGGCGCGGGGACACGGACACTCGCCGCCGCTGCGCTGGGCGCCGGGGGACGGCCTCGAAGTACATCGAAGATCGTCCCGTGTCGATCTCTTCACCAATGAAAAACGCCAACAAGGCATCCACGATGTCCAGCTTCACGCCCATTCCCCCATTCTACGCGCCACCGGTTCACTCCTCAGCAGTGTTCCCCCAACAGGCGGAAATTATGTCTGGGGGTGCCACCGCGCCCCCGGCCCATCATTCCGCGCGGCCCTGCCTCGTCAGGTGCGCCTCCTCCACTGTCCACTTTTCCAGCCGATCCGTCCGCACGCGCGCGCCCACTCCGGCCAGCCGCTCCACCGCCAAAAAACCCGGACGGGCAAAGGTGACGGGCGGATCGACAATGTCCTCGGCAAAGTACCGGGCACTTGGGGCGGTATCCCCCGGCAGCGTGAAGCCGGGTAGGGCGGTGACGGCGATGTTGTGCAGGCGTCCGATGCCGGTCTCCAACATGCCGCCGCACCAGAGCGGGATGCCATGCGCTTGGCACAATTGGTGAATCGCCAGCGCCTCGCCAAACCCGCCGACGCGCCCGAGCTTCAGGTTGATGATACGGCAGGCGCCAAGTTCAATCGCCTTGCGCGCGTCCTCCGCGTGGTGGATGCTCTCGTCCAGACAAATGGGGGTCGCCAACTGTCGCTGCAGCGCGGCGTGGTCAACCAGGTCGTCGTGGGCCAGCGGCTGCTCTATCATCGTCAGGCCAAGACTGTCCAGGCGCTGGAACGTGTCCACAGCCGCCAGGGTGTAGGCGCTGTTGGCGTCGGCCATCAGCGGGATGTCGCCGAACTCGCGGCGCAGGGCGGACAGCGGATGGTAATCGTACCCAGGCTTGATCTTCACCTTGATACGTTGGAAGCCCTGCTCAAGGTATCCTTCCACCTTCTTCAGCAGCGCATCTATGCTCGGCTGAATGCCGACGCTAATCCCGACCGGGATGGCCCCTTTGTCGCCCCCGAGCAGGTCGGTCAGAGGCCTACCAGTGTCGGCAGCGAACGCGTCCCACAGGGCCATCTCCAGCGCGGCCTTGGCCATCTGGTTGCCTTTGAAGTGGGCAAAGTGGCGGCGGATCTGGTGCAGGTCCTCCACGCTGGAGAAATCCATCAGTTGAGGCACCCGGAACAGATACGGGATGAAAAACTCGGTCAATACGTGCCAGGCCGTGCCGGTGGTCTCGTCGGAATAAAGAGGCGCGGCCATGGCCACACATTCCGCGTAGCCGACGGCCCCGCTATCGGTTTCGAGCTGGACGATGATGACATCCTTGTCCGTTTCGACGCCGAACGACGTCTCGAACGGCTCCTGCATGGGTAAGCGCAGGCGGCGCAGGTGAACGGCTGCGACTCTCATGTTGCCCCCCCTTGCTCTCGATGATTCCATCCAGACACATGGACACATTGTTGCTCACAACGCTCCTGACCCTCGGCAATCGTCGTGTTCCCCCGCTGCGATGGGCACCTTCGTCACGGGCTCCATGCATCTGGCCTCCGGACTCGCATGCTAGCCCGATCTTAACAGAGCCCCGAGATGGCGGAAAGAGCGGGGCGCGCAGGGGACGTTTGCGATTTGTATAAATTCCGTTTCCGTGACAATTCCCTCGGGCTTATTGTAAACTTTAATTATGATTTTGGTTTACAACATGCGTCATACAGAGGAGTGAGTCGTACAGTGAGGCAGACAATCACCGTGGGGCGGGTCTGGACGATACTTTCACAGGAGGCGGAAGGATGACAACTATCACGAGCAACACCATTTGGCATGAGCTCGCCGAAAAGGTGATTGCGGGATACGACGTCACGCGCGAGGAAGCACTGGCGATGCTCACAGTGAAAGACCATGAGATCCTCACATTGCTCGATGCGGCCTATCGAATTCGGTATCACTACTATGGGAATCGGGTCAAGTTGAACATGATTGTCAACGCCAAGTCGGGGCTTTGCCCGGAAGACTGCGCCTACTGTTCCCAGTCCATCGTCTCGCAGGCGCCTGTCGCGAAGTACCCGCTGCTCTCGCGAGAGACGCTGGTAGCCAGGGCCGCCGAGGCGAAGTCCCGCAAGGCAGGGACCTATTGCATTGTGATGTCCGGCCGTCGACCGTCAAATCGCGAGATCGAAGAAGTTGCAGCTGCGGTAGAGGAGATTCGACGCACGACCGATCTCAAAATCTGCTGTTGCCTCGGCTTGCTCACACCGGAACAAGCAGAGCGGCTCGTGAAGGCAGGGGTACACCGTTATAACCACAATCTAAACACGAGTCGCCACCACTATGGAAACATCTGCACGACGCACACGTATGACGACCGAGTCGCCACTGTTGAGTTGAGTAAACAGTCCGGCATGTCCCCATGTTCCGGTGCCATCTTCGGCATGGGCGAAAGTGATGAAGAGCGAGTAGAGATTGCGTTTGCCCTCAAAGCGCTCGATGCCGATTCCATCCCCTGTAACTTCCTCAATCCTATCGAAGGGACTCCACTTGGCGGCACCGCCGTGCTAACGCCCCGCGAGTGTTTGAAGATCCTGGCCATGATGAGGTTTGTCAATCCCGCTAAAGAGATTCGCATCGCCGGCGGTCGCGAAGTCAATCTGCGGTCGCTGCAACCACTTGGCCTGTACGCGGCCAATTCGATATTCGTCGGCGATTATTTGACGACCGAGGGCCAAACCCCAGAAGCGGACTGGAAGATGATTGCAGATCTTGGCTTTAAAATCGAGTCGTCAGCACTCGGCCCGATGCCTGCGCGGTGAGTTCCACCATCCACGTTAAGTTTCATGCCGCAAATCTGAATTCCGTAGACTGGAGATACAAAAAGCACCTGGAA